>CAINFC010000236.1 GCA_903847975.1 uncultured Acidobacteriota bacterium | reverse complement strand
GATGAGGGGGTAAAAAGTGGCGGACGGGTCCGGTTCTGCCGTCTCTGCCTGGACTTTGCCTCGGAATAGCCATCCGGTACCGGTTTGCGCGGGGTTTCCCAAGGCCATGGCGGAGCGCAACGGTACGATATCCGCTATTTCACCCCGTGCGGCTCACACGCAAGTCCCCGCAGGGACGGCAGAGCCGGACGAAAAAACGATTTTTTGCGAAGCCATCTTTTTTTTGACAACCTCGTAAAAAGTCTTTGTTCAGAGTACAAGCTTTAGCTTGCGGACCACAAGCGGAAACCTGCTTGCACCACGCAGCCTGAAGGCTGTACTCTGAACGATTTTCGTTTGTGAGTTTGTTTTGGGGTGTTTTTGAGACTTTTTACGGGCTTGTCTTTTTTGACGGGTGCGGTTCTACTTTGCCGGAATGTAGGGCAGAGAGGCCCGCTCCGGCTTCACCACCGGAAATACATCCAGCAGCTCGTATTCCCGGCTGCCCAGGCCCATCTTTTCCGCAAACTCCAAAACCTTGTACGGATCCTTGAGCGGACCGTGCAGCCAGCGGAAGGGGTGCCCTTCGCGGGTGTGTACCTCCATGCAGGCGGGGATGTTCTCCTCGATCAGGCGCAGCGGCCGGATGGTATCCAGGGTGGCCTGGTCGAGGGCCACGATGTCGTCGGATCCGAACAGGCCGGCATCCGGAAGAATCGGCATGGAGGTAAAGCCGAAACAATCGCAGACCGGGGTCATGTGGGTGGCCAGGTTGAGGTGCACGGCTTTCCCGGGGGCGAACGTCGAGAGGACCAGATCTACGGCGATGGCGCAGGCTTCCTGGAAGCTGTGGAAGTTGACCGCGTCGATTTTCAGGCTTCCCTCCGGGGCCGCCCGCAGGCAGCGCCCGCACTGGTTGCACTGCTCCATGTGCAGGTGCAGCTGCTCCGGGTTTTCCTTGTCTTCCACCAGGGCCTCGAACGGGCAGGATTCGACGATGGCACGGCGCACAGCGGCATCCGGGCATTTTTCCGGAAACCAGTAGGGGTCGAAATGCATGGCGTCGTGCATCGCCGAGCGCGTCGTGGCGGCCATGCATCCCAGGGCCAGGTTTTTAAAGGCCGCCCCGAAGCCGCAGCTGGGGTGTCCCTTGACGTGCGCGAAGTTGACCAGAAAGCTGGAATCCTGGATCAGGCCGGCTACCTTCCAGTCCTGGAGATTCTTGAACGGCCGGCGGTGTTCGTAAAAATATTTTTCGTTCGGCCCGGAGGCCGGGTAGACCGGGCATCCCAGCACCTCGGCGGAATAGCCGCGCTGCTCCGACCCGGCGGTATCCCAGTGGAGGTCGGCCACATAGGGCTGGCCCCCGCCTTCCCGGACGGCCTGAACCACCCGCCGCACGAACACCGGATGGACGGTGCTGTAGACGATATTGTTTCCGGTGTGCATCTTGATCATCACCGTCTCGCCCTTCACCCGGTCGCGCAGGTGAAGCCGTTCCAGAATCAGATCCAGCTTGGCCGGAAGCGTTTCCTTGGCCTCCAGGCGGGCTTGCCTGGGGGAACCGAAAAATACCTGACTGGGCATGCGATGTTTCCTTTCTGCAAAAGCACCGGGAATAGTACCGTGCCGGCCCGGCCTGGTGTCAAGCGCTGGCCTGCACGGGGAGGGGCTCTGCTGTTTTGCCGACGTGCGAGTAAGCCTTTCACGGAGCCCCGGTAATTAGGCCCACTCCCCGTCCGAAATGTGTGGATTGCTTCTTTCTTTCTTCCTTCTTCCTTTCGGATCTTCCCGCCTTCCTTTGAAATGATTGGGCTTACAGAAAGAAGGGAAGAGCGGGAAGAAAAGCGGAAGGGTTTGTTGAAACCCAATATCCCGTTTTTTCGAAATCCTTTTTCCTGCCTGTTGTCCAAGCCTCCCCGGTTGCACTATCATCTATTCTCATACCGCCATGCGGTACGCCAAAAGGAGACTGCCTGGGAGGGGTGGCCCTTGGAGCGGCGCGTGTCGGAAGGAAGAATGGTTAAAGTGGTGGGAAAATCTCAATTGGGCAAAGCTTTTACCTCTGAGACCAGGAGGGGGTTACTGAAAATAAACCGATGGTCTCCGGGACTTCCCTTTCCCGTATGGGTCCTGCATCTTTTCTGCGTCTTGACGGTTTTTATCCTCTGCCGTCCGTCTCCTCTTCTGGCGGCGCAGGAGTTGCGGGGACGTATCGAGGGGCAGGTATCCGATGCCTCCGGGAGCGCGCTGCCCGGCGTGACGGTCGCGGTCGCCGGATCCGCCCTGATCCAGCCCTGCTCCACGGTCACCGGGCCGGCCGGAAGCTACTCCTGTCCGGGTCTCCCGCCGGGCATGTACGAGGTGTCTTTTGCCTTGCAGGGATTCCGGTCCCGGCGTCAGGAGAATGTCATCCTGAACCTCAACTCCACGATCACCGTAAACGTCCGGATGGAACTGGCCTCCATTGAGAATTCGGTCACGGTCTACGCCGATTCCCCTTTGCTCGATCGAAAAACCACGGCGGTCAACACCAGCTTCGGCTTTCGGCAGCTGAACGATCTGCCCAACGCCCGCGATATCTGGTCGGTCCTGGCCCAGGCCCCCGGGATGCACCTGCGCGGGTATGATGTCGGTGGCTCCAAATCGGGAAATCAGACCGCTTACGCTGCCTACGGCGTAGAGTCCACCAGCCGCACCCTTCTGGAGGGGATCATCAGCAACAATACCCGAACCAGCAATGGAGGATATTTCGATCTGGGAAGCATGGAAGAATTTCAGGTGGGCGCCTCCGGCAACATGGGGGAGGCCGCCGGACCGGGTGCCCTGTTGCAATTCACGGTGAAGTCCGGGGGAGACGAATTTCACGGGGACGCTTATTTCGATTTTCAAAACCGCCGCCTGGTGGCCGACAACGTGCCGGACGTTCTGAAGGCTTCCGGCGGCCGGACACGGGAGGGATTTGTCGCCCCGGCCGGCGGGATCACCCGGCCGAATGCGGTTTCCGGCAAATATGATTTCGATGCCGGAATCGGCGGTCCCCTGATCCGCCGGAGACTCTGGTTTTACGGCAGTTTCCGGAATTTTCAGGTCAACCGGACGGTCATCGGGCTGCCGGAGCCCACCGAAAGCAACCTGCGGAATGAGACCGCCAAGTGGACCCTGGCGCTCGATCCACGGAACCAGCTAATCTTTTTTTACACCCGCCGGCAGAAAGTGGAACCGACGCGCGATGTCGGCCTGACCCGTCCGCCGGAGACCGCCCAGTACCAGGACGGCGTGCAGCAGGCCTGCAAGGTGCAGTGGACGAGCACCCTGTCCCATCGCCTGTTTCTGGACGTGCAGGGGGCGCTCTGGATGCAGCCCACCCTGCGCGGCCCGACGCAAACCCGCAGCTCCTCGGTGAGCGGCGTGCCTCCCGGGCGGCTGGAGCTTACCACCGGGCAATACTCCAACGCCTTCCATGCCTACCAGATCAACACCAACCGCCGGCCCCAGCTCACCGGAAGTATGAGCTATTTCCGGGACGGCTGGCTGGGGAGCCATAGCATCAAAGCCGGCTTCCAGGCGTTTCGGGACTCCCTGGAGACGGAGCGTTTCCAGCCGGGCGATCTTTTCTATTATGACAGCGGCGGCGTTCCCGTCGAAGTGGAAATTTATAATACCCCGAATACGGTGACCAATCGGGATAAGGCCCTGGCGCTTTACACGCAGGATACCTGGAGCCTGATGCCCCGCCTGTCCTTGAATCTGGGCTTGCGCTTCGACCATTATGCCCTGGGATGGCCGGAGCAAAGCTCCGTGCCGGCCCAGGCCCAGTTTTTTTCTCCGATGAAAACCGGAGATGCTACCCTGGTTCGCTGGAATTCCTTCGGACCGCGCCTGGGTTTTGCCTGGGATCTGCTGGGCTCCGGCCGGGCGGTGCTCAAGGGTTTTGCCGGTCGCTTTTTTATCGATCCCGGCACCACGGTTACCGCGGGGGCCAATCCGGTCGGCTTCAGCACGCGGCGCTATGTTTTTCACGACCGGAACGGCAACCGGCTTCTGGACCCCGGAGAGCTGGGCACGCTTCTTTCCACCACCGGCGGCGGCGGGTCCATGCGCCTTGATCCCCGAATCGGCCATCCCTACGGCGATGAGCTTTCGGGCCACCTCGAGGTTCCTCTCCTGCAGGGCATCCTCCTGCGCGCCTCCCTGGTCTACAAAACCCTGCGCCGCATGGATGCCGAAGTCGACCGGCTGCGGGCTTCGGCGTACAACCTCCCTTTCCCCTACCAGGATGCCGGTGCGGACAACCGGATGGGTACGGCGGACGACCGGCTGCTGAACCTTTTTGACCGGTCCGGCTCCATCGGCTCGGACCGCGTCTGGACCAATCCCGGAGCGGCATCGGGCACCCCCGCTTTCCAGGCCGATTTCCGGACGGTGGAGTTCGCCCTGCAGCGGCGGCTGTCGCGCCGCTGGATCCTGCTTTCCTCCTGGGCCCAAACCCGCGGGGCCGATTTCCTCAGCGAGAGCACCTCGACCAACACGGATGACGCTGTGAGCCATGTCGAAGCATTTCTGTGGCAGCCGAACCGGCGCCTCTTCGGGAGAGGGCGTACCACCGTCTCGCATTGCAAGCTGAATGCCCGGTATGAGTTCGAACGGCAGCGCCTGGCTCTGGCCGCTTCCTATCGCTGGCAGAGCGGATTTCCGTTTGCCCGCAACATCAGCGTGCGGCTGCCGAATGCCGGGACGGAAATCGTTCCCGCCGAGCCGTTCAACGCCAACCGCAGCCCGGCGGTGGGCCTTTTCGACCTGCGCCTGGAGAAGGCCTTCGCTCTGGGAAACGACCGCCATCGGCTCACCGCTCTGGTGGATGTTTTCAACCTGTTCAATACCAGCACGGTCACCAATTTCCGCACACGTTCCGGAAGCCTTTACAAGGAGATTATTGCCCTGCTCGATCCGCGGTCCCTGCGGGCCGGATTTCGCTATTCCTTCTGATTCCCATGGCCGATTTCATAAAACTTTTCCCCTCCTCGCCCACGCGATTTTACCGCCGCCTGGCTCTTTTCCTTCTGCTCGCTCCGGCTACGGGAGGCCTGTCGCCGGCGCAAACCGTAATCGCTCCCGTCGAAGTTCGGGTGGGGATCACCTCCACCCGGGCCGGCAGCACGGTAGCCAGTCGCTGGGCGGCGCTGGGCCGCTATCTCGGCGAGCAGATTCCCGAATACCGTTTTCGGATTGTGCCTCTGGACCTGGTTGGCATCGAAACGGCCGTGGCCCGAAACGAAATCGATTTTGCCATTTGCAGCTCCAACGCCTACATTGACCTCAAAGCCAAATACGGTTTGATCCCGCTGGCGACCTATCGGTATGCGCCACGGCCGGGTGCGGTCACCAATCGCATGGGAGGTACTGTTTTCTTTCGCAGCAAAATGCCGAACCTCCACCGGATCGAAGATCTCCGCGGGAAAAGGGTGGCGGCCGTCGATCCCCAGGCGATGGGCGGCTGGATCTCCGTCTGGCGCGAACTGAAAGCCGCAGGCCTGGATCCTTCGCGGGACCTGGCGGGACTTCGCTTCCTGGAGTCCAACGAAGCGGTCATCGAGGCGGTGGATCGTGGTCAGGCCGATGTCGGCGTGGTTCCCACGGGCAATCTCGAACGCCTTTCCGCCCGCGGCGTTCTTTTCCTGGGTGACTACCGGACGCTGCCCCCACCTTCCTCTTCCGTCACCGAGCCTCCCTTCCCCCTGCTTCATTCCACGCGGCTGTACCCCGAGAGACCGTTTCTGAAACTTTCCCATGTTCCGGATTCCCTGGCGCGAAGCGTGACCGTGGCTCTGCTGACCATGCCGGATGATGGAGAGACAGCCCGGGCCACGGAAACGGCGGGATGGACCATCCCGCCCGACTACCGTCCGGTAGAGGAGTGCCTGCGGGAGCTGGAGCTCGGACCCTTCCGGGATTACGGGAAGCTGACTCTTCGGAGCGTGCTGAACCAGTACTGGGACAAGATACTGATTGTTCTCATCAGTCTGGTCTGCTTCCTGACCGGGACGATGGTCTGGATGGCTGCCTTGAACCGGCGGCTCCACAAGCTCAGCCGGGCTCTTTCGGAGCGGGAGTCCCGCTACCGGGCCCTGTTCGACGGTGGCACCGATGCGATCTTCGTCCACGGGCTTGACCCGAACGGCGGGCCCGGCACCTTTATCGAAGTGAACGATATCGCCTGCCGCTGCCTGGGCTACTCCCGCGAGGAGCTGCTTGGCATGAGCCCCCTGGAGCTGAATGCCCCGGAATCCGCCCCGGCTGTCCCCGGGGTGCTGCAGAGGATTGTCATGGATTCCCAGGCCGTATGGGAGGGCACCCTGCAGAGCAAGGACGGCCGGAGAATCCCGGTGGAGATCAGCAACCGGATGTTCGATTTCGAGGGGCGGAAAATGGTGTTCGCCTCGGTGCGCGATATTACCGAGAGGAAAAAGGCCGAGGAGGACCGCTCGCGGCTGGAGGAGCAGCTTCGTCAGTCCCAGAAAATGGAGAGCATCGGAAGGCTGGCCGGAGGGGTGGCCCACGATTTCAACAACCTGCTGACAATCATCAACGGTTATAGCGATCTGCTTCTGGACCATCCCGGGCTCCATGAATCGATCCGGTCTCCCCTGGAGGAAATCAAGAAGGCGGGGGATCAGGCGGCCGGCCTGACGCAGCAGCTCCTGGCTTTCAGCCGCCGGCAGGTGGGCAAGCTGGAGCCGCTGTGCCTCCCCAAGGTGCTCATCGAAATGGAGCAGATGCTGCATCGGGTGATGGGGGAAGACATTGAAATCCTGACCTCCCTCGACGCCGAAACGGGCGACATACTGGCGGACCGCAATCAAATCCAGCAGGTGATCATGAACCTGGCGGTCAATGCCCGTGATGCCATGCCCCACGGCGGCAAGCTGATCCTCCAGGCCCGTAACCTGGCCGCCTCCGAGGAATGGATCCACCTGCACCCGAAAATGCCGGACGGTTCCTATGTTCTGCTGTGCGTGGAGGACACCGGGGTCGGAATGGACAAGGAAACATGCCAGCATGCCTTCGAGCCTTTTTTCACCACCAAGGAAAAAGGCAAGGGAACCGGCCTCGGGCTGTCCATGGTGTATGGTATTGTCCGCCAGCATCGCGGGTGGGTATGGGTCCGCAGCGAGCCGGGGGAAGGGACTTCCTTCCAGATCTGTCTGCCGCGGATGAGTGCCGAGGAGGGGATTGCGGCGGAAGCGGCTGCGCCTCCCAGGATGGAGGGTGGAAACGAGACGATCCTGCTGGTGGAAGACCAGGGGGAACTTCGCAACCTGGCCAGCAAAGTCTTGAAGTTCAACGGTTACAGGGTGCTGGAAGCGTCCAGCGGAGAAGAGGCCCTGGAGGTGCAGGCCCGGCATTCCGGGGCCATTCAACTACTGCTGACCGACGTGATCATGCCCGGGATTACCGGAAAGGAGCTGGCCGGAAAACTTCACCCTGTCCGACCGGAAATGAAGGTATTATTTATGTCCGGCTATACGGAAGACGTGATCGCCCATCACGGAGTGCTGGAGGAAGGGGTTGCCTTTCTTGCCAAGCCGTTTACGCCCAAAATGCTGGCGGCCAAGGTGCGAGAGGTCCTGGGAGCCCGGAACACAAAAGTGTTCGGGCCAGGATCCTAAGCCGGATGCGGGGGGAGCCGCCCCCGGGCCGGCCGGAAAGGTGGATGCCTGCCTGCGGCCGGGTAACCAGACGGAGCGATTGTATCCTGCTGCCGGGAGAGACTCCTCTGCCAACTTTTACGAGGGTTTTGATACTTGGTTACCTTCGAAATTCGAACGTTGATTTATATCCTGGGGATCACGCACCTGATCCAGCTGCTCATCCTGGGATGGCACTACCGGCTGCACCGAAATGTTCCGGGCCTCGGCTGGTGGCTTCTGTGGAGCCTCGCCGAGGTCCTGGCGGGGGCGGGCATGCTGCTGCGGGATATTCCCGCATTGGAGCTGGTTTCCGTACTGGGATTCAACCTGTTTGCCGTGGCCGGGATGATGGGCCAGTATGTCGGCCTCCTTCGGTTTTGCGGGAAAAAAGAAAACCGGAAGGTGCTTCTGGTCCTCCTTCTGCTTTACTTTCTGTCGATCTTCTGGCTGACCGCAGTGCGGGACGACATTCAGTGGCGCAGCGTCCTGTTTTCGGTCACTCTGGCAGCCCTTTCCTTCCTTTCAACCTACGCCCTGCTTCGTTACCGGCCGCCGGGCATCGCGTCTTCCGCCAACCTGGCGCTCTTTTTTTTCCTGATCCACGGCGGCATTTTTTCCATCCGCGGATGGCTGTTTCTCACCGGAACTCCCATGAGGGTCTTCGAATCGACGCCCCTCAATGTAATGGCGTATCTGGATGCCATTATCTGCGGACTGGTCTGGACCTTCTCCTTTATCCTGATGATGAACCAGAGGCTGAACCAGGAGATCCGCGAAGCCAGGGAGGAAATGGAACTCATCTTCAATACCAGCCCCGACGCCGTGCTGATCACCCGGCTGGAAGACGGGTGGATTGTCAATGTCAACGATGCATTCACGGTGCTGTCCGGCTACCGGCGCGAGGAAGCGATCGGCCGGAATGTTACGGACCTGAATCTCTGGAGAAACCTCGAGGAAAGGGAGGTGCTGGTCCGCCGTCTGCGGGAAAACCGATCCGTACAGAACTATGAAACCCGGTTCTTCCGTAAAGACGGGGAAGCGCTCACGGTTTCGCTGTCCGCCAAGACCATCCAGCTGCATAACGGATTGCATGTCATCAGCGTCAACCGGGACATTTCGGAGCGGATCCGGGCGGAAGCGGAGCGGGAGCGCCTGATCGGCGAGCTGCAGGAGGCCCTGAAGAAAGTCAAAACCCTGAGCGGCCTGCTTCCCACTTGCGCCTCCTGCAGGAAAATTCGCAACGACAAAGGGGAGTGGGAGCCGATGGAGATCTACATCCGGGAGCGGTCCGAAGCGGATTTCAGCCACGGTATCTGCCCGGAGTGCATTGAAAAACTATATCCGGATCTGGCCGCGGAAATATTAGGGAAATAGAGCGGATGCGGAAGCGAAAAGGGGAATATTTCAGGTTTGGCTCTTGGCTCATGAAAAGGGATGCAAGCCGGGATGTACGGAGTGGGTTTCGGGGGCGGATCTGGGTTCTGGGTCTGACAGCCTTTTGTTCGCTGATGGCGGCCGGCGGCGGCAACCGGCGGGCTGCCGCGCCGGAAATCAGCCGCTCGAAGGGGGTGGAGGAGTCCAGCCGTCCGGTCGACTCAATCCGGGTGGAGGAGATGTCGGGCATGGGCCGCAAGGCATACCTGGCTTCCCGGGCGCGCGGAAACCAGCCAGCCGCCGGCCCGGGACGTCCGCTGGCTCTTTCCGACGGCCGCGGAGCGGACTTCCGGAATAATCTGATCGGCATTGCCGGGGGGCAGGCCGAGCTGTCGCTGGCCGTGGATGCCACCGGACTGCACGTCGTCGTCGGATTCAACGACAATAACGGATTCGCGCTCAATCCGGTTTCGGTCTCCGGCTACGCTTATTCCGATGACGGCGGGGCCACGTTTACCTACGGGGGGCTGCTCCCGACTCCGGGGGACGACACCTTTTCCGGCCAGCGCTATCCCCAGGTGTACGGAGATCCGGATGTGAAGTACATTCCCGGGGGAAACGGGTGCCAGTTCATCTATTCCTCCATTCTGGTCAAGCGATTTCCGGCTTCCGGGACGATCACCGGCACCGCCCAGACCATGGGTTTTCATCGCAGCACCGACTGCGGACATACCTGGAGCGGGCCTTACGAGGTCCTTCCGGCGACCAACCCGACCGGGGCGGCTTCCGGCGGCAACGCCCGCGATTCGGCCGACAAGGAATTCACCGACGTGGATCCGGAGACCGGAAGAGTCCTGATGAGCTGGTCCAACTTCACCAGTACCTCGGTGATCCCGGGAGGCGTGGAGATTTCCACTTCCTTCTGCGACGATATCATGTCCGGGGAGCCGCCCTCCTGGGCCGCCCGCTCGGTCCTGAATCCGGGATCTTCCGCAGCGGATCAGGCCTCGGTGCCGCGCTTTGCGGCCGGCAGCAGCCGGGGGTACGTGACCTGGAGAAGGACGACGAACAGCGGCAAGGCGGGCAATATCGGCTTTTCTTATTCCTCCGACGAAGGCGCCACCTGGTCCGCGGCGGTCGACCTGACGGCGAATTTCTTTCCGGAAGACTATGTCCTGGGCAACGACCGGATCAACCACAATCCCTCCATGGCCGTTGACCAGTCGCCGGGACCCTTTAACGGAAATATCTACCTCAGCTATGTAAACAACAACAACAGGGACGGCGCTGACATTGCCTTTCAGAAAAGCGCCGATGGCGGGAAAACATTTTCCGCGCCGGTTCTGCTCAACAGCCGGCCGGGAGCGGACCGCTCCCAATGGTTCCCCTGGGTCAGCGTGGACAAGGATACCGGCCGGGTCAGCGTTTTCTATTATGACCAGGGAGTGGCCGAGAGCGGGGACCGGACTGAAGTGACCTGGATCTATTCCGACGACGGCGGATCCGTCTGGTCGAGGCCCGCACCTCTGACCGTGCGCCCCTTTCACGCCGGCTACGGAAACGACACCAGCCAGCCCAACCTCGGCGACTACAATGGCGGCGTTTCCCAGGGAGGCTACCTGTACGCCGCCTGGGCGGGTAATCCCGATCGCCTGGATTTTACGGAAGGGCAGCCCAACAGCCGCTTTACGGCGCCCGACTTTCATTTTAAAAAAACCAACGCCGCCCGGGCGGCCCTTCGGTTGGGGGAGATCCAGGCAAGCGACGCTTCCGCCAACGGCTATATCGATCCCGGGGAAACGGTTTTGCTGGGCCTCCCCCTGTTCAGCTACGTGACCAACAGCGGCCTGGGGAATGTTACCTACAGCGGCGTTCATGCCGCCCTCGCCAGTCTCACCGCCGGGGTTACCGTGACCTCCGGATACAGCGATTACGGAAACCTGGCGCCGGGGGAATCGATCGGCAATTCCGTGCCCTTTCGGATTCAGGTCTCGCCGTCCATGGCTGCCGGCAGCTGGATCGACTTCCGACTGTCCGTCGCCTCCTACCAGGGGAACACCGATCTGGAATTTTCCCTTCCGACCGGCACGCCGCTTACGGAAACCGTCTATGCGGAGAACTTCGACGGCGTGGCCCCCGGTGCGCTTCCGGCCGGCTGGTCGACGGTCAATGCCGGCGGAAACAATATCGTCCCCTGGACCACCGGCAGCGGCTTCTGCTCCGCCGGGTCCAACGGGCTGTTTCACGCCAACGCCAACGACGGCCTGCAGAACAACCATACCCGCTGGGAGCGTGCCCTGAGTCCTTCCATAGCCATTCCCGGCACCAGCCGGTTTGTGACCCTGGAGTTCGATATTTGCTATGACACCGAGGATGACCCGGAATTCCGCATTCTGGCCTACGACGGGACGGTGCTGCGGATTGCCGATCTGACCCCGGGCAGAACCTCGCGCAGCATCCTGGCAGAAGCTTTTGCCGAGGAGATACGCACCGGGAGCCTGTTCCATTACCCCAAGCACCTGCCGAGGAACTCCAGCACCGCCTATTTCCAGGACATGTCTGCCTGGGCCGGGGACTCCGGCGGCTTCCGGCACGTTTCCATGCAGCTGCCCGGGATGCAGGGAAGCACCATCCAGCTGCGATTCGAATATACCCAGGATTCCAATTCCACCTGCGCCGACCTGCGCCCCGGGCATGCATGCGGGGTGCTCGTCGACAACATCGTTCTGAAAAACACGGTAGCCCTGCAGCCCCAGCTCCTGTTCCTGCCGGCAGTATTCCGGGCGGAAGCCGGCTCCGCAGGAGCGCGGTAGGCGGTAGAAGCAGGGGGAGTCGACGTTTTTGGGAAAGACAACAGCCATCAACCAACATGAATCAGGGAGAAACACCATGACCCCACTGGAGTACCTGCAACAGACGCAAGCGAAGCGAATGGAGGAACTTTTCGAATTCCTTCGGTTTCCCAGTGTTTCCGCCAAGTCCGAGCACAAAGCCGACCTGCAGCGCTGCGCGGAATGGCTGCGGAAGCATTTCCAGGACCTGGGGCTTTCCTCGTCTCTTTTCCCGACTTCGGGGAACCCGATCGTTTATGCGGAGTACCTCGTTGGTCCGCAGCGGCCGACCATCCTGTACTACGGGCATTATGACGTGCAGCCTCCGGAGCCGCTGGAACTCTGGGCATCTCCTCCCTTCGAGCCCGTAGTCCGGGATGGTTGCATTTATGCCCGCGGCAGCAGCGACGACAAGGGCCAGACCTTCACCCACCTGAAAGGGATCGAAGCCATCCTGAAAGCCGAAGGAACGCTGCCGGTAAACGTCAAGTTCCTGATCGAGGGCCAGGAGGAGGGCGGAAGCCCGGAGGACCTCAGCCGCTTCATCCAGAAGGAGAAGAAAAGGCTGCAGGCGGATATCGTCGTGGTTTCCGATACATCCCAGTTCAGCAAGGATCTTCCGGCTGTTACCTTCGGCCTGCGGGGAATTGCCTCGGTGGAAATCTTTGCCTATGGACCGAACCGGGATCTGCATTCCGGGACCTTCGGCGGAGCCATCGGAAATCCGGTCAATCTGCTTTGCGAAATGATCGGCCGGCTGCATGATAAAAACGGGCGGATCCTGGTTCCCGGCTTCTATCAGGACTGCCGGCTTCCGGGAAAATGGGAGCGGGAGCAGTTCCGGCGCCTGCCGTACCGGGAAGCGAATTACCGGAAGGAGCTGGGAGTGACGGCGCTGTACGGGGAAAAATCCTACTCCACCTTCGAGCGGACCTGGGTGAGGCCCACGCTGGATGTAAACGGTATCCAGGGCGGATACCAGGGGGAGGGCGGCAAGACCATCATCCCCTCCAGGGCTTCCGCCAAGATCACCATGCGGCTGGTGCCGGACATGAAGCCCGCCGACATTGCCGGGAAACTGGAAAAGTACCTGAAAAAAATAGCTCCCCCCTGCATCCGGCTGGAAATGGTTTACCACGGCGGTGCCGAAGCGGTGGTGGTCCCGACGGACGGTCCCTGGCTGGAAGCGGCGCGGTGCGCCATCCGGAAGGGCTTCGGCAAGGCCCCGGTTTTCATGAAGGAGGGAGGCTCCATCCCGGTGGCCAATAATTTCAAGAGCTCGCTCGGATTGGACACCCTTTTTCTCGGCTTCGGGCTGAACAGCGACAACATCCATTCCCCCAACGAGCATTTCCGGGTCGTCGATTTCGAACGCGGCTGCCGGACCGCGGTGGCGCTTCCTTACGAAATTGCCCGGGTGAAGGCAGGCTGAGCGATACGACGGAAGGATGGCGGTTCTACAAGTTCTCGCGGAAGCCCTGCAGGGGTAGGGTTATAAACAAATCCGCCTGCCCGGGGTAGTGCCTGCGGCGCAATCCCGGCCTGTGTTCCGGAACCCCATTGGGGTTCCTGCTGCTTATTGCACCTTCATCTGATATGACGGCACGGTAAGAAATGACCATCTTCTTTCACCCGGCCCTTTCGCCTTTCTTCCCGCTCTTCCTTTCTTCCTGTAAAACCAATCCTTTCACAGGAAGAGGGGAAGGTCAGGAAGGAAGAACGAAGCAATCAGGGCATTTCGGATGGGGAGAGGGCCTTTTTTACCGGATTATCTTATATACGATTTCTGCAACCCCGGGATAAGGAGAGCTTACACTTTATGAGGATGGATTGTTTACGCAGAGGCCGGCTTGCCGCTTCCCTCTGGATCTGGATATTCTTTCCGGACCTGCAGGCTGCGGAGATCATGAGCTGGGTTCCGCCCTACCGGCTGGAGCAGTCCCGGAAGGCCTTGATGCATCAGGCCGGTTCGGTAGCGGCCGGGCAGTGGCTTACCCGCATCGGATTGCAGTTCTGGCTGCCCACCCGGGAAGGGAAGATCCGCTTCGCGCAGCGCGGCGAGCCGGTCGGGCCGGAAGAGGTGGCCTGGTTCGTGGACTGGGGGCGCGCCCGCGGGGTCAAAGTGCTGCTCACCCTTTTCAACTTCGAAACGAAGTGGGACTGGAATCTGTCCCGGTCCGCCTTCCGGGATCACGGCAAAGTGCTGGTCCGCAGCCTGGTGGCGGAGGTGGAAAAGTACCGCCTGGACGGCGTCGACCTGGATTTCGAGGGTCTGGGCAACCTGAGTGCCGACCGGCGTGCCTTCTCCCGCTTTGTGACCCGGCTTTCCCGGGAGCTCCGGGCCCGAAAAAAGCTGCTCACTGTGGACAGCTTCCACAGCCCCTGCGCCAATGCCCCCAACATGAGCTGGTGGGGGGACTGGAAGGGAAAGGTGGATGCCATTCACTCCATGGGCTATGGGGATCTTTGCGAAGGGAGCACCGAAACGTTCACGCCGCAGCGGGGCAAAGTCTGCGCCAGGGGGGCGCCGATCTTCCGATTCAGCTGGCAGGCCGGATGGGCCCGGAAGCGCGGGATTCCCGTTGCGCAGGTTCTCCTGGGCATCCCCGGCGGCCGGTACGAGTGGGGCAAAGGCACAGCAAAGAAAACGCTGCCCGAGCACCTGAAAGACGCGGCCGCGACCGGCGCGGGCCTCTGCATCTGGGACGTTCCGGGGATTGCCGGCGGTCGGCAGGACAGCCGGTGGGGCAGCGAGGAATCGTGGGAGGCGCTGCGGGCCTTCCGTGAAAACAGGATCGGAGGGTCCGCCTCCCGGCGCTGACCCCGGCGGCCGGAAGCCGAACCCTCCTGCGATTCGATCAGCGGGGCAGAGCCACCGGGCCGCCGCCCTGCTTGCGGCTGCGCTCCGCAGCGTCGATGAAGGCCATGATCTCCAGCGTTTCTTCGTTGGGAACCGGAGGCTTGCGGGTCTGGAAAAACTCCATGATCTGGCGCACCAGGGGCACGTAGCTGAAGTCCCCGGCGGGCACAAACTCCACGCCTTTTTCTCCGAACAGCAGCAGGCTGTATGCCTCCTTGCCGGCCCGCAGGCCGCGCACGGTGCCCACCCGGCCGTCCTTCCAGACTCCGACGGCCACGTCGTAATTTTCCGTCGAGCTCATGGAAACCTTCTCGCAGCCCGGTCCCATCACGGTGTACAGGCTTTCCACGGCGTGGATCCCGTACCAGAAAAATCCCGGGTTGGTCGGCTCCAGGTGTGCCGGCCCGCTGGAGGCGGCCCCGTGCAGCTTTCCGATGATCTCTCCGGCGCGGGCCTTCTGATAGGAGGGGGTGTAGCGCAGCGAGGAAGAGCTGAACCAGGGAGTACCGGTTTCTTTTCCCAGAGCGAAGATCCGCGCGGCGTCCTCGTAGGAGGCCGCCAGGGGCTTGTCGATGAATACCGGCTTTTTACACTGGAAGGCCTGACGGGCCTGCTCCAGGTGAGGCCGGCCGTCGACGCTTTCCAGGAGAATGGCGTCCACGCGGCTGCAGAGGTCCGCAATGCGCTCCACCAGCTGAACCTGGTATTTTTCCTGCAGCTCGGCGGTGTACTTGTCGACGCGGCTTGCGCTCGATTTGAGGTCCGGGCTGCCCCCCTTGAAAGCGGCCACCACCTTGCCGCCCGGCACGTGGTCGGGGGAGGAGGCATCGTTGATCGCCTTGGTGAAAGCGATGACATGCGAGGTGTCCAGGCCGATCATCCCGATGCGCAGATCGGCACCGAGACCGGCTGCCGTCAGGACCAGGAGCAGAAGGCCGAAGGAGAAACATGTCCTTTTCATGCTAGGACCTCATTTTCCGGTAAGCGGCCAGGCAACGCTCCGCGGTCTCCAGCGGGGTGTAGCGGCTGCCTTCCTGTTCCACCAGGTAAAACTCCACGCCGCCCTTGTCTTCCGCGGCGGCGAAGATCTGCTTCCAGGGCGACTGCCCCTCGCCCAACAGAACCCGGTAGCCCTTTTCGTCCTTGGCTTCCCCGGCGGCCCAATCCTTGAGATGGATGCAGCGAATGCGTCCCGGGTTGGCCTTGATCCAGGCCACCGGGTCCTGGCCGGCTTCCACGCAGGTGCCGACATCGAGCTGCAGGGTAACTTCCTTGGGGGTATTCGCCGCCAGGACATCCATGGGCCGCTTGCCCTCGATGGCCACGAACTCCGACTTGTGGTTATGAAAGCCGGCGCGCATCCCCAGGGGGGTCAGCTTTTCCTGGGCTTTGGACAGCGTCTCGGCCACGCCTTTCCAGCCGTCGATGCCGTTCACCTTTCCGGCGCTGGCCATGACGATGGTCTTGGAGCCGATGATCTGGTTGAGTTCGATTGTTTTGGCCAGCTTTTCCGCGCTCAGGGCATCGGCCCCGTTATGGGTGGAAAGGCACTTGATCTTCAGCTCGTCCAGCAGCTTGCGCACTTCCTTGGCGTATTCCACGGTCCACTGGGTGTAGGGCGAATAAAATTCCACGATTTCGTACCCTAACTTGGCGGCGGCTCGTACTGTGCCCATCAGGTCCTTGGCCATTTCCTGGCGGAGGACGTACAGCTCGAGGCCGATCGGGATGCTTTTTTTGGCCAGGGCCGTTCCCGGCAGGATGGAGGCCGCGGCCGCAGTCCAGCCCAGCAGGGACCGGCGGGTGATCGATGTAGGTAAGCTCATAGGTTGATTCCCCGAAAAAATGGTGATAGAAAAATGAATTGCTCCGGAAGAATACGAGAATACCCAAAGAGAACTGGGCTGTCAAGCCGGCCGGGCGGCCAGGCGGCTAAGCCGGAGTGCCTCCGCGGCGGGTAACCCGGAATTTTTTCTGCAGGAATTCCGGCACGTAGGACTGCTTGGAGGCCCGCAGGCCCTCCTGCCCCAGGTCCTGTTCGAAGTTGAGCCAGAGGTAGTTTCCGGGCAGCAGGCAGGCAAAGCTGCTGAAAAGGAACTGGTAGACTCCCTTGAACTGCTTGAGGGCCTTGGCGAAGTGGATCACGAACATCTCCCGTCCCAACTCCTCTCCGAGGAGGAATCCCGCCGGGGCGTCGCCGACGTAGTAGATTCCGCCGCAGAGCTGCAGGTCCTCGGCCATTTCCAGGGCTTCGAGGCAGGCGGCGTAATCGGTGGCTTCCGGGGGCAGCCCGGATTCCGATTGCCAGGCTTCCACCAGGCGAAAGGCGTCGGCGACACGGTCGGGTGTCAGCGGGAAGCCCTGGTGCCGGTACTGGGACACAAACTGGTTGCGCAGGTTTTTCTTGCCGTGCATCTTTCGTCCGCTGTAGGTGCAGATCCTTTCGGTGGGATAGATGTAATCGGCGTCCCCCTCCTCCGAGGTCCAGGCATAGCGCCCGGGATCAAAAGCGGAGAGCCACTCTTCCGGGACCGGAAAGATGGCCTCGGCTTCCCGGAAGATACCCTCGCGGGCGGATTCCGTCAGGGTGCGCAGATCGGCAGCCGGCATGGCGTAGCGCAGGCCGTCGTAGGTAATGCCCAGGATCAGGGGAACCGCTCCCCCGGTGGCCAGCCGGTAGCCATGCCGCTTGCGGAAGAGATACAGATTGGCGAAACTGTATTCGGAGAGGGTGGTTCCCGCTCCTTTCAGCAGGGGATGCAGCAGGGGCCGGTGTTCCAGGGATAGCGGCCGGGTTTCCGGCTCCACAGGCGGCAGGCTCATTTTTCTTTTTCCAGTTTCAGCTGCCCGAAGGCTTCGGGGACATGATAGGTGTTGCTGTGCGTGGGCTGCCAGGCAATCATTTTGCGCTTGGGCGGAGGACCCTGCAACCTGTAAAAGTTGATTCGCAGCAGGTGGCCGGCCTGCGGCTTGCGGGAATCGATCTTTTCCATCGGAATTTTCATTTCCCCCACCCAGATCCGCCGCTCGCGGTCCAGCCGCGCTTTGACCTGGTAGCCGGAGTTCCATTGTCCGTTGTGCGCGGCCGGCTGCCGGTTGCGGTCGATGTCGAGATCCACCCACTCCCCCTGCGGGGAGACCTGAAATTCGGTGTAGTGCTTGATATTCCGGAAATCGCTGCCGATGAAGGCTTCGGCCACATCCCAGTCCCATAGCTGGCTGGTTTCCGTTTCCGTTTTAGGATCGGCTTTCAGGTAGAGCTCCTGGTAAGGGCAGGTGAATAACAGGTACAGGTGGGATTCGGTCCAGCGGGAGCGGATTTCCGTGCGGTGCCCGGGGACCGGCTTCCCGTAGGTATCGTTTTCCGCGAAAACTCCGGCGGTGCCTTTCCACGGCGGAGATTCGGGATCGGCGCTCAGGGGGAAATCGGCGGCCGCCTGGCGGCTGAGGATCAGTCCGGATCCGGCCGGATCGGCAGCCGGGGCGACCCGGCCGGCAGCGAGCAAGGCCAGCAGAAGCGGAATGGATGCCGGAATCCGGAAGTGCAAATGGATCATCATTCTTTTTCCTCCCTGTTTGTTTAAAAGCTCAATTATAAGATGAAGAGGCAAAATTTCCCTCTTTTCATCCGAAATACCCGGATGTCTTTTTTCTCCCTTCCTGATCTTCCCGTTTTCCTGTGAAAAGGCAGGGAACACAGAAAGAAAGGAGGACTGCCGGATTGCCTGCCGGCCACCTTGGCCCTCCCGTTCCCGATGGAAAAACGAATGCGGATTGACACTCCGGGCAACATCCCTTAAACTTGCACAATGAAGTAGTTGTTTATTTGCGTCTCAGGCTTAAAAAAATAACTGGAATTGATGAAGGATACTTATGAAAGAATCATCCTCGCGCCGTAATTTCCTGACCGCTGGCATCGGTCTCCCCGCCGCCATGGCCCTCCGTCCCGAGAGACGGGAAGAGACCGCTCCCGCTTATGCCGAGCCGTCCTCCAGGATCGAACTGAAGTATAACATCCTCGGGCGCACCAAGATGAAGGTCACCTCGGTGGCTTTCGGATGCATGGTGACCTCCGATCCCAGCGTGATCACCAAGGCGGCCGATCTGGGAATCAACCTGTTCGACACCGCCCGGGGCTACCAGAACGGTAACAACGAACGGATGGTGGGCGAGGCCCTGAAGGGCCGGCGGAAAGACATTTATATTTCCAGCAAAAACCCTCTGGCCACCAAAAAAGAGGCCCTGGCCAATCTGGAAACCAGTCTGAAGGAGCTGAACACCGATTACCTGGATATCTGGTACCTGCATGCCAAGAGCAAAGCCACAGATATCACCGACGAGTGGCTGGAAGCCCAGGCGCAGGCCAAGAAAGAGGGCAAGATCCGTTTTGCGGGCGTCAGCACCCACAGCGGACATGCCGACCTGGTCAATGGAGTTCTGGCCCACAAGGACCAGATCGACGTGCTGCTGAGCTCCTATAATTTCACTATGAGCCATACCATCGATCCGGTGCTGGAATCGGTATCCAAGGCCGGGCTGGGCATCGTCGGCATGAAGGTGATGGCCGGCGGATTCCGCAAACCGAAGCCGGGAGACAAGAATTACGAGATCCTGAAGCGCGAAGGAGCCATGCTCGCCGCCCTGAAGTGGGTGCTGCGCAATCCGTACATCAACACCACCATTCCCAGCATTACCGACATGGACCAGCTGGACGAAAACCTCAAGGCCATGAAGGAAAAGTTCCAGGAAAAGGACGAGAAAATCCTGGCGGCCCAGCTGGAGTATATCCGCCCGCTCTACTGCCGTATGTGCGGCAGCTGCAGCGGCACCTGCGCCCAGGGGCTTCCGGTTTCCGATATGATCCGCTATCTGAGCTACGTCGAAGGATACGGCCAGTACAGCCTGGGTCGCGAGAGCTTCCGGGAGCTGCCCGAGGATCTGCAGGCCCGGCGCTGCACGGATTGCACCCGCTGTACGGTTCGCTGTCCGAACGGCGTGCAGGTGGCGCAGCGGGTCGGGCGCGCCCAGGAGATTTTCGCATGAGCAAAGGTTGGATGCCTTTCTTTTTTCTGATCGTTCTGCTTGGGGCTGCCGCTTCGGCGGCGGCCCAGGCACCCGACTGCAGCTTTGTCCCCGGGTGGAAGCAGCACGGGGAAGCGCGCCACTTCGTCCCCGACAACCTCTTTGACTATATGAATGGAAATGCGGAAGGCTATCTGGTTTTCCATTTCGTCGAGCTCAAGGGCGTGACCTGCAGGAACGCCGGCGGCGACAGCCTGGTGGTGGATGTCTACGAAATGGAGAGCCCCGATTTCGCCTTCGGCATTTTCATGACCAACCGCGACCCGCGCCAGCCGATGCTTCCCCTGGGGATGCGCGCCCAGGTCCTTTCCCGCAAGGCCCTGCTGGCCAAAGGGAAATATTACCTGGAGCTCAGCGCCGAGCCGGTCAAGGACCACAGCGAAATGCTGAAAGCCGCCCTGACCGCCCTGGAGAAAAAAGTGGAAGGCCGCACCACGCCGCCGCCGGCACTGGACTGGTTCCCCAAGGAAAAGCTGGTGGCCGACAGCGTGCGCATGGTGCCGCAGAGCGTTCTGGGCATCGGCATGCTGAAGGCCGGCTATGTAGGACAGTATGAATTCGGGAAAGGCTTCCTGGTTCCGGAGGAGACCCCGGATTCGGCCCGGCAGGTTCTGGCCAAGCTCAAAGGGCGCCTGGAAGGACTGAAAAGCATTCAGGCCGGAGAAGAAGGGTACTGCGGCACGGACCGCTACCTGGATGGATTGTGCGTGTTCCGTAAAGGAAGTGTTCTGGGCGGATTCGCCGGGGTGAAAAACGGCCAGAACGTCGAGCAGGAAACGGCCCGGTTTGCCGGTTCGGTCAAACCTTGACTTGTTTTCAGGGAACGGTTATGCTCCGTTCCCGTGAAATAAATCAGGAGGAAAATTGTATATGGATCGAAGGAAGTTTTTAAAGGCCTATGGAAGCCTTCCGCTGGCAGCGGCTGTTCCCGGGTTGGGTTTCGGGAAGAGTGCCCCGGAGAGCGCCTTCCGCTACTGGGGTCTGCATCCGTTTCTCGAAGCGCATCCGGACGCGGTTTTTATCCGGCGCACCCAGGTGCCGTCCAAGGATGATGCCGAAGCGAAGAAGAAGGAATCGGAGAGCCTGGCCCGGATGATCTTCACCCTGAAAAAGGATTCGGGAATCGATCTGAGCCACAAGGTGGCTTTCAAGCCCAACCTGACTTCGACCAAGGGGACCGGCCTGACTCATGCCATCTGCACCGATCCCTACATGAACGAAGGGATTATCGAAGGGCTGAAAAAGCTTTCCATCAAGCCCGAGCAGATTTACGTCCGGGAAGGGCTGGGCCGGGAGCAGCCGGTCACCGGTTTTACCGATATGGCCAGGCGCACCGGAGTGCATTACGGCGACGACCAGGACCGGGCGCCCACGACCGTGGAATGCCCCAGCGGGGTGGTTTTCCGCCGCACCAAGTATCTGGGGCCCTTCGCCTACGATGACAGCCATCTGATCAATATCTCCAAGCTGAAGACCCATTCCATGGGCCTGACTCTCTGCGTGAAGAATCTGCAGGGAACCAATATCAACCCCTATATCCGTTTCTGCGGCGGACTGCTGAAGAGCATCGCCGACGACTTCCAGCCCGATGCCCAGGCCCACGTCGACGAGCTTTTCGCCCGTCACCAGAAGGCCGGCCTGCCCCGCTGGGACACCGAAAAGGCCGCCTGGATGGAGATGTGGATCCAGCGGACCATCGATCACTATGCGCTGATCAAACCCAAAACGGTCCTGCACATGATCGAAGGCATCTACTCGCAGAACGGAGACGGCTTCGACGGCGGACCCGGCTCCGACGGCACCCCGGACAAGTTCCTGACCAACCTGGTGATCTTCGGCAGGGATGCCTTCGCTGTCGATATCATCGGACACTGGATCGGCGGGCACGAGCCGGGCAATTTCGGACTTTTCCATATCGGCCGGGAGCGCGGCGTTTCCACTGCCCTGGATCCCCGCAATGTTCCGGTCTACTTCTGGGAAGATTCGGGACCCCGCCTGGCGCGCCTGGAGGAGATTCCCCGGACTCCGATGTCCACCATCTATCTGCCCCGCGCCGATGAGCCCCGCTTCCATATGATCAGCGAGCCCTTCCGCTACCCGGCGGAAAACCGCGTCGCCTGCCTTTCCGGGGGCAGCCGCCCGAACCTGCGGGATCTCGGACCGGCCTACGCCTCGCCCGGTTGTCCGGCATCGGTTCTGGAACTCAGCCTTCCCCGGGAAGGTTCGGCAAGGGTGGAGGTTCTGGACCGCCACGGCGACCGGCTCTTCCTGCAGGAGTTCCCGCACCTGTCGCAGGGGATCCATATGATTCAGTGGAACACGGCCCGCCTTTCGCCCGGGAAGGCCCTCGGCCGCCTGAGCGTGGCCGGTGCTCAGGTGCCCGCGCCGCTTCAGCTCGGGTAAGGCGCCGCAGGACTTCATCACTCCCTCCGGGGCACGGTTCGCCGTGCCCCTTTTCTTTTTCATGGGCTCTCCAGGATCCGGGCCGGCAGCCAAAAAACCGCAAAATACCTTTGTTTTGAGCCGGAGAGCGAATATACTATTTCATCCGTTTTTTTAATGCCGTCAACTCATATGCAGGAAAGGAGCAGAGCGATGAAAATGCGCAGATCAAGCTATACTATTTTTATTTTATGCCTGGCCGCCGGCCTGGCCTATCTCCCCGGCCAGGTGCCCGAGAAGAAGTTCATGACCGCCGATGGCAAGCGTCCCGGCGGGCTCTTCGCTCCGGGGGTGATGGTGGGAAAAACCGCCTATGTCGCCGGGCGCGGCGACTACAAGCCCAACGAGGAGCTGCCGAACAAGGTCCGGAACTGCCTGGGCGAGATCCGCAAGACCCTGCAGGCATCCGGTATGGACCTGAAGAACGTGGTGCACAATTTCTGCTACCTGGAGGATTCCAGCTGGTACGCGGAATTCAACAAGGCCTATGCCGAGTTCTTCCCCGGCCATCCGCCGGCCCGGACGACGCTCGGCGTGCCCAGCGTTCCCGGAGACTCGCGCATCGAGATTACTTCCATTGCCTACGCCGATCCCAAGGGCATCAAATATGTCGGCGCTCCGCCGGCCGGCTTTCCGTTCAGCCCGGGAGTCGTCGCCGGAGACATCCTCTATGTCTCCGGAAAAGGGGACCAGCTTCCGCAGGGAGGCCATCCGGCTACCTTCGAAGAGCAGGTGCGGCAGTGCATGAAGAACGTGGAGGCCACGCTGAAGCAGGCCGGTCTGGACTTCCGGCATGCGGTCATGATGCACGTGTTCCTGGACAAGTACGAAAACGCTGCGGTGGCCAACAAGGTCTACAGCGAATTCTTCGAATTCGGCAATGAACCGGCGCGGGCCACGGTTTTCGTCGACTGGATCCCCGGCGGCTCTCATGTGGAAGTGACCTGCTGGGCCGTCACCCAGCTTAAAAACCGGAAGGTGCTGCGCCCGGCCGGCTGGAAATACGGGCCCGGGGAAATGGCCATGACCGCCAGTCCGGCGGTCTGGGCGGGTCAAACGCTTTATATCTCCCAGATGGCCGGGGACGATGTCCAGGCCGGCAGCATCTCGGCGGATCTCGAGCAGCAGGTTCGGCGCATGGCCGGAAATCACGGCGAGGTGCTCAAGGCTGCCGGACTGGATTTCAAGGACATCATTTCCGGGCACGTCTACCTGAAGGACATCAACGACTATGCCCCGATGAACAACATTTACAAGGAGTACTATTCCGCGGGCCCCGGAGTGCGCACCTGCCTGATGCCCAATACCTCGGTGGAAAAAGGGGTGGTCCGCGTGAGGGCTTCCTTCATCGCTGCCAAAACCCGGACGATGGAAATACCGAAAGGAAAATAGCTATGAAATGGGTATGGACTTCCTCGCGCCGCGGGCTGCTCCGGCAGGCCGGCATGCTCTCCGCCGCGGTCAGCGGGCTGGCCGGCGCCTCCTCCAGCGCCCTGGCCGGCGCGGCGCGCTGGGTGGGATCGCAGAAATCGGTCTACCGGGAGTTGGGCGTTCGCCCGCTGATCAATGCGGCCGGAACCTATACCGCCTTGAGCGCCTCCCTGCTGCCTCCGCCCGTGGTGCGGGCCATGGAGGAGGCGGCCCGCTTCCATGCTCCCATTCCCGAGCTCCAGGCTGCGGTGGGGAAGAGAATTGCCGCCCTGACCGGCGCGGAGTACGCGCTGGTGACCTCCGGCGCCGCCGCGGCCCTGCTGCAGGCTACTGCGGCCTGCGTGGCCGGCAAGGACCCGGAAAAAATCCGGCGCATTCCGGATATCACCGGGCTGAAAAGCGAGGTGATCGTCCAGAAAGCGCACCGCGTGGCCTACGAACACGCCATCCGCAACGTAGGGGTCCGGATGGTGGAAGTGGAAACCCGCGCCCAGCTGGAGCAGGCCATCAGCGAGCGGACGGCGATGATGTTCTTCCTCAATTTCGCCGATCCCAAGGGGCAGGTGAAGCGGCGGGAGTTCGTGGAAATCGCCCGCCGGGCCGGCATCCCCACCCTGCTGGATGCCGCCGCCGACGTGCCTCCCCAGGGAAGGCTGCAGGAGTACGTCCGCATGGGGTTCGACCTGGTGGTCTTCAGCGGCGGCAAGGGGCTGCGCGGGCCGCAGTGCTCCGGATTGCTGCTGGGGCGGCGGGAGCTGGTCGAGGCGGCCTACCTGAACGGCTCCCCTCATGCCGACAGCGTGGGGCGGGGCTGCAAGGTCGGCAAGGAGGAGATCGTCGGGCTCTGGAAGGCGGTCGAATACTATATGCAGAAAGATCATCGGGCCGAGTGGCGCGAGTGGGAGTCGCGTATCGCCTACATCGCCGCCCAGGTGGCTTCGATTCCGGGAGTGAAAACCGAGACCTTTGTCCCGGAAATCGCCAATGAGGTGCCGCACCTGCGCATCTCCTGGACGGAGGACCGCATTCCCATGAAAAACGCCCAGGCGGCGGACCTGCTGCGCAAGGGGGAGCCGCGCATCGAGGTGCGCCCTTCGGACGGCAAGCTGCCCAACCTGGAGATCGGAGTCTGGATGCTGGCGCCCGGCGAGCACAAGCTGGTGGCGGCCGCCGTGCGGCAGCTTCTCCTGCAGCAGTCCAGGAAAGGATGATACCCCGGTAAAGAGGCCCTCCTCCCATCCGAAAGGTCCGGCCATCTTCTTTGATGGCCCGGCAAATAGTCCCACATCTGTGGATTTCCGTTGGGGAAAGCCCTGAAAGGGCTTCGGAACACAGCCCGGGGTTGCGCCGGTGGCGCTACCCCGGGTATGCGGATTTGTTTGAAAATCAGCCCTGTAAGGGCTGCGCAAATACCTGGTATTGCTGGATCATGCGCAACCCTTTCCGGGTTGTCGCCTGCGGGTGCCCCTACCCGGGGT
>CAINFC010000235.1 GCA_903847975.1 uncultured Acidobacteriota bacterium | reverse complement strand
GCGCACAGGCGCTACCCCGGGTAGGCGGATTTGTTTAAAATCCAGCCCTGGATGGGCTGCGCAGACACCTGGTATTGCTGGATTTTGCGTAACCCTTTCCGGGTTGTTGCCTACGGGTATCCCTACCCGGGGTAGGCGCGAAGCGCGCCAACCCCGGGCTGTGTTACGAAGCCCTATAAGGGCTTTCCCCAACGGAAATTCGAAGATGTGGGACTTATTACCGGGTTGTCAACCCTGATAGCCCGGCAATAAATCGTGAAAGCCCCTATAGGGCTTTCTCGGAAATCCCCGGCTGCTTTGCCGGCTCATCGCCGGCCGGGCCGAGAAGCGAAGCGGCTCGCTTCCGGTAGGGAGCCGCCATTTTTTCCAGCCGGCGGTTTCCATCCACCGCCTGCCGCAGCTGGTCCTGCGCCTGCCGGGCATAAGCCGTCCAGCCGTCGGATCCCGTTTTGCACAGCCATTCCGCCCGGATCAGGGCGGCGCGCCCCGCAATCAGCTTCCGTTCATGCTGGTGCAGGTAGTCGTTGCCGTAAACCCGCTGCTCGTGCTTTTCGAGGGTCTGCAGATCCTTTTCGGGAGAAATCCCCTGAGCCGCCAGGCTTTCCGCCAGGTCGAGCATGCTGCCCGGCAGATCCGCAAAGAGGTGCCCTCCCATCCAGTTTTCGCGGTGAAGCAGGTAACCGGCGCGAACCGCGCCGGCTTCGCTTGACGTTAGCCGCTGTCCGCGCCGCAAGGCATCGCCGGCTACGAGATAGGATACCGCCTCCGCATACCTTGCCTCATCACGGTCCTTGGGCAGGAGTCCCCTCAATTTCTCATAATCGGAAAAGGGAATCGCCCTTCCCGAATAGCTGCTCAAATCGGCGCGCAGCAGGGCCAGTTCGAAAAAAACCTTCGCCTCATTCCGGCGGTAACCTCCGGTCGCCGCTCCCGCTCCGTTTTTCCAGCGGTTCAAAAAAGTTTCGTAACGGCCCAGGACACCTTCCCAGTCCCCTCCACGCCAGGCCTCAAACCGGGCCCGAAAGTAAAAACAGTGACGGCCGGCATTCGTGTAGGCGTAGTCCCTTTCCGAATTCAGCTCCGCATCGGAGACAAATGCCTTTTCGGCCGCATCGAAATCCGCCGTCGGGTCCTCGCCGAGGAAGGCTTTGGCCGTCGCGGACAGCCCCAAAGCCTGAGCCAGGTTGTCCCAGGCATCAAAATAGTCAGGAGTCAGCCGGATGGCCCGGCGGGAATGAAGCAGCGATTTTTCCAGCCATGGGCCCGGCGGACGGGCCTGCGCGATTTCCTCAATGGCTCTCAGATAATAAATGAATCCCAGATCCTTGTGTGCCGGGGCAAACCGCTCTTCCCGCTCCACCGACCGGGAGAGAGGCCGTTCGGCCTGTTGAAATATTTCGAGCCATTGGGGGGAACGGTATTTGGAGATCTCCAGCATGGCTCGCGAGGCCGAACCCAGGTTGTGCCAGTCCATGGCGATGAGCGGTCCGGTCCTCTGTATCTGTTCGGCCAGGCTTCCGATTTGGCCGATGGCGGCAGCCATCCTCTCCGGCTTCCCCTCGAAAAGCCCGTCGTAGCCTTCCTTGATCGCAAAAGCGCGGATGCGCCAGGCAGTGGCTTTGTCCCGCATCGCGTCCACATCCCGGGAGTCCCGGGCCAGTGAGGCATCCGCCCCGGCATCGAGCCGGTCCAGCTCCTCCCGGGCATATTCCCCCATGGAGAAGCGCCAGGAGGCGTAGAGCAGCTGCATCTGGCGGCGGAGGCGGCCGGCCTCTTTCCCCTCCGGAATCACCCGGTCATACTGATCCGCGGCCGAAAGGGCCTGGCGGTAGGCAGACTCGGCATCGATCCCGCGAGTGGTGTGCAGCGCCAGGCGGGCAGTGGCCAGGGTACAGGCCGCCTCGTGCCTCTGGGGATAGGAAGGCGCTCCGAGGGAAGCACCGGAGACAAGCTCCATGGCCCGCCCGTAAGATCCCCGGGCCTCCTCAAACCGGCCCAGGTCCCGCGCCCGGTCGGCGCGCTGGGTTTCCAGGCGGAGGCGCAGGACCTGCCCTTCGATCGGCCAGCGGAGCCTGTCCTGCACTTGCTCCAGCACCCGGATGGCCTCTTCCCAGCGGCCGGCCTGCCGGGCACGGTAGACTTCGATAGGGATTTCGTTGGCGCTTCCGGCAGCCAGAGCCAGGTAGCGGTCGATTTCCTCCCCGTAGGCCCGGTCCAGCTCTGCCTGGCGGGCCTTGCGCACCTCGGGATCCGGCAGACCCTGCACGGATACCAGCTGCCGCTCCTGTTCGGCTACCAGCGCCCGGGCCAGGCTGTAGGCCGCTTCCGGCCGCTGGTAGCCCGCCTGCCAGGCGTAGCGCAGGCGCCGGACGGCCGCCTCGGAATCGCCCAGCAGCAGCTCTCCGCGCCCCAGGACGTAATTTCCGGGCCCTTGCGCCGACGGTCCCTCCCGCCGCATGGCCTGTTCGATCTCCCCGAGCTGCCGGCGGGCATCCTGCAGATCTTCGCGGATATCGTGCAGCGGCTGCAGGTAGGCATACATCAGCCGCAGCTCCACCCCGGAGAGCAGTCCGATATAGCGCTCGGCCTGCTCCCCGATGCGCCGCATCCGGCCGACTTCCCAGGCGCGGAACAGGGCGAAGCCCAGCAGGGTGAGAAGCACCGCCGCCGCCGCTGACAGGGCATAGCGGCGCTTGCGGACCCACTTTCCGAAACGATGCCGCAGGCCGGCGCGGCGCGCCAGCACCGGCCTGCCGTCCAGGTAGCGCAGCAGGTCTTCCCCCAGCTCGCGCGCCGACGGATAGCGCCGGTCCGGATGGGTTTCCAGGCATTTGAGAACCACCGCTTCAAGATCGGCCGGCGCGCTTTTGTTTATCCTGCGCAGGGGAACGATCTCCTCCCGGGCCATGGCCACGGCGATGGACCCCGGATCGCGCCGGCCGTAAGGCGGCTGCCCGCTGCAAACCTCGTAGAGCGTGGCACCCAGGCCGTACACGTCGGTGCGCCGGTCGACGGCCGCGCTCTCCCCGCGCACCTGCTCCGGCGCCATGTAGCTCCAGGTTCCCAGGATCACTCCGCTTTGCGTGCCGCCTCCCTCCTCGCTGAGATCGCGCACCAGCCCGAAGTCGGTCACCCAGGCATGCAGGGATTGGTCATCCCCCTCCTCGACGAGGATATTGGCGGGCTTCACGTCGCGGTGAATAAGCCCCTCGCGGTGGGCGGCGTGCAGCGCCTCGGCCACCTGGCGCCCAACCTCGGCTTTCTGCTGGAAGTTCAGTCGGGCGGCCCGCTCCGACAAAGGCCGGCCGTTAATGCGCTGCATGGCGATAAAGGGCTCTCCGTCCAGCTCGCCGGCTTCGTAGATGCGGCACACGCCGGGATGCTCCAGCCGGGCCTGGGCCCGGGCCTCGCGCAGCAGCCGGTCCTTGCGCGCCGGGCTGTCGCGCCGCAGCAGCTTCAAGGCCACTTCGCGGCAGAGCACCGGGTCCCAGGCGCGGTAGACTACGCCCATGCCCCCCACGCCGAGCACGCCGGTGAGCACGAAGCGCCCGAAGCGGCGCCGGTCCAGCCCGGCCTCCGGGGAGGACGCCGTCCCTTCTCCGGCCCGGGATTCGGCGGCCGTTTCCACGGGAGGGCTGGCGGATCCGGAATCGGGCGTCATGGGTTTGCAGGAACTCTTTCCGCAGACCGGTGCCACGAGGGGTCGATCAGCAGGGATCGGAATCGACGGTTTCGGAGGAAGTGACCATGTCAACCCGCAGGGAGATGGCGCCGCCTAGGCAGATGTGGTCTCCGTGGCACAGCATGGTCGGTGCGGAGAGGGGCCGGCCGTTCAGGCTGGTTCCGTTCCGGCTCTGCAGGTCCTGCAGGAAAAAGGTATTTCCCCGACGCTCGATGCAGGCGTGGCGCCGGCTGATGCGCGGGTCGGCCAGCAGAAGGTCGGCGTGCAGATCACGCCCCAGGATGGTCCGCGGCCGGTCGATCACCAGGACAGCATCGCCGCCCTCCTTTTCCAAAAGCACCAGCCGGAGGTGAACCTCGGACGGCTGGCTTCCCGAATCCGCAGATTCCGGGATATCGGCCTCCGCGGCATGCTCCTCCGGCGGGGGCTCCAGCGGAAGCTTGCCGACTCCCTGGTGTACCCAGCGCTCCAGTTCATCGGTATAGGCAAATACGCGCAGGTGGTCCAGGGATGCCAGGCGGTAAACCGGCAGACCTTTCTCCTGGTAGCGCTTGGCAGTACGCTCCGAACAGCCGAGATGGTCGGCGATCTGCTTCCAGGTTTCCAGTCGTTGCCGGGTCATAGTGTTTATTTTCGGATTAATTATGTGCTATCTTCCTCCGACCGGCAAGGGCCGAAGTGAACCGGCTCCGGTCGGCCCGATTGGCGGCCGGAGCGCCGGCGCCGCGCCCGTTGCAGTATTTTCGAATATCTTTCCCCGAAAGACGGTAGTAAAGGTATGATCAAATTTTTACTCTGGTGCATCCTGTTCGTTCTCTGCTGGCCCCTGGCGCTGCTGGCCCTGGTGCTGTATCCGCTGGTGTGGCTGCTTCTGCTCCCCTTCCGCCTGGTGGGCATTGCCGTGGGCGGGGCGCTCAGCCTGGTCTGGGCGCTGGTCACGCTGCCGGCGCGGATTCTGCGCAAGATCTTTTAGCTCAGCGCGGCGGCAGGAAGCCGCGGCCGATCAGCTGTCCGCCTTCGGAAACCACATCGACCCGGTAGGCCGCCGGAAGGTTTCCTTCCGGCAGGGTCAGGCTGTCCCAGATGCGGAATCCCTCTTTCCGTCCGCCGGTCATGGTCACCAGGCGGCTGGTGCGCACCGGCTTTCCCTGCCGGTACCAGTGCAGACGAACATTTTCATAAAGTCCCATGGGAGCCTTGACCGCCGTCCGCACGTAAAGGACCCGTGCCGAGCCGATCTCCCCCGCCGTGGCCAGCGGCCTTTCCATGCGAAATCCTTTGGGCTGGAACCGGGTGCCAAAATTCATCTCCTGCAGCCGCAGCGGGCAGGGAGGGATGAATCCTCGGAAGAGGTACAGGCACAGCAGAATCCCCGCCCAGGTCGCCAGGAACTGTCTTCCCGCTCCGGCTGTCGCCCACTCCCGGGGCCGGCGGCCCAGGGTGACCGCCGCCAGGGCGGCCACGGTTCCCGCCAGGTAGAGGCTGTAGCTGTTGCGTATCCCCAGGATGACCGGAAAGAAAATGTTGAAGCAGGCAAAAAGCAGAAAGCTGTAGAAAAGGCGCGGCCACCCGGTGTTGACGGTGAGCCACTGCCAGTAGACGGCATCGAAGGAGGCCACCAGGGCGCAGCCGGCTATCAGCGCCAGAAAAAGAGCGTTGCCGCTGGAAAAGGTGGTGCAGGCGTAGTAAAGCGGCAGGATAAAGAAAAGCATTTCGTGGTAAAAATTCTGGATGACATAGAGAATCACCCGCCGCAGCCGCGGCCGGCGCTCCTCGGTGATTCCCAGCCGCTCCGATTCCCAGTGCAGCAGCAGCGAGGCCGCCCAGATGAAAAAGAGATAGCCGATCACCAGGCGGATAAATCCGAAATCGTGCTGGAAAAAAAAGATGACCCCCATCCCCAGAAGCAGCGCCCAGAGGGAGTGCAGCCATTTCAGGCGGTGGTGATGGGCGCGCACCCAGCCGGCAAGAGGCACGAAAATCCGGGTCATCCTTTCCATGGGCATTCCCTGCGATTATACCTTTTTGCCGCCGGGCGGCTGTCGGCGATGCATTGCCCGGCCCCCTTGACAACCCCGGGTGCCCCATCTAAGATCCAGGTATCGGAGGAACGGCATGATTCACACACCATCCGCAGGACGACAGCAGGTACGCAGGAATTTTCTTAAAAAGGCCGGCCTGGGCGGCGCGCTGACTGCCGCCGCAGCGCGAATCGCCGATCCGGAAGAAGCCCGGGCGCAGGCCGCGCCGGCCGCTGAAGCCATTCCCACCATCCGGCTGGGCGGGCACGAAGTCACCCGGCTGATTGCCGGCGGAAACCCGATCGAAGGCTTCAGCCATGCGGTGCCGAGCCTTTCGCGCCACATGAAGGAGTTTTTCACCCTGGCTCAGACCGTGGAATTCCTGGAGAGCTGCATCCGGGCGGGGATCAACACCTGGCAGTTTGATCACATGGAGAAACCACGGGCCGCGCTGCGCGCCGTGCGGGAAAAGGGCGGGAAGCTGCAATTCATCTGCCTGCACGCCGAGCGCGAAAAGGACGCGCCGATCCGCACGGTGGCCGCCGACATGAGCCCCATCGCCATGGTGCACCACGGCGGGGTGACCGACACGCTTTTCCGGGCCGGCAAGGCGCAGCAGGTTCGCGACTACGTGAAGAAGGTGCACGACCACGGCATGCTGGCCGGCGTTTCCTCGCACTGCCCGGACCACATCCGGCGCATGGCCGACGAGGGCTGGGAAAACGATCTGTTCATGACCTGCTTCTACTACGTCAGCCGGACGCGCGAAGAGCAGCAGAAGCTGCTGGGCAGGGTAACCCTGGGCGAGCCCTTCTTCGAATCGGACCCCGAGGAGATGACCCGGGTGGTCCGCCAGGTAGGCAAGCCATGCCTGGGCTTCAAGATCCTGGGAGCCGGGCGGCACTGCAGCAACCAGGCCACGGTGGAGAAGGCCTTCGAGTATGCCTTCGGCCATATCAAGAAAACCGACGCGGTGATCGTGGGCATGTACCCGCGGTTTGAAGACGAAGCGAAGATCAACGCCGGCTACGCCCGCCGGCATGGCGTCCCGGCCTGACCGCAAAGCAATCGTACCCTGGCAGGAGAACTTGCTATGTCAATCGATCATTTGGTAGGAGTAGATCTGGGGGGATCGCATTATACCGCGGCTCTCTTCCGGCCCGACGGAACGCTGCTGGACTGCCGGTCGGTGGCCGAAACGATCCGCGGGGATGCCGAAGGCGTTCTTGCGCGTCTGTCCGCGCTGATCCTGCAGATCCTGGCCTGGCACAATGTATCCCCGCAGAATGCGGTGATCGGGCTGGGGATGCCCGGCCCGCAGGACCGCCGCCGCGGGGTGATCACCAAGGCCCACAACATCGGCTGGTACGATGTGCCGGTGACCGCGCCGCTCGAAGAGCGCATCGGCAGCCGCTGCTTCCTGGAAAATGACGCCGTGGCCGCCACCTGCGGGGAGTGGTGGCAGGGGGCCGGCCAGGGCACCCGCCACCTGGTCGGGCTGACCCTGGGCACCGGTCTGGGGGGCGGCATGCTGGTCCACGGACGGGCCTACTACGGGGCGGAAGATATCGCCGGCCACTTCGGCCACCTGGTCATCGATTTGAACGGACGCCTCTGCCCCTGCGGGGTGCAGGGCTGTTTGGAAGCCTATGTCTCCACCGGGGGGATGCTGAAAACCGCGGCGGAAATCGGGCTGCACCTTCCGGAGGAGAGCGGCGTAAAACCCCTGTCGGAGCTGGCCGCCGTGGGAGACCCCCAGGCGGGCGAAGTGTTCCGCCGGACCGCCGATTACCTGGCCGCCGGCATCGCCTCCATCGCCCACAGCGTCAATCCGGACAAAGTGGTCGTCGGCGGGTCGATCGCCCTGGCGGGGGAGCTGCTTTTTGGACCGCTGCGCGAGCGCCTGGCGGAACGGGTCTTCCCCGCCGCCCGGGGCAGCCTGGTGGTGGAGCCGTTTGCCCTGGGAGACCGCTCGGCGGTCTACGGGGCGGCCATCCAGGCCTGGCACCGCTCGCGGGAAGAATAGCCGGCTGTGTGGATGGGATAGGGGAAATATTTTTTCCCTATCCCCTTTTTCATAACAACTTACAGCAAGTGAGGAGAAAAATGCGACAGGTGATCATCTATCCCGGAGAGGATCATTTTTGGGTGGCGGAATGCCCAAGCCTTCCTGGTTGCATTAGCCAGGGCCGAACCAGGGAGGAGGCCGTCGACAATATTCGGGAGGCAATTCAAGGGTACATCGCTGCTCTGCAAGAGGAAGCCACATCATTCTCCGCCGGGATAACCCTTTGATTCAGGTTGTCGTTCCGGATGATGACGAACTTGACCGGGGTTCTCTTCGAGCCATCATCCGCCAGGCAAGGTCCGCAGACGGCACATTCCGCCCCAGGCGAATACGTACCGTGCCTTTGGCCCTTGGCTGTTTCATGGATGATAAAGGTGCAACAAATAGCAGGAACCCCAAAGGGGTTCCGGAACTCAGCCCGGGGTTGCGCCGCAGGCGCTACCCCGGGTAGGCGGATTTTTTTGAATTTCAGCCCTGTAAGGGCTGCGCCAACACCTGGCATGGCTGGATTTTGCGCAACCCTTACAGGGTTGCCTCCTCCGAATATTCCTACCCGGGGAAGGCGCGAAGCGCGCCAACCACGGGCTGCGATCCGAAGCCCTTTCAGACATCGCGAGAACTCTCGACTTTTTGCAGCGCCACATGGAACCCAATAACTATCGCCAAAGCGAAATCCGTATGGAGTTCCACCTTTAGGTGGCGCGCTGCGAGCAGGATTCCGCTTGTGGCACGCAAGCTTTTCGCGATCGCGATGCGGAATGGTTCCGATCCCGGCGGCGCTACCGGCCACTCTCGGGGCCCGTGCGGCGCAGCCGGGCGGAGACAATCAGCGCCAGGCCATATACCGCCAGAGCCGCAAACAGCGTAGCCGGGCGGGAGCGGGACAGATCTTCGACCAGCATCTTCAGGCCGGTGGCCACCAGGATGGGATAGGTCAGCCACCCCCACTCCAGGAACCGCTTGCGCCGGCCGATCCAGGCCAGCAGCATGGCCGCCAGCGCCGGCAGAACCGTCCGGATGGTGGCCAGCCAGCCGGGATCCACGCCCCCCTGCGGCAGACCTCCCAGGAACCGCCCGGCCAGCGCAACCCCCAGGCTGCCAACGGAGGCTACCAGCAAAACGATCCCCACCAGACCATGCAGCCGGGTCCCGAGCTTCCGCCGTTCCGACGGCTGCAGCAGAGGGAAAAACGCGCACCCGGCGCAGGCCGCCATGACCAGCAGCTGGGCCGGATCCGGCGGCGCGCCGCCCGATTCCGGGGGGCCGGTAAAGGTCCGGGCGATGAACGCCGGCAAGCCCGCGCCGACCGCCGCGGCCAGCAGGCTCAGCGTGGCGTGCACCGTCAGTGCCATCCGGTCGAAGCGCCACCCCAGCCAGCCGGTCAGCAGGGCCAGGGCCGACCAGGCCAGAGCCCGCGGCGCGCCGGTCCAGAGCAGGCCGCTTCCGGTCAGCACAAAAAGCAGCGCCAGCGAAGTGTAGAAATAGAAATTTTTCCCGCGCCCGATCCGACTGTCGAGAAACGCAAAGGCCACTGCGTAGCAGGCCACGCCGAGCCCCAGCCCGGCGAACCCCAGGACGAAGCGGCCCACACCGGTGGCCTGGGTGGTATAGACGGCGCCGGCAAAACCCAGCAGAAAGGAAAAGACGATCTGCACCACCTCGAAAGCAATGACATCCCGGGCGCGAACCAGGGTGCGTACCGCGACGCTGACAAAGTAGGAGGTCAGCAGCAGGAGCTGCACTGTCAATGCCGCGGCCGGCGTTTCCTTGGGCGAAGCGGCCAGGGCGCGCAGGATCAGTCCGAAGACGGCAAAGTTGGCGGCCAGGGCCGCCGGCCAGCGCAGCCCCCGCCAGTCCAGCTCATATCCCAGCCACAGGGTGACCACGCCCAGGGCAATCAGGAAGACCGTGCGAGGCACGTAGTGTTCCGTGGCCGCCAGCAGCGCCAGTGCGCTGAGGCAGCTCCCGCCCACCGCCAGCCAGGCCAGCATCTCGTACCGGGTGCGGTGGGCGACGATAAAGAAGACCGCCGCGATGGCCGCCAGCAGCCAGACATCCCAGGGCGGGGACAGAATCCGGAAGCGGGTGACCGCCTCCCAGACCAGGGGATAGGCGATCAGGGCCGCGGCGAAGCCGTGAAAGGCGCCGCTCCAGAACCGGCTTTGGGACACGGCCCGGCCGGCGGCAAAAACCCAGAACAGCCCGTAAGCCAGACCGGCACTGACTCCCAGGCCGGCCGACAGCGTGCCGGCATCGGTGAGCGCCCGCAGCAGGAAGGCCCCGCCCAGGACCACGAACAGCCTTCCGACGAAGGAGAGCAGCCCGCGGGTATCCTTCCAGCCCGCAGCTACGCCCAGAAGGATTTCCGGAACCGCTCGCTCCGGTCCGGCCTGGGGCGCGGCTTCCGGCGGCGCTGCCGCCGGGGAACCTTCCAGGGCCGCCAGGCGCACCTCCAGCCGCTGCACCCGCCGGGCCAGTTCGCTGAGTTCCTTCTCCAGGCGTTCGATGATGGGCGGACCGTCGAGTCCGGGCTTGTCCATGAGCCTATTGTAAAAGGGCGCTCCGGGATTGTCAAGACCCTTTCAGGGGCGCGGCGGCCGCCCGCCGCTGCTGCCCCTTTGTACCGCAAGGTAGTATTCGAGATCCTCCCCGGGGCGCGCCCGGCACGGCGATCAGGGCGCCGGCGTGGCCGGCGTAAAGTGCACCGTGTAGGATACGCCGGAGAGCAGCACCACCCGGTAGCTGCCGCTGGCGTCCGTCGTGGCTCCGGCCGCATAGGTCAGGTTGGTGGTCCCGGTGATCTGCGGACTGCTGAAGGTGACGTCGACATCATCGACCCCCTGGCCGGTATCGTCGGTCACCTTGCCGGTAAAGACAACGAAGCCGGGAAGAGCGGGCACATTGAAGTCGTTAACCCCGTTTCCGGCCAGGGTCCGCTGCACCCCGGAGGTCGGGTAGTAGACCGTGCCCACATCCGTGGAGCCCTGCATCACCGGCAGATGCAGCGCCAGGCTGTAGTTTCGGTTGTTGGTCAGAACCAACTGGAAGGGACCGGCCGGATCCACCGTCACCGAAGCCGTGGAGGTGGGGAAAGCGCAGCCCTGGCTGGAGCCCTGGGTCGGCAGCGAAGTATCCGTGGCGGCCACCGACGTCGAGGAGGGCAGCGTGGTCAACCCGGCCGCCTTGACCGTGCCGGTCAGTCGGGCCGTGGCCGGCACGTCGATGGTCCGCCCGGCAAGCGGCGCCCCGGTGACCGTTAGCGTGCTCAGGTTGTACAGGTTCAGCCCCTGGGTCTGGGTGGCGGTGTGCTTGATTTCGCCCGTCAGGGTGGCGGTATAGCTTCCGTTCGGCAGTTGGCACTGGAAGGATCCGTTGCTGCCCACCGAGGTGGCCACCCAGTTCTGGGCATCCCCGGAAGTCAGGTACAGGGCCGGCGTAGAGAGCGACGCCAGCGTCGCCAGGCCGTTCACCGTGCCCGAAACCGGGTACATGGCCGGCGTGGGCAGAGTCAGGTTGCGGGTGACATTGGCCGTCACGGTCACCGCCGCGGGGTCCTTGTAGGTGGTGAAGGCCGCACCGCTGCTGGGCGGCGTAAAGCAGACCATCACGTTGTAGGTTCCGCTTGGAACCACAATGAGGTATTTTCCGGAGAGGAATTCGACCCGCCCGGCATAATAGGATCCGTCTCCGGCCACGGCGGCCACCATGAACGGGTAGCCGCTTCCGGAAATCGCCCCGCTGATTTTATACCCCGGAACCAGCGATTCGCTCAGCATGCCGTCGCTCAGTGCGGAGACCCCGGTCCGGCTTTTGGAGAGCAGAACCTTGGAGGAAGGCGTGCCGGTGACGGCTACCCCGGTAGCCACCGGCAGGGTGGTGTAGGTCAGCGGCGAGGAATTCTGGCGCAGGGTCACCGCGGCGATCCCTCCGCCCGTGGTGACAATGGCCAGGGACCCTCGGAAGTTGCTGCGGCCCGGGAACATCTCCGAAACGAAGCGGGCGGTGTGATTCCGCAGGGGGACGGAAAGCTGGGTGGAACCGACCGCGGTCCCGGAGCTGTCGACCAGAGTGGCGGTCATGCTGACCAGGGGATTGGGCTGGGCGGTGATCGGGTTGAAAAAGGCCACCCCGGTATCGAAAGTGCCGCTCATATCCACCGGCAGGGTAAACTGGGTGAGCACCGGCGAATCGCCGACCCCGGCTTCGGTCAGGAAGCGCTGGGAGGTATCCATCACCGTAAAAATGGCCGAGGCCCCGATCGGCTGGTTGGAAACGATGGTGGCGGCCCCCGCCGCCAGGGTCCCGGAGCCGTCCGTTTCCAGGAAGGCCGAGCCGTTGACCGGCAGAGCGACGGTAAAGGTGGCCGCCGTGCCGCGGCCGGGGATGGTCACCGGCATGTTGGTCCCGTTGTCGGCGGTGAGGTTGACCACGACGCTGGCCGCGGAAGCGGACATGTTGAAAATCAGAAAACTGGTCTTGAAAATGCCGCCGCTGAATCGCCCGTTGGCCACCTGGGAGAGAATCACCTGGTTCTGTCCGGCGCTGCGGGCCACCGCCGGCAGCGAGGTGTAGGAGAGCGGCGTGCCGTTCTGGCGCAGCGTGACGGCCACCACCGGGGCGCTGCTCCTCAAAACCAGCGTCCCGCGGAAATTGGCGGCGGTGGGGAAAAGCTGGCCGGTCCCGGAGACAAAGCGGGCCAGGTGCTTTCCGGCTCCCAGCGAAAAGGTGGTGCTGCCCCCCGACTGCCCCTGCAGATCCTGGAGGGAGGCGGTCAGGTTGGCGGTGCCCGTGCCGCTGTTGAAGAGGGCCACGCCGGTGTTGAAGGTTCCGGTAGTATCCACCGGGATCACGAATTCAATCGCCGCGTCGGAGCTGCCCACTCCGGCTTCGGTCAGGAACTTCCCGGCCGTATCGTAAACGGCAAAGAGCGCGGAAACATTGACGGGCGCCGTGGAGATAACCGTGGCGGCCCCGGCGGTCAGGGTGCCGGTCCCGTCGGTCTGCAGGAACCGCGAAGCCCCGGAGGGCAGCGAAAGGGTGAAGCTGGCGTTGGTCCCCGATCCGGGGATGGTCACGGTCATAGGAGAGCCGTTATCGTCCGTCAGGGTAAGATTCACGATGGCGGTCTGGCTGGAGTTGTTGACCACGATGAAGGTCATGCGATAGCTGCCGCCCGAAAAAGTTCCGTTGGCAATCTGTGCCAGGTAATATTTCTGCTGCGCCTGAACGGGGGCGCCAAGCGCGAAAAGTCCCGCGAGTATCGCGAGCCGATAGATTCCGGTTTTCATGTCGATCCTCCTGATTTCGAAATGGT
>CAINFC010000234.1 GCA_903847975.1 uncultured Acidobacteriota bacterium | reverse complement strand
GCCGGGACGATCTATGTGATGGTTTGCGGGGGATTCCTGTTCCGGTTCGGGTGCGAGTGGGGAGAGCGGGAGTATCTCCGCAAGCAGGCCTTGCACACTTGGAAAAGCCTCTTTCGCCGCCCATCGATCTGATCCGTACCTCCTCTCCCGTCTGTGCGACTTTTTGCGAGAGTATCTTGCCTGACGAAGAGGTAAAAGGTCCCTCTCCCCGCCTGAAATGCCCTGATGGCTTCTTTCTTCCTTCCTGATCTTCGCGTCTTCCTGTGAAAAGAAAAGGCTTACAGGAAGAAAGGAAGAGCGGGAAGAAAAGCCAAAGGGCTGATCGAAAGAAGATGGTTATTTTCCGCCGGGCGGGCAAGCCGGAGGATTCCGCAAAAAAGTCGAGCAGCAAAGCGGCGGCAGCCAGCTCGTCTTGATTTTTCGGCTCCTTGTCCCTTACACTTACTTTTTTCCGCAGAACCGGGCCTATGATTGGCGAAGATCCCACAAAAAGCCAAGGGACGGCACCCGACCTTCCGGGTCAGCCGGACAATGCAATCGCCTTGTATATTGCCTTGACGATTGCACTTCTTCTTCCCTTCGGACCGCAGGCCGGCCTGGCAGCCATAGCCGCGGTCCTGGCGCTCCGGACTGCACGCGCTCCCGAAAGGATTCTGTCCTCCCATTCCACGATCTTTCCGAGCCCCCATGGATAGCCTTTGGGAGCTCCTCGGTTTCTGGCTCGCCTGGATTCTTGCGGTTTACGGTTTTGTATCCCTCATCCTGACCTACTTCTTTATCTATCTTGGGATGCTGTTGGCGGCTTTCTGCCTCGTGGCGGCTCGATCCGGAAGGGGTGGGCAATGGCTGCCCGTTCCGGATGTGATGCGAAGGCGGGCACAACTGGCGGTGGAGATCGTCTTGGGACTGGTGAATCCCGTCCTTTATCTCACCGTTCTTGTTCCTGCGCTTCCGGAACTGCGATCCGCTGCGGGCGTCTGGCTGGCACCTCTTTCGGCCGGGGCCTGGATTCTGCTGATTGCAATCTGGAGCGCCCGGATCTTCGGGGCGGTTTTTGATGCCCGTTTCCCGACGGTTCGTGCCGGCATCCGCCTGCTGCTGGTCGCTGCATTCCTGTACCTTCTCCTGTTCCTTGCCAAGGACACCCGGATGCTGCCCATTGCCATGCCGGCCGATGCCCCATGGTTCTCCCGAGCGCTCATGATCCTAAGGCTTTGCCCTCTATATCTCATTCCTGCCGTATTGCTCCTGGCCCATATCCGCTCCGCCTCGGCAGCGCTTTGGAAGGGGAAAGGCCGGCCCGGTCTGTTTCTCCTTCCGGACCGGGCGGCTCGAGTGGCCGTCGCCTGCACTGTGGTCCTGGGCCTGGTCGCATTTGCCCTGGCGGCCCATCGACGATCGGATGCCCGGATTCGGGACCTGCTTCGCGAGCACCGGGAATCCATCTGTGAGGCCGCCGCGGAATACGATGTGGATCCCCGGCTGATCGCTTCCATAATCTATGTCACCCACCGGGATCAGCTCTCGCCCTTCCGGAATGTGCTCGAACGGATCCTCATTTCCACCTGGAGCATGAACATGCGCCGGGAGATTGGATCCAGGGGGCCCGAGCGGATGGAGGAAATCGGTGCGGATGAAAATCCAGTGCTCCATCGTGCCCTGGATATCTCCGTCGGCCTGACGCAAATCAAGCCGCGAACGGCCCAGACAGCCAGCGTCCTGGCTACAGGTGCAACACCGGATGTTCTGCCCCGGCCGGCGTTTTATCTGTACCGGGATGCCGAACCGATCGGGGACGGGTGGACCCAGCCGTCGGCTCTTCGCACCCCGGCAATTTCTCCGATCGCTGTTCCCGCCGAAAGGCACGAGGTTGCTTCGGCGCTGCTGAGTGACCGGACCAATCTTCGGATGTGCGCTCTCCTGCTATTCCTGTACCGGAAACAGTGGGAAACGGCAAACGAAGCCTGGAGCCTCCGGGGACGTCCCGATATTCTGGCAACGCTTTATCAGATCGGTTTCGCCCGTTCCAGGCCTCATGGCGCGCCGCGCAGCAATGCATTTGGGGACCGGGTGCGCCAGGTTTATGAGCAGCCTTGGATCCGGGAGCTGCTGGAGGGCGTCTCCCGGTGAAGACAGGGAAGGACGAGTAGAAAACCGCAAGGTCGGACGCGCGCGCCTTGCCTCTTCCAGGCAACGACTTTTTTTGGGGTGTTATTGATCCTCTGCCGAGCTGCTCAGAACTTGTACTCCCACATCAGGTAAGGATAGGTGTATGCGTGCCCGGCCGTGGACTGCTTCAGGTATTTGCCCGGGAACAATCGGGCAACACCGAAGCCCGCGCTCCATTTCTTATTGAAGGCGTAATCGAACTGAATGTTCGGCTCCCATCCGATGTGCCGGCTGGTTGCTTTGGTGTTCCGGACAATCTGGATTCCACTGCTGTTGTAAAGGCCGTCCTGGACCGTGGCTAGGTAGTGCTCGTTGATGCTCAGCAGCAGCTTGATTTTGGGGTGGGGGGCGCAATCGAAAACATACTTGGTATGAAAAATGTTACGCCAGCCCACCTGGTCGGCAATGCCGAAAACGCCATGATTGCTGGGGTAAAGCTGATCAAACGTCTGCCTTTTCCCGTCGGTGCGGGAGGCGTCGCCGGAAGCGTAATTCACCTCCAGGCTCAGCCGCGGCTTCCACTTGGCCGCAGTCACGGTATAGCCGACCGTATAAATCATGCCGTAGGCGGAGACGTCATCGTTGGCGTAGGTCCCGCGCTGCAGCACCTCTTCGATTACGAAGTCGAGCCGGTTCGGCAGCTTGCCCGTCCAGCGGAAGCCCATGGTCCACAGATCGCTGTCGCCGCGTGCCAGGGATTCCCCGATCACGTTGGGCTGGGTTCTCCATAAAATGTAGGGTTGAAAGCTGGAGTAGGGGATGAGCTTCATGAATTCGGTGTAGATCCCGTACAGGTTCTCCCCGGGACGGTTTTTGGCGGCTTTATAAGTGTAAATATCGGAAATTCTTGTCGACGCAAAAACATCGATTTTCATGGCCTGATCCGAGTAGGTTAGCCGGGCGGCATCGTAAATGGAGGTGTAGTTACCCCAGGTGGGAACAGCCACCAGCCGCCTTCCTCCGAAATCCAGGTATTGTCGCCCGAGCCGAAAAGCGACGGTCCGCTCTCCCTTCTTGACGTGCAGGTCGGCATAGAGCTGGCGCAGATCAAAGGTGTGTTTCATTCCCCGGGTCCGGGTCGTCAGATCGTTGTAAAACCAGAGCCGGGAATCCTGCCCCATGGCGAAAAAGGTAAGGTATTTGCTGGGGGTGACGGCCGCGCCGATGGAGAAGCGTCCCAGATAATAAAGGTCTTCATTGTGGGTGGAAAAACCCCTTCCCCAGGGCTGCTCCAGCCGTCCCCGAATCGCCATGGTGGGCTGCAGCCAGCGGGGCCACTGAATTCCGAGTTCCCGTGTTCCGCCTTTCTTCGCGCCGGCGGCGGGCTTGGCGGCCTCTCCTTTTTCCTGCTTCGGCGACTTTGGGTCTGCAGGCGCCTCCTTTTTCTCCTGCTTCTCCTGTGCCAGGGACGACGCAGAAAGGCCCGGACAGAAAAGAAGGACAAGGATTATGATAAACAGCCCACAGTTTTTCCCGAGCATGGTTTCCTCTCTTTCTCGATCATCAGCGGTGGCCCACGGCACCCTTGTGAAATTGGTCTCGATGAAAGCGATGTTAGAAGTTGGCTTGGCCTGCTGTCAAGGGGCTCCGGGTGAAATTCCTGTTGTGTAGATCACAAAAATCGACTCTTTCGCCACAACGGATACACCCGGCCAAGGGGGGGGAGGGGTAACTACCACAAATTTTGTTGGCGGCTATTCCCCAAGGTCATGGGTTTGTGTTATTTTCCCAATAGGAAAAAAGCAATTATTCGATTGTTGAAAAGCAAATGTCTGTTCACAGCCGCCAGCAGTCACATTCCGCATCGCATGGTTAAAAACCAAAGGGAGAGCAATCGTTATGAACATGGAAGCAACATCCGCATCGGCTGCCCCGTCTCCGCCGGTCAAGAGCGACAAAGGAGGAAAGTACCTCACTTTTTTTCTGGCCGGGGAGGAGTATGGCCTTGAAATTCTCAAGGTTCGGGAGATCATCGGCATGATGCCGATTACCCGGGTGCCCCGCACCCCGTCCTTTACCCGCGGCGTGATCAATCTGCGCGGCAAGGTGATTCCCATTGTCGACCTGCGGCTCAAATTCGGCATGGAAACCAAGGAGCAGACCGAAGAAACCTGCATTATCGTGGTCCGCGCAGGAGGGTTGGACATGGGAGTGATCGTAGACAAGGTTTCCGAGGTGCTGGACATTCCCGGTGCGGACATCGAGGATACGCCTTCGTTCGGGGCGGACGTACAGACGGATTACATCCTGGGTATCGGAAAATCGCAAGGTCGGGTCCGCATTCTGCTGGACATCGACAAGGTGCTCACCGCTTCCGAAGCCATCTCCCTTCAGGGGCTGGTTTAGCGGACCGGATGAGAAGATGAGAAGACAGAGCTACAAGATGAAAAGGAATCGGGAAAGAAAACCATGCTGAACAATTTAAAGATAGCCTACAAGATTATGGGCGGAGTTATACTGGCTACGCTGGTCACCGTGATCGTCGGTTGGCTGGCCATAAACAATCTCTGGTTTCTGGACGGGCGGGACACCAAACTGTACGAGGAACATACCGTACCGCTGGTCCTGATCGGCGACTTTACCTCCAATTTCCAGCGCGTCCGGGTCAATATCCGGGATCTGATCGCCGCCGAGGAACCGGCCCAGCGTCAGAATTACCGGAGCCGGCTGGACACCTTCCGCTCGGATAACGTCAAACTGATGGACCGGCTCTCCCGGATACCCATGACGGAGGCGGCTAAAAAGGCCTATGATGCGATTCAGGTGACGCGTCCGGACTACGACCGGGACATGGACCAGATGCTGCGCCTGACCGAAGATGGCAAGGATAAGGAAGCCACGGTCATTTTGCGTGGAGCCGGAGAAAAAAGCCAGCGCGCTTATATGGATGCCGTATTGAAACTGCAGGCCACTCTGGCGGAGGACGCCAAGAAGCTTTCCGACGAGAATACGGTCATAGCGGGAAATACCGTCCGGACCATGATGATCATCATTGCGATCGGTGCCGCCTTCGTTCTGGCATTCGGAGTTGTGCTGTCCCGCATGATCAGTAATCCGTTGAGCAAGATGGCGCAGACGGCCGGGCAGATTGCCCTCGGGGATGTCAACCAGAATATCGAGCACCGCTCCGGCGACGAACTGGGGATCCTGGCCAATGCCTTCCGCTCGATGATCGACTATATGAAGGGAGTGGCGGGTGCCGCCGACGCCCTGAGCAAGGGGGACCTGAAGGTGGCGGTGACCGCCAAGTCGGAAAAGGACCTGCTCAGCAGGAACTTCCAGCAGGCCATTGGCGCCATCCGCAGCATGAGCGAGGAGGCCGAGCGCCTCTCCAAGGCGGCGGTGGAAGGGCGGCTGCAGACCCGCGCCGACGCCGGCAAGTACCAGGGAGCCTATGCCGACATCGTCCAGGGCGTCAACCGCAAGCTGGACGCGGTGATCGGGCCACTGACCGTGGCGGCCAACTACGTGGACCGGATCTCCAAGGGGGACATTCGGCCGAAGATCACCGACAGGTACAACGGG
>CAINFC010000233.1 GCA_903847975.1 uncultured Acidobacteriota bacterium | reverse complement strand
TTACAGGAAGAAAGGAAGAGCGGGAAGAAAAGCGGAAGGGTCTGTCACCAGGAGATGGTGACTTTTCACGAAGCCATCATTCTTTTGGGGACGCTCCTTCGGACGGCCCGTGCTTTACCGGCCAAGGCAGCACCCCGCATCGCTCGGCCCATTCCCGATAGACTGCCAGCATCCTCCCGACCCGCTCCGGATATTTTTCGGCCAGGTCGTGCAGCTCCGTCCGGTCTTCGCGCACATGGTGCAGCTCCCACCGCCCGGCATGCGGCGCCGTCAGCTTCCAGTCTCCCACCCGCACGGCCCGGTTGCCCATGTGCTCCCAGCAGAAGGTGCGCGCCCTCTCCGCCAGCCGCCGGCGACAGTACGGCAGCAGGCTGATGCCCTCCAGCGCCTGGCTCCCCGCGCCGCTGCTCAGCCGCGAAGTGCCCAGCCCGGCCGCTTCCAGGCACGTGGGAACCAAGTCCATGATGTGGCCGGGCTGCTCCCGTAGTTTCCCGCGATCCCGGATTTCTGCCGGCCACCTCACGATCAGCGGACTGGCATTACCGCCGTGGTGCTGTTCCATCTTATACCGGCGGAACGGCGTGTTGCTGAGGTTTGCCCATCCCAGTGCGTATTTGCCGTACGACTCCCGCGATCCGAACACCGCCTTCGGATTATCCTCGTCCCCCAGCGGGCTGTTCGGCTGGGCGCCGTTGTCTGAAAGAAAAATCACCAGGGTGTTCTCTTCCTGCCTCGTCTCGCGCAGCGCTTCGAGGATCCGGCCCACGTTGCGGTCCAGGCTATCCACCTGTGCCGCATAAACCGCCATCTGGCGATCCAGCGCCGCAATCTGGGTCCCGCTCAGGCCCGTCCATGGCAGCCCGTCGCAGGGCGCAAGCCCATGACTTTGGCCTATGATGCCCATCGCCTTCTGCCGCCGGAAGCGCCCCTCGCGCAGCTTCTCCCACCCCGAACGATAGCGCCCCAGGTACCGCTCCACGTCTCTTTCCCAGGCCTGCTGCGGAAAGTGCGGCGCGACGTACGGCGCGTACAGGAAAAACGGCTGCCTGTCCCGGCTGGCGATGCGGATCTGCTCCACGGAGTAATCCGTGAAAGCGTCCGTGGAATAGAACCGCTCGTCCGGCCGGGTGATGACCGGGCCGCGCCCGTCCTCACGGTTGTACGCCACCACATCGCGCGCCAGCGGGGTGGGCCAGAAATAGACGCCCCCGCCTTGCGGAATGCCGTAGAACCGGTCAAATCCACGCTCCCATGGCCGGTCTCCGGCACGGGTTCCCAGATGCCATTTCCCGCTCATGATCGTGCGGTACCCGGCCAAAGCCAGCGCCTCCGGCAGTGTCGCCCGATCGTGGCGGATCCGCCCCTGGTAGCTCGGAATGCCCCAGTCGGAGTCCATGTCGCCGACCCCCGCCTGGTGGGGGTACAGCCCCGTCAGAATCGATGCCCGCGAAGGGCAGCACTTGGCGGTGTTGTAGAACTGTGTGAAACGCACGCCCTCCGCCGCCATTCTGTCGAGTCTCGGCGTGGCAATCTCCGAACCGTAGCACCCCAGGTCCGAAAATCCCATGTCGTCCGCCAGCAGGACAACAATGTTCGGCCGCGGCCGGGAAACGGCGGCACCCGCCGTCCCCATAAGGAAACTACGTCGTGTCGTTCGCATTCTCTCTCCCTTCTCCTGGGCCCCTGGCCCCAGGGGCGCGAACGGCTCCGCCCAGACCGGGCCGCTTCAACAGGGAATCCCGTGCGGGCCTGCAGAAATCCTACCGTCCATGCCCCCCAACATTCACGCCGTGGGAACCGATGGCCTTTTACGGCCCGACGATTTCCTCCATCCTTTGCCGCACCCCGATTCCCAGCAACTCGTGCCGCACTTTCTTCATCCAAGGAACCGGGAAAGTCTACCTCCTTTCTCGTCAGACCGGTACGATGTGCAGCTTCCCGATAAAAATTCCGGAAGATTATGTCGCTGTCATCGCTCCCAGGCGCCGGCGCCGGAGTCTGCGAGGCGGTCTCGCGCCAGGCGGTCGGATGGAAGCCTGCCCATGGACCGCTTCCGAATCATGCTTTGAAGCGATTTATCCGGCTCTTTTTCAAACCCGGGTCAGGGGGCCGGTCTTTGCCTTTACGAAAACAAGTTAGCATGGGATCCAAGAGGCACATAACCGCCTGCCCTTACCACCTCCGCGGCGATTCCTTTGTCTGCCTGAAAGGTGCGGGCAGCTCATGGAGCCCAAAGACGGAAACCATGTGCTAGAATTCAGCTGCGGATGCCGCCGCCGCGCCTGCTGTCTTCCACCGGCAAAGAAAGCGAATATGCCTGGCAGAATGGAGGCGGCAATTTGGGGGATGACGCTGGTCTCGTTCCATGAAACCGGCTCCGGCGCGAATTCGATCGTTGCGGAAATCGGCTCTTCCCATTGGGGTTCCGCGTCCTGGACCCAGGCGGTCGGTTCTTCAGAAAAACAGGTGACGGGCGGCCTTTCCGGGGCGGACTACGGCGTTGCCACATCTTTTTTGATCTGACAGCACTCTTTCCGGCGATGGAAATGGTACTGGTCACAAGTTTGAATGCAATATTACTGAACATCCGATTTGGTTTGCCCGCGTGAAATCCGGAATCCTGGGAAGACTTCTACCTCTATTCTTCAGGTCGGCCCTGCCGATTGCGTCCCTATCCGTACCTGCCAGTATTCAAACCGGTCCAAGCTCCGGGCACCCGGTCAAGATCCTGGTGAAGGCCGGCTCCGCACCGCCTTCTTTCCTGGCTTCTTCCGGAGCCAGCTGCTCGCCGATTACGGGAGCTTTTCCATGTGGCGCGTCCCACCGGCATCGGCGGCCCAGGCAGCCGGTCGCCCCGACACGGAGCTCCCGGCCCATGTGGATCGCGGCTGGCTGCGCAACAGGCACTTCATCGATGGCTCTTCCGGACAGGAGCCCGTTATGCCGGCTCATTTGCGGCAACAGCGCCAAGGAGGCGAGCAGTTCTGGATGCTGCAGTTAATCGGACCCGTCAAGGAGGAATGGCTGGCGCAGTTGAATGCCATGGGCCTGCAAACGGTAATTTACATGCCCAGCAACGCCTACGCGGTCTGGGGGAACGCGTCTGCTTTGAGAACCCTGGAGGCACAAAGCAAATCCAGCGCTTTTATCCAGTGGACCGGCGCTTATCACCCGGCCTACCGGCTCGCTCCCAGGTTTTCGGCGACTTCCGGTAAGGGTTCCAATACCCTGCCGGAGTGGGTGGATGCGACCGTGCCGCTTTACCTTACCGCAAATGCATCCAAGACGCTCCGTGACCTGGCCGCCCTCCGTTCGCGGCTTCATAAAAAACCGGAGGATGTCCTGCTTTTGAACACCGTACTTTCCCCTATCGTCCAGGTAAATAAGCGCTCCGACTACCTCCGGTTGCCCGTTTGAACCGGGGAGAGGTAACGGCCGTAAAAGGCAGGCGCGGCGGCCGTTTCGTGACCCCCTTTCTCCTCCCGGAATCCTTTTTATCTTGACTCCGACGCAACCGCACCCTACAATTCCAAAGGGGCAGGAAGAGAAAATAACCAATTACCTATCATGAATGCGCCTATGCCCCGTGAAGAAGACATTACCCCTCGACCGATACAGGAAAGAATCCGATCCCTGGATGCCCTGCGCGGATTCGACATGTTCTGGATCATCGGCGGCGACCTGATCGGCAGGAGCCTGCCCAAGGTGGCCGATACGCCCTTCACCCGCCTGGTCGCCGGCCAGCTCGAGCACC
>CAINFC010000232.1 GCA_903847975.1 uncultured Acidobacteriota bacterium | reverse complement strand
CTTAGGCGTCAACCCTGAAAGGGTTGCGCAAAATCCAGTCATGGCAGGAGTTTGCGCAGCCCTTTCAGGGCTGGGTTTTAAACAAATCCGCCTACCCGGGGTAGCACCTTTGCGGCGCAACCCCGGGCTGTGATCCGGAACCCCTTTCGGGGTTCCCGACTTTTTACCGGGCCATCCTACTTCAGCTTGTCCTGGAACATTTTGCGGAACTTGGCCACCTTGGGGGCCACCACCGCACGGCAATAGGGCTGCGTGCCGTTCAAACGGAAATATTCCTGGTGGTAGTTCTCCGCCCGGTAGAAAACCCGGAAGGACTCCACCTGAGTGACAATCTTTCCGGGATAGATTTTCTTTTCCCCCCACTCGCGGAGGACCTGCTCGGCGGCCAGCTTCTGCTCCGGAGAGCGGTAGAAGATGACCGACCGGTACTGCGTCCCGATGTCCGGCCCCTGTCGGTTGAGCTGGGTCGGATCATGAATGGTGAGAAACATCTCCGTCAGCTCCCGCGCGGATACGGCCTCCGGATCGAAGGTAATCTGCACCACTTCGGCATGGCCGGTGGCCCCGCTGCAGACCTCCTCGTAGGTCGGATTCGCCAGGTGGCCGCCGGAGTAGCCGGATTCCACCCCATGAACGCCCCGCACCATGTCGAAGACCGCTTCGATGCACCAGAAGCAGCCGCCGCCCAGGGTCAGGATCTCCTTTTTACCGCCGGTCCGGCCCGACGGTTCCGCCCGGCCGTTTTCCGCTTGCATGATCAGAAACATGGCACTCCCTGCCAGAAATTTTATCCATCCATTTCGCCGTTTCATCGACTTGGAAACCTCCCTCTCATCTTAACACATGCTCCGCCGTTCCACACGGCTCCACCCCATCCTCCCACTTGACCTGGCCGTCCGCTTCCAGTATGCTTGCTCCGTCGGCCTGTTTTAGGGAGAGGCCGTCCCCGATTCTTTTTATTTTCCTTAAGCTGATGGAACCAGGCGTCGCCGCAAACCGGATCATGACGGAACCCGCCCCGGCGGATTCTCTGGATCGCCGACGCTTTCTTTCGGCTCTGGCCGCGGGCCCGGCCGCCGCAGCACCCAAAGGGGAGCGCCCCAACATCATTCTGTGTATGGCCGACGACCTGGGCTGGGGGGATACGGGATTCAACGGAAACACGGTCATTCGCACACCCCATCTGGATTCCATGGCTGCCGCCGGGATCCGCTTTTCGCATTTCTATGCCGGAGGGCCGGTCTGCTCGCCCACGCGCGGCACCTGTCTGACCGGACGCCACTATTTCCGCTACGGGGTGACCCACGCCAACGAAGGAATGCTTCCGAAGCAGGAAATCACCCTGGCCACCCTGCTGAAGCCGCTGGGCTATTCGACCGGGCACTTCGGCAAATGGCACCTGGGCACGCTGACCCGCGACATCAAGGACGGGCGGCGCGGGGGCCCGGGAAACCCCTTCTACATGCCCCCCTGGGAGCACGGCTTCGACGTCTGCTTTTCCACCGAGCAGCAGGTACCCACCTGGAATCCGATGGAGAACCAGGCTTTTCCGACCCGGTACTGGGAAGGGCCCGGGCAGTCTGCCAGCTCCAACCTGGAGGGGGACGATTCCCGGGTCATCATGGACCGGGTGCTGCCCTTTATCCGCAATGCCGTGAAAAAAACACAGCCGTTCCTGGCTGTCGTCTGGTTCCACGCGCCCCACCAGCAGGTGGTGGCCGGCCCGCGCTACCGCGCCCTCTACGCCAAATATGACGAAGGACGCCAGCACTACTACGGCTGCATCACCGCCATGGACGAGCAGATCGGGCGGCTGCGGCAGGAGCTCCGCCGGCTGGGAATTGCCGAAAACACCCAGTTCTGGTTCGCCAGCGACAACGGCCCGGAAGGCATGACCGGCGAAGAAGGCACCAACCGCGGCTCGACCGGGGGGCTGCGCGGGCGCAAGCGCAGCCTGTTCAGCGGCGGAGTGAACGTGCCCGCCCTGCTGGAGTGGCCCGGCCGCATCCAGGCCGGCCGCCGGGTGGATGCAGCCTGCAGCACGCTGGACTACCTGCCCACAATCCGGGAGATCACCGGCGCCCGCCTGCCCGGCCGCCCCAGGCCCATCGACGGCATCAGTCTGAGGCCCCTCCTGGAGGGGAAAGAGTTCGGACGCCCGGCCCCGCTCTGCTTCCGCTACGTCGAGCCCCGGAAGGCCATGCACGACGCGCCCACGGTCGCCATGGTGGAGGGCCGGTTCAAACTGCTGACCCATTTTTCGGAAGGCGGCGAGGAAGACCTGCTCTTTGACCTCAGCACGGACCGGGGGGAATCCGAAAATGTGCTGCGCCGTTATCCGGAAGCGGCTGCATCGATGAAGAAACGGCTTCGCGAGTGGGTCGAATCGTGCAAAGCCAGCCACTCCGGGGCGGATTACGACGAGCCCTTCACCCCGCTGGAGCCGTTTCCCCTTCTGACGGGCAGCTGGCCCGACAAGGCCTGATGGAACCAGGAGCTTATCCCATGACGATCTCCGACTCTCTCGTGCAGGCCATCATTTTCGACATGGACGGAGTGCTCACCGACTCCGAAGCCCTGATCAACGCTGCCGCAGTGGCCATGTTCCGAGAGCTCGGCCTGGAAGTGCGGCCCGAAGACTTCACACCCTTTATCGGCACCGGGGAAAACCGCTACCTGGGCGGGGTGGCCGAAAAATACCGGTTTCCTATCGCGATCGCTTCGGCCAAAAAGAGGACCTATGAGCACTACCTGCGGCTGGTTCCCCGGCAGCTGCGCGCCTTTCCCGGAGCCCGGGAGCTGGTTCTCTCCTGCCGCCGGGTGGGGCTCAAAACCGCGGTGGCCTCCAGCGCCGATTCCGTGAAAGTCCATGCCAATCTGCACCAGATCGGGCTGCCGCCCGATTCCTGGGATGCCGTGATTTCCGGAGAAATGGTCGAACACCGCAAGCCCGCTCCGGACCTTTTCCTGTCCGCGGCCCGCCGTATGGGGGTTACGCCCGAACGCTGCACCGTCGTGGAAGATACCGCCCACGGAATCCAGGCCGCCCGGGCCGCCGGCATGCGCTGCGTGGCCGTGGCCCAGACCTTTCCGGCAGAAACCCTGACCGATGCGGACGTGGTCCGCACGGCGATTTCCGAGGTCGGAATCGCCGACCTTACTCCAACCCTTTCGCCAACCCCCATCGGATTCCTATGAAACAAAATACCCGACCCGATTCCCTGCAAACCAGCCGGCGCGCCTTCGGCCGGATCGCCCTGGCCGCGGCCGCCGGCGGGACCGCCCTGCGGCACTCCTCGCCGGAGGTTCAGGCCAAGCAATATCCCGTTCCCCCGGGAATCAAACTCTCGGTGCAGATGCCCACCGACCCGAGCGAAGAGGACCTGCTGTTCGTCAGGCAGATGGGCGTGGGCTACGTCAACATACCCACCGGCGGGGAAAATGCCACCTATGAAAATTTCGTCCGGCTGAAAAAGAAGGTGGAAGACGCCGGGCTCAAGGTCTGGAACATCGGCAACAGCAACGTCCACAACATGGAGGAAGTCACCCTGAACCTTGCCGGGCGCGACCGGAAAATCGAGGAGTACAAGACCTACCTTCGCAATCTCTCCAAGGCCGGGATCTACTACACCACTTACGCCCACATGGGCAACGGCATCTGGAGCACCCAGCGGGAAGCCACCCGCGGCGGCGCTTCCGCGCGGGGCTTCGACCTGGCCAGGGCGGACAAGGGAGTGTGGGCCGGACGGGAATTCAAGGCGCCGCTGACCCACGGAAGGAAGTTCAGCGAAAAGGAGATCTGGGACAACTTCACCTACTTCATCCGCGCGGTCAAGCCGGTCGCGGAGGAGGAAGGCATCCGGATCGGCATCCACCCCGACGATCCGCCGGTCCCCGAGCTGGGCGGCGTGCCGCGCTGCATCTTCAGCAGTTTCGACGGCTATCAGAAAGCCCTGGAGATCGCCGACAGCCCCAACATCGGGGTCTGCCTGTGCGTCGGCTGCTGGCTGGAAGGAGGCAAGGGCATGGGCAAGGACGTCCTGGAAACGATCCGCTCCTTCGGCCGACAGCGCAAGCTGTTCAAGGTCCACTTCCGCAACGTGAGCGCCCCGCTGCCGCACTTCGTGGAAACCTTCCTGGATGACGGCTACATGCGCATGTACCCGGTAATGAAAGCCCTGCGGGAAGTCAATTTCGACGGAGCGGTGATCGCCGACCACGTACCGGCCATGGCCGGCAGCCGCGCCGGGACCGCCTTCAGCATCGGCTACATGAAAGCCCTGCTCGAGCGGGCCAACGAAGAAGCGGCCGGGCGGTAAAGCGGACCGTCCCGGCCGGCGGCGCGGACTCCGCGCCGGGAGCAGGCCTTTGCCAGGCGTTTACTTTTTCACTTCCAAAATATAAATGGTATCGATGGCCGCCGGATCCGGGGCATCCCGGGAGAGGTCCAGGGTGAGCGTGGCGCCGGGGCTGGAGTGCGAAAATGGAACCGGCTGGCGAGTTTCGAAACGCAGCGCCGATTGCACCGCGTAAGGAAAGGCCGGCAGCTCCAGCTTCCCGGAGAGGCTTTTGCCGTCCAGGAGGTGTACGTAGACCCGGTTCTTCTTTTCCAGCACCACGCCCCAGGAAGCCGGTTTCAGGTAACTCTTGCGGGTGTCGTAGAGCGCCTCGCCGCAGCGCCGCAGCCATTGCCCCATGGCCAGCAATCGCTCCCGATGCTCCGGGCGGACTTCCCCTTCCGGGGTCGGACCGATGTTCAACAGCAGATTGGCCCCGTTGCCGGCAGCTCGCACCAGCAGGTGAATCAGCTCCGGCGTCGAGCGATTGCGGTCGTCCCCGCGAACGTATCCCCAGCTTTTGCCGATAATGTCGCTGGTTTCCAGCGGCAGGCTGGCGGAAACGCCGGCATCCGCGGAATAGCCTCCCCCGCTGTTTTCACCGGGCAGATCGCGCTCGAAGGTCTGGTAGTCCTCTCCGGGGAAGGGGCTCAGGTGATGGTTGTTCACGATCAGGCATCCCGGCTGGAGATCGTGGATCAGCTTGTAGATTTCTTCGTAATGCCAGGCGCGACGCTGCCTGCCGTATTTTCCGTTCTTCCGCTCGACCTGGTCCCAATGACCGTCAAACCAGATGCCGTAAATCGGTCCGTACCGGGTGAGCAGCTCGGTAAGCTGGTTCTTCATAAACTGCAGATAGGCATTCCAGTCGCACTCCGCGGGTATGCCCCGGCCCTTCTCCACGTTCCCCTGGCAGTAGTCGGCCCGGTAGAAGTCGGTCAGCGAATAATAGAGGAAGAGCCGAATGCCCTGCTTCCGGCACTCTTCCGCCAGCATCTTTACCACGTCCTTGCGGTAGGGAGTGCCCATAATTCCCCAGTCGGAGTAGCGGGTCTGAAACATGCTGAAGCTGTCGTGGTGCCGGGCAGTGAAGGTGATATAGCGCATGCCGGCATCCTTGGCCAGGCGGACGACCTCGGCGGCATCGAAGCGCACCGGATGAAACAGCCCCTGATTCCTGCGGTATTCCTCGACATCCTGCCGGCTCAACGCCCAGCCGATTTCCTTGCCGATCACGCTGGAGACCCCCCAGTGAATGAACATGCCGAAATGCGCATCCCGAAACCACTCGCGGTTTTCCAGGTTTTCCCGGGAAGGAACATAATTTTCCTGTCCGCGATCCAGATCGTTCCCCTGCGCCCGAAGAGCGGTGCAGGCGCACCCCAGCAGACACAGCCACACCAGAAAGCTTTTCATCGATCCCCCTTTTCCTTATGAGAATAAACAAAGATGGCCCAGGAAAAACAGGCCCGCTCAGCGGCGCCGGATGCGGGCATAGTAGGCGCCGCACAGATCCTTCCCCGCGGCATCCTGAAACCAGCCGTGCAGCCGGGTTTTCATCCCTTTTTTCAACCGCACCCGGAAGACTGCCTCCCGGGCGCCGGGTGACGCTTTCAAGGTCAGGTCCTCCCCGGCCACTTGCAGCCTGGCCCGGGCGATGGGCATCGCCTGGCCGGCTTCCATTTCCCCGGCGGTCATTTTCTTCGGCGGGCAGGCTTCATCCAGAGCCAGATCCCGGCCGTGGGGCCAGCGGGAAAGGGAAATTTCGTAATGGCCGTCCTTTTCCACGAACACATTCCAGGGCCCGCCCTGCGGCCCGCCCCGACCGGCAAGAACGGTGTGCACGTTGTCGCAATAGATATCCTGCCAGTCGGAGGAGGTCAGAATCACCGGGTTTTCCCGATCGGAGCCGATCGACAGCGGGCAGTAGTCGCCGATCGTGGGGGCAATCCCGGCCCACCAGGCTTCGTAGTGATCGCGCATCCGCCGTAAGACATCGGGATGGGCAGTGGCCACATTGGTTTTCTGGGCAAAGTCGGAATCGAGGTTGTAGAGCTCGTTTTCCCCGACCAGACGCCAGCGCTGCCAGAGGACGCAGGAATCCCACTTTTTCAGGATCTGCCCGTACTGCACCACCAGCATCCGGTCGGCGGTGCGATCGGCATCGCCGCGCAGCACCGGCGCCAGGCTGGTGCCGTCGAACCGCGCCTGCGCCGGGGCCTTCCATCCGCAGAGCTCCAGCAGCGTCGGCAGCAGATCCTGGATTTCGGCCAGCACCGGAACATCCCCGGCGGCGCGCAGGCGTCCGGCCGGCCAGCGGACCCAGCAGGGCACGCGATGTCCGCCTTCGTAGTACTGGGTTTTGCGGCCGCGCATCCCGGCATTGTACAGGTTGACCCCGCCGGTGCCTCCGTTGTCGGTCATGAAAATGACGATGGTGTTTTCCCGGAGCCCGGTCTCCTCCAGAAACCTTTCCAGGCGGCCGACATTTTCGTCCAGGTTGGCGATCATTCCGAAGAAAGCGGCCGGCTGCCCTTCCCGTCGGTAGGGGGCCGCGTATTTTTCGTCCACCCAGGTCGGCCCGTGCGGGGTGTTGGTGGGCAGGTAGCAGAAAAAGGGCTCGCCGTCCCCGGCCTTGCGGCGCATCCAGTCCATGGCCTGGTCAAACCAGAAGTCGGTGCAATAGCCCGAAAACTGCTTTTCCACGCCGCGGTCCCGGTAGCGTCCGTGGAAGTAGTCGTTGTCGAACTCCGGAGCGCTGCTCAGGCCCCACCCGTGAAAGTATTTCGCTTCCTGAAAGCCGCGGTCCATAGGGCGGTAGGGGTACATGTCCCCCACGTGCCACTTGCCGAAAAGCCCCGTGGCGTATCCCCCGGCGCGGAACATTTCCGGCATCAGCGGAATGCCCCGGCGGACGACCGCCCGGCCGGCGGTCACCGAAGTGGCCCCGTTGCGCAGGGCATCCATGCCGGTCAGCAGCTGCCCGCGGGTCGGGGTGCACATCGGAGCAACATGAAAATCGGTAAAGCGGACGCTCTGCCCGTGCAGCCGGTCCAGGTTCGGCGTCCGGAGAACGGGGTTCCCCAGGCAGGAGAAGTCTCCATATCCCTGGTCATCGGTGAGCAGAATCAGGACGTTGGGGGGACGCCCGGCGGCCCCTTTTTTGGGGTTCCACAGGGCAGGCGCCACGCCGGCGGCCGCTTCCAGAAATTCCCGCCGCGTCGGCGCGGCCGGTAAGGGCAGATGTGAATTCATTTCTTGTTTCCTAGGGCATTGCCTGTTTCCTACGTTCTTAAAATGAAGCACTGTCGGAATGGTTCGATTCTAGAAAGAAGCGCCCCTCCTGTCAAGAGAGGCGGCCCTCCCCCCCCCTTGGAAAATCACGGGAAAGAGGCCGGAAATGGAAGCCCCCGTTCCTTGACATCCGGGGTAACGCGCTATAGAATGGCCTTATCCACAAATCAAACTACTACGTTGGAGGGCAGATCATGAGTCACACTTCCCGACGCGGTTTCATCAAGAGCGTAGGCGCCGCGGCCGCCCCGGCCGCCGGCTCGCTGCATTCCCAGCCGGCTTCCCCGCCCGATCCCCGGCGGGCCCGCCGGCGGAGCACCGGATTCTCGCCGGCGGCCGAGCTGCGCAAGCTCTCGGAAAACCTGTTCCTGCTGGAAGACACCTGCAATACATACCTGGTGCGGGACGGGAGCCGCGGGCTGCTGATCGATTTCGGCTCCGGCAAAATCCTGGACTATCTGCCGTCCCTGGGAATCACCGGCATCGACTGGATCCTGCACACCCACCATCACCGCGACCAGTGCCAGGGAGATTACCGGGCGGTGGAGCGCTCCATTCCCATCGCTGTTCCGGCCCACGAGGCGCACCTTTTCTCCGACGCCGAAAACTTCTGGCGCAACCGGCGGATTTTCCACCTTTACTATATGCGCAACGACTTCAACACCATCACCGAAAACATTCCGGTGGCCCGCAAAATCCAGGACTACAGCACCTTCCGCTGGAGGGACCGCGATATTTTCGCCCTGCCGACCCCCGGGCATACCCTGGGCTCGGTCACGCTGATTATGGAAATCGACGGCCGGCGGACGGCCTTCACCGGCGACCTGATGCACTCCCCGGGCAAAATCGTCAATCTATGGGACACCCAGGTGAACTACGGCGGCTCCGAGGGAATCGACCTGGGGGCGTTCAGCCTGGCCGAGCTGCGCAAGCAGAAAATCGCCCTGCTCTGCCCTTCGCACGGGGACCCTCTGCCCGACCCGGACAAAGCCGTGGAAGACACCGTCTCCCGGCTGACCGAATACTACCGCTTTCAAACCGGAAACAACCCGAGCCTGACCTTCCGCGGCTACGCGGTCAGCCCCCACCTGATCGCCCATCACCTGACCACCGCCAGCTTCTACGCCATCCTCAGCCGGAGCGGGAAGGCCATGTTCATCGATTACGGCGGCGCCTCCGGCACCCATTTCAGCAACTTCGAGCGGGCCACGGCCACGACGGACCGCATCCGTTTCGTGGAGCACAATATCGAGGATTTGCAGTCGCGGTTCGGGATGAAGTCGATCGACGTGGCCATGCCGACGCACATGCACGACGACCACATGAACGGCTTCCCTCACCTGATGCGCAAATACGGCACCCGGATCTGGTGCTACGAGAACATGACCGACATCTTCCAGAATCCGCGGGGCCACAACCTGGGCTGCATCCTGGGCGAGCCCTTCCGCATCGAGCGCTCCTTCCGCCACGGGGAGACCTTCCGCTGGGAGGAATACGAATTCGAAATCACCCATTCCCCGGGGCACACCGAATACCAGATGGCCCTGTTCGTGCACATCGATGGCGCGCGGGTGGCCTTCACCGGGGATGCCTTTTTCAGCGCCACCGATCCCAGCCAGGGGGTGCTGCGCCACAACCTGATTTTCCGCAATCACGTCGAAAGCGACAGCCACCTCCGCTCGGTCCGCAACCTGATCGAGCGCGACCCGGCGATTATCGCCCCGGGCCACGGCCGCCCCTACCTGGTCAACCGCGAGGACCTGCTGCTGACCGAGCAGAAGATGCGCCGGCAGCAGGAGTGGTTCCAGGAACTGATCCCGGATCCGGACACCAACTTCGGGCTGGACCCCAGCTGGTGCAGCATTTATCCCTACCAGATCCTGCTGGCGCCCGGCGGCACGACCGCCCTCGAAATCCGGGTGCAGAACTACCGGCGCTCGCCGATGAAAATGGAGGTGGGCCTGGTGGCCCCGGCGGAGTGGGAGATTCAGCCCGACCTGCTGAAGTTCGAGGCCCCGCCGCTGGCAAAATCCTCGGCGCGATTTACGGTTCGCGTTCCCGCCTCCTGGCAGCCCTCCTCCGCCCGCTTCGCCCTGGCGGCCGACGTGGTCTGCGATCGCAAGTACCTGGGACAGATCACCGAAGCGGTGGTGGAAATCGGATCGGCCCCATGATCGCGATGTTGCCGCAGGCCCGGAAGATCAGGAGCGGATCAGCTTTTCCAGGTAGCCTTTAGCCCTGGCAATATCTTCCTTCTGCTTGGGACCGGTGATCTCCCGCTCGATGGTGATCGCCCCGGTGTAGCCCATCTTCTTCAGCCGGGCGATGAATGCCGGAAAATCGACCTTCCCTTCCCCGATGGGCACTTCTTTGCCGAGCTCCCTGGGATCGGTCGGATAAAAGCCATCCTTGGCGTGAACCGCTTTGACGTACTGGCCGACGACATCCAAAGCATCGACCGGATTCGCCTTGCCGTAAAGAATCAGATTGGCGGTATCCAGGTTGATCGCCAGGTTGTCCAGCCCCACATCGGCGATGGTTCGCAGCAGGGTCACCGGGGTCTCCTGCCCGGTTTCGAAGAGGAAAAGCTGGCCGTTGGCTTTGCACACCTGGGCCACTTCCCGGATAGCGGCCACCACGTCCTTGTACAGCGGCTCATTCGGATTTTCCGGAATAAATCCGCAGTGGGTGAAAACCGCCGGAATGCCCGCCTGCCGGGCAAATTCGCTGGCCTTTTTCAGGTGCTCCACCCGAACCTTACGGGTTTCCGGCGGCACCAGCCCGTTATTGAGCGGGCCCTGGTAAAAATTCCAGTCCATGCGTCCCGGGCCGGAGGCAATCAGGGCCGTGGCTTCGACCTGGTGCCGGGCCAGCGCCTTTTTCAGATCGTCTGCAATGGCCTGGCTGAACTCGTGGGCCTCCACCTGGCAGGTGGGAAAGCCCAGCTCGCGCACGTAGGCGATGGCGGCGTCGGGCGGATTTTTAGGACCGAGAGCGGTGATCACTCCCAGTCGCATTCTGGCGGCTGGCTGAGCCTGGGCGGCCGCAGCCAGGGCGGCACCCGGGGCCAGCAGGATTCCGGAAGATGTCTGTAAAAAGGCCCTGCGACTATTGGATTCCATTTGCTTCTCCTTTTTTCTGCTTGCTGTTCCTGAAGATTATGCACTGTTTCTCAGCCAAGCCTTGATAATAATCCATTTACCGGTAAAATCAAGAATTCCGGAAGGAAGCCCGAAGCAGGGCCCGGCCTTCCGTGGAGAACATAACAACCCGATAACTCAGGGGGCACATATAAAAATGAAAGTACCTTTTCTCGATCTTCGCCGGCAGGTCGGAATCCTCCGTGCCGAGATAGAAGACAGTTTCCATCAGTTTCTGGACAGCGGCAGCTACATCCTGGGCAGCGAGGTAGCGGCTTTCGAAAAGGAATTCGCCGCCTTTCACCAGCTCCCCTACGCCGCCGGCACCGGGAACGGCACCGACGCCATCGCCCTGGCCTTGCTGGCCTGCGGACGGATAGAGCCCCATTGCGGGCAGGAGGTGATCACCACCACCATCACGGCCGGCTTTACCGCCCTGGCCATACGCATGGCGGGAGCGGTTCCCGTGCTCGCCGACGTCTGCCCGGACACGCTGCAGATCAGCCCCGACCAGGTGGAATCCCTGATCACCTCCCGAACCCGGGCCATACTGCCGGTCCATCTTTACGGGCAAAGCGCCGATCTCGATCCGCTGCGGCAGATAGCCGGGCGCCACGACCTGGCCCTGATCGAAGACTGCAGCCAGGCTCACGGAACCGAGTACCGGGGCCGAAAAGTAGGGACCTGCGGATCCCTGGCCACCTTCAGCTTTTATCCGACGAAAAACCTGGGCGCCTTCGGCGACGGGGGCATGGTGCTGAGCGCCTCGGAAGAGATGATTCAGAAAGTCCGGCTGCTGCGCGGCGGAGGGATCGACAAGTCGGGCGGCCATGCCGTCGCCGGAATCAACTCCCGGCTGGATGAAATCCATGCGGCCATGCTGCGGCGCAAGCTGCCGCTGCTCGAAGCCTGGAGCAGCCGTCGCCGCCTGCTGGCCGGACGCTATCTCTGCGGCCTGCAGGGCACTTCCGCCCGCCCCTGCCTGCCGGGCGCCGATCGCGCCGCTCTCTCTTCCTGGACCGTTCCCGACGGGCACACCTTTCACCTCTTTGTCATCCGCCATCCGCGGCGGGACGAGCTGCAGGGCTTTCTCCGCGAGCGGGGCATTCAGGCACTCGTGCACTATCCCCTGCCGCTCCACAGCCAGCCGGCATTCCGGCCCTTCGTCCGCGCGGGCCAGCGGTTTCCCGAAGCGGATGCCGCGGTGCGGGAGATCCTCTCCCTGCCGCTGTATCCCGAGCTGACCGAGGAGGAACAGGACCTGGTGATTCAGGCCGTCCGGGATTTCGAGCGACGATGAAGGCGGAAGAATATGCCTGGATGGCGGCGCTGGAAAAAGACTTCTGGTGGTACCGCGGCATGCGGGCCATCACCCGGAGCTTTACCCGCCGCCCCCTGGCTGCCGGCCCCAAAAGGCTGCTGGATGCCGGCTGCGGAACCGGCTTCAACCTGGCCGACCTGCAGCAATGGGTGCCGGTCTCCCTGGCCGTCGGCCTGGATCTTTCCGCGGAAGCCTTCCGCTGGAAAGGCCGGCAGCTTTCCCTCCCGGTGCAGGCCGATGTGATCCGCCTGCCGTTTCGCCGCCGCTCTTTCGATCTGATCTCCAGCTTCGACGTCCTCTACACCCTCCCCTCGGCCGATGAGGTGGAAAGCGCCCTGCGGGAGTTTCACGCCGCGCTGTCCCCGGGCGGATGGCTGCTGCTGCGCGTTCCGGCCTTCCCTTTCCTTTACGGCTCCCATGACCGTGCGGTCGGCGGACAGCAGCGCTTCCGCAGGAAGCCGCTGTGCCGCCAGGTAAGCGCAGCCGGGTTGCAGGTCCGGCGGGTTACCTACGTCAATTCCCTGCTCTTCCCCGCCGCGATTCTGAAACGGTTGTTCTACCGGCACATGCGGGCAACGGAATCCTCGGAAGTCAGGCCGGTACCCCGATGGCTGGACCGGTTGCTCCATGCGTTTCTGGTTTGGGAAGCCTTCCTGCTGCGCTGGGACGCGATGCGCTTCCCGTTCGGACTTTCCCTTCTGCTGCTGGCCCGCAAGCCCCCCGAAGCAGACAAGTAAGCCGGCGCCACAAAAAAAATTCTCGCCATCTTTATCCGACAAGCCCTTCCGCTTTTCTTCCCGCTCTTCCTTTCTTCCTGAAGGTCCAATCATTTCAAAGGAAGACGGGAAGATCAGGAAGGAAACAGAAGCAATCAGGATGATCAATAAGGACCCGGCAAAAAGTCCCACATCTTCGAATTTCCGTTGGGGAAAGCCCTGCAAGGGCTTCGTAACACAGCCCGGGGTTGGCGCGCTTCGCGCCTACCCCGGGTAGGGACACCCGTTGGCAACAACCCGGAAAGGGTTGCGCAAAATCCAGCCATACCAGGTCTTTGCGCAGCCCTTTCCGGGCTGGGTTTAATCAAATCCGCCTGCCCGGGGTAGCGCCTATGCGGCGCAACCCCGGGCTGTGATCCGGAACCCCTTTCGGGGTTCCAGAGACTTTTTGCCGCTTCATCATAAATTTTTCCAGAGGAAAAAAGTGGGGGGCTCTCCCCCTTCAGCGACTCAGTTTTGCACTGGCCATACGATTGAGGCTTACACCGGCTTCCGCAGCCTGCAGGGTCAGACTCCGGTGCACCTCGGGCGGAACGCGCACCATGAATCGGCCACTAAATTGTTTCATAGCCAAAGGTTCGGGTACCGATTCTCCATTGCGCAAGAGGTCGGCAATCACTTCGGCGACCAGCCTGCGAATTCCCTTCAAGGCCGATTCCGGGGTTTTAGCCAGCCAGCTCAGGCTTGGGAATTCGGTGCAAAGGCCTTCATATTCGGCATCCTCTTCTGACCAGGTCACGCGATAGGTGTATTTGTCATTCATCGGCGCCATATTTCATCTCCATTCGATCGATCGCTTTCAAAATCTGCCGGACCTGGTAGGCTTTCGCCTTACCATGGACGTTCTGAATATTGACCCGCGGATCTCCCGCCCAGGGGGTCCGGTAAACCCGATGACTTCCGCCCGTCTGGCGGGCCGGCCCGAAAAAATAATCCCATACCCTGCACAAATCGGAGCAACGCACATCGGCAGGATGGGAGCGTATCTTGTCCAGGAGTACCACCGGTTTCGTCATGAATCGATAATATCAATAATGATACTATCCGTCAATCCGGCAGGCAACCAAGGACACCCGTTTTATTGTCCGTGATGATGGGGGTTCCCGATCCTTCCTTCGGCGGGCCGGCCCGCAGGCGCCCCGAAACAAATTCTTAGCCGCCGGGTTCTTGACCCAAGGCCATGAAGGGATACAATATAAACGATCTTTTCATTGGAACACAGGTGGGAGACACTGGCTTCCCATCCCGGAGCGGGTTGGCCTGCGCGGCCAGGATGACGATTCAGCCGAACGGTCGGAAGGTATGGAATGGATGATGCGGAATTGCAGCAAGACGGATATCCGGAGCTCTGCCCCCGGCCGGTCTCTGCACGTCGGCATTACCGGCGGCATTGCCAGCGGGAAAAGCCATGTCAGCCGTTTTTTCAACCGGCTGGGTTGCATGGTACTGGATGCCGACCAGGTCGCCCGCCAGGTGGTGCGGCCCGGATGTCCCGCCTATCGCGAGATCATCGAACATTTCGGCCCTGGGGTTTTGACGCTCACCGGGGAGCTCGACCGCCCGAAGCTGGGAACGATCGTTTTTACGGATCCGGAGGAAAGAAGGGTACTGAATTCCATCGTTCACCCCCGGGTTATGGAGGAAACCGATGCCTGGCTGGCGGCCCACGAAGAAATCTGCGCCAACGCGCCTCTTTTCGTAGAAGCGGCACTCATGGTGGAAACGTCCTACTATAAGAAGCTGGATTCGGTGATCCTGGTTTTCTGCCCGACCGAGCGGCAGAGGGAGCGGATCGCGCGCCGGGACGGGCTTACGGCAGAGCAGGCCGACCAGAGAATCCGCTCGCAAATGCCCTGGGAGGAAAAACGGAAAGCGGCCGATTTCATCATTGACACATCCGGCACCTACCGCCAGACGCTGGCCCAGACCGTGGCTATTTTCCGGCAGCTGATCTCAACATCCTCGGACACGAACCGGGCCTGAAGACCTTTAACCGTATGGACGACAGCACTCTGTTTCAGCAAAACCAGGAACTGGAAAAGCTCACCCGGACGGTAGCCTCCCTGGTCGTGGTGCGCGGTGCCGATATCGGCAAACAGCTGCTGATCCGCCGCAACGACATCCTGATCGGCCGCGGTCCGGATTGCGACCTGATTCTCATGGACAAAAAGGCCTCCCGGCACCATGCCGTGCTGAAAGTGACTTATGCGGCGGAGACCCGGGAAGTGGTCCACCTGCTGGAGGACCTGGAAAGTACCAATCATGTCTATTACAACGGCCATATGGTGCGCACCTGCCGGCTGAACGACGGGGATAAGATCCAGATCGGCGACACCATTTTGCGGTTCAGCCTGCAGGACCAGGTGGATAGCCAGTTTCACGACACTATTCAGAAGAAGATCCAGTTTGACACCCTCACCGGACTGATGACTCTCGACTCCTTCCAGGAATCGGTCCAGTGGGAAATCGAAAACCGCGTCACCCCGTCGAGCCGCTTCTCCCTGATCATGATGGACATCGACGACTTCAAGAAGGTCAACGACACCTTCGGACACCTGATGGGCTCGCAGGTACTGAAGGAACTGGGAGCCCTCATCGCCAACAATATCCGCAACCAGGACTTTGCCTGCCGCTACGGCGGAGAGGAGTTCGTGCTGCTCATGCAGGAATCCGACAGCGCTTCCGCCTGGAGGGCGGCAGAGCGGCTTCGCGAAGTCATCGCCGCGCACCGTTTTACCTATGACGGGCAGGAGGTGCAGATCACCATTTCCATGGGCATCTCCCAGTACCCGGAGCACGGCCCGGGCATGGGCGACCTGATCGCCGCAGCGGACGCCATGCTTTACAAGGCCAAAAAGAGCGGCAAGAACCGGGTGTGCACTCATTTCGACCGGTAACCCGAGTCTGAAAAGCGGCCTCCCCACGAGCGGGGCGGCCTGACCCCTTAACCCCGACATACAAAAGAGGAAAGTATCTATGACTGGAAAAGGAATGCGGATGGGACTGGCGGCGCTCTGCCTGCTGGCGGCATGGATGGGCAGCGCTTCCGCTGCGGACTGGCAGATTCTGTTCGACGGCAGGAGCCTGCAGGGCTGGAGCTACTTTACGGACAAAGCCGGAGCGAAGGTCGAAGACACCTTCCGCGTCAAGGACGGCATCCTGGTCTGCACCGGCATACCCACCGGCTTCATCTATACGCAGAAAAAATACCGGGATTTCGAATTGTCCGTCGAATACCGCTGGGCTCCCGGCGTCGCCCCGACCAACAGCGGAATTTTCCTGCGGGTCAACAGCGAGCTGAAGGTTCTGCCTCGCGGCATCGAGCATCAGCTGAAGCACGGCAGTGCCGGCGACCTGATCGGCTTCCACGGCATGAAGCTGGAAGGAGAGGCATCGCGGTTCCGCCTGACGCCGGACCACAAGCTGGGCGGCGAGCTGCGCGCCCTGACCAAGACCGCGGATGCCGAAAAGCCGGCCGGGGAGTGGAACCGGGTGGAGATCCGTCTGCAGGGCGGCAGCCTGCAAACCAGGATCAACGGCACGCCGGTCAATGAAGCCCGCGGCGTGGAAGCGATTTCCGGCGCGGTGGGACTGCAGTCCGAAGGCGGCGAAGTCCACTTCCGCAATGTGAAACTGCTCCCCCTGGACTGACCCGCTATCGCGCGATCCCGGCCGGTGCTCCCCGGGGGAATAAGCCCCCCGCGGGAGCAGGCGATCATGCCGGAACCTGGTCGGCGGCCAAGGGAAAATGCATCCGGATCACCGCCCTGGGCGGATGCCTGTTTTCCGGGTGACGAAAAGCCGGGGGGGCATCGATGACCGCATCGGTTTCCAGGGTGTCGGCGATGCGCGGCCGAAACGTTCGCAGGCGCGGTTTTCCACCCTTTCCATTTCCTTCTTACGAATTGCTTGGCAGGGGCGCCCGGCGAGCGCCCTTTCTTCTCCCTATCCTCCCGAAGTTGACTTGTTGTCCCGGATTGGACCGTGACAAGAGCTTCGCCTTACGGCAGCCAGCCTCCACCCAGCGCCTTATACAGATATACAAGGGAGTTTAACTCGGCCAGGTAGGCCTGGGAAAAACTCAGCTCGGCATCCAGCGCCTGCCTCTCGGTATCCAGCACCTCCAGGTAGCTGGAAACACCGCCCCGATAGCGCATGTCGGCCAGCCGCAGCTGGCTTCGAAGCGTGGCCGCATACAGGGCGCGCTGGTTCCGGTATTCCATGGCCTTCTGATAGCCGATCAAGGAATCGGCCACCTCCCGGAACGCTTCCTGAACGCTTTTTTGATACGACAGGACCGCCGCTTCCCGCTGGGCTTTCGAGGCTTTGTAGTTGGCCCATAGCGCCCCGGCATGGAAGATCGGCGCCGTCAGGCTGCCTCCGTAGCCGGATACGACACCATTCTTCTGAAAGAGGTTCGAGCTCTGATATGTCTGATAGCCGACCGATCCGGTCAGGCTGAGGGAGGGGAAAAACATGGATTTGGCAACTCCGACGCGGGCGTTGGCGGCGACCAGCTGTTGTTCCGCCTGCCGGATGTCGGGCCGACGCTCCAATAAAGAGGAAGGAAGCCCGGCCGGAACCTGGGGGATGATTTTCTGCTCGGTCAGAGAGGCGGTGTGGGCGATGGGGCCCGGAAGCCGACCCAGGAGCAGGTTCAGATAGTTTTCCGTCTGCTCGTGGCGCCGTTGGGCATCGACGATCATGGACTCCGCCGCGATCACCAGGCTGGCTGCCTGGTCGGCTTCCATCTGCGTCGCCAGTCCGCCGGCCAGGCGTGCCTGGACCAGCCGAAGGGAATCTTTTCGGGATTCCAGGAATTTTCGGGCCACCGACAGCTCCTGGTCCAGTTCGAGCATCTGAAAGTAACTGCCGGCTACTCCTGCGACCAGGGTTTGCAGCACGCCCTGCCGCACTGCCTCCAGGGCAAGATATTCCGCGCGGGCCGCTTCGGTGGAGCGGCGAATACGGCCAAAAAGGTCCAGCTCCCAAATCACACTCCCTCCGGCGAAGGAGGTGTCACCGGCCTGGGTCCCGCCATTTTGCCGTTCCGCGCTTGCGGCCAGCCCCGCAGAGGGGTACAAAGGAGCCTTTTCGACCGTGACGTAGGCCCGGGCCGCAAGGATCCGCTGAGCCGCGATGCGCACATCATAGTTCTCCTTCAGGGCGGCGCGGATGAATTGCTGCAGCATCTCGTCCTGAAACAGCTCAAACCACTTCAGGTCACCGAAAGTCCGTTCCGGAGGGGTTTGGCTATCAGGCGGAGTCCCATCGGCCCGGTGGCTCGGAGGAACGGGCACATTCGGTCTCGCATAATTGGGCCCCACCTTGCAGCCGGACAGAAGCAGGAGCAGGCTGACGGCCATAAGAGATGACCAACCGGATTTCCAATTCATAACAGTAGATCCTCTGCTTTATGCATTCCGCAATTTTTCTTCCAACCGCCGCTTTTTGGTTATCGCTCTTCCTGCCTGGCTTTCCCGGGAGGCGGAGATGCGGGCCGCTCCCGTTTGCCGAGCCCTTCAATGAAAGTGTAATTGCCGGGAATGAGGAATACTCCCAGGGCCGTTGCCACGAGCATACCCCAGAACACCGCCGTGCCCATAACGTTTTGCGCGCCGGCGCCGGCGCCGCTGGCCAGCATCAGCGGCACGACACCGAGAATGAAAGCGAAAGCGGTCATGAGGATCGGCCGGAAGCGAAGCCGGGCCGATTCCAGGGCCGCTTCTTCCAGAGTCGAGCCTTCCTCATGTTTGGCCTTGGCAAACTCGACAATCAGGATGGCGTTCTTGGCGGCCAGGCCGATCAGCATGACCAGCCCTACCTGGACGTAGACATTGAGATCATAGCCTGCCATCCACACGCCGAAAAAAGTCCCCAGGGCCACCAGCGGCGACCCGAGCAGAACGGCCCAGGGCAACCGCCAGCTCTCATACAGCGCAGCCAGCAGCAGAAATACACAGACGATGGCCATGAGGAAGGTCGGAGCGGCCGGCGGTGCGATCTTCTCCTGGTAGGAAACGGAAGAATAGGTGAAACTCATTTCCCTGGGCATGGTTTCGCTGAAAACCTGTTCCAGGGCTGCCATCGCCTGCCCGGAGGTAAAGCCGCGGGCCGGCGTACCCTGGATCTCCACGGAGCGAAGCATGTTGAAGCGCGTGGTGATTTCCACTCCGGCGATATCCTTGACGGAAACGAGCGTGGAGAGCGGAATCATACGGTCGGTGGTCCTGGATCGGACGTGGATTTTGCCGATATCCTCGCTCTTAAGGCGTGCGGCGGCATCGGCTTGCACAAAAACCCGGTAAAGCCGGCCGAAGCGGTTGAAGTCGTTGACGTAGGCTCCCCCCATGCAGGCGGACAGGGCCTGGAAAACTTCGTTGATCGGCACACCCAGGGTCCTGGCTTTCTCGCGGTCCAGCTCCACCCGGACCTGGGGGTAGTTGGGATCGAAAGAGGTGAAGAGATTCCCGAGCTCCGGGCGCTGGCGGCCGGCGGCGATGAACCTGGCGGCCCGGTCTCCCAGTTCCGGGAGGCTCAGGGAGCCGGAGCGGTCCTGGAGGATGAAGTTGAACCCCGCCGCGCTGCCGAATCCGGCCAAAGTCGGGATGTTAAAGGGGAAGATGATCGCTTCCGGGATAGGAGCCAACTGCTTCTGCAGGGTCGACATGATTCCCTGGACTTTCAATTCTTCCGTCTGCCTTTCCTCCCAGGGCTTCAATCGGGCAAAAATGGAACCGCAGTTCGACTGGCTGGATCCGGTGGCCGCGCCAAAACCGCCAATCGTCTGGAAGGATTCGATTCCCTCCGTTTTGGCGAGAATCCCCTCCACTTTATCGAGCACCCGGCGCGTGCGCTCCAGCGCCGCACCCGGCGGAAGCTGGATGTCGATTCCCATAATTCCCTGATCTTCCTCCGGAATAAATCCCGCGGGAAGCCTCTTCCCGATCAGGCCGGCGCCGGCCATCACCGCGGCGACGAGGGCTATGGTAACCGCGGAGCGGCGCACCAGCAGGCGGGATACCTGTACGTATCCCGCCGTAGTCACATCGAAGACTTTGTTGAAGCCCCTGAAAAAAGAGCCCAGCGGCCCGCGAGGAGGCTTGGGCTTTTTCAGGAGCATGGCGCACAGGGCCGGGGTCAGGGAGAGCGCGTTGAAGGCCGAAAGCAGAACCGAGACGGTGATGGTCAGCGCAAATTGCCTGTACATGCTGCCCACCAGCCCGCCAACCATGGCCACCGGTACAAACACGGCGGACAGGATGAGCGCTATGCCCACCACGGGTGCGGATACTTCCTCCATGGCCTTGATGGTTGCCTCCCGCGGGGCCATTCCGCGCTCGAGGTGGTGGATCACCGCCTCGACCACGACAATGGCATCGTCCACCACGATGCCGATGGCCAGTACCAATCCGAACATGGAAAGGGTGTTGATCGAAAAACCAAGCAACGGGAAAAAAAGGAAGGTGCCCACCAGGGAGACCGGGATGGTGAGCAGCGGAATGATCGTTGCCCGCAGGTTCTGCAGGAAGAGAAACACCACCAGGGTCACCAGAATCAGGGCCTCGAAGAAGGTCTTCATTATTTCGTGAATCGAAGCTTCCACCGCCGGGGTGGTGTCATAAACGACCTGGTAGTCCATGTCGGGCGGGAAGAGGGCTTTGGCCTGTTCCATGGTCTCGACCAGGGTTTTGGCGGCCCTGAGCTGATTCGCTCCGGGAAGCAGGTAGACGGCCATAGACCCGCTGGGTTTGCCGTTCAGCCGACCGAAGGTCGTGTAATCCTGCGAGCCGAGCTCCGCCCGGCCGATGTCCCTGATCCGGACGACCTCGCCACCGGAGCTCTGGCGAACGATAATGTTTTCGAACTCCTCCGCCGTGACGAGTCGGCCCGGCGCACTGACGGTCTTGGTAAATTCCTGATCTTTCGGGGTTGGGTCGGCGCCTATTTTGCCCGCGGGTGCCTGCAGGTTCTGCTCTTTGACGGCCGAAATAACGTCCGCCGGAGTCAATCCCAGTTTGGCCAGCTTGTCGGGCTGTATCCAGATGCGCATGCCATAGTCGGCCCCGCCGAAAAGTTCCACCTCGGCGATGCCGGGAATCCGGAGCAGCTGATCGCGGAGGTTGATGCCGCAGTAGTTGGTCAGGAAATTGGCATCGTAGGACCCTCGGGGCGAAAAGATCGAAACCAGCATCAGGATGCTGGGGCTCTGCTTCTTGACCGTCACGCCCTGCTGGGCCACTTCCTGGGGGAGGCGGGCCTGGGCTGCCGACACGCGGTTCTGCGTGAGGACATTGGCGGTGTCCTGGTCGGTGCCGACCGCGAAGCTCACATCCAGCATCATGTGACCGTCGCTGGTGTTCGAAGATTTCATATAGATAAGGCGGTCGACGCCGTTGACTTCCTGCTCGACGGGAGTAGCCACAGACTGTTCCACCGCTTCCGCGGCGGCTCCCGGGTAAAGCGCCATTACCCGGATGTTCGGAGGGGCGAGAAAGGGGTACTGTTCGATGGAAAGCCCCTGAATAATGATGACGCCCAGCAGGACGGTCAGGATGGATATGACGATGGCCACGATGGGCCGCCGGATGAAAAAGTTGGCCATGGGTGTCCTTTCCTGGTCCCGGGTTACTTTTCTGTTTCGGGAGATTTCATGGCGGGCGCCACAAGCATCCCGGGGCGTACTTTCTGCAGCCCCTCGATCATGACCCGTTCGCCGGGATGGACTCCCTCTTTGACCACGAACCAATTCTCTACTCGTTCGCCCAGAGTTAAGGAACGGAAGGCTACTTTATTATCGGGCCCGACAATATAGGCCATCCTGGAACTCTGTTCCTCCATCACCGATCTCTGGGGAATGAGGATTGCATTTTCAATGGTATCGATCACTCCGCGAAGCCTCCCGAATTGGCCCGGACGGAGTAATCCCTCCGGATTGGGAAATTCGGCGATGATCGTCAAGGTTCCGGTCTTCTCATCGACGGCCCGGTCCTCAATCGTAACCTTCCCCTTATGGGCAAACGTGGTCCCATCGGCCAGGATCAGCTCCACGGACCGGGGAATCTGGGCCGATTCGGCCATGCGCCGGACAAGCTGAAGGTATTCCATTTCGCTAAGGGCAAAGGAGATCCGAATGGGATCCAGGGCGGAAATCGTGGCCAGCAGCGTGGGTTCGCCCCGACCGACCAGGTTGCCCCGGGAGACCATCCGCTGACCGATCAGCCCGCTGATCGGGGCGCGAATGGCGCAATAGCTCAGGTTGAGTTCGGCATTCTTGACCGAGGCTTCGGCGGCGCTCACGGCAGCCCTCGCCTGTTCCACGCTTACCTTTAGATTGAGGACCACCGTTTCGTAGTTGGCCTGGCTGGCCGTCAGGTTGGAAATGGCGACCTCCTGCTGAACCAGGGCATCATCCAGGTCCCGCTGGGGAACGGCCTTTTCCCTGGCCAGCGGCTGCAGGCGGCTGACGTCCGTATCGGCTTTCGATTTCTGCGCTTTCGCTTGATCCACTTTGGCCCGGGCCGCCTCCACGATCACATTTTCCTGTGCCATCCGGAGACCGGCATGCGCTTTGGCAAGCTCCGCTTTGGCGGACTGGAGATCCGCTTCATACTTTCGATTGTCGAGCGTGAACAGCAGCTGCCCCTGTTTGACCATGCGGCCTTCCTCGAAGAGAATCTCCTCCAAAAAAGATTCCACCCGGGCCCGCAGCTCTACCGTATCGCGCGCTGCCGCTTTGGCGGCAAATTCCGCATAGAGGGGAACCGTTTTTTGCAGAACCGGCACCACCACGACCGGAACGGCGGCGGCATTTTCCATCCGCGGCGGCTGTTTCTGCCGGTCGGCGCTGCAGCCCGGGAAGCACAGGCAGACGCAAAACGCCAGGCGGATCAGGGTGGCTCGGTTCCATACGGCACCTGGCTGCGATACGGGAAAGAGGCTCAAACCGGCGATAGCGCATTTGTTTCTCATGCAATCTCCAAAAGTTAAGGGGAAGAACTCCGCTTCCCGGGCTTCCAAATTGTTCCCGTCCCTGTCAACCCTGCTTTCGTTATTGTAATTGAAGGGCATTCTTGCGAAGCAGCAGGAAAAGTCGGGAAAGCAGCCCCCCTATTCTTCCTGCTGCGCCGGTGTGCGGGGCGGGGCGGATGAAACCTCATGAATCCTGAACGGATGCCGCCGCCTTGAATCCGTCTATGATTTGCTGAACGAGGGCGGTGTTCCTGATGACGTGGGGTTCGTCGAGCATCTCCAGGTGGCGGCCGGAACCGGGCACGATCGAGAAATCGGAAGTCAGGTCTCCCCACCCCTCCTGGGTGATCCGGAAAGAGCTCTTCAGCTCGCCCGGTTCGGCCTGGATCAAACGAATCGGGCAAGGCAGCAGGCGATCTTCCTGGCGTGAATCCATGTAACGGTCATAACGCACCACCCTCCGAATGGCAGCGGAACGGTCGGTGAGCGCCAGGTAGCGGGGATCGACGGCGGAAAGAAACTCTTCCGCATTCTTCCGGTATTCTTCATCGCTGAAATGAAAGAGCTCCAATCGCCGCCAGTTGTCGAGGAAGAGCAGCCCGCTGATCCGGCGTCCCCTGGCGATGAGTTCGTGAGCCACCTCGTAGGCCAGGTTGCCTCCGATGGAATAGCCGAGGAGGGTAAAGGGGCCGGACGGCTGGTTGCGGACCAGGATTTCCGCCAGATCCGCGGCCGGAGAATCGGTGTCGAAAAAATTCAGCCCGTAAATCTCCCAGCCGTTGAGCCGGCTGGCCATCGGGTAGTAGCGGTAGCAGGATCCCGAACCGGGGGCGAAGCAAAAGAGCTTATGCGGGCCGCCGCCGCCAAGGCGTACCAGCTGTTCGTGAAAGTCCTCGGTGCTGCGTCTTGCCAGGAACTGCTGGCCGTCCAGGAAGGAGGCCAGGCTTTCGACCGACAGGTGCCCCAGGAGGTCGGGAAGGCTGGGCCGGAAGCCGGTCTCGGCCCGGAATCGCTCCAGCAGATCGATGGCGGCGATCGAGTCTCCGCCCAGCTCGTAAAAATCCGCGAAGATATCGAGGTCCGTATAGCCGAGGACTTTGGCCCATAGGCCGCCGACAATCTGTTCGGTGGCGGAATATTCTCCGGTGATCCGGCCGCGCAAAGTGACCCCGGCGCCGGCCGCTTCCATGGAACTCCGCTCCGCGGGAGCGGAGGGAAGGCTTTCCTTCGGAGGGACGGCTTCGCCGATTACCAGGTGGCCCAGCTCCTTTCGCAAGGCGAGATCGAGACAGTGCAGGGCATCGGCGGTGGTGATGGCGCGATAGTCTTCGTCGGCAACCTTCCCGGACCGGGCCGCCATCCCCGTTTCCTTCCAGGCGGTCCAGCACACGGCCAGGGCAGGCAGGCCCCGGGCTCGAAGCCGGCGGGCCTCGGCATCCTGGAAAGCGTTGGCCGCGGTGTATCCGGCCTGGCCGGGAGCGCCGGTAAAGGCGGTGATCGAACCGGCGAGCACCAAGGCATCCAAATCCTTCCCGCCGAATACCTCCGCCAAAACCGCCGTTCCCTGGACCTTGGGACGCAGCACCCCCAATAGGCGCTCCCAATCGTGCCGCGCCAGAAACACATCGTTGCCGACGCCGGCGCAATGGAAAACGGCGCGAATCGAGGGAAATTCCCGAGCCAGGCGTTCCATATCCTCCCGGCAGGCAACATCGGCGGAAACCAGGTGGATCGCGGAACCGAGCGACTGGATCTCCCGCATCGTCCGGATATTGTTTCGCAGCCAGGGATCCGGGGCATTGGCCTGCCAGTGCTCCCACAATGCAGGCTCAGGAAATGGGGACCGGGCCACAAGGACCAGGTCCACCTTGGCCTGGCCTGCCAGGTGCCGAGCCAGGGCAAGCCCCATGCCTCCGGTGCCTCCGCTGATCAGGTAGGTTCCTCCTTCCCGGATTCCGAACACCCGGTCGGCGCAGGAGGAAAGATCCAGCGGGGCGATGCGGGGCACATAACGGGTGCCCGAGCGCCACGCGGCGACCGGATCGGGGAAAGCAAAGGCGGAATGAAACGCACCGAGGATCTGTTCGTGGCGGTATTCGGTATCGAGATCCAGAAAGCGAACCCGGAGATGGGAGGTTTCCTGCTCGATGACGCGACAGAAGCCGGCCGCGGCGGCATGCAGCGGCCGAAGCATGGACTCCTCGCCGGTGACCTGGTGAGCGAAGCCTCCGAGGACCAGCAGCCGTGCCTTTCCTCCCCATCGGATCAGGCCCTGGGTGAGAGAAAACAGAAGCCCCATCGAAGCATCCGGCTCCTCGAGGGATTCCTCCCTCCCGGCAGGGGAGGAGGGCAGCCGCAGCGCAATATGGCACTCCGTTCCCGGCTCCCGGTCCGCCAGCCATTCCTGCCAGTCCGACAGCCGTTCGGTGGCCACCGAAGGCCAGCGGGGCGTGAGCCCATACGCCTGAAGGCGACCGGCGGCTTCCTCCTTCTCGATCAGCAGGGCTTCTTTCCCGTCGAGACGCGGGAGGCCGGGTTGTGTCGGGGTCCAGGCGGCCTGATGAAAAAAGCTGTCCCGCGGGTCGGATCTGCGCCCCGCCTTCAATAAATACTCGTCGACCGTAAAAACCGTTCGGCCGGAAAGATCTGCCACCGCGACCGTGTAGCGCGGCAATTCCGCCGTCGAATCGAGCCTCCGGCCGCAGGCGACTGCCTGGCGCGGCAGCGCTCCATGAATCCGTATTCCCGAAAACCAGAGCGGCAGCCACTCGCCCTGGCCCGTGGCGAAATTCAGCGCCAGGTCGGCCATCGGCGGGTAGAGCCCGAATTCGTTGGAATGGAGGGCATGCTCCACAGGTATCTCCAATTCGGCCATCCACCAGTCGGGGCTGCGACGGACGGCCTGCAGACAGTTCCAGTGCGGGCCCGCTTCAACCGGTGCGAAATGCCGTGCCTCCGCGGACACTTCTTCGAGGCATTGCTTTCGCAAGCCGGCCAGGTCGACGGAATCCTGGTGATCGGGTGAAAGTCGGGCCAGCTCCGCCGTGGCATGGGTTTGCCAGCCCCGGGGGAGGGAATGGCTTTCCACCGTCAGGGCAAGATTTTCCTTCTCGCGCTTAACTGAAACCGCCACGCGCACGCTTTCCCCTTCTTCCACGGCCAGGGGGGCATGCAGGATCAATCGTCGGATCTCCAGGCGCCCGGTATTCCATAACCGGAGAGCCGCTTCCTGCGCTATTTCCAGGTAGGCGGCCCCCACCAGGATCGAAACGCCCGAGCGCCGGTGCTCCTCCAGCAGCCAGTGGGAATCGGTCCTCCAGGAGGATTCGAAAATCAGCAGGTAGGAGGTTTCCGCTTTGAGATTGCCCAGAAGCGAGAAGGCGGGTTTGGGCATCTCCGGCCAGGAGACCGTTCTCTCGAAGGGATAGCCGGGCAGGAAGCATCGCCTCGGCTTGGGGTCCGCGAACATCTTTTCCCATGGCACGCCGGCACCGGAAACATACAGTCGGGCCACTTCGGCCAGCAATCGCCGGTCGTCTGTTCCCGCCAGGGCCGCGGCGGCGGCGCTGAGCCTCTCGATGGTTTCTTCGTAGATCTCGTGATCCAGCAGCACGGGCTTGGTGTTGGCCGCCGGCTTGTGGAAGCCGAGGAATACGCCCTCGGCGGGCGGGCGCTCCGTCGATAGGTTCCAGCGATTCAACCGCTCGCCGAGTTCCGCGACCGATTTCACCAGCAGGGCGGCACGCGCTCCCAGGTGGTCTCTCCCGGTCGACAGGGTAAAGGCGATTTCGTTCAGCGGCAGGTCAGGGGAGCGCTCCAGGAACCTTCCGAGGTTGGCCGCCTGCTCGCGCAGCAGGTCGGGGGTGCGCGCCGACAGCGGAATGAGCCACATGCGGTCACCGCATCCGCCGGGCGGCGGGCTGCCCGGCAGCGCCTCCTCGAGGACCACGTGCACGTTGGTGCCGCTCAGCCCGAAAGAACTGACTCCGCACAGCAGCGGCGCCGGCTTCCCGTCCAGCGCCAGCGGTTCCGCATTCACGAATAGCGGGGAGTCTTCCAGACGGATATTACGGTTGGGCCGCTGGAAATGAACGACCGGGGCGACGCAGCGGTGCCGGAGGCACAGCACGGCGCGAAGCAGGCCGGTCAGACCCGCGGCATGATCGGTATGGCCCAGGTTGGATTTAATGGACCCTAAGGCGCAAAACTGGCGGCGGCTGGTGTAACGGTCGAAGGCCTGGGATAAGCCCTGCACTTCGACCGGGTCCCCCAGGCGGGTGCCGGTGCCGTGCCCTTCGATAAAAGACAGGTTCTCCGGGTGGATGCCGGCATCTTTCCAGGCCAGCTCGATGACCTCCGCCTGCGCTTCGGCCCGGGGTGCGGTGATGCCCGAGGAGGAGCCATCCTGGTTCATGGCCGCGCCCCGCAGCACGGCATGAATGGGGTCGCCATCCGATCGGGCCGCAACCAGCGGCTTTAACAGCAGGGCAATGCAGGCTTCCCCGCCCCCGGTGCCGCCGGCTTCGTCGTCATAGCATCGCGTTCGCGCGTCGGGGGATTCGATGTCGGAGCGTCCCTCCCGCCGGAAGGGCAGCAAATGCAGCTTGACCGTACCGACCAGGGCCATTTCACATTGACCGCTGCGCAGCGATTCCACGGCCAGGCTGAGGGCGGCCAAAGACCCGGAGCAAGCCGTATCCACCAGCATGGCCGGCCCTCTCAAATCCAGGAGGTAGGAAATCCGGCTGGCGGCTATGGAGGGAGTGAGTGATTCCAGAAGCTGATTGGGGTCGCCGATGCCTGCCGCTTCCAGGATTCGCCCGAAGTCGGCGGTGCCGCCGCTTTCTCCCAAAAAAACGCCGGTTCGGGTTCCCTTGAGCCGCAGGCCGCCGTAGCCGGCATCTTCGATGGCGTGCCAGGCGGTTTCCAGGAACAGCTTCTCGCGGGGATCGATCTGGGCCGCTTTTTGCGGAGCAATCCGGAAATGGGCATAATCGAAGGTATCGACGGAATCCAGGTAGGCCAGCTCGGGAATACGCAGCGCGGAAAGGTCCATTCCCAATGCATCCGCCGCACGTTCCGCCCGGCGGCGCCGCGAATCCGTCAGGGGGCCAACAAAATCGGTCCCGCGAAAGAGCTCCGCCCACAACTCGTCGAGGGTGCGGCAGGAACCGATGCGCAGGCCGATGCCGATAATGGCCATGGATCGGTCCGGGGTGCCGTCGGCCGGCCCCGGCCGGGAGTCCGGAGCTGACGGCGGAGGCACGGCGACCGGTGGAGAAGTCCGCCCGGAAACCAGGCGGGCCTGATCGGCAACGGTGACGGCGGAAAACAATTCCGTAACTTTGACCACCCCCGGCCAGCGATCGTCCATCTGCGCGTGAAGATGGGCCAGGAGCAGGGAGTTCCCGCCGATATCGAAAAACCCGGCGTCGGCGGCGACCTCTTCAAAACCCAGCGCATTCCGCCACATGGCGCGGATCGCATCCTCTACTTCATGGCACGGGAAAGGGACCGCGGACGGATCCTGCCGGGTCCAGGGATCGGGCAAGGCACGGAGATCGAGTTTTCCGCTGGGAAGCATCGGCAGTTCCCGCAAAGCAACCAAACGAGCGGGAATCATGTAGTCCGGCAGGGTGCGGGCCAGATGAGTCCGCAGGGCATCCGGGCCCGGCAGCGACGGGTCGGCGGTATACCACGCCACCAGCTCCATGGATCCGGCTGGCCCCCGCCGGCCTTCCACCACAGCCCCGCTTACCGCCGGATGTTGCCGCAGGTGGAATTCGATCTCCCCGGGCTCGACCCGGAAGCCGCGAATCTTGACCTGGTCGTCTTTCCGGCCGAGAAACTCCAACAGGCCGTCGGAGGACCACCGGCCCAGGTCGCCGGTGCCGTAGATGCGGTCTCCGGGGTGAAAGGGATTTTCCAAAAACCGCGCGGCACTCAGTTCCGGGCGGCTCCAGTAGCCGCGGCCCACGGGAACCCCTCCCAGCCAGATCTCCCCGGGAATGCCGACCGGAGCGGGACGGCCTGCGGCGGAAAGCACATAAGCCCGCGCATTGGCGATGGGCCTTCCGATCGGAGCGATCCGGCTCCCCCCGGGCATCCCTTCCTTCAGCCGGCAGCAAAGCGTTTCGACCGTACACTCGCTTGGCCCGTAAAAATTGAAAAGCGCCACGGAGCGGTTCATCTCGTGCTGCAGGAACTCCTCCGCCAGGCGGGAGGGCAACGACTCGGAACCGAGAAGGATCACCCGCAAAGAGGGTTTGGCCATCCGGGCGAAGCCCCGGGCGAGCAGCACCTCAAAGTGCGAGGGGGTCAGGTCGATCAGATGGATGCCGCCTTCCGGGATGGCCGCCATCAGGGCCGCCGGGTCGTAGCGCAGCGAATCCGGGGCCACCACCAGGGTATTGCCGCGCGTCAAGGCCCCGAAAATCTGCTTCAGGGCCACATCGAAGCCGATGGAGGTCAGCAGCAGTTCCGCGGCAGGGTCAGGCAACATCCGGTAATAGAGTTCGCCGAGCGCACCGACCAGGTTGGCGAGCGATCGGTGCTCGATGACCGTCCCCTTGGGCTCCCCGGTCGATCCTGAAGTGTAGGTGAGGTAGGCGCCGTCGGCGGGCCGGGCCGCCGATCGGAAAGGGGCGGGAAAATCTTCTTCCTGCCGAAGCGCAAAGACCGGCACGCGCATGGCGCCCGGTAAGGCGCCGTCGGCAATAACCGCCCGGCACAGGCTGTCTTCAAGCATCCGCCGGATGCGGGCCTCGGGCAGAGCGGGATCGATCGGCAGACAAATCATTCCGCTCGCCATAATACCGATCACGCCCGGCACCATCCATTCCGAGCGTGCGGCCAGGAGCGCGACCACCGAACCCGGGGCGATATCCGCACGGCGAATACGGCCCGCGAGCCGCGCCGCAGCGGAAGACAGGGCCCGGTAGCTCAGGCTCCGGGATTCGAAAACGACCGCGGTACGATCCGGTTTCTGGGCGGCCTGCTCCAGGAACCGGTCGATGACCGTCCACTCCGGCACCGGGCGGGAGGGACCTTCGGCGAACTCCACCAGGACTTGCCGGCGCTCCCGCTCGCCCATCAGATCCACATCCTGCAGCCGTGCGTCGGGATCGGTGGCGATGGCTTCCACCATGCGATCCAGGTGGCCCGCCAGGCGTTCCATGCGCGGCCGTCCGAACAGACCGGTGTTGTACTCCAGATCGAAGCGCACCCGGCCCTGGGTCAGATGGAAATGAAACGTGAGGTCAAAAACGCTGACCTCCAACGGAACGGGATACTCCGAGGAGCAGACCCTCGGAACCCGGAACTCCTCGGCAGCGACATCCTGCATGACCGCCATCACGTCAAAAAGCGGGTTGCGATCCGTGCTCCGCTTGACATTCAGATCGCGGATCAGGGAATCGAACGGATAGCCGCGATGTTCCTGCGCCTCCAGCATGGCCTGCCGGATGCGGCGCAGCAGCTCGCGGAGTCGAATCTCCGGGTCGACGCGCACGCGCACGGCCAGGGTATTCAAGTACAGTCCGATCTGGTTCTCCAACTCCATCCGGTCGCGATTGGCCACCGGGGTGCCGACGATCAGGTCCTCTTCGCCCGTGTACCTGTGGAGCAGGCCAAAGACCCCGGAGAGCAGCAGCAGAAAAGGGCTGACCCCGTGCTCGGCGCAGGCCTGGGGAATGTTCAGGCCGGCGGTGCGCGGCAGGGAAAAGCGCTCCACGGCGCCGGTAAAACCGAGGGTGGCAGGGCGGGGAGCATCGGCCGGCAGCTGCAGAGCCGGCAAGGGCTCGGCCAGCTTTTCCTTCCAGTAGGCGCGATCGGCCGCGAAGGCGTCCTTGGCCGACCGCTCGGCCAGCCACTGAGAGTAATCGCGGTATTGGATGGGAAGGGCCGGCAGATCCGACAGCGGATTCCGGGGACCGCCGGCATAGAAGGCCGCCAGCTCCCGGAGCAGGACATGCAGCGACCAGCCGTCGGCCACGATGTGCGATACAACCAGGGAGAGCACCCAGCGGTGCTCGCTCATCCGGAACAGGCGAGCACGCAGCAGAGGCGCAGAGGCGAAGTCGAACGGCCGGGCGAATTCCTCCTGAATTCTTTCGCGGGCCCGATCCTCGGCGGAAGGGGTCCCGGTTAAATCCTCCCCGGGCAGTTCGAAGGAAACTTCCCCGGCCGGCAGGATCTTCTGACGCGGCAAGCCGCGATCCGTCACGAAGCAGGTGCGCAGGGATTCGTGACGGGCGATGACGGAACGGAACGCCTGTTCGAGGGCCCTTTCCTCCAAATCCCCCTCGAGCTGCAAAGCCATCGGCATATTGTAGGCCGCAGCCCCGCCCTCCATCCGCGATAACACCCAAATCCGCGCCTGCGCGTTGCTGAGGGGATAGGAGGGCTGCGGTTCGGCGGCGGGGATGACCAGGTCCTGGGCCAGCCCGCGGCGATCGATGGCGGCGGAAAGTCCGGCAACGGTCGGATGAGCGAACAGATCCGCGAATTCCGCGCCGGCCCCCAGCCGATGCCGGATGCGGGAAAGCACGCACACCGCTTTCAGGCTGTCTCCGCCGAGCTCGAAGAAGTCATCCTCAACGCTCAGGCTCTGCAATTCCAGCACTTCTTCCCAGATTTCAACCAGCGCTTTTTCCATCGCCGTTCGGGGTTCGATGCGGGTTCGGGCGCTGCCCGTCCGGAATTCTTCGGCCTGCATCGGATCGGGAAGCGCCGCCCGATCGACCTTTCCGGAAAGGTTCAACGGCAGAGCTTCCATTCGCTGCCAACGGGAGGGGAGCATGAAGGCCGGCAGCCTGGCCGATAAAAAACGGCGCAGCTCGGCCGGCTGAAAGCCGGCCCGGGAAACCACATAAGCGACCAGCTCGTCGAAACCGGCGATCTTTCGATCGACAACGACGGCCGTCTCCACCGCCGGGTGCATTTTGAGGACCGCTTCAATTTCCCCGAGCTCCACCCGGTAGCCGCGGATTTTCACCTGGGTATCGCGTCGGCCGAGAAATTCCAGGTTGCCGTCGGGCAGCAGGCGCCCGAGATCGCCGGTGCGGTAGAGACGCCCGCCCTCCAGGAAGGGGTCGGCGATGAACCGATCGGCCGTCAATTCCGGCCGGTTCAGGTAGCCGCGCGCCAGACCGACACCCCCGATGCAAAGCTCGCCGGCGGCGCCCAGGGGAAGGGGCTGCAGATCCTCGTCCAGGATCCGGATCAGGGTGTGGTCGATCGGTTTGCCGATGGGCACGCGCTCCGCGCGGAAGCCGCTGCCGGCCTTCACCTTGAAATAGGCGGCGCATACCGAGGCTTCGGTAGGACCGTAGGCGTTGACGTAATCGACCCGCCGCACGTGATAGGCCGCGTCCACAGGATTGGCCGCTTCCCCGGCGGTGATCAGCAGCCGCAGCGGCATCAAATCGACCTCTCCCAGGGCGCTCAGATACGCGGGGGGCAGAGTGGCCACGGTTACCTTTTCCTGCTGAAGCAGGAGAAGAAAGCGCTCCGGGTGCAAAATGATTTCCTGCGGCGCGATCACCAGCGGGGCACCGGAAACCAGGGCGAGAAAAATGTCGACAATGGAGGCGTCAAACATCGGCCCCGCGAATTCGAGGATGCGGTCCCCGGCCGTCACCTCCCACCCCCGCTGCAGGGCCGCGACCGTATTGGCCAATCCACCGTGTTCGACCAGCACGCCCTTGGGCTCCCCGGTGGTGCCGGAGGTATAGAGGATGTAGGCCAGGGAGCGTGGCGAGCGGATCGCCGTTCCGGACCGCAACCCCGCCCCCAGGCAAGCTTTCGCGACCGGTATGGCTCGGACGTCCGCGAACGATTCTTCCTGCTGCCGCGCTCCGGTCAGCAGCCACCGACACCCGCTGTCGCGCAGCAGGAACTGCATTCGCGACCGGGGAATTCCGGGATCCAGCGGGACATACGCTCCGCCCGCTTTGAGTATTCCCAGCATGGCGGCGATCCATTCCATGCTCCGGTCGCAAAGCACCGCCACCGGCTGCTCCGCGGCGAGGGCGCAGGTTTCCGACAGGAATTCGGCAATGCGGTCGGATACGAGGTCCAGTTCGCCCCTGGTCATTCGCTCCGGACCGCAGATCAGGCACACCGCTTTCGGATCGGCCGCGGCACGACGCTGGAACAGCTCGACCACCGTTTGTTCGGGAATCTTTTCCCGCGGAACGGCGGCGTGGATCACCGTATCGGCTACCAGGCGGATGTCCTGGATCCGACGATCGCCTTCCACCGCGACGGTCACCAGCATACTTTCGATCGCCTTGGCCATTTGACCGGCTTCCGTCGCCGAGATCAGCTGCGCATTGTAATTGAAGAAAAGGTTAACGTCTTCCTCCTGGTTGTATTCATCCACCTCGACGGAAAGCGTCTCCTCCCGCGCCTGGGTATCCAAGGTAACGACCCGCAGCGGCGAGTCCCCAAAGGACAGATCATAATCCAGCTTGCGGTAAACGAAGGTGACATCGTAGACCCCATGAAAAAACCCGTCGAGAGTCCGGCACCATTGCAGGATCTCCCTGAGCGGGAAGCGCTGATGCCGGTAGCAGGCCCTGGTTTCGCCCTTGATGACTTCCGCAAGGGCCAACAGGCTCATGGTTCTGTCCAGGCGGAGCCGTATCGGCATCATGTTCATGAACATCCCCGCGGTCCGGCGGAAGGCATGGTTGCTTCGATTCAGGATCGGCGTACCGATCACCATGTCGTCGCAGCCGGTAACACGGTACAGGTAGGTAAAAAGGCATGCCAGCAGAAACTGGAACGGAGTGACGTCCGCCTCCTCGCAGCGCCGCAGCACGGAGCGGTACACCAGCCGGTTGAGTTCGAGGGTGCAACGCTCGGTCCGCAGGATATCTCCCCGCAAGCCTCCCTTTCTCGACGTGAACGGGAGGGGCTCCGGCATCGCCCGGAATTTCTCCCGCCAGAAGGCCTCGTCCCTGCCGAACTGGCCCGAAGAGGCATAGGCCCGATCGTCCTCGATGAAATCGAGATACGAAAAGGACTTGAAGGCCGGGCACGGCCGGTTCCGCAGCAGTTCGGTGTAGGCCGCGGCCACGGTGCCGGCAATCAGTGAATGGCCGAAAGCGTCATTGGAGATGTGGTGAAACTTGGGAAACCACAGGTGCAGATCCTTGCCGAGGCAAAACAGGACATCCCGATACAAGGGGAACCCGTTCAGGCGCATGGGCCGGCCGATATCCTCCAGAATCCACTCCAGGGCGTCCGGATAGGGCTGCAAACGGCTGGAAAAGTCGAAGTACTCGAATGCGGACGGGCAGTCTTCGGCGGCGAGGAATTCCTGCCGGACCGTTTCCCCCTCCCAGTGAAGGCGCATCCGCTGCACGTCATGGACGTGCCGGGCGCATTCCAGGCTCTGCCGGAACCGCCCGATATCGAGCGGACCCGAAATGATCAGGGCTCCCCCCATGTTGTGCTTGGTGGTGGCACCATGACGGAGGGCATCCAGGTAAATGGACTGCTGAGGCAATGACAACGGGTACATGGGAAAATCCTTCCGAATGAATCAGCGCGCGGGAGCTGCCGGTTCCGGTTGGATTTCTTGCAGCAGCACCGAATGGCCCCCCTGGAATTTTTTCAGGTAAATCGGCTTGTCTTCCAATTCCCCCCGGCTGTCGAACTTGTAACGCCCGTTGGCCCCTTCCCAGGCCTCCATGTATCGGATGGCGTACACCAGGTCGAGGGGGTTGCGGGAATGCGTGGCTTGAACCGCCTGGGCCAGGAGATACAAGGCGTCGTAGCCCTGTGCGGCATAGTCGTCGGGGTCTTTCCCATAGCGGGAGCGGAACTTTTGCACAAAGGTCCGGTTTTGAGGAGACAGGGAGGCGGGATTATAAAGATCATAGTAAATCGCGCCCTCGATGGCGTCGCCGGCCCGCCGGCGCATCTGGGGATTGTCGGAGAATGTGCCGAAAACGGGCATCTTGATGCCGACCTTCCTGGCTTCCTTCAGAAAGTCTCCGGACCAGGGTTCCATGCCTGCGAAAATGCACATATCCGCATTGATGGCCTTCAGTTCGTTGGCCGGAATTCGAAAGTCGGCATGCTCGCGATGAAAAGACCACTGGTAAATCAGCGCCGAGCTCAAAGCGTTCAACCGGATGAGAAGCTGATAGGCCAGATTCTCCCCGAAAGCGTCCTCTTCCCAAATCAGGGCGAATTTTCGAATTCCGCGTTCCACCGCCACGCGGGCCAGCCCACTGGCGATCTTGTCGTTCGATACGACCGTGCGGACGATGTATTGAAATCCCCGGGAAGTCATCACCGTGCTGTTGGCGCCGATAATCAGATGCAGAAGTCGGCTCGCCTCGAAAATCAAGGAGGCCTTAATCGCCAGGCTGTCATCGTAATAGCCTATGACGGCGCTCATTTCCGAATTCCGGGCGAATTCGAGGGCAATGCTCCGGTTGGTTTCCCAGTCGAAGCCGTCGTCCCGCATTAAAAGGCGGATCGCGTAACCGGCCGCCAGGCCGCTGGAATTGATTTCTTCCAGTGCCAGTTGAATTCCATCGGCCATCCCGTCCTGGTTTATGGAGAAGGGCCAGCAAACCCCGACCAGGATCTCCGGGCGCGGACGGTCGAGGGTGGCAAAGCGTCGGAAGCCTAAGTCGGCCAGAGATCGCCATTGGGGCTCCAGGACCAGGATCAGCGCTCCCAGACCTATCGCCAGGAAAAGAAGCTTTTTCACGCTTCAGTCCTTCCCCAAAATCAGGGGCAGTCCGGAGGTGCCCGCGCCGATTACCACAATTTTGGAGTTGTTCGATTTGGCCAGTTCTTCGGTGGCCACGATCCCATGCCACTGGAGAATGGAAGGGTTGAGGCTCCGGCTGAGGGTTTCGTTGAACACCCGGCGACCGTCGGCTTCAATGCGCAGGCGTTCCGCTTCCTTGGTAGCGATGGACAGGCGGAAGACGTACTCCGCCTCGCGCTGCTGCTGGGCCATTTTCGATTCGATCGCCTCGGAGATGCGGACCGGCAGGGTGATGCTCTCGATCGGCACGTCGTCGAGCGAGACAAACCGCGATTCCAGGTGATTCTTGGAGATCATGCTGACGCGCTCCTGGATGGCCTTCTGGGCGGTGTAGATCTCCTCCGGCCGGTACTGTCCGAACACGGTCCGGATCACCGAGCGTATTTCCGGCCGCACCACGATGTTCACGTAGTCCGGCCCGACGCGCTGGTGCAGAAGGGGAAGGGTTTCGCTGTCGAGGTAGTGCCGGATGGAGTACTTGACATGGACCGTAAGGCCGTCCACCGTCAGGACGTCGATGTTATCGGATAATATCTGCTTGCGAATATTGTAAAGGTACATCTCGTTGAAGGGCAGAATCAGGTGCAAACCCTCGCGGTAAACCGTTTCCATCACCGTTCCGCCGCCCAGCCGCCTCCACAGGACGCCGAGTTCCCCGGGGTGGACCGAAATGACAATCCGATGGAAGAAAAAAAGAAAGGCAAAGCCCAGAAGAAAAGCGAGCAGGATCAGGTAAGGTGCCTGTCGTCTGGCGAAAGCCCTGGTTCGGCTGTATCGATCGGCAGCCCAATTACGAATCGTTTTCATTGCTTTTGCCCCTTGCTGGAAAGTCGACGTGCCGGGCCTTTGCCGGCACTGGTTCCGGGTGGATGCCGATGCTCGTCCCGCGGGAGATCGCTGAGTTTTCCGTAGTCCATCTGCAGCACCCGGTTGCCGACATGGAAGTAGCGGTCGTCATGGGAGACCACCACCACCGTTTTTCCCGCCTGCCTCAATTCCGGCAGCAGCGCTTCGTAGAAGTAGCGGCGAAAGTGCGGATCCTGATCCGCGGCCACTTCGTCGAAAACGTACACCGGCTTATCTTCCAGGTAGGAAACCACCAGGGCAAGCCGCTTGCGCTGGCCGGTGGACAGGCGCGTCGTGGAAAAACGGCCGTCCCGGTAGGCCGTCTTTTCGGAAAGCTCCATGAGGCGCAGCAGCTGGTCGATGCGCTCCGGCGCCGCGTTGCGCAATCCGTGGAGTTTGTCGAAGAGATGAAAATCGGAAAAGATCGCCGAGAACAGGTTTCGATAGCCGCGGATATGGGCGGTTCCGATTTCCCGGCCATCGACCCGCAGCGATCCCTGCATGGGGGAGTACAAAGCGGTAAACAGTTTCAGAAACGTCGTCTTGCCGCTTCCGTTGCCCCCCACCAGGAAAAGGATCTCCCCCCGACGGACTTCGGCGTCGATGGGTCCCACCTGGAAGCCCGGGCTGCCGTCGGGGCTATGATAGGTGAAGCAGACCTGGTCCAGCTGAATGGTCTGAAAGTCCTCCAGTCCCGAAGGATCCTCCGGACCGTCCGGGGATTTCGCGAGGGACTGGTCCAAAAAGGTTTCCAGGCGCCGAAGGTTGTCCACGGTCACGTGCACCTGGGAAAGCACCGGAATCATCATCACCACATTGCTGAGGGGACCAAGGAGAAACAGGATGGCGGCCACGATCTTGGTCACCGACGTGGAAAACGAGGGGGACAGCACCGGGACGACGAAGACGATGGCCCCGACCAGCAGCACGAAGAACGTTTCCACGAAGACCACGTTATTCGAAAACAGCATCATGACGCGGCTGCGCGCGCTCATGACGCTCGTCGCCGCCCCCTGGAACTCTTCGAACACGTCATCGCTCTTCAGGCGATTGATGCGGATCTCCTTAAAGCCCTTTAAAAGACCCGTCAGGGAGGCGAACAGATCGTCCTCGCACCGCGAGGCCTCCTGCAGACCGTCTTCGTACACTTTCCGATCCTTCAGGTAGATGCCGACCCCGCCGGCGATCATGGCGGCGCACAGCAGGACGGCGATCGGCGACACCAGGGCAATGTACGACATGGTAAAGGCGATCATGACCGAGGATTGCCCGGCGCTGAATAAAGGTCGGGCGGCCTGCCCGATCGCGGAGGTTTCGCGGCTGATACGGGCATGAATATCCGTGTCGCCGATGGATTCCAGCGCCAGCAGATCGCAGCGGCGAATTTTGTCGGCCAGCCGCACCCGAACGTTGCGAATCGCCTCTTCCGCGATGCGGCTGGATTCATAGAGGATGTACTGCAGGGAATAGACGAAAAGAGCGATCGACAGCCCGAATAAAAGGAAATGCCGCCAGTAGGGTCCGCCCTCCGAGATGGACTCAACGGCGGAATTGATGATCGCCAGAACCAGGGCATTGGCCACCCCGGAAGCCGCGGTCATAAGATACAGCTTCTGATCCACCGCGCGCGTCTCCTGCTGTAGAAAATCGAGGATCTTGAAGCGCATGGACGGATCGGGGTCAGGGAAGTCGTGATTTGGGAAGAGACCCGGCGCGATTCCGGGCTTTCATCTTTCGAGGTGCGGCGAAGTAGAGAAACAGAAGGCAGATCACCGGGGTAAAGAGAATGGAGCAAAAAAAGAAGCCCCAGAATCCGATGATTCGGTTTCTTCCCAAAATTCCTGCCAGCAGGCACAGGGCAAGGTAGAAAAGGGCAAATTCGATACTCACGGTGTTCCTTCGTGCTCCTTCGGTTCTCCGGCCGGCAAAAGGCGGCAGCCCCGGGGCGAAACAAAGCGGCGGAGGAAGTCCGCCGCTTCCGGTTGGACGTTCGGGAGGATGGGGTTCGAATCCTCCGCCTAGGCGGAAACTTCCGGGCTCTTCTCTTTTTCCATGGTGGTAGCCACCTTCTGCCCTTCCTGGAACTCCTTTTGAAAATGCTCCTTGACCTGCTCCGGGTCAAAATTCAAAAAGGTGCCTCCGGACTCGAAATGCTGAATGAATATTTTGCCCAGCGCATAGGCCGATGCACCGCAGAAAAGAGCCATCGACGGGCCGCCCACCAGCAGGCCCACGATCGGAACCGCCTTCAGCAGGCTGCCGATGGAGCCGAAAGAGATGGAGCTGGGAATAATGTAGCCCAGCAGCGAGCCGACCAGGGCTTTGCCGCGACTTTCCTTGAACTCGACTTCGTAGATTTTGGAGATCTCGTCGAGCATCTTCAGCTGAACACCCGTAAATGCGGCCAAATCGACGAATGGAACGGGAATTAATCCGGCCCCCATAGACCACCACATGTAATTCTTCACGGTTTTAATGGCTTTTTGTTCTTTTTCGCTCAAGGGACCTTCTCCTTCCGTAGTGAATGAAAAAAATAATTAATGTATGTCTGTCAACGGCCTTCTGCTCAAAAAAATAACTGCATGGCGGGTTCTTTGTCGTCCGAATTGAAAAAACGAATGATAGTACGAAACGGATGAGACGTCAATCGGGTCGGCAGTCCAGCCGGAACGATGACAGGAGGGAAAGCGGGCAGCGGTTCTCTGCATCCCTGATCCCTTCCAGATGCGGCCCCGTTCATCACCGCAATTTGAAACTGCGCCCCCTGGACCGAGCCGTGATCGCGCCATCCCGGCCTTCTCCCCGGGGGAATAAGCCCCCCGCGGGAGCAGGCGATCCGGAGGGCGCCGGCGGAGCCTGTCTACTCCTGCCGGGAGGCTTCCGGCCCCGCTTTTTTCGCAGCCGCAACCTGGTCGGCAGCAAAGGAGAAGTGCATCTGAATCACCTCCCAGCCGGCCTTCCGTTTGAGCAGCACTCCGGTCCAGCGGGTATCCTTCCAGCAGCCGGTTTTCTCACCGGACCGGGCGCAGTCATCCAGCAGGGCGGAAAACCAGGCCACATCGCGATGCGGGGAAAAATCGATGCGCAGGTCACGGATTTCATGCCGCTCGTAGGCCAGGTGCGGATTCTTCCAGACTTCGGCAAATTTCCGAAACGCATCCCCGCCGACAATCGTGGTGGTGGAGGTGGGCTGAAAGAGAAACAGATCGGGCGAGGGGCTGAACACCCGGAACAGCAGCTCAAAATCCTTGTTTTTGAACCAGCCGATGCTGGCGTCTATGACCGCCGCCACTGCCTGCCGCTCCCTGGCAAGGTCCTTGGCAAACGAACGCGGTCCCGGGATGAGGCACAGCAGCATTCCCACCCACAGCATAAATGTCGATTTCGTCAGGCGCATTGGAGATCTCCTTTTCCAAGAGTATCCTTTGCCGGAGGGGATTTCGGATAGACAAACGGGATGAATCCCGGAAATAGCGGGACGAAAGCGGAGCCCAAGCACCCGGCAGGCCCATCCGCTTGCGGAAAAGCGCCGAGAAAACGGAATGACCGGGAAGAATCGCTGCGGGTCCGTTCTTTCCGGGGGGGGTAAATGGTCCCGCAAGGGGCGGCCGAACCGAACCCCAGGAGGCAGGATCCGATTGACAAAGGAGAGGATGTGCCCTACAATTCGGCCATCATGTCCCGTTTTCTTATATCCCTTACTGCAAGCCGCATCCCGGTTTCCGGAGGTTTTCGTGTCGGCCACCATGCGTGATATCGCCGAGCAGCTGGGACTGTCCGTGGTCACCGTCTCCCGGGCCCTGCGCAACTATCCCGACATCAGCACCGAAACCAAAAAGCGGGTCACCGACCTGGCCTGCAAAATGCGCTATCGCCCGGACCAGGTTGCGCGCAGCCTGGTGACCGGGAGAACCCACGTGTGGGGTTTGATCATCCCGGATCTGACCCATGCGTTTTTCGTGGAAATTTCCAAGGGCGTGGACAGCGTGGCCGCCCCCGACAACCACATTATCATCGTCGACAGCGAGGGGGACCGCAAGAAGGAAGCCTCGGAAATACTCACCCTGCTCGGCCGAAAGATCGACGGTCTGATCGCCGCCCCGGTTCAGGAAACCTATGCGGGCAGCAACTTCGATATCCTCGACGAGGAGGGCATCCCCTACGTCCTGGTGGACCGCCTTTTAAAAAGACACACCGCCAACGCCGTCGTCTGCGACAACATTCGCATCGGGCAAATGGTGACCGAGCACCTGATCGGCCTGGGGCACAGGCGGATCGCCCACATCAATTCGCCGGGCTTCGAAGTTTCCCGCCTGCGCCAAAAGGGGTACCAGACGGCTCTCAAGTCCCACCGGCTGCCCTGCCTTGCGGAGTGGATCGTCTCCGGGGGCATCGATGAGCGGGGCGGATACCAGGCCGCCAGGCGGATCCTCGGGCTGCAGCCGCGCCCCACGGCGATTTTCGCCATCAATGACCGGGCCGCCATCGGAGCCATGAAGGCCATCCTGGAGAAAGGATTGAGAATTCCCGAGGACGTGGCCCTGGTCGGATCCAGCAATATTCCCAATGCCGACGTCCTCCGGGTGCCGCTGACCAGCGTCGACCAGCGCCCGTGGGAAACCGGGCGGAAAGCGGCGGAAATCCTGAGAAATGCGATTGAAAACCGCCGGCAGAAAAACGCCCCGCAGCAGATCGTTCTGCAGCCCACCCTGATCATCCGCGACTCCTGCGGATCCGAACTCCCCACCGCCTGACCGGTACCCGGCCCTTCGCCGGCCGCCCCCCCCGCCTTCGATCCCGTTTTCCTCGGTGCCCGGCGCCTCTTGGGGATTTTTTCCGCGGCCCCGTTGACATTTGGCCGGGCCGCTCTTATAATGCCACAAACGGTAACGTAAACGTTTACATAAACGATATTAAGTGACCGCGTCCGGCACGGGTCCGGGAGCAGAAGATCCCCGCATGGCCCGCCGGAAGCGAGTCCCGACTAAAAACGGGAGAAGAAAAAGCGATGCGTTCCAATCCATTCCGCCGACCTTTCCTGCCCATGGCTCTGCTGGGGGCGGCCCTGTCTTTGGCCCTTCCGGCCTTCGGGCAATCCAACACCGGTTCCATCCGGGGTACGGTGAAAGACTCTTCCGGGGCGGCCATACCGGGCGCCACGGTGAAAATAACCGATCGGGGAACCAATGCCGTCGTCACGCCGATCACCGACGATACGGGGGAATACTACGCGCCCAGCCTCCGGCCGGTAACCTACGATATCACCGTGGAATACGCGGGATTCAAAACCACTACGGTCCGGGAAGTCAAGGTGGACACCGCCAAAGACATCCGGGTGGACGTCACCCTGGAGGTGGGCACCATCCAGGAACAGGTCCAGGTCACCGCAGCCGCTCCCCTGCTGCAGACGGAGACCGGCAACGTGATCCAGACCGTGGAGCAGAAGGTGATCAACGACCTGCCTCTCAACGGCCGCAACACCCTGGAGCTCGCCTTTACCCTGCCCGGAGTTTCCGGGAGCGCCGGGTCGGAGTTCACCTCGCCCTATGCCAGCGACGTAACCCCCGGCCGGGAAATCAGCATCAACGGAGCCCGGGCCGGATCCACGCAGTTTTACGCCGACGGCGCCAGCGTGACCAGCATTGCCCTGGCCCGCACCACCGTCTCCTTTTCGCCCGACACCATCCAGGAGTTTTCCGTCCAGCAGTCCAATTATTCGGCGCAGTACAGCCAGGCGGGGGGAGCCATCATTCAGCAGACCACCAAGAGCGGAACCAACGAGTTCCATGGGACCCTATACTGGTTCCACCGCCAGAAAGCTCTGACCGCAAATCCGTTCGACACCACGCGCCTGGCCATCTTCAACAACGACGCCCGTCCCCCGCTCCGCCGCCAGCAGCTGGGAGCCACCGTCGGAGGACCGGTGGACATTCCCCGCATCTACAAGGGAAAAGACCGCACCTTTTTCTTTTTTTCCTATGAGCCGACGCGCCAGGTGAGCTCGCTGATCTCCGCCACGACAACCCGGGTCCCGACGGCGCTGGAAAGAAAGGGGGACTTCTCCCAGACCCTGGTCTACTTCACCAACGGCTCCACGCAGCCCTACAGCCTGCTCTACAACCAGTTCCTGCGAGGCGGCGGCGGGCAGCTGCTGCTGCGTCCCAATCCGGCTTTCAACCGGTCTCTGCCGGCCGGCGCCGGCAACCCGATGTGGCAGTTCAGCAATTTCCCCCTGTTCAATCCCAATGACCCCGATCCGGCCAAACGGGGGCGCATCCTGGTGAACGAATCCGGACAGAGCATGGTCAATCCCGTTTCGGCCCGGCTGGTCAACGAACTGTATCCCGAAGCCAATATGCCCATGATCACTTCGGGAAGCGACGCCGGCGCCAACTATGCCTACTTTCGGAAGTCGGTCAACGATGACAACCGCTACACCGTACGGCTGGATCATCGCCTCCACCCCTCTCATCATCTTTACGGGCGCTATACCTGGCAGCCCCTGACCGGAGACCGGTTTTTCCGCGACCCCCTGCAAAACGGAGGAATCAGCGAGACCACCCAGGCAAGGCAGATCCTGCTGAACTGGACCGGGACCCTGCGGTCGAACCTGGTGAACGAAATGCGGGTCAGCTACAACTTCGGCGATTTTTCCCGGAATTTCAACAGCGAGCTGACCGCCCTCGACCAGACCAGCCAGTATCTGAAGCTGGGCGGGGCCGGGGACGGCACGCCCAACGCGATCGGCTATGGCGCCGCCCGGTTTTTCCCGGGCGGGGCGCCGATGGCCGCCACCAACGCCACCAGCGGCAAGGGCTACGACCAGATCGGCTTCAGCCAGCCCCAGGACGTGGGCAAGAACACCGAGCACACCTATCAGCTCCACGACGACCTGAGCTGGGTCTTGAGCCGGCACACCCTGAAGATGGGCTTTTCCGGCAGCGTCCTGATGCTGAACCAGGGAGCCCTGGGATTCGGAAGCCTAGCGGGCGGGCGATTCGGCTTCACCCGGGATCAGACCGCGGACCGGGTCTGCGGAGCAAGCCCGCTTTCGGGCAGCATCGCCGGCTGCTCCGGAACCGTGACCGGCGGCGACATATTTGCCTCCTTCCTCCTGGGAGTGGTCAACAACCTGCAGGTGCAGACCGAAAACCTTTCCCAGCCTTATTACTACCGCTGGTATAACCTGGGCGCCTACCTGCAGGACGATTGGAAGGTCCGGCCCAACCTCACCCTGAACCTGGGCCTCCGGTACCAGTTTCAATCCCCGCGCTGGGAAAAGAACAACTTCCAGGGGCAGCTGAATCTCAGCCGCATGGAGCCGAATCCTTTTGTGCTGGACGCCGCCGGAAAACCCCTGCCGGCGCCGGTCTTCGAGTTCTCCGGCATGGACGGCCGCTCCCGCTACCTGGTGGAAAGCCGGAAGTTCGACTTTGAACCGCGCTTCGGCTTCGCCTGGTCGCCCGGCTTCGGATGGAATGCCGGCCGGCGCATGGTCATCCGCGGAGGGTACGGCATTTCCCACGCCACGCTGATGGGCAACGACCGGGAGCCCATTCCCAATATCGGCTCCCAGACGTTCAGCGGATACCGCGCCATCAGCTACGTCATGGGACCGAATACCAACTCTTCCCCCACCATGGCCGCCACCTGCGGACTGGCTGTCTGCTCCGATCCGCAGCTCCCCTTCCAGTTCGGGTACAACAACGCCGTTCTCAAAGGCGATCCCCGGATGAGCACCGTCCCCTCCAGCGGGTTGATACGGCCGGGTGACCAGGCCGATCCGGACATTCTCGGAATCCGCCAGGACCCGCGCTACCGGGGCATCGGCTTTCTGGGCGATCCCAACTTCCGCACCCCGATGATCCAGAATTACAGCCTGCAGGTGCAATACGAATTTTCCAAGGACATGGTTCTCACGGCGGGCTACCAGGGAGCGCGCGGAACCCACCTCATCGGTCCCTCCTATGCCCTTAACTGGCGGGATCCGCGGGCCGGGGACGCCTTCTTGTCCTATCCGGGCTTCAACAGCCGCTACGGCAACGGGGCGATCTATGTGATGAACCCTTCGAGCAGCGCCTCCACCTACCACGCCGCAACCGTCGAGCTCGAGAGGCGTTACGTTCGCGGGATGCAGCTGCGCTTCAACTACACCTTCGGGAAATCGATGGACGACTCCTCCGGCGGAATCAGCTTCCCGGTTCCCAACAACTCCTTTAACAATGCCTCCATCAGCGTGCCCCTGACCCGCAACCAGCAGATGTTCAACAGCCGGGCGGAAAGAGCTGTCTCCAGCTTTGATTCTCCGCATATATTCAATCTGTCGGCCCTGTACGAGCTGCCGTTCGGCAGCGGCAGGCGCTTTTTGAATCGCGAGGGCTTCTGGAACCAGCTCCTGGGCGGATGGCAGATGACCGGCCTGGGAAGGGCGCGGGCCGGGTACCCGATTTCCGTCACCCTCAGCGGTTTCACGGCGATCGACAACGGCATCCCCGGCGGAGCCCTGCGCCCCGACCGGGTTACGGGAGTCCCCTTGAAAAATCCGAAGTGGTCCCCGGCCACCAACCTGGTGGAGCCCTATGTCAATCCGCGGGCTTTCTCCTGGCCGGAGCCGGGAAAGTTCGGCAATGCCGCCCGCAATTACTCGGAGCTGCGCGCTCCCTGGAACACCGCCTTCGACTTCAGCCTGATGAAGCGGGCCTTCCCCTTCCGCAACGAGCGTAGGTTCCTGGAATTCCGCATGGAGGTCTTCAACCTCTTCAACCACAGCAACTACAACGTGACCACCGGAACCAACCTGACCGTACTGAACGGCAACCAGAACTACCTGCTGACGGGCGGCGCCACCGGCAGCCCGGTGAAGAACCAGGCCAACGTGCAAAACCGCTACGCCCAGCTGACCGCCGCCGGAGTCTGGGACGCAATCCTCGCCAAGGCGCAGGGAGCCTCGGTGGACTCGGCCATCGCCGGCCTGCCGGGTCCCGGCCCGAACGGATTCGGCTGTCCGTCCAACGCCGCCGAGCTGCAGCTGCGCACCGACGCCAACAATCCTTTCGGTGGTTCGCTCAGCCCGGCCTGCACCGCGCGGGAGTTGACCACCAACGCCAATTTCTACCGTCTGGATAAAAATACGGTCAACGCCCGGATCATCCAGCTGGGCCTGAAATTTTACTTTTAGAAGGAAACAGGCACCCGCCCGGCCCGGCAAGGTGCGGCACCCCGGGCGGATGCCTATTTCCCGGGGGACCGGGCCAGGGCTTCGTCCAGTTCCGCTTCCGTGGGAAAACGGTCGAAGGTGCGGGGGACGGCCAGACCGCGCAGGTGCTTGTCCGCAAAGTCCAGGAGTGCCGTCCAGTCCTCTTCCGTGAAGGCGTGGCCGTGCGCCGCGAAGTTGACCCCCAGCCGCTCCTCGGCGCCGCACAGCGCGTAGGCCGGCTTGGCGCCGGCCACAGACTGCCGCACGGCATCCGGCAGGGAGATGACATCCGTCATGCCTTCCAGCGCCAGGAAGGGGCGGGGCGCGCACAGCGCCAGAAACCAGTGCTGGTCGAACGGCAGCCTGTCCCTCTGTCCGGAAAAGCGGCGCAGCTGCGGCGAAAACCAGTTCGGGTACTTCCTGACCATGATGTCCAGCGTTTCGCTTTTGCGCGGTCCGCAGAAGCGGTAGGCACCCAGGCCGCCGCCGCCGGTCACCACCGGGGCGCCGGTCAGCCGCTCGTCGAACGCCGCGGCAATCATGGATGACTTCCCGTTCCGCGATGCGCCGGTGACGACGAGCCGGGCGGCATCGATGGCCGCATCGGTTTCCAGGTAGTCGGCGATGCGCGACACGCCCCAGGCCCAGACGGCAAGAATCCCCCAGTCGTAATTGGGGTAGGCCGGCAGGAAGCGCGTATTGCGGAAGGCCCAGCTGCCGTCCAGGTTGCGCAGCGTGGTATCCTCGGCGCAGTCGTTGGGCTGGAACACCACCAGGGCATAGCCGCGACGGAATACGCCGGCGTGGCGCGCCGCGGTTTTCTCCGCCTCCGAGGCGGCATCCGGCCCGGGGACGGCCGGCGCGGCCGCAGTCGGAACAGGCCCGACCAGCAGCAGTACATCCTGACCCTTGCCCTGGTTCGGCCCTTGCGGCAGCCGCGGCAGCAGCGGCGCTCCGGGAGGCGTGCCGCCGTGAAAAATGATGGCCGGGAACGGTCCCGGGCGGTCGGCGGGGGTAAAGATCCCGATGTGCAGATTCAGCTTCCGCTCCGGCCCGAAGGTCAGATTCACCAGCCGGTATTTCACCTTCCCGCCGGCAGGAGCCAGGGAGAGCCGTTCCGCGCCCCGCACGTTGCCGGGCGGCGGCGGAATCCGGCCGACGGCGTAATACTCCAGAATCCGCTTCATCTCCTCGCGGCGGCGCAGCCATTGGCCGGTCGAGGTGACGTGCGAGCCGTCGTTCATGGTCAGCACCTCGGGCAGCCCGGCACGCACCGGCAGCTCGTACACTCCGGGGAGCGGGGCCAGGCCGGTTCGGATCGGGGGGACAGGGATCTCACGCGGATCGCTCCCGGACGCGACGGCCGGCTGGGCGCCGATAGCACCCGCCCGGAGGGCAAAAATCAGAACCAGCAGGAAGAAATATGCTTTCATCACGGTATCTCCGCCGCTTTTCGGGCCGCTGAAATTCCGCATTTTACCCCGACGGGCAGCGCCGACGCCATTTTCCCTGATTGGATAGGATCGCCGGTATCCTTTTCGGCAAACGGAACCTCCAGGAGAGCGGGGCACGCATCGAATCCACCGACTCGATTATTTCCGAGGTTTCTATTGGCACAGCCGCCGGCTGTGCGCCGGGGTCGGCCGGTGCCTCGATACGGTCCTGGCACAGGGCCGACGTCCGGATCCCGCCCGTCGGCCACCTCCCCCGAATCGATTTCCCGGATTTCCCGCCAAAGGTCCTCCGCCGCAGTACCCCGGAAAAGCGGATGGTAATGAATCAGCAGTCCGGGATTCATTTTCCGGCACATCCCGGAAAGCTCCCGGGAAGAGGTGCAACACCGGGAATGGTACTTCTGCCAGGCGCGGCGGCCGTAAGGCAAACCAGGCCTCCAGGTCGAACTCATGGATAAGTACATCACAGTCGCGGTACTTCTCCGCCGGGGTGCAGAACAATATCGGGCCGCGGTTCGCCATGGCGTTCCCGCGCAACGCGAAGCCCTCGCCCCTTTATGTGCTGGTCAAAGGCTGCTTCGATGAGTTCGAGCAAGTTTCATTGCATTCCTGCGGGTATGCGGCGGTTCGGGAAAGGGTGCTATCCGTTGTCGAAAGCAGGAGCCTGAGACAGAAAGCCGCCGCAACGGCGCCCTGCTCTTCGCTTCCCCCCAGCAGAACGCCTCCCGGAGCCCGAGGATACACCCGATCGCAAGGCTTGTTGGCGCACCTGGGCGAAGCTCATGGAAAAGTCTACCTCGTTTTCCCGCTTGATTGGTCTGCAATGCCATTTCCCGATGAAGGTTGTTGGTTTCATCGACGATCAGACCGTGATCCGCAAAAGTCTTAAGCATCCGGGAATCCGGAATACATCTCCCTGTCCTCCCACCCCCCCCAAAAAACGTCCCCCTCACGTCGGCCGTTCCCATGGCAGAGGATCGCTTATCTTTGGACAAGGACCTGTTCGATTCGTATGACGAGGCGGACCTGATCTATCCGGATTACGCTCTTTCCACCTGCCTGCCACGAACGAGACGGCCGGAAATCCAGGCGGGCAGGCGGTATTATTTTGGCGTTCGCCCCGGGGCGACCATGGGAGGGGAGTTCTTTCCGTCCACGCCTTTCGGATGTCCTTCTACCCTTCTACCGCAGCCGTATTCCTCTTTTAACGCTTGCTTTCGCTGTAATTGGGTCGTATACTCGCGAAGTGGTAAGAAAACCTGGAAAAGCAACTACCTCTATTCAAAAGGGCACAGTGCTTCTCGGGCCGTTCTCTCCGGACGACCCGTTGCTCCCCCTGGACAATATTGCGATCTTCGCGGGTACCTCCCAAGGAGGCCAACCCGTCCATCTCCCCATTCTTCGCCCATTTCCGATCCGCATTGCCTTGGCAAAGAAGCCTTAGTGCCCTAGGCGCCGCAAGGCGCGGGAGCACGACTCATGCAGACGATTCTTGGAAAACACTGGCACCACCTGCCCGGTGAGGATGTCCTCGAGGCCCTCGGAGTGAACCCCGAAAAAGGGCTCGATCGGTTCGAGATCGGGCACAGGCGGGAGCGTTTCGGCCCGAACCTGCTCACCGAGCGCCGAGGCCGGGGTCCGTTGATGCGCTTCCTGCTGCAGTTTCACCAGCCGCTCGTTTACATACTCCTCGCGGCGGCAGCCGTGACGTTCGCCTTCGCCGAGTATGTCGACGCGGCAGTCATCATCGGCGTTGTGCTGGTCAATGCCGTTGTCGGTTTCCTGCAGGAGGCGAAGGCCCTCCGGGCGATCAAGGCTCTGGCGCAGAGCCTCACGAGTGAGGCCACCGTGCTCCGCGCGGGCCGTCGGGATCGGATCTCCTCGTCGGAGCTCGTGCCGGGAGACATCGTTCTCCTCCAATCGGGGGACAAGGTGCCCGCCGATCTTCGGCTCATCGCCGTCAAGGACCTGCAGGTAAACGAATCGGCGCTCACCGGCGAATCGCTCCCTGCCACCAAGGAGGAGGGTGTGTTTCCCCGCGACCTCCCCCTGGGCGATCGCCTGAACATGGCCTACTCCTCCACTCTGGTCACCTACGGGACGGGCACCGGCGTGGTCGTCGCCACCGGCGACCAGACCGAGATCGGCCGCATCTCGGAGCTCATCGCCTCCACGGATGTCCTGGCGACGCCT
>CAINFC010000231.1 GCA_903847975.1 uncultured Acidobacteriota bacterium | reverse complement strand
TGGCCACCGCACCGCGATACAGAAGAATCCGGAAAGGATTCCCGATCGCAGCCCGGTCGCCCTGCGACCTCGCTATGGCCACCGCGCCGCGATACAGAAGAATCCGGAAAGGATTCCGGATCGCAGCCCAGGGTTGGCGCGCTTCGCGCCTACCCTGGGTAAGACCGCCGACAACCGCAACCCTGTAAGGGTTGCGCAAAGTTAGCGCAGCGGGACGGCGTTTTTCCTGATGTATTCGTCCAGGCGCGGGGCGTAGCCCGGACCCGGGCCGATGTAATGAAAGGCCTCGGCATATTCGCAGCCGTATTTTCTTCCCAGGGCCCGGTCGCTGTCCAGCAGGAACTCCCGGATGTACCTCGCGTTGGCGGCACGGTCGTCCCCATCCAGAACCGGCAGCCGCTTCCCTTCCCGCGCCAGACGCTCCCGCAGCCGGACGCCGCTCTCCCCGGCCGGCCCCTGGGCCCGGTTGGCCAGGTTGGCCTCAATCTTGCGGTCGACGACCGAGCTGATATCGACGATGCGGTTGACCAGCTGCGGACCGCGGGCATGATAATACTTTTCCCGGACGCCATGAGGCCCGATCCCGGCGCGGAAATGCTCCGGGTAGTCCTTGGAGCCGCCCGCCATCCAGCAGGCCGCCTCCACCGCCCGGGCCGTAACATAGTGATCGGGATTCTCCTCGTAGTGCCCCCAGGGATCGTAGCCGACCACGGTGTCCACCTTGAGCACCCGGAAAAGAAAAATCAGCCGGGCCTTCAGTTCGATGAGGTCGATCTCTTCCATGCTGTGGTTGCGGTAGTTGAGGTCGAAGGTCTTCTTCAGCCCCAGCGCCCGGGCCACCTCGCGGTTGTCGATCTCGTTGGCCACCGCCGTGTCCCCCAGGCTTCCCGGGCCGGCATGATCATCATTGGACGTGCGGATCAGGTAGCCGGTGTATCCTTCGCGGATCAGCTTGGCCACCGTGCCCGCGGCAAAAATCGGAATGTCGTCGGAGTGCGGCTGGATGGCCGCCAGCACTTTCCCCTTGTGTGGCTCGCCCGCCAGGTCGCGCTCCACGAACACTTCCGCTCCGGCAGGGATGATCCCGGGCTGGCTGACGCTCCAGCCGCCGCCCAGCCACGCACCCCCCGCCACGGTTTTCCCGATAAATCGTCTGCGCTGCATCTCCCCCTCCCTGAAATTTCAATCCATGACAGAAAAGTCTACCTCAATAAACGGAAAAAGCCCGGCGACTTTCGCCGCCGGGCTTTTTCCGAAAGGTGCGGGCTTATCCCCGCGGTGAGTAAATCAGAACCGAATGGTTCCGGTAACCTGGATCTGTCGTTCACCGCTCTTGCCGGTTACACGACCGAAATTGGAACTGCTCGGATCGCCGTTCGGGTTGCCCCAGTTGGGATGGTTCGGGAAGTTGATGAAATCCGCCCGCAGCTGGAAGCTCTTGGACTCGCTGAACCGAATTGCCTTCGATAAGGCCAAATCGGTGTTCCACGCGTTGGGTCCGGTGATAACATTTCTTCCCATGTTGCCGAAGGTTCCCGCAGGTGGAGCAGCAAATGCGGCCGGATTGAAGAAATAGTTCTTGTCATAAGCGGTTCCAAGAGAGAACTGCGGATTGTCGACCTTCCAGTCTCCAACCAGGTTGTAGGCTTGACCGCCACTTCCTACTCCGACGCCGGCGTTATCCCATGCGCGCCATCCGGCACCGAAAATTTGATCACCGGTATTGACCACACTACCTGACGAAATCTCGAAGATTCCCGCAACCTGCCATCCGCCGAAAGCCTTTCCAATCCAGCTACTATCGCCTTTCAGGAAGGGAATTTCCCATACGTAGTTGGAAATGAACATGTGCTTGCGGTGGAAGGAGGCCAATCCCCAGAATTGAGAATCGTCATATGCGTTTGGCAGCAAGGTGCGTTTGCCGTCGGCATTATTGGTCGTCCTCGACCAGGTGTAGGCAATACCGAATGAAATACCGTTACGGAAACGGCGGTTGATTTCATTCTGCCAGCCGTTATACCAGGACTGCCCGGTGTGTTCGGAAATACGGATAATTCCCAACCCCGGATAGGGCCGCAGGAAGTCGGTGTTGGCTCCGACATTGGCGGCCAATTGTCGTGTCCCCGGAAGCAGCTGGTTGAGGTTCCGCTCGCGCGGCTGGTAGTAAGCACGACGTCCGACATAGGCGGATTCGAGAGTTATTCCCCAAGGCAGCTGACGCTGTACAGTCAGGTTCCAGGCCCAGCTGGTGGGATGGTTCCAGTTGTAAGGGTTGGCGGTGATCAGGAAGGGCCACTGCCGCTGCACGGATCCGCCGGGAGCGTCCGCAATCCCTTCACTGACGCCGGACATCGGCTGGATGGGGGCATTGCCGCCGAGCAGGGTGCTGTCGTTCAGCAGCACGCGGTTGTGGAACATGCCCACGCCGGTGCGGATGACGGTCTTCTGGTTGAGAGAATAGGCCAAGCCTAACCGGGGTTCGAATACGTTCTTCTTGGTTTCAGCAAAGCCACCAGGCAATCCCTTGAAGAGGCGATTGTAAGAGCTGTCCGACGCCACAGGGACTCTTCCTTTAGCAGCGTCTGGCCAGGCGCTCCCTGGCAAAACAATGCCATTGTATGGATCGCCGCTAATAATGTAGCCGGAGGTACGATCGACAATCGCCTTTTTGCTGGTGTCATAGTAACGCGGATCGAACTGGGCGATATTTCCCCAAAGGCTATGCCACGGAGGCCAGTAAACATAGCGGACGCCGTATTCCACCGTGAAATTGGGCCGCATTTTCCATGTGTCCTGGAAAAAGAGATCCGTGGCGGTAGCGCGCCAGGGAGTATAGGAACGGGTACCCACTTCTCCATAGTTATTGAAGAGACCCAGAGCCGCGTTGCTGATGGCGAAGCCGGTAGCATTGGGGCGGTTGTCCCGGAACTCGAAGGACCCGTTCGCGTTGTTCGTCGCGCCGGGAACGGTTGTGGAAACGTTGATCTGGTCGTAGTCGTTCTCACCGGAGCGTTCGATGGTCACACCCCACTTGAACATGTGGGTACCCTTAATCCAGGTCATTGTATCGCTGAAAACATAAATAGGCCCCGTTGAGGATAGGGGCAGACGGCTGCCGTCATTGGTTGTAATTCGATCCATGAGAATAGTCGGAATCTTGTCGTCGCGGACTTTGGTTCCGGGGAACAGGTATGTGTAGTTGATTCCGTACTGGGAGCGCTTCTGGGAAGGCAGCAGGTTGGGAGCGATATCAATGCCCACGATATCGACCGACGGTGAAAAACTGGCTTCATTAATCAGGTTATTACGAACGGTCCAAGTCCAGCTCAGGGTCGCCGACTGGCCGGGACGGTGGGTTTGATCTGTCCTGCTAATGGCGTCCCATTGGAAAAGGGATCCGCGAAAGGAGATGCGATGCTGGGCGTTGGGAACGTAGTCCACCTTTAACAGCTCTTTGGCGTAATTGGACCACTGCGGAACTGCTTCATAAAAGTTGGCAGTGGATCCGGCAGGGGCAAAACCGGAAGTCGGGCTCGGATAGGATTTTAAAAGCCCGGTTCCGTTCGGGCTCAGCCGGTTGGTGGGGATGATGTTTCCCGGGAAAGGTTGCCCGGTCATGGGATCGTTTATGATGACTACTCTGCTCGTGAATCTATTGGTGGCATCCAGAAGTTCACTGAAATCGCCGGCCCTCATTTTTGTGGAAGGAACCGTCCATGTTCGAGAAGCTTCGGATCGGTTGCGGATCCATTCCTGGGCATAATAGAAAAAGAGTTTGTCTTTTTTTGTATTGAAACCAGGGAAGGTGATAGGACCGCCGGCATCGAAACCAAACTGGTTGTAGCGGAAGGGTGCGGGTCGACGCGACTGGTTTATGTCCGAAGCCCCGACTTGGTTTCTACTCCAACTGTTGGCATTCAATGCGGCGTTGCGCATGCTGTAGAACACACCGCCATGAAACTCCTGGGTGCCACTCTTGGTGACATAGCGGATCTGACCGCCGGAAGTTCGACCGTACTCGGCGTTATAGTTGCTGGTCAGCACCTGGACTTCGGCTACGGAGTCGATGTTCAATGGGGCATTCATGGAACCGGCAGACCGGGTTCGGGTCATAATGGCGCCGTCCTGGATGACCACGTTTTCATCGCCGCGGCTGCCGGCAATGTTGAAACCGCCGTCCGTAGTAGAGTCACCGCTGCTTGTTCCACCACCGCGGACACCGGCTTTAAGGCGAACCAAATTTTGGGGGTTACGTCCAAAAATGGCCAGACTTTCAATCTGCTTGGCTTCGACGATCCGGCCGAGGGCCGCGGAGTCCTTCTGCAATTCGGCGGCCGCTGCGGTCACCGTGACGGTTTCCGTAAGAGCGCCGATTTCCAGGGAGACGTCCAGGGCGACCTTGGCGTTGGCATCGACCTTGACTTTATCCTTGACATATTTTTTGAAGCCGGTCAGCTCGACAGCAACGGTATAGTATCCGACATCGAGACCGGGAACGATATAGAAGCCGTTGTTTTCGGTGGTAGCGGAAAAAGAGGCGTTGGTGGCCTCATTGGTGACAGTCACCGCCACGCCGGGAACGAACAGACCGCCGGGGTCCTTGATAAAGCCCGATATCTGGCCGCGGTTGAACTGGGCGAACAGGCTCGCCGAGGTCATGAAAAGCGCGGCTATCAGGCAAAAACCGAGGATTCCCACAAGGGAATGAAATCTTCGATTCATTGAATGAAATCCTCCATCTGACAGTTAAAAAAAGGAACTTCCGGGGAATCCCCCAGAGTTCCACTAGAGACAATGGGAATGCTCTGCCGGTTGGCAGAACACGGAAACCACTAAGCAAAAGTCAAGCCATATCCGGAAGTCTGGAAACCTTTCCATACATGGTGAAATAAATATTGAAAGTAAACGTTTTGCCCTCGAAGTGCGGATTAAATTCATGACACTTTTACACCAGGAAAATCCAATTTAATGGCTATGAAATCCAATATAATGAATTAATTCCCGGCGAGAATCGAATAAGAGCATCTGCGGCGAACCCTGTATGTTATACTGATTCCGGATGGCCCCGGAAAAACGTCATTGGAAGAGGATCCTGCTGATCGGATTGCCGAACACCGGCAAAAGCACCCTTTTCCGCCGCCTGGTCCACCGCGGGGGCCGGGTCAGCGCTTTCCCCGATTCCACCGCGGAGGTGCAGCGGGGGAATCTCCGGCTGGAAGGGCAGGAGGTCGAAATCGTTGACATGCCTGGCATTTACGGCCTTTCTACCAATGCCGACAGCGAAAAGGTCGCCCGCAGCCTCCTCGTGGAGGAAGCCCCCGACCTGGTGATCCAGGTGGCCGACGCCAAGAACCTGAAACGATCCCTCGTCCTGACCGCACTGCTGGCCGAATTCCGACTGCCGATGATCCTGGTGGCCAACATGGCCGACGAAGCGGCGCAGAAAGGGATCCGCATCCGGAGGCAGCGCCTGGAAGCGGCACTGGGTATCCCGGTCATCGAAACGGTGGCGGCGGAGGGAATCGGTACGGCGGCGCTGCTTTCCGCCCTGCCTCAGCGGAAAGCGCCCTCGCTCCGCTCCCGGCTGCCGGATAAGATCGGCAAGTCGGTTGAGGACCTGGCCGGGCTCATGGCCTCCCCGGCGATGCCAGCGGGCGCGCGCCGGGGCCTGGCGCTGCTGGCCCTGACCGGGGACGAAGAAACCTCCCGCTGGACACTGCAGAAAGCGGAGATCCAAGACTACTCCGCCGCCCGGCAGATCATCGAGGAGACAGGCCGCCCGTTCTACCGCCCGCTGTCGCTGGTCTGCTCCCTGGCGCACGAGGGTTGGGCGGAATCGCTGGCCCGGGATTCGGCGGAACAGAGCCCGGTCAGCTCCACACCCTGGCTCAACCGGCTGGGAGACATGGCACTGACGCCGGTAGCCGGGTCCCTCACCCTTTTTCTCGTCCTGGCGCTGCTCTATTTCGCCATCGGCCGGCTGGCCGCCGGATTGCTGGTCGACCTGCTGGTCAACCGGTTTTTCGGCGAAGGGGTCAGCCCGCTGCTCGAGCGGCTGGCGGAAGGGATTCCGTGGGCATTTCTGCAGGAGATCGCCCTCGGCCCGTATGGTCTTTATCCCATGGCGATTGTCCCGGTTCTCGGTCTGGTACTGCCGGTGGTCACCTTCTTTTACTTCTCTTTCGGGATGATCGAGGATTCCGGCTACATCTCCCGGCTTTCCGTTCTTCTGGACCGGCTGTTCCGGCGCGTGGGGCTCAACGGCAAAGCGGTCCTGCCGATCATGCTCGGCTTTTCCTGCGTGACCACCGCCACCATGTCCACCCGGGTGCTCGACAGCCGGCGCGAACGCTTCATTGCCATTTTCCTTCTGAGCCTGGGTGTTCCCTGTTCGGCCAAGCTGAGCCTGATCCTGGTCATCCTGGCCCGGGTCGGCTTTGCCGCCTTCCTGACCGTGTTCGGGGTGGTCTTCCTGCTGACGGTCCTGGCGGGCGTGATGCTGAACCGCTGGATGCCCGCCGAGCCGTCGCATTTCCTCATGGAAATCCCGGCCATACGGATTCCCAGCCTGAAGAATGTGCTGCAGAGAACCTTTTACCGCTCCTGGATTTTTCTTCGCGAATCGCTCCCGCTTTTCCTGATCAGCGCCCTGGGGCTTTTTTCCCTGGCGAAAATCGGCTTTCTCTCCTGGGCGGAGGAATTGGCCGCCCCGGTCATCCGCGGCGGGCTGGGGCTGCCGCCGCAGTTTGCGGAATCGCTGCTGATGGGCTTCATCCGCGGAGAGGCGGGCATCGCCGTGCTCAGCCGCATGGTGGACAGCGGCGTCATGGACCACCGGCAGCTGGTGGTAGCCATGATCGTCACCATCCTCTTCGCCCCCTGCGTAACCAATTTCATGCTGATCGTCAAGGAGCTCGGAACACGGAAGGCATTGGCCATTCTCGCCCTGGTGACCGCGGCCGCCCTGTCGACCGGGGTGGTTATGAACTTTCTTTTGCATTGGGGCCGTTTCGAATTTTGATTTCAGAAGGAGGGAAAAATGAAGATCGTACATATTGCCGATGAAGTGATCGAGACCGTGTGGACCCTGCTGGAGAAAGGGAGCTGCACCCGGGAGATGGTAAAGAGCGCCCACGCGGGCTCGGCGGGGTACGTGGTCGACGACGAGGTGCTCGGCGGCCTGGAAAAAAGCGGACTGATCCACTTTGCCGGTTCGGATATTTCCTTGACCGAAGAGGGCCGGGCGCAGGCTATGCCGATTATCCGCCGGCACCGGCTGGCCGAACGGCTCCTGGTGGACGTTCTGGGAATGACTTTCGAGGAGATGGAGGAATCGGCCTGCGAATACGAGCACACCCTGGCTCCCGGATTGACGGAAGCCATCTGCACTCTGCTCGGCCACCCCCGAGAGTGCCCGCACGGCTCCCCGATTCCGGAAGGGGACTGCTGCCGCCGGGCGGAAAGCTCGGTAAAAACCTTCGTCAAGTCGCTCGATGCCCTTTCCATCGGCGACGAGATCCGGATCACCTTCATACGCAAGAGCGACCCGGTGCTGGTGGGCAAGCTGGTTTCCTTCGGCGTTTCCCCCGGCAAGCGCCTGAAGATCCGGCAAAAGTTCCCGGCCTACATCATCCAGATCGACAACACGCAGATCGCCCTGGAGCAGGATATCGCCGCCGGCATTTTCGGATTGAAACTGTAGAGCGGATATAATGCCATACCCAAGGAGACAAAAGAATGAAAAACGGATTCCTGTTCATTACGGCCTTTGCGGTAATCGTTTTTTCCCCTGCCTTGCAGGCAGCAGCGGATGTGGCCGGAATCTGGCAGGGCACGCTGAAAGCCGGCGCGGCCGAACTGCGGGTGGTGTTCAAAGTCAGCAGGGACGCGGAGGGGAAACTCTCGGCTAAAATGGACAGCCCGGATCAGGGCGCCAGGGATATCCCCACCGACTCCGTCGATTTTTCCGACGGGGCACTGAAAATCGGCATCAAGGCCGTCCGGGGTGGCTTTAGCGGGGCGCTGCAGCCGGACGGGCAGGAAATCCGCGGCGAGTGGCAGCAGGCGGGGATGACCTTTCCCCTGACACTGAAAAGAGTTCAGGAAGTGCAGGAGGCGCGGCGGCCCCAGAATCCGCAGAAGCCCTACCCTTACGAAGAAGAGCAGGTCACCTTCGAAAACCGGGAGGCCGGCATTACCCTGGCCGGCACCTGGACCATGCCCCGCGGAGAAGGACCGTTCCCGGCGGTCATCCTGGTCAGCGGCTCCGGCCCCCAGGATCGCGATGAAACCATATTCCAGCACAAGCCTTTCTGGGTTCTGGCCGACCGCCTTACCCGAGAGGGGTTTGCGGTGCTTCGCTATGACGACCGGGGCATCGGGCAGTCCAAAGGAAATTTCGCCGCCTCCACCACGCAGGATTTTGCCGAGGACACCCTCGCCGCCTATCGCTACGTCCAGAGCCGCAGGGAGGCCGACAAAAAGCGAATCGGAATCCTGGGCCACAGCGAGGGCGGCCTGATTGCTCCGATGGTGGCCGCCCGCGAAAAGGAGGTGGCCTTCCTGATCCTGCTGGCCGGCCCCGCAACAACCGGCGAAGTGGTGGTTCTCGGACAGATCGCCGCCCTGGGGAAAGCGCAGGGGCTTTCCGATGCCGCCCTGCAGGAAAAGGTAGCGCTGCAGAAGCGGCTGTTTGACATCGTCAAACAGGAAAAGGACAACCCGGCCGCACTGGCCCGCCTGAAGGAAACCCTGGCGCAAGCGAAGGAGAACCTCTCTGCGGAGGAGCGGAAGGCGCTGGAAGGCCCTGCCATCGACGCCCAGCTGCAGCACATCCTGTCCCCCTGGTACCGGTACTTTCTGGCCGCCGACCCGCGCCTTTTCCTGCAAAAAGTGACCTGCCCGGTTCTGGCCCTGTACGGAGAAAAGGATCTGCAGGTGGTTCCGGCGGAAAACCGGCAGGAAATGGAAGCGGCGCTGAAGGCGGGCGGAAACGGGAAGAGCAGGACGATCCTCCTGCCGGGATTGAATCACCTCTTTCAAACCGGCCAGACCGGAGGGCCGGAGGAGTACGGAAAGATCGAAGAGACTTTTTCCCCGACGGCCCTGCAGGCTATCGCAGACTGGCTTCAGGCCACGATGAAAAAGTAAGGCGCGCGCAGCGGGCGGCGGCCGTGGATCGTGCGAGGAAGGCCCGTTTTAATTTTTCAGCCTTCTCAAAATAGACACGATTTCAGCCCCGCCCATGGCCGTTTCGGCAACCGTCACCCCTACAAATTGAAATCCGCCCGCACCCGCCTCCGTCAGTTCCTTTTGCATCGTGGAGGTCTTTTTCGTCGCCAGCAGCCTGTATTCATACATGGCCGGGGTTTTCACGCTGTTGTCCCGCTCCAAAATCACGACCACTTCCTTGCCGCCGAAAGTGGACTGGAAAACGGTTTGCCCTTTGTATTCGTATCCGGCATCCCCCGCTTCCTGCATCTCTTTCTGCATCGTGGAGGTTTTGCTGGTGGCCAGCAATTTATAGCGGTAGCGGCCGGGTTCCGCGCCCGGGTTCCGATAAAGGATGGCGACGACCTCGGAGCCTCCGAAGCTGGTCTCTCCGCCCATGACGCCGCCGAAGCGAAATCCCGCATCCGCCGCCTGGTTCATCTCCTTTTCGCTGGTCGATGTTTTTGTGGTAGCCACGACCTTGTAATCCACGGGATCCTCCGCATAGGTCCTCATGACGGCGAACACCAAAGGCAACACAAACGTGGAACATATCCAAAGCTTTCTCATAACTTGCCTCCCGGGCTGCGATCCGCAGCCCTTTACGGCCTTTCCCAGGGAAAAGCCCGGTTACCTGTTACTTATTGCGACGGCACCTTCTCTGACAACCCGGTAAAAAGTCTGGAGCCCGAAAAGGGTTCCAGATCACAGCCCGGGGTTGCGCCGCATAGGCGCTACCCCGGATAGGCAGATTTTTCGGAACCGGCCCTGCAATGGCTGCATAACCATCTGCCAAACACAACCTGTTCGGAGTTCAAGCTTTAGCTTGCGCGGCCCAGGCGGAAACCCGCTCGCAGCGCGCAGCCTAAAGGTCGTACCCCAAACGGTTTTCGTTTGAAAGTTTGTTTTCGGTTGTTGCCCGGACCTTTTATACCCTACCCATCCGCTGCTGGTAACCCGGGGCATCCCTGCGGACGGAGGAACGAATCCACCCGCCCGACAGGAACCGACCCGGGCGACAAGAGGAGCTATTGCGGCGGACGGCCGCGGCCCACGTAGATGTAAAAGCGCCCGCCGATGACCGCGGGATCATCCTTGTAGCCGAGCGCCTGGTAGTCCAGGCGGTTCTTGACCTGCGGGTAGACCATGCGGGTATGCTCCGGCTGCTCCATGGTCGCGGCGTCCTTGTGGCAGCGCCGGCAGCTGATGGCCTCTACCTTGTGGCAATCGGCGCAGCCCAGCGACTGCTTGGCCCGGAATACGCCGTGGTGAATCCCGGAATACATTTCGGTCTTGACGAAGCCGACCTTCCCGGAGAACGGCTGCTCCAGCCGCTTCATGCCGTCGGCCACCGCCGTGGTCCAGTTGAAGTCCTTCAGGAAGCTCCCCCAAAGAAGCGGCGCAGCCAGGGTGTTGCTGCCCGAGTCATAGGGAATGACCGCGGTGTGGATTTTGAACGGGTAAATGCGCGACTCCGGATTCTGCCGCTCCCCGAGCGGCGCGTTGAGCGCCACCGTCTCGCTGGGCTGGATTTTCTCCCCGACCATGCGCGACTCCCTCTCCCCCTTGAACCAGCGGTATACCGGAGGAATATCTTTGCCCCAGGTCATCGCCCCCCACGATTTGTCGAAGGTGGGCATGCCGTTGGCGTCCTTGGCAGAGGGCAGATCCTTGCCGGCCTGGGAAAAATCGGTGGTCAGGCGGGTCGGATACTGGCGGGCAATCTGCGGAATGTGGCAGGTTTCGCAGGCCAGCGCCTTGACGTGGCTGTCCAGGTGCCGGCTCAGAGGTCCGGTAATTCCGTGCGGCCGCTCGCTGTGGCACTTTTCACAGAAAACCCGTCCTTCCACCACCGGGGCTGCGAAAGCCAGCCCGGCCACCGCATGCTTTTCGGTGCGATGGCAGTCCTGGCAGCGCATATCCATCATTCCCATGTGGACATCCTGCTCCGGAGTGGGGCGAGCCAGGAATGGTTCCAGGTCCCCGTGCTTGGCATTGGGGCCGCCGCCCGTATAAAAGTGGCAGGAACCGCAGTTGGAACGGGAGGGACGGCCCACCGCCCGGGCCGCGGAAGCCAGATTGGAGTCGGCGGCAGGCATTCCCACGGATCCCTTTTCCCGCTTATAGGTGCCGGTCGTGTCATGGCAGATCAGGCAGTCGATGGACTTCGGATCCTTGAAATTGAAACTGCCGTCGATCCGCCCGTAGCCGATATGGATGTTGCTGAACTCCTCGATGTTGGCACCGACGCTCAGGTAATAGTTGTCCACGGTGTTGATGAATCCCAGGCTGGTGCTGTGCTCGTGGCCGGCGATATCGGGGGTCTTCCCTTTCCAGTTCCAGTGAGCCGTTTTCAGGATATCCTGGGCGGAAGTTTCGTGGCAGCGGATGCAATCCGCGGTAACCGCCCGGGGATCGGCGCCGCCGGGTATGGCCGCCACCAGGGAGCCGTGATCCGGCGTCTGCGGGTGGTGGCAGGAAATGCAGTCGGTCGGGGCATAGGCGGTAGCCGGCAGACGCTGATGGCATCCAATACACTGCCGGTGATAGGCGCCTTTCAGGCCGATCCGCCCGGGGTTGTCTGCCTCGTTTGGCAAGGTATGGCACTCGTGGCAGCTCTGCGGCTTTTTCTCCGTCATGTTATGACAGGAGCTGCAGGCTCCGCCGATGCGCACCTCGATCCCCAGGTGCATTTTGGTGATGTCCTCGCCGATTTTGTCGTCCTTGCTCATGGCGAAGCGGTGGTGGCAGACTCCGCAGTCCCCGCCGGTGTTCACGTCATGGGAACGGTGGCTGAAGCGTACCGGCTCGTAGCTGTCCGACTTGTCGTTGACCAGCGGGCTGCTCAGCAAATAGACATTTTTGTAACCTTCCGGCCGGAAGGCATGAGAGGCAGCGATGCGCGGCTGCAGCACCAGCTTTTTGTTGCGGACAATCTGCACGTCGCGGTATGCCTTGAACGATTCGGAGATCGCCTGCCGGTGAACCACGGTATAGAGCAGAACGAAAACCAGAACGAACCCCAGGGCGGTTCCCCGGATAACCCAGGTCCAGAAGGGGGATACGGTCTTTTCCCTCTCCTGGATCTCCCTCTCCTCCTGCTCCGGCTGGAAACCGGGCAGCACCGGGAAAAAGGTGACAAAAATCCGGTAGCAGAACATGATGCTGCAGACGATGGCCACCGTCAGCGCGATTTCACCCACCGATGGAAAATAGAACTTGGTGGTGTAGGGCGGATTGTAGCCGACCAGAAAAACGTTGATGCGGTTGAGGATCACCCCGAAGATGACCAGCATGATGGAAAAGAAGAGCCACCCGACCGACCTCCGCACCGCTTTGATGTTGAGCAGCACGAAGGGGACCACGATGCCCATCAGCAGCTCGATCACCAGGGACACCGTTCCCGCCGGATGCACCACGAAGTCCAGCTGATTCCAGCGGAAAGCCAGGTCCCCGAACTTGACCAGGCCGTATATGCCGATGAAGGTGGGAATCTTGGCGGCCAGCGGGGAGAGCAGCTCCATTTCCGGATCGCGGCCGAAGCTGATGCTGGCGTAGATCGACTCCAGAATAACCATCGGGAATCCGACCATGATCGCCGAAAGAAGGAACAGGACCGGCAGGATTGAGGTATTCCAGAGGGTGCTGGTTTTGGTCGGGGAGATGAGCATCAGGGTCCCGAGGGAGGACTGGTGCATGAAGGAAAGAACGACCCCGGCAACGATAAAAATAGGCAGGATCACCTTTACCCAGGAGTGCAGGGTGTAGATGGGCCCTTCAAACTTGCGCAGCAGCCAGGCCCCGGGCTCGTTGTGAGCCAGGCGGTGCTTCAGTCCTTCCAGGATCGGCGGCGACATTTCGACGCTCAGCACCATGAGATAGAACGTGACGCACATGCCCACTTCGAACAGCACCGAGTTGCCCTGCCAGTTGAAGATGGGCCGCCAGATGTTCCAGTAGCGCCCCAGGTCGAAGCTGAGGGCAATGGCCACCCAGAGATAACCCAGGAATGCCGTCAGGATGGCCGGCCGCAGCAAGGCATGGTATTGCTTTCTTCCGAAAATATCCACCAGGGCGGCGGTGGTAAAGCCGCCGGCAGCCAGGGCTACTCCGCAGGCCACGTCAAAGGAGATCCAGATTCCCCAGGGGTTGTGGTTGTCCAGGTTGGTGACATTTCCCAGGCCCAGGAGCAGCCGGGTCAAACCGAAGGCGAATCCGATGACCATAAAGATTAGAATCGTCATGGTCCCGAAGGTGAAAAACGGCTTTTCCACCCGATGATATCCCTCGTGCTTCATGACCGGCCTCCTTTCCCGTCCTGTGCGGAGGCCTGTGATGTATGGCTATCCGATGGACCATGGCCGGAATCCGGGTTTTCCTTGCGGTTGTTGAACCACATGATTCCGCTCAGCAGCCCGTAAAAGGCGATCGGGAAAAATCCGTACTTGAAAATCCCGTGCTGGATCGCCTCGGTTCGCAGGGCCGGAGCCGTTTCCTGCAGCTTCAGCAGGCCGACTTCCGTATAGGGCCGGCCGGTCAGGTAGAGCCAGGAAGTTCCGCCCACCTCCTTTTCACCGTAGATCGTTTCCGTATAGCGGTCCGGGCGCTTGGCCATGCGGTCCCGTGCCAGGTGAATCAGCTCCGCCCTCTTGCCGAACACCAGAGCTTCGGTGGGGCAGGAGGCGGCGCAGGCCGGGTTGGCCCCGATTCCCTTCTGGCGGTCGGTGCAGAATTCGCACTTGCGGACCCTGGGAGTAAGCGGCTCGTCGAACTCATAGGCCGGAATCTCGAAGGGGCAGGAAACCTGGCAATACCGGCATCCGAGGCAGATATCCGGATTGTAGACGATGGATCCGTCGCTGGCTTTGGTCAGGGCTCCAACGATGCAGGCCGAAACGCAGGATGGAGTCAGGCAGTGCATGCACTGCACCTTCACAAACGTTTCCTTCACGTTTCCCTGATCCGGAGAAGGGCTCCCCGGAAATTCATTGACAACCGTAAAGGCGGTCTCGGAAGGGCGACGCTCGCTACGGAAAATGGTCCGGTCGGCAAAATTGATGGTACTTTTCGGCAGCTTATTACGCGTATTGCAGGCCGATTCGCATTGCCGGCACCCGATGCACAAGGTCGTATCCACCAGGCAGCCGACATGGTTCGGTTCCGCGGTCTCTTCTTTGGCAGGCTCCGGTTCGGCCGCCAGCAGAGTAGCCGTACCGGCACCCCCGGCAGCCAAAGCCGCCCTGAAAAAATCTCTTCGATCGAAACTCATGCTTACCCCCAAGGGTCTTAAAAAAAAAGAATTAACGATATGAATCAATCCGGAAGAAAAACATGGTTTTCCTCCGATATTTCTCTCAGATTCTATTGATCCGGCAGTTTAGAGTCAAGATATAATTTGGTGCTATAATAGCGTTAGCGAAGTCTTGCGGCCTGGAATTGGCCTGGAATTTTTCGAAGCAGGAGAATCATGAAGCCATTATTTATACCTTTGGTTGCTTTGTGCCTGGTTGCGCCGGCGGTTTCTGCCCAGCCCAAAAACGAAATGAAAAACGAAGACTGTCTGCGCTGCCACGGAGAAAAAGACCTGGAGGCGGTGACCGACCGCGGCAAGAAACTGACCCTTTTCGTGGACGCCAAAGTGCTGGGGGAATCCGCCCATGCAGGAATGTCCTGCACCGACTGCCACGGCGGAGCCAAAACGTTTGAGGATGTCCCGCACGCCACGACGCCGATGACCCTGCGCTGCGCCGAGTGCCATACCGACGAAGACAAACTGTATCGGGAGAAGGACATTCACGGGTATGGATACCGGACCAAAAACCCCCGGGCGCCCTACTGCAACGACTGCCATGGCGGCCACAATATTCTGCCTGTTTCCTCCCCGGAATCGGTCATGTCGCGCGACAAGCAGCCGCAGACCTGCGGAAAATGCCATGGCAGCGAAAAGCTCAACGAGGAGGAGGGCATATTCAAGCGCAACCTGATTACCCGTTATACCGCCAGCGTTCACTGGCGGGCGGTGACCGAGAAGAAAAAAGGCGCCACCTGCACCGACTGCCACGGTTTTCATACCATTCTTCCCTCCTCCCGGTCGGACTCCACCGTTTCCATTACCGGGGTGGCCAACGTCTGCAACAAGTGCCATCCCGACGAGGTGCAGCATTTCAACAAGGGCCCCCACGGGCTTTCCCTGATCAACGGCAGCCATGACAGCCCCACCTGCACTACCTGCCACGGCGATCACGACATGACCTCCCTGCGCAGCCGGGTCGGCGATTCCAAGCAGTGGGCCGCCACCCAGGTCTGCGTCTGGTGCCACGGCAACTACCGGATGATGGTTCGCTACGGCCTGGATACCGCCCCGGTGGACAGCTACATGAAGGACTTCCACGGCCTGACCCAGCGCGGCACGCTGGGCGCCAGCGCCACCTGCGCCGACTGCCACGATGCCCACAACTCCCTACCCTCCGACCACGAGCAGTCGCGGATGCATATCTCCAACCGCGGGGCGGCCTGCGGCCAGTGCCACGGGCAGGTCAGCGATAGCTTCGCCCGCAGCTTTTCCCACAAAGCGGCTCTCGATTATCCCGGCAAGAAGCTGGAAGACATCATCAGCCTGATTTACGTCCTGCTGATCGTGGTCAGCGTGGGCGGCATGCTGGCCTACAACGGGCTCATCTGGTTCTGGGCGGTGCGCTGCAAATACCGCGAACAGCTGACCCACAAGCACATCAACCGCCTCACCCCCTTCGAGGTGGTGTGCCACTTCATTCTCTTCATCACCTTCACCACCCTGACGGTCACCGGATTCGCCCTGAAGTACCCGGACGCCTTCTGGGTGCAGTGGCTCTTTTCCATCGGCATGACCGAACGGGTGCGGGCCCTGATCCACCGCTCCTCCGCGGTTCTGATGACCGTGGATGTCGTGGTATTCGGATTCTACATGCTTTTGGAAAAACGGGGCCGGATCATGCTGGTGGAGTTCATCCCGGGATGGCGCGACTTCAAGGAATTCTGGTATCACCTCCGGTTCTATTGCGGCCTGGAAAAGGAATCCCCGCGCAGCGGAATTTTCAGCTTCGCGGAAAAGTTCGAGTTCTGGGCCTTGGCGTGGGGGACGATCGTGATGGTCGTCTCTGGGATTATCCTGTGGTTTCCCAAGATGATTCCCGGCAGCTGGCCCCCCTGGGTGATCAACGTGGCCCGGATCATCCATTTCTACGAGGCGGTCCTGGCGGCGCTGGCCATTTTGATCTGGCACGGGTTCCAGACCATCTGGCATCCGGCCGAATACCCCATGAACACCTCCTGGCTGACCGGCTATATCACCGCGGAGGAAGCCGAGCACCGCTTCGAAACGGAGGCCATCGAGCACATGAGCCAGAGAGCCGACACGCACGAGACTCCGAAAAAGCTGTACTGAAAAAGCGTTGAGCTCCTATGGCCGCCTGGAAAACGCTGGAAGCCTCGGTGATTCTCGATTGCCGGCCATTTCTCACGGTGGAAAGCCACCGGGTGGAGCTGCCGGACGGCCAGGTGATTCCCGACTGGACCTGGATCCGGACACCCGATTTCGTTTCCATCCTGGCGCAGACCGACAGCGGACAGTTCCTCTGCTTCCGCCAGGAGAAATACGGAATTGACGGGCTCTCGCTGGCCGTCCCCGGCGGCTTCCTGGAATCGGGAGAAGAGCCTCTTTCCGGCGCCAGGAGGGAGCTGCAGGAGGAGACCGGGTTTGAAGCCCGGGAGTGGATTCCCCTGGGCAGCTACCGCGTGGACCCCAACCGCGGCGCCGGAACTGCCTATTTTTTTCTGGCCCTGGGCGCGTGCCGAACCGGCGATTGCCTGGGGGGCGACCTGGAGCGGCAGGAGCTGATACTCCTGGACTCTTCCGGCCTGGAAACCGCGCTGTCGGCCGGCGGTTTCAAAGCCCTTTCCTGGACTGCCACGGTATCCCTGGGGCTGCACCACCTGGACCGCATACGGAGGAGCGCCGATGGTCGGCATTAGGCTTCTGTATTATGCCTGCTTTTTCGTGGGCTTTTTTTATGCCCTCATTTCCAGCGCCCTGAGCTATTTTTTCGGCGGCGGGCATGATGTGCACCACGGGGATGTCGGCCACGGGGGTGGCGACCACGGCGATGCGGCCATTTCCGTGCTCAGCCCGACCATTGTGGCGGCCTTCATCTCCGGGTTCGGGGGCACCGGAATCCTGGTCACCTCCCTGACCACCTGGTCGGTCCTGCCCGGGGCCGTCACTTCGATCGCCGGCGGGTTGTTCCTGGCTTTTTCCGCCTTCTTCCTGCTGGGCCTGCTGTACAGCCGGACGCAGGGAGGATCGGAGTACCAGACCAGCGAGCTGGCCGGCCTGCCTGCGGAAATCATCACCGCCATCCCGGAAAACGGCTACGGCGAAATCGCCTACAATACCAAGGGGACCCGCACCAACGCCCCGGCGTGCAGCCTGGACGGGCAGCCCATTGCCAGGCACACCCCGGTCGTCATTGTGCGGATTGTGGGTACCACTCATTATGTGAGAAAAATCGAATAAACAGGATCCGGTCCCGATAGTCCGCTGTAAGCCCTATCGCAGGCCTTTTTGCCAAGGAGCAGCCATATGCAAGATACGGTTCCCGTTTTAGGTGGTGGAGTGGTCATGGTGGCCGCCGGCCTGGTGGTCATCCTTTTCCTGCTGATCTTCGCCGTAGCCCGGCGCTATAAAAAAGTCGGGCCCAACCAGGTGATGATCATTTCCGGACGCAAGCACAAGATCCGCAAGGCAGACGGAACCGCGGATAGCGTGGGGTACCGGATTCGCTCCGGAGGCGGAGCCTTTATCTTTCCCCTGCTGGAGAAGGTGGACTACCTGTCCCTGGAGGTGATCACTCTCGATGTGACCACCCCGGAAGTCTATACCAAGCCGGGTGTCCCGATCATCGTCGACGGCGTAGCCCAGGTCAAGATCCGCGGCGATGAAACCAGCATCCGCACGGCCGCGGAGCAGTTTCTGGGCAAAAGCGTCGAGCAGATCAAGGACGTGGCCCTGCAGACCGTGGAAGGGCATCTGCGGGCCATCATCGGCACTCTGACCGTCGAGGAGATTTATAAGAACCGCGATCAGTTCTCCCAGAGCGTGCAGGAGGTGGCGGTCAGCGACCTGGCCAACATGGGCCTGCAGATCGTCTCTTTTACGATGCGCGACATCCGCGACCTGCACGGCTACCTGGAGGCTCTGGGCAAGCCGCGCACTGCGGAAGTCAAGCGCGATGCCACCATCGCCCAGGCGGAAGCGGACCGCGATGCCTCCATCCGCTCTTCGCAGGCCCGGCAGGCGGGCGAAGTGGCCAAGTTTCTGGCGGAGACCAAAATCGCCGAGGCCAGCCGCGACTTTTCCATCAACAAGGCCGAGTACGACTCGCAGAGCAACGCCAAACAGGCCGAAGCCGATCTGGCCTACGATCTGCAGAAGTACAAGACCAATCAGTCCCTGAAGAAAGAGGAGATCCAGGTCTCCGTGGTGGAAAAGGAGCAGCAGACCTCGGTGCAGGAGAGGGAAATTCAGCGCCGGGAGCGCGAGCTGGAGGCCCAGGTCAAGAAGCAGGCCGATGCCGAGCGCTACCGGATCCAGACCGAGGCGGAAGCAACCCGCTTCCGGATCGAGGCCGAGGCCCGCGGGCAGGCGGAAGCCGCCCGGCAGAAAGGCGCCGCGCAGGCCGACGTGATCCGGGCTACCGGGCAGGCGGAGGCCGAGGTCATCGCCCTGAAAGGCACCGCGGAGGCGGAGGCGATGAAAAAGAAGGCGGAAGCCTGGAAGGAGTACAATGAGGCGGCCATCGCCCAGCTGTTCATCTCCGCACTGCCGGAGCTGGCCCGGGCCATTGCCGAGCCCCTGGCCAAGGTGGACAGGATTTCCATCGTGAGCACGGACGGCGAAGGCGGGACCTCCCGGCTCACCGCGGATGTGGCCCGGGCCATCACCCAGATCCCCGAAGTGGTCAAGACGCTGGGGGGCTTCGACCTGAAAGCCGTCCTGGAAAAGATCCCCGGCCTGGGTGCCCAGCCATCGCCCCCTGCCGGCAAGCCGGACAAATCGTAGTAGCTGCGAAAATAGGCGAAAGAAGCAGGAACGGGACCCAAAGCCGCGGGGAGCACACTGGAAGTATGTATTGTCCCTATGACGAAAGTGTAAAAAGTCGTGCGTTCTCGCGGAAGCCCTGCAAGGGCTTCGGATTGCAGCCCGGGGTTGGCGCGCATCGCGCCTACCCGGGGTAGAGATCTACGGATCGGGCAACCCTGTGAGGGTTGCGCCAAATCCAGCTATGGCAGGTGTTTGCGCAGCCCCTACAGGGCTGTTTTTAAAACAAATCCGCCCACCCGGGGTAGCGCCTGTACGGCGCAACCCCGGGCTGTGTTCCGGAACCCCTTCAGGGTTCTCGACTTTTTACGAGATTGTCCTCTATAATCGCTACACGATGACAGCAGCGCGGATACCGATTGTAGGGGTGATGGGATCCGGAACCCGCGGGTTTCCCGAGCTGGCCGGGCCTGTGGGGAAACTGGTGGCCCGCCTCGGATGCCACCTGCTCACCGGAGGAGGCGGCGGCGTAATGGCGGAAGCCGGCCGGGCATTTACAGAAACCGTCCCGCGGCGCGGCTTGTCTATCGGCATTCTCAAGGGAGAACGGGAAGTCCGATTGGAGGGAAAGCGGGAACGCCTGATTCACACCCCTGCGCCGCCCAACCCGTGGGTGGAGATACCGATCCGCACCCACCTCCCTTTGAGCGGAGCGCAGGGCCGCGACGTGCGCAGCCGGAATCACATCAACGTTCTCAGCGCCGACGCCCTGGTGCTGCTGCCGGGCGAAGCAGGGACTTATTCGGAGGCCATGCTGCGCATCGATTACGGCCGGTCGCTCCTCCTTTTTCTGGGAGGGCACAAGGTGGATACTTTTTCCGCGAACCATTTCCTGGCCAAAGCCTGGGATGCCAGCCAGGTAAAAACCGCCGGCTCCATCACCGAACTGGAGGAGCTGCTTCGCCGGGAGCTGTCAGCAGCGGATCTTTTTCCTTTGGAGGCCCACTCATGAACCGCAGACAGTTCTCGCTCCTGGCTTCTTTGGCCCTGGCCCGTCCCTTGCCGGCTCAAACGACACAGCCCGCTTATGCCGAAAAATACCGGCCCCAGTTTCACTTCAGCCCCCGCAAAGGCTGGACCAACGATCCCAACGGGCTGGTTTTTTACCGGGGCCGGTATCACCTCTTTTTCCAGCACAATCCGCTGGATGTCAAATGGGGCAACATGACCTGGGGACATGCGGTCAGCACTGACATGGTCCACTGGAAACAGGAAGCCAACGCACTGGAGCCCGATCGCATGGGCACCATGTTCTCGGGCTCCGCGGTCGTGGATTGGAACAACACCGCCGGACTGCAAAAAGGAGAAGACAAAACCCTGGTCCTCTTTTACACCGCCGCCGGCGGCACCAGCCCGGAATCCCAGGGCCAGCCTTACACCCAGTGCATGGCCTGCAGCAACGACCGGGGGCGCACCTGGATCAAGTTTGCCGGCAATCCGGTCGTTCCCAACCTGGTGGGACACAACCGCGACCCCAAAGTCGTTTGGCACGCCCCCTCACGGCAGTGGATCATGACCCTGTTCCTGGACGGAAGCACCTACGGCTTTCTGACCTCCCCGGACCTGAAGAAATGGACCCTGCAGCAGAAGATCAGCGTTCCCAAGGTCGGCGAGTGCCCCGATTTCTTCGAAATGCCCGTGGAGAATGAAGCTGGAGTGCGCAAGTGGGTCTGGACCGGGGCCAATGGCAGCTACCTGGTGGGAAGCTTTGACGGGCGGCGCTTTCAGGCGGAGGTCATGACCCAGCCGCTGAGCTACGGCGCCAATTACTATGCGGCGCAGACCTTCAGCGACCTGCCGCAGGACCGCCGGGTACAGATGGCCTGGATGAGCGGCGGCCGGTATCCGGACATGCCATTCAACCAGCAGATGAGCTTCCCCTACGAGCTGAAGCTGCGCCGTTACGGCTATGACTCCTACCGGCTCTTCGCCCTGCCGATTACGGAAATCGATTCGCTGCGCGCCGCCCCCCGGCGCTGGAAGGATCAGGTCGTCAAGCCCGGGGAGAATCCGCTGGCCGGAATGCAGGGTGACCTGTGGGACATTCACGCGGAGATCGAAGCGGGCCAGGCGCAAGAGGTCGGCTTCCGCATTTCCGGCTGGACGGTAACCGCCCGGTGGAAGGAAAACGCCCGCGAGTATTCCCTGCAGAACGGGCCGCTGAGCGCTCCTGTTCCGCTGCGGGACGGCAGAATCAAAATCCGTATCCTGGCGGACCGCACCTCCATGGAAGTGTTTGCCAATGACGGCGAGCTCGTCATGCCCACCTGTTTCCTGCCGGAGGAAGGACGCCCCGGTCTGGAGCTGTTTGCCGTCGGGGGTGCCGCGCGCCTCCTCTCCCTGGAAATCTTTCCGTTGAAATCCATATGGACCACCGCTTCGGCTAATTCGACGGGGGCCATTCCAACATTCCTCCCACCGCAAGGATTGAAACGATGAGCGAATCGGCGCAGCTCTCTCGGGAGCAGGACAGAGTCTTTTCCGTGGATTTTTTCCGGGGCTTCACCATGTTTATGCTGGTGGGCGGGCTGGAGGGCCTGTTCAGCAAAATGGATCCCGCCCGGAGCGGGCCGGTGGTGCTGTTCCTGCAGCGCCAGCTCTCCCACGTACCATGGGAAGGCCTGCACTTCTGGGACCTCATCCAGCCCTTTTTCATGTTCATTGTCGGCGTGGCTATGCCGTTTTCCCTTTCGCGCCGCTGGGCCAAAGGGGACAGCTGGAGGAAGACCTTCCGGCATGTCCTGGTCCGCTGCTTTTTCCTGCTGGCCATCGGGTGGGCGATCAGCTCCAGTCCTACCAATTCGAATTTCAACAACGTTCTGGCTCAGCTCGCGGTGACCTACCTGGTGGCCTTCCTGCTGATGCGCGCCCCGGTGGGATGGCAGCTCCTGGCCTCCTTTGCTTTGATTCTTGTATCCGACCTGCTTTACCGCTTCTGGCCGGTGGAGGGATTCAACCAGCCCTTCGTTGCCGGGCACAACTTCGGCTCCTGGACCGACATGGCCCTCACCGGCAGCCTGGAACACGGCAACTGGGTGCCCTTCAACGCCGTGTCCACTTCCGCGCACACCATCTGGGGCGTCCTGGCCGGCGGGCTGCTGGCCGGGGACTGGGCGCCGAAAAGAAAGATCCTGACGCTGACGGGCCTCGGCATGCTGGGGGTTCTGGTCGGCTATTCGATGCATCCTTTCATTCCGATCATCAAACACATCTGCACCAGCTCCTTCATAATCGTCAGCGGAGGCTGGTGCCTGATCGCTCTGGCGGCCTCTCTGGTGCTGACCGACGTTCTCCGCCTGAGAAAAGTACCTATGTTTTTTGCGGTGTTCGGCATGAATCCGCTCTTCATGTATCTCATGGGCAGCCGGTTTCGCAATTTTTTCAGCCAGCTGGTCAACCCGTATCTTTACCGCATTCTGGCGGGGATCGGCGAAGGGAGCATCACGGTTATCTCCACCCTCCTGGTGGCCCTGATGCTCTGGTACACCGGCTACTTCCTCTATCGCCACAAGGTGTTCATCCGCCTCTGAAGCCATCCCGGGTTCCTCCCCGCCTGGCTTGACTTTGATGGAACCGCGCTCTACAATCGCCGAATGGCAGACAGGAAAATAACCGCTCGCCCCGCTTTACGGTTGCCCGTGGATATCCATGCCGCAGATCGATCCTGAGCTTTCCACCGGGCTTGCGGGTCTGGACCGTCTTTTCACCGGCCTCATCCCCGGAGACAATATCGTCTGGCAGGTGGCCTCCCTGGAGGACTATGCTCCTTTTGCCGAGTCCTTCCGAAGCTTCGCGCTGTCGCGCGGCATTCCCCTGCTCTACTTCCGATTCGCCCGGCATCCGCCGCTCTTGACGCCGGAGGCAAACGTCGAAATCGTGGAGCTCAAGCCGGAAGACGGTTTCGAGAATTTTCTTTGGGGAATCCACCGCACCATCGAGCGAAACGGACATGGCGGCTACTATCTGTTCGACATGCTTTCGGACCTGGCCGCGGGGTGGTACTCGGATCAGATGCTCGGCAACTTCTTCATGCTGACCTGCCCGTACCTCTACGATGTGGGAGCCATTGCCTACTTCGGCCTGCAGCAGGGATACCACTCTCCGGACGCCCTGGATCCCATCTCCCGTACCGCCCAGGTCCTGGTGGACGTCTTTCGCTACCGCGGGCGCCTTTACCTGCACCCCAACAAGGTGCAGCAGCGCTACTCCTCCACCATGCACATGCTTCACGTCCGCCAGGGAGATGATTTTTTGCCCGTGGCGGAAAGCGCCACCATTTCCGAAGTCATGACCGGAAGCTCCGGAGCCGGCCGCTTCGGCACCGCACCGGCCAGAGGCGTGGTGCAGCGGATTTATGCACGCGCCGAAGCGTCGCTCCAGGCCGCCGCCGGCGGGGAGGAGCTGCGGCCGGCGGAAGAGCAGGAGCTGCTGGCGGAGCTATTGCGGACCTGCTTTACCCGGGATGCCCGCGTCCTGGCTCTGCTCACCCGCTACTTGCATCTGGCCGATGCGGTGGCCGTGCAGCGGCGCATGATCGGCACCGGGCTGATCGGCGGCAAATCGGTGGGCATGATTCTGGCCCGGGCCATCCTCCGCGAGAAAAGCCAGGCCACCAGCGCCATGCTCGAATCGCACGACTCCTTTTATATCGGCTCCGATGTGTATTACAGCTTCGTGGTGCACAACGGCCTCTGGTGGATGCGCGAGCGGCAGCAGAACCTGGCCGACTTTCTGGACCGGGCCAGGCGGGCCCGCCAGCGGATGCTGGTGGGAACTTTTCCCGAAGCGACGGTCGCCCGGCTTGCCGCCATGATGGACTATTACGGGCAGTCTCCCATCGTCATACGGTCATCGAGCCTTCTGGAGGACACCTTCGGAAACGCATTCGCCGGCAAATACGAGAGCGTTTTCTGCCCCAACCAGGGGCCCCGCCACCAGCGGCTGGAGGACCTGCTCACCGCGGTGCGCACCATCTATGCCAGCACCATGAGCGAAAATGCGCTCAACTACCGGGCGCGGCGCGGACTCCTGGAGCGCGACGAGCAGATGGCTCTGCTGGTCCAGCGGGTATCCGGCGTGAAATACGGCGACCTCTTTTTCCCCCAGGTGGCCGGCGTGGGCCTGTCCTACAACCCCTATGTCTGGAACAGCGCCATCGACCCCCGCTCGGGCGTGGTGCGCCTGGTGTTCGGCCTGGGAACCCGTGCGGTGGACCGTCACGACGAGGATTACACCCGCGTTGTGGCGCTCAACGCCCCGGAGCGCCGGCCGGAATCGGAGCTCGACGACGTGCGGCGCTATGCCCAGCGGCGGGTGGATGTGATCGACCTGGACGCCAACCAGCTGCTCTCCTGCGAGTTTGAGAGCGTGGTGCAGCGGGGCGCGGGACTTCCTCTGGACTGGTTCGTTTCCCGCGACCCGGCTCTCGAACGGCGGCTTCGGGAACTGGGCCAGCACCGCTCCGTTCCTCCGGTGCTGACCTTTGACAAGTTTCTCCACAAGAGCGGCTTCGTGCCGCACATGAGCGGCATACTCCGCACGCTGGAGGAGGCATACGGCTCGCCCGTCGACGTCGAGTTCGCCGCCAACTTCACCGGCGGGGAGGAGTTTCGCATCAACCTGGTGCAGTGCCGGCCCCTGCAGGTGGTGGACATGGGAGGCCGCGTGGAGCTTCCCGCCGTAAGAGGCGAGGATCTGCTTTTTGCGGCGCACGGCGCCCTGATCGGCCACAGCCGAAAGCTGGCGGTGGACCGGATCATTTACGTGGTGCCTTCGGCCTATGCCGCCCTCCCCATGCAGCAAAGGTACGCGGTAGCCCACCTGGTCGGCCGGCTGGCCCACACCGAGGCGGCCGGCGGCGCGAGGCGCATCCTGCTGATCGGTCCGGGTCGCTGGGGTAGCACCTCGCCCGCACTGGGAGTTCCGGTCAAGTTCCACGACATCAGCCCGGTCTCTGTTCTTTGCGAAGTGGTGGCCATGCATGACGGCCTGATCCCCGACGTCTCCCTGGGCACGCACTTCTTCAACGACATCGTCGAGTCGGACATGCTGTACCTGGCCCTTTTCCCGGGAAAGGAGGGCAACATCCTGGAGCATTCCTTTTTCGAAGGGAGAACCAACGGGTTGACGGATCTGTTCCCCGAAGAGAGACTCATGGCGGAAGTGGTCCGCCTCCTGAGGCCGGCTCCGGACGAGGAACTGCGGTTCGCCGCCGACACCCACTCCCAGCGGGCTCTCTGCTTTCGCCAGACTTCCGGACCGCAAGCCGGATCCCTCGCCGGCGGACAGGTTTGACGCCATGGCAATCCCTGGCAGGAAGGGCCGGAAGGACCGAAGAGCGTCTCTTCCCGACGGCAAAGGTTCCTTCGCCCGAAATCAGGCAGAACGAACGCGGGAAGAGGTGCTGCAGTCGGTTTCGGATGTGCTCTTTCCCGGCGGGCTCGGGCAGAAGAAAGTTGCCGTCGACAGCCGCGACGCGGACGGCGATACGCCTCTGCATGTTCTGGTCTGGCGGGCCGATCTGCACGGTGTCGCTTTGCTGCTGAAAGCCGGAGCGCCGGTGAACGCCGTCGGGGATATGGGAGAAACCCCGCTGCATATCGCCGTAGCTTTGCGCCTGGAAGCGATCGTCCGGGCACTGCTCGAGGCCGGCGCCGACCCGGACATCCGCTCCGAGTTCGGTGAAACCCCAAGGGAAAAGGCTATTCGTGCCGGTGAACCGTTTCGGAGCCTTTTGGAAGATCTCCCGCCGGGGAAGCCGACAGGCTGCCGGTCACCCGGGCCAGAAAGCAGAGCATGACGCCCTTCTGGATTTCGATATCCGTTGCCCAAGAGGAGAAACAGTCGATCAGGAGGCAGCAGCAGGATAACGGTGACCGCTTATCAAAAGGAAGAAAAAAACCATCCGTGTATTGGGGAAGGGAAAAGGGACTTTTCCTGAGATCATCAGCTGCCTGGTGTGCAGCACCCGGCCGCCTCCGGCTCTTCGGAAACGTGCCGGCCGTCGATGGCGGAGTCAGCGTCGGTCCTTGCGATTATCTTCCTGGTTCAGACGAAGGTACGAAGACACGAATTCCAAGAATTCAGCTACGGTAAGGATGCGGCAGGGCAGATTATCCCGTCTTGCCAGGATGTGTCGATCTCCCGAGACTAAGGCATCGGCTTTTGCCGCCAGCGCCAGCCTTATAAATGCATCGTCTTCGGGGTCGTCCGGAATCCAGGACCCCAGGGGCAAATCGCTTTCACGAACCATTATTCCAAAGGGAATGACTTCATTTTCAAGCAAAAAATTGACATCCGCCGGAGACAGACCGAATTTCGGATAGGACAGTACCCTACGGTATTCGGCGAGAATCGTTTCGTCCAGGGTCAGGCTGCAAATTCCCTCTACCCAGGCTCGGTGGATAGCGGACGTCGGTCCATCCCAAAGCAGTGCGCTGATCACCACATTGGTGTCACAGACGACCAGCACGTCGAACCTCATCGACGATCCCGGAGACTTCCTCTTCGCGCAGGTTTCGCTCTCCAATCTTCCGGCGAATCTCCTGCAGTCGCCGGCCGACAAGAGGGCGGACAATCATCGGTTCGAGTACTATGCATCCGTTCTCGATACGGGCATCGAGATACTCACTGATCTTGAGGGAATCGATCAGCTCCTTTGGCAATGTGATCTGGTTTTTCGATGTAACCTTACAAAGCATTTCTCCTTCTCCTTACAAGAAGGATATCAGAAAACAAGGAAAACCTGCAATTGGATTCCGGAGTCGTCGTCGGTCTCCTTTGCGGTCGGCAGATCCACAGGAAAGGCAAGGGTGTTGTGGTGCGCCGCTCCGACCCGGATCATGCCGCCGCGGTCTGCCGTGCACCGCGGCAAACGATTCAAAGCTATGCGCGCCGGCGAGCCGTTTCGGAGCCTCTTGGAAGGTCTCCCGCAGGGGAAGCCGACAGGCTGCCGGTCACCAGGGCCAGAAAGCAGAGCATGACGCCCTTCTGGATTTCGATATCCGTCAGGCTGCCGACGAGCAGAACCAGCCCGAAGGCCAGCGCCGTGTACCCGACTTCATCCCGGCGCCTCTTCCATGCCGCCCGGAAGAGGACCCAACCGAGCGCTCCCCACCCGACAAGGCCGGCCAGGCCGAGTTCGGAGGCCACCGTCAGGTAGCTGCTGTGGGCGTGGGGCTTGCGACCGGGAAATTTGGGATATCGCTCCTGGAAGGTAACCCGGTAGCCTCCGGACCCCACTCCCGCCAGAGGATGTTCGAGAAACATCTGCCATCCCTCCTTCCAATAAAGAAGCCGGGCGCCGAGACTGAACACTCCGCCTCTGGCCATGAAGATCTGCAAGTCTCTCCGGCCCTGGGACATCCGCATCTGAACGACCGGCATGGCCATGGTGGCCGCCACGATCGCCAGAGCCAGAAGGACAGCCTTCCCCCTCAGCCCTTTCCGCGGGAAAAAAAGGAGCAAGGCCGCCAGGGGAAGTCCGATCGCCAGGGCCAGAACTCCGGCGCGCCCCCGGCAGTATACGAGAGCTGCCCAGCAGGCCAGGCCGCCGCAGGACAGGAGGATGCGGGAGGCCGTCCCGCAGGGCATGGCCAGGCGCCGGAGGAACAGCAGAATGGCCGCGGCGAGAAGGAGAGAAAAAGCGATTTTCGGCTGAAAGGCCGAAGGAGCCTTTTTCCAGAATGGCAAAGAGCCCGCCACCTGCAGGAGGGCCACCAGGGCGGTCAGGGAAGTCCCGCAAAGAAAGGCCGACATCCATCCGCGGAAAAGAGGCAGGGTGACCGGTATCGAAGCGACGGCCAGGGCCAAAAGCCAGTGGTAGTTTCGTCGGGCATCATCCAGCCCCATGGCGGGATCGGGGGACCAGAGAAGCCCGGCGAAAGTCAGCAGCACGACATAGAGAAGCGGCAGGAACCAGGTCTGGCGCACTCCCTGCCGAAAGCCCCGCAGAACCAGCCCCGTTCCCACCCAGACCGCCGCCGCCAGCAGGAGCGCACCGCTTCGCAGGCCGGAGGAAATGGGAAAAAGAAAAAAAACCGCACCCAGGGCGACGGCCAGAAGCCTCTCCCGCCCGGAAAGGTCGAGCAGGCTTTCCAGCGTCCCGCGGGAACCCGGCAGGTATTTGCGCCAGAAGGAAGGAACACGCAGGATCAAGTCCGGCTCCCTTCCGCAGATTCCAGGAGAACCTCCTCCATCTTTTCCAGGGTGGTTGCGATTTCGTATCCCGGGAAGGGAGGAACCGCCGGGGAGCGGGAGAGAAAAGAGGCCACGCGCTCTTCCAGGAGCCCGCACCTTCCGGGTGGAACGGCCCCTTGCGGAAAGATTTCCCGGAGGAGGATGCCGACCCCTCCGTGGTCCCAGCCGACGACCGGAACGCCCAGGCTGAGGGCCTCGAGGACCGCAAGCCCAAAGGCTTCCGGCCGGGGGGCGGAAAGGGAAACCACCACCGCGGAAGCCGCCATGACTTCGCGGATATCGGTCCGGTGTCCCAGCAGGACCAAAGGCAGCCCCTCCCGCCGGGCCCTCTCGAGCAGCCTGTGGGCCGCTCCCCGGTGGCGGCGGGGAATCTCGCCGCATACCGCGGCAGCTGCGGGAATGCCTCTGCGGACCAGGCCACCGAGCAGATCGAGGAGCCGGTCCGGCCCCTTCCATCCCGTAAAGCGCGCCGGAAGCGTCACCAGCAGACGATCCGCCAGCAGCGGGTATTCGGAGAGAAAGCGTGCCGTCCACTCTTCGGGCGGACGATAGCCGTGGGGATAGGCGCCCCGGTCGATCCCCAGGGCCACCTCGCGGATGCGCGCCGGGTCCATGGACCGGTAGTTCCGCAGGACATACCCGGTGGCAGCCCGCGAGACCGTAACCACCCGGTCCCCGCGCGTCATGATGGAGCTGTAAAGGTTTACGGAGTAAAAGCTGTGAACCGCGGTGAGAAAAGCCGGCCGGTGTCCCACGGGCATGAATCTTCGCGCCAGCCAGACCATCCATGCGGGAAACCGCGAGGCGGCCAAAACCACATCGACCGGCTCCCGGCGGAGAATCCGGACCAGAGCCGGCACCCGGGCCAGCATGGCCGGGGACTTGCGCCCGATGGGCCAGGCGAGGTGCTTCACTCCGCCCTCTTCCAGGCAGGCGCAGAGAGGCCCTCCCGCAGATATAACCATGGAACGGTGGCCTCTTCGGGCCAGGTGCCGGGCCAGGGCGACGGTCTGGCGCTCCACGCCCCCGGCAAAAAGCGCCGGCACCGCCTGCAGCACCGCTATTTTCCCGGGCATGCCCTGCTCCTCCCCGCGGATGCGCAACCGGGACCGCCGGCCTCCCGCACCATCCGGTAAAAGGCGGTCATGTCGCGGACAAAAACATCTTTGGTGAAGGAAGTCTCGTAGCAGCGGCGTCCGTTCTCGGTCAGGCGGCGGCAAAGGTCGGGCTCGGCGAGGCATCGCCGTATGGCGGCCGCCAGGCCCGGGACATCGTCCGGCTCGACCAGCAGCCCGTTGAACTCGTGCCGGCAGTAAGCCTTCGGACCCTGGGCCGCAGCGGCGATCAGCGGTACCCCGGCGGCCCAGGCCTCGACCATCACATTGCCGAAAGGCTCGACCCGCGAAGGAAAGACGCACAGCGTGCTGGCCGCCAGCAAGGCCCCGCGGTCGGTGCGCCACCCCAGCCAGCGCACGCGCGCTTCGATGCCAAGAGAGGCCGCCAGCGCCTGAAGGCTCTTTTGGGCCGGTCCTTCCCCGGCAATCCAAAGGTAGGCCTCCGGCAGCTGCGGCATGGCCCGGAGCAGAACATCGATCGCCTTGTGCCAGTGAAGCCGCGACAGGGAAAGCAGAACCGGAACCCCGGCAGGAGTATCCAGCGCCGCGCGGTCCGCGGGCGGGCCGGCGGGAAGATCGGCAAAGGGGTGGATGCATACGGCGGCTTCCGGGCGGGCACCCCCGGCCACGATGTGACGAACCAGCTCCTGTGTGAGGCCGATAAAGAATTGGCAGTGGCGATAATAATCCAGGGGCGACGGCGCACCGAACCAGCCGATGTTGGGAATCCCGCTGTCCGCCGCGGCATAGGAAGCGGCCCGGGCCATCCAGTAATGGCACAGATCGGGCTTAAAATCGGCAATGGCCTGGCGGATGGCCTTCCGGGTGCTCCGCCCCATCCAGGGACGCGGAAAGGAGGCGTGCCGGACCGCCAGACCGTGCCTTACCCACAGGGAATCGCGCAGACGGCTGGGGCGCGTGAGCAGGAGCTGGTCCGTGCCCGCCCCGGCAAGCGCCAGAACGCCATCGGCGTACATGGTCTCCGCCCCGCCGCACTCGGCGCCTGCCATAACCTGCAAGACCCTCATGCCCTGCCCCTCATCCTGCGCGTTTCACGGGCTTGCCGGTGCCGCTTTGGCCTCGTCCAGGCCGCGAGCCGGAAGGAAGGTGGCCCCCTTCGTGTCGATACGGACAGGAATGAAGCGGGTTCCGTGCTCCAGGTTGATATCCTGAATGACGTAGGAACCCTCGACGGCATTGGGATTATGGATCTCGTAGCCGAGGCGGTCGGCCATCAGCAGCCCGAGGTCGTGATGCGTCAGGACGCGGAAGGCTTCGACCTGCGAAAAGAAATCGGAATCCGGGCGGATGCCGTAGACCATGGCCGGAACGTCGGCCACCAGGGGATCGAGCGTCAGGTGGCCGTTGATTCCCTGCTCCCCGAAGGTCTCGCCGTGGTCGCTGGTCAGGAATACATAGGATTCCCCTTCCAGGTGCTCGCGGCACCAGCGGAACAGGGCATCGACCCAGCGGTCGTAGCAGACCATGGCGTTCAGGTAGGAGCCGAACGAATTGGCCTCCGGAAACAATCGGCACTCGGGATGCGTTTCCGTATTCCAGGCATAAGGGTTGTGCAGGTTGCGCTGGTGCAGGACGATAAAATTTTTTTCCCCGAGCGGAACCTTCTGCAGGGCGGCCAGCAGGGCATCATCGCGCCCCTCGGCAGTTGGACTCCCCGCAGGGCCGTCTTCGTGGAAGGCCAGTTCGGCGAACTCCGGGCCGGCCAGGGCCGTGTTCTTGGCGCGCTGGGCCGAAAGGAAGATCGTCCGGTAGCCCGCCTCCCGGGCCAGGCGAACGAGGTTGGTTCGACGCGACCAGAGGGCCTCCCCGTTCCCCGGCTCACGCACCAGATTAAGCAGCACGCGCATGGAGGCCAGCGAAGCGGTGCTGCCGGAGAGCCCCGGCCGGAAGAGAAATCCGGGGGTTCCCCGGTACCGCTCCAGAAGCGGAGTGGTCGGGCGTCCGTAGCCGTAAAGGGACATATAGCGCGTGGAGCAGCTGTCGGCGACTGCCAGCACCAGGTTGCGCGCAGCGCTGCCGGACCGGCGTTGAACCCGGTAGGGCGCGTAGGCCGGGCCGGGAGGACCCGGGACAACTCCTCTCGCCAGGAGCCAGGCAAAGGCCGTGGTGCCGGATCGAATCGACGGCCAGTAAGGGCTGGCCACCGATACCGACAGTTCGGTGGAAGCGGACCGGAAGGGGTGGGCGGGAAGCAAAACCACGGCAGCCAGCCCCAGCCAGGCCCAGCGAGTCTTTGCGGGTGCCTTCCCCGAGGAAGCCGCCCACAGGTTACCGGCCAGCGCCGTGCCGCAGGCGGCCAGAACGTACCAATAGTCCAGGAACGTTCCCCAGCCCATCCAGACGACTTCGTCCCACTGATGAAAAATGAAAGGGATTTCCCGGGCCGTAAGGCTTCGGCCGAAATAGCAGAGGTAGCCAAGGGCGGTGACCTGGAGGAGAAAAAGAAAAAGCAGGGCCGCCCATGCGTGGCGCCGGGGCAGGAAGTGGATGGAAAGCCCGGCCAAAAGAAGGAGCAGGACCGTCGATGGGGGGACCACCGTATGGAGCCGCGTATTGAAGAAAGCCGCAAGAAAGTCGGGCGCCAGAAAGAAGAAAACAAAAAGCAGGGAAAAAAATAAAGAATTGAATATTCGGAAGGAGAGAGCTTGTTTTCTCTGGGACATCCGCGATAGTTTATCAGAGGGAAAATCCGAAATCAAGCAAGGCACGCCGGCAGCAACAAGGCCCCTTGGAATCATCGCGCAGGATCATTGCCATGACCAAACAATATGTTTTTTGGTTCTTCCTTTTTCTTGCCCTTCCGGAAGGGATCACGGGAGCGGAAAAGCCGGCCGCACCGCCCGGAGTGGTGATCGATCACAGTCCGGCCTCCTCGCGCCAGTATATCGGCTCTCCCAGCCTGGCAGTGTGGACGGACGGCAGGTATATCGCCAGCCACGATCTATTCGGGCCGGGCAGCACCGGAGACCGGACCATCGTGCTGTCCTCGGGCGATCAGGGAAAGCACTGGGAGCGGCTGGCCGAGATCCGGGGCCAGTGGTGGTCCACGCTCTTTTTTCACCGCGGATCCCTGTACCTGATGGGCACCAGCAAAGAGAACGGCTGCGCCTCCATCCGCCGTTCCACCGACGGCGGCAGAAGCTGGACGACACCGGCCGATAGCCGAACCGGTCTGCTGCTGGGCGATGGCGGATACCACTGTGCTCCCGTTCCGGTGGTCCTCCATGGAGAAAGAATCTGGCGGGCCATGGAAGACACCCGGGGGCCGGACGGCTGGGGAAGCCATTTCCGGTCCTTCCTGATGTCGGCCCCGGAAGATTCCGACCTGCTGCAAGCCGCAAGCTGGACCTTCAGCAACCGGCTGGACCGCAATCCGGAGTGGCTGGGAGGAAAGTTTGGCGGCTGGCTGGAGGGAAACGCGGTCGTGGCCCCGGAGGGAAATCTGGTCAACCTCCTGCGCGTGGATTACCGGCCGGGCCCGGAAAAAGCGGCCCGGGTGGAGGTCAGCGCCGACGGCCGCCAGGTATCCTTCGATCCGCAGAGCGGATTCATCGATTTTCCCGGCGGCTGCAAGAAGTTTACCGTCCGCAGGGATCCTGCCGGCCCTGGCTACTGGGCGCTGGCCAACTACGTGCCTGAATTCCACCGCTCCGGCAATCCGGAGAGGGTCCGCAATACCCTGGCGCTGCTCCACTCGGCCGACCTTCGAACCTGGGAGGTGCGCTCCGTGCTTTTACATCACCCGGACACCGCCACCCACGGCTTTCAGTACCCCGACTGGCTCTTTGAGGGGTCCGACATCATCGCGGTCGTCCGCACTGCCTTCGACGATCCGGCCGGCGGCGCTCCCAATCAGCATGATGCCAACTACCTCACTTTTCACCGTTTCCGGAATTTCCGGCAGAGGACCATGAAGGATTCTCCGGCAAGCTTCCGAAGGATGGAAGGGAAAAAGCCGTAGGGCGGGGAGCAGAAGCAACCATACCCCGTCCTGCGGAAATGCCCGCGGCTACCGCATGACAAAGGACAGGAAAAGGCGCCAGGGAATGAATTGCAATGCCCCCAGGTCGATGGATGCCGGAGGTCGCGGGAACCCGTCGTGATCCTGTGCCGGCGCAAGGAGCGACGAACCCTTGCCGATCGCCGGCGAACCCGGCCGCAGGTGAAAGTCCGCTGCGGCAGGATTCACAAACCGCGGATCACCGAGGACCATGTCCGTTCCGTCGGTTTCCCCTTCGTAGTCCCGATACCCGTCGATGAGGTTATGATCGACGGCAAGGCTGGCCGGCGGGACCGCGGCATCGGCGGCAATCTGAAAGGAAACATTCTGGCTGACGATATTGTTGCGGACCACGATCCCCTCCAGGTCCGGGTTTTCGCCGATGGAGATACCCCCGCCCCAGCCGCTGGTCCCGTTGCGGCAGACAGTGTTGTTTAGGATTCGGACGTTGCGGATGGGATGGTGCTCGGCAACCGGGCAGCAGGCGGAAATACCGATACCGAAAAAGCCGTTGTCATAGGTCAGGTTGTTGTAAATCGAGACATTCTCGACCAGGCCGCCTGCCTCGGTGGCCACGGTGATTCCATCCTTGTAAACAATGTCGTGGATCGTATTCTGAAACACCTCGATATTGAAGGTGTAGGTAAACTCGCCGTCCACGTAAATGCCGACGTGGTCGGTGTGATGCACCCGGTTTCTCCAGATCTTGCCGTTGGAGGCGCCGTCCTTGGCGGTGATCCCTTCCTTGCGGCACTGCAGTACCTCGCAGTCCCGGACTTCGAAGGTGCCGGTGCCGGCGACGGTGATGCACTCCTGCATCCCGTTGGAGCCGGCCTGTTCGACACGATTGCCGGCCAGCAGAACGTGGCTGCCTCCCCATATGCCGATCCCGGAAGAGGCGGTGTCGTACGTCCGGATGTTTTCGATGGTGATATGGTCGGAATCTTCCGCCAGCAGACCGGCATAGGAGGAATGGACGATCTGCAGCCCGGCCATGCGAATGTAGCTCTTCTGCAAAATATAGATCAGACCCTCATCGGCGGGTACGTTGATCCCGGTTCCGTCGATGGTCACCACCTCGCCGGGATAAGCCGAATAAGTAATCCAGTGGGCGGCATCGCTGCCGGAGTTGAGCGGAAGAACGCGCTCGCGAAACGTCCCGGCCCGGATGTAAACCGTATCGCCCGGCAGCAGCGAGTCCGCAGCTCGCTGAATGGTTCGCCAGGGCTGGCTCCGGGTCCCCGGATTGGAATCGCTGCCATCCGGGGCCACGTAGAAATCGGCCTGCCGGGCTGAGGCCGGATTCCCGGCGGACAGAGCGGGCGGCGGCGGGGCCCAGGCCATAAGGAGCGCCCAGACTGGAAAAAAGGATTTGCTCTTCATTCTTCCGCCTCCCACCGGATAACTGCAGATCTGGCAGCAAACAGCGGCATGTTTTCCCCAGGACTACCCAAAAGTTTATCGGAGGGCCGGAAGGAAAGCAAGGAACCGCTTCTGGAAAATGTCCCGTCCTGCGGGGTTTCCGCCTCAAAAACAGAGCAACCCCTAGCCATCCTGTTATGGCATGCTGTATTCTCCCTGAATTGCATAGCTCCGGAAACACAAATATGAAGCCCAAATCCCCTGAACCGAGTACCGACCGTCCCACATTCCTGGAAAACGTTTCTCCCGCCGGTGGCGGGCCCGGCAGGCCGGAAGCCGAAGGAGGGACCCTGGTGGAAACGATCGCCCGATCCGCCCCATCCTCCCCCGGGAACCCGATACGGATGGAGAGCACCATTGGCCCTTATCAGCTGATCCAGCCGCTCGGCGAGGGGGGCATGGGCTCGGTATTCCGCGCCCGGCAGTCCCAGCCGATCCAGAGAGATGTAGCCCTGAAAGTGATCAAGCCGGGCATGGACAGCCGGGAGATCATCGCCCGCTTTGAAAGCGAGCGCCAGGCAGTGGCCATGATGGACCACCCCAACATCGCCCGGGTATACGACGCCGGCACCACGGAGCGCGGTCTGCCCTATTTCGTCATGGAGCTGGTCGAAGGCGTGCCCATCACACACTACTGCGATTCCAGGCGGTTGACGTTCCGCGAGCGGATCGAACTCTTCCTTCCGGTCTGCCAGGCCATACAGCATGCCCACCAGAAAGGGATTATTCACCGCGACATCAAGCCGTCGAATATCCTGGTCAAGGAGCTGGAAAACCAATCCATCCCCAAGGTCATCGATTTCGGTCTGGCCAAGGCGCTGGGCAACCAGCCTGGTTCGGCCGGAATGACCACGGCGGGCACGGTCGTCGGCACATTGGACTACATGAGTCCCGAGCAGGCGGACCTCGGCCGACAGGACGTCGACACCCGCACGGATGTTTATTCGCTGGGGGCGGTGCTTTATGAGCTGCTCACCGGCGAAACTCCCCTGCGGCATGAAGCCCAGGGGAAAAATGGCTACGTGGAGATCCTGCAGCGCATTCGCGAGGAAGAACCCCCGCCTCCCAGCGCGCGGTTGCTGCGGTGCGCCGAACCCCATAAGGCGGCGGACCAGCGGCGATGCCAAACCCTTAAACTCCCCCGGGAATTGAGCCGGGAGCTGGACTGGATCACGCTCAAAGCCCTGGAGAAAGATCCGGCCCGGCGCTACGAGACGGTAAACGGTTTTGCCCGGGACCTGCAGCGTTACAGGGACGGCGAACCGGTCGAGGCCGCCCCTCCTTCCCGGGCCTACCGGATGGGAAAATTCGTGCGCAAATACCGGCTGTGGATCGCCACGGCGGCCGCCTTCACGGCGGTGCTGATCGCCGGAATCGTGGTCAGCGCCTGGATGGCGGTGCGCGCCGCCCGTGCCGAAAACGAAGCCCGGGCGGTCAGCGACTTTTTGCGCAATGACCTGCTGGCGCAGGCCAGCCCCGATGCCCAGGCTCAATCCAGCTCCAAGCCCGATCCCAACCTGAAGGTACGCACCGCCCTGGACCGGGCGGCGTCCAAAATGGAAGGCAGGTTCCCGGCCCAGCCCTCCGTAGAAGCCGCTATTCAGCATACCATTGGGAGCACCTATCTGGACCTGGGACTTTACCCGGAGGCGGAACAGCACCTGGATCGTGCCCTCCGGCTTCGCCGGCAGGTTCTGGGCGAAAATCATTCCGACACGCTGGTCAGCATGGACCGGCTGGCCAAAGCCTACGACGACCAGGCCAAATACGGACAGGGCGAGCCGTTACGGACCAGAACCCTGGAAATCCGGCGCAGGATGCTGGGGAGCCTCCACCCGGATACACTGAAAAGCATGAACAGTCTGGCCAGCCACTTCATTCATGAAGGCAATTTTGCCCGGGCCGAAAGCCTTCTGACGGAAGCACGGGAAGGGCAGCGGCGGGTTCTGAGTCCCAGGCACCTGGACACGCTCAACACCATGAACAATCTGGCCGTGGTCTACTTTTCCCAGGGGAAATACGCCCCGGCCGAGCGGCAGTTCGCCGAGGTGCTGGAGTATTCGCGGCAGGTTCAGGGAAAGGAGCATCCCGACACCCTGATGAGCCTCAACAACCTGGCCGGGGTCTGCCACATCCAAAGCAAGTACGCACAGGCCGAGACCCTTTACAAGGAAGCCCTGGAGCTTCATCTGCGGGTGCTCGGGCCCGATCACCCTGACACGCTGATGCTGATGGCCAATAGGGCGGAGCTGTATCGAGACCGGGGAGATTACGATCTGGCGGAACCCTCCTTTGGAAAGGCACTGGACGCGCTGCAGCGCGTTCTGGGACCGGAGCATCCCAACACGCTGCAGGTCACCCTCGCCTTGGCGGAAATGTATCGCGTTCAGGGAAAATACGTGCAGGCCGAATCGCTGTTCGGCCGGATTCTGGAAACCCGGCGGCGTACCCGCGGCGCGGATCACCCGCGTACCGCCGATGCGCTCGTCTACTGGGCCCGCGTGCAGCTGCAGCAGCAGAATTATCCCCAGGCAGAAAAGGCCCTGAGCCACGCGCTGCAGATTTACGAAAAAAACAGGCGCGACGACTGGATGGCCTACAGCGGCCGGAGCCTTCTTGGCGCCTGCCTGGCCGGCCAGAAAAAGTATTCCGAAGCGGAGCCGCTGCTGATCCGCGGCCATGAAGGGCTGGTCCAGCGGAAAGATGCCATCCCCACCTGGGACCAGGCAGCGATTGGGGACGCGGAAAAGTGGATCGGGAACCTCTACCGGGACTGGGGCCGGCCGGAAAAGGCTGCCGAATGGATTCAGAAGAATACGGTGGTCCAAGAGGAAAAGCCGCACGGAAACTGAGACCGTCGGGTTTTTTCCCTGCTCGTCCGTACCGTTTCCAGCCCGGTTGCTCCGGACCACCGGCCGCCCGCCTACCTGAATACCAGGGGCAGGTAAGTGGCCCGGCGGCAGGAATAGTTCTGGCCGGTTTGATTCGACGTCACATTCGAATAGCTCCGGCCGGCCGGAGTGAACAGATAGCCCGGTTTGCTCACCGTGACCGTGCCGGACCAGTTATAGGAAACCGTGAAGGAATAATTCCCGCTGCCGTCGGCCGTCGCCGTTTTCTGTGTCCCGTCCTGGAAGCTTAAAGCCGCACCGGATACTCCGGCATTTCCGGTAATGGAAAACGTCACCGGAGAGGCCGTGTAGTCCTGGGGCGTCGGAACGGCAGACACATTGGAATAGTTGCAGGAAGGCGGGTTGAATGAATATCCTTCCTTGACTGGTACAGCGGTTCCGGACCATCCGGCATTCACCGTGACCGCGTAGTTCCCAGCCGCGTCCGTCGCCGGACTTCCCGGCAGTCCGCTCATCACCACCCCCGTCAACCCCGCTCCGTTCCACGTCACCTGCCCGGTGACCGTATACTGGTTCAGCGTTGCCGTGTGGTTCTTTCCCGTCTGGCTCGCCAGCACGTTCGTGTAGCTCAGGCTCGCGGGACTGAAGCTGTACCCCGCCTTGGAAGGCGTCACCGTCCCGCTCCACCCCGCGTCCACCGTCCCCGTATAGGTCCCCCCGCTGTCCGTCACCGGACTTCCCGGCAGTCCGCCCATCACCACCCCCGACAGTCCCGCTCCATTCCATGTC
>CAINFC010000230.1 GCA_903847975.1 uncultured Acidobacteriota bacterium | reverse complement strand
GGCCTCGGCCCGGACGGTGAAAATGGCGGCAGTGTCCTTGCGATCCACGGCAATCTCCTGAACGCTCGGGCCGAACCGCAACCCGACCCGTGCCACGGGCAGCGCCTTTGGAACGCCGCCGTAGAGCAGGCCGGTTACCGGTTTGTCCGGCAGAAAGGCATCCGGTACCTTCCGGTCTTCCGGAACACCGGCCAGCGATGCATCCGCTTCGCGCGGCCAGCGGCGGACTTCAATCCGATAGATGCCGGTCCGGGCGACCCGCACCGGCCAGCGGCCGAAAACCGCAGGGCCCTCGGCCACGGCTGCCTGGTTCCACGGACAGTTCCCCCGGGTCGGATACCAGTCCTCGGCACAGAGCTCGATTACCGCCTCCCGGGCGGAACCGAGAATCGGCCGGCCCCGCCACCCTTCGTCGCAGGCGGAGACGCTGCTCCAGTAGCGCCCATAGGCGGCCCGCAATGCCGCGACGACCTGCGGCTGCTCGCGGGCCAGATCGTGCTGCTGGCCCGGGTCGGCGTTCATATCATACAGCTCTCGGTCGTTGATGAGCCGCCAGCGCTCGGTCATCACCGCGCAGTTTTCGCCGTATACGGGGGTCGGCGGGTTGGCCGCCACCCGGTTGGCCGGGGTGCCGAGCACCAGGGTGCGATCGGGGCGGCTCGCATCGGGGTCCGTCAGCAGCGGCTTCAGGCTGAGGCCGTCGAAGGCGACGGGCTTCGGCAGGCGCAGCGCGCAGAGATCCACCAGGGTCGGCAGCCAGTCGAGGTGCGCCGTGAGCCGGGCGACATCGGCCGGCCTGCGGAATCCGCCCGCGGGCCAGAGAAAGAAACAGGGCACGCGATGCCCGCCGTCGTAGGAGGACCCTTTCTTGCCGCGCATGCCGGCACGGAAGACATTATCGCCTTCGGCGGTGCCGTTGTCGGTAATAAAAAGGAACAGCGTGTTGTCGTCGAGTCCTTCCGACCTCAGGAAGGCCCGCAGCCGGCCAAGATTATGGTCCAGGCGGGAAATGGATGCATAGAAATGGGCGGTGTTCGGCGGCACCTGGTCCTGGTAGGCGGCGGTCCATTGCCTGTCGGGAAGGCTGCAGGGGCTGTGCGGATTGTATGGGGTGAGATAGACGAAGAACGGGCGCCGCCGGTTTTTGCGCATGAACTGCATCGCGGCATCGAAGTAGACATCGCACTCGTAGCCCTGGCGGGGCTTGTTTTCCCAGCGGCCGTTGCGGATATAGCGGTCGCTGACGCGATCGTTGCCCCAGAAATCCGTCGTGCAGCCGGTGCCGCCGTCCCCGTGCCCCAGCCATTCGTCGAATCCGCGGTCCGTCGGCCGGTAGGGGTAATGGGTGCCGAGGTGCCATTTTCCGAAGAGGCCGGTGCGGTAGCCGTTGAAGCGGAAGACGTCGGCCATGGTCACTTCCTCGTCGCGGAGCATGTTGCGCCCGCTGACGGTCCCCCAGCCGCCGACGCGATGGGCGTAGCGGCCGGTCATCAGCGCGGCGCGCGTCGGGGTGCAATAGCTGTCCACATGAAAATTGAGGAAGCGCACCGACTCGCCGTGAAGCCGGTCGAGGTGCGGCGTCCGCAGGACGGGATTGCCGTGGCAGGCCAGGTCGCCGTAGCCCTGGTCATCCGTCAGCAGCAGGATGACGTTCGGCCTGGCGGCCGGCGCCGCGGCGGCGGTTTCGCCGGCAATGGCGCCGGCGAAGAGAAGGGCGGCCAGGAGGGTGGGGAGAGTTCTCTTGGAAATCATCGTGTGATCCTGTCACCTGTTTAAAGAGGGACATCGCAAAAAAGGCAGCGGCGGTCGGCAAAAATAAGAAAAGGCCGATTCATTTCTCATCCCCGAAATTATACGGGGCAAAAAACCAGGGGTCAAAGGGGAAGCATTCCCGCGTTCCGGAGAAAACCGGCGTAGGGTACAGGAAGGGGGATAGGACGGGAATACAGTATAATCGCGGAATGATACGTGCACAGACCTCGTATGAGGAAAAAATGCAATGTATGGAAGTCCGCGGGGGCAATGGCCGGGCCGAAGAGATGCTGGAGATGGCCGGACTGCGCACCTGGATCTGGTGCCGGCCGCACCAGGGCGCCGAGGGAGGAGGGGACGTCTACTACTTCTCTTCCTGCGCGTCCGGGCGGATTTCGCGCATGCTGCTGGCCGACGTCAGCGGCCACGGGCAGGCGGTATCGGATACGGCCACCGGGCTTCGCGACCTGATGCGGCGGAACATCAATTTCATCCGGCAGGAGCGGCTGTTCCGGGAAATGAACCGCCGCTTCTCCGAGCGCGAGGGCCACTCCGGGTTCGCCACAGCGGTCGTATGGACTTTCTTTCAGCCGACCCGGATTCTGCAGCTGAGCAGCGCCGGCCATCCCTGTCCGCTTCTGTTCCGGAAGTCAGAAAACCACTGGCTGGCCCTGGAGCAGGAGAGCCTGGAGGGAAAGGATCCCGCCGACATTCCTCTGGGGCTTTTTCACCAGGCGCGCTTTTCGGAGCTGGAGGTCCGGCTGCAAACCGGCGACCTGATCCTCTGCTACAGCGATGCCCTCGTCGAAGCCGTCGATGCGCAGGGCAACCTTCTGGGAATCGACGGGCTGAAAAGCGCGGTATCCCGCCTGGATCCCGACTGTCCGCAGGAGCTGATACCGGGGCTGCTGGAGCAGGTCGGATCGTTGCGCAGCGGCAATCTCAACCGGGACGACGTCACCCTGCTGCTGTCGCAGGTCACCCGCTCCGGAATCCCGCTGAAAGACAGCCTCCTGTCTCCGCTGCGGATCCTGGCCGGCTTTCGAGATCGCACCCGCATCTTCTCGTGAGCGCACCCTGTTTATTTTTTTTCTGATGAAGGTGCAAAAATTGGCGGACAGGTCCGGTTCTGCCGTCCCTGACGGGACTTGCGTGTGTACCGCACGGGACGAAATAGCGGAGATCGTACCGTGACGGCAGATCATTACGATACATACTTTTTGCGAGATCGTCTTTAGGAAAGAGCCCGCAGGTTTTGGTATAGTTGGATGGCAGGAACACGTTTTACGAAAGGGCGACATCTTGAAAAAAAAGGCATGCTTTCTTCTGTTTTGTTTCATGGGCCTGGCGCTCCGCGCCCATGCGGAATTCATGGCGGGTGCGGCCGTGCGGGTGGTGACCCCCGATCCCCTGCTGCCGGTTTCCGGCGGTGTGGGACCCAGCCGGCCGACCCAAATCCGCCAGGGCGATCTGACCGTGCGCGCCCTGGCGCTCTCTGACGGCCGCACCGGAGTGGCCATCGTCAGCGGGGATTTCCTCGGTTTTCCTTCCGTGCTGGGCAACCGGGTCCGGGCCCGCATCCCGTTCCTTCCGCCGCAGAACATCCTGATCGCCGCCACTCACACCCATTCGGCTCCCGACTGCTACGGATTTCCGGATGAGCAGGGGAAGACATCGGCCGACCTGAAATACCTGGAAACGGTTTGCGACCGCATGGCCGAAGCCGTGCGCGAGGCCTGGGAGCGAAAGCAGCCGGCCCGCCTGCGGGTGGCTTCCGGGGAACTGCGCGGCCGGATCGCCTACAATGCCTACGTCGAAAAATTTTTTAATCCTCAGGCTGCAGTCCTTCAGTTTCGCAATACCCAGGACCAGCCGATTGCCCTTCTGCTTAACTATGCGGTCCATCCGGAAGTGCTGGGCTCGGACCGCGGCATACTGAGCCCGGATCTCTGCGGGCCGTTCTACGACTGGATTCAGGAGCACGGCGGGGGAACGGCGCTCTTCCTGAACGGCGCCCAGGGAGGCATGGTCACGGCGGACAACCGGACGGCGGACGGCAAGGAGCGGGGCGACTGGGAGGAGTGCCGGCGGATCGGTTCGCTGATGGCCGAGGAGAGCTTCCGGCTCCTGCAGGGCGGGGAAGACATTCCCGACCCGTCCCTCTACTGCACGGCCAGGTATATCCGCTTCCCGGTGGATTCCCCCCTGCTCCGCCAGATTATGACGGCCTCCCCGCTGAAGTATACCGCCCAGGCCGACGGGTCCGTCGCGGCCCAATGCAATCTGATCCATCTCGGCAGCGTCCAGATCCTGACGATTCCCGGCGAGGCGCTGCCGAATATCGGCCGGTTCCTGCAGCGCCATATGCGCGGCAGGCACAACCTGCTCTTCGGCCTGACCAATGACGCCCTGGGCTACATGCTCAGCCGGGCGGACTGGGCGAGTTTCAAAGTGTACCAATACGTTTCCCGGGTCTGCCTGGGGGAGCGAACCGGAGAGATCCTGATGGATGAGGCCCTCCGGCTGATCGAACAGAGCCCCTTGCCGGGTACGGAAAAATAGGAACGGTATGGCTAAAAACTTCTGTCCCGCATTTTTCCTTCTTCTTATTTTTCAGGCGGTCCCGGTTCCGGCGGCTCCCGGCGACGCTGCAGCGTTCGAACAGACTCGCCTCGGAGAGAGGGTCCTGGTTTTTTATCAGGCCCCCTGGGCGGAAACCATGACGGTGGTCGATGCGGGGTCCGCGCTGCTGGTGATCGATACCTGGGGCTCGCTCGCCGCCGCGACCCGGGCCCGCGTTCAGGCGGAGGACTTCTTCGGCAAGAAGGTCGGCTTTGTCGTCAACACGCACCATCACTGGGATCACGCCTTCGGCAACGCGGCTTTTGCCGGGGCGGAGATCATCGGCCACCGGTATTGTGCCGAAGATATGCAAAGCGATTATGCGGACACCGCCCGGCGCCGGGATTATTTCGCCGCAGCGGTAAAAGACACGCCCCAGCCGGAGCTTCGCGAGTATATCCGCCGGGTGGGTCAGGAGAGCGACGGCCGTTCCTTTGCTTTGGTTCCGCCGCGTCGGCTGATCGGCGATCGCGGGCGGATCCGCGCCGGGAATCTGACGGTTCTGCTTTTTGCCATGCCCGGGATTCACACCCGCAGCAACCTCGCCGTTTTCATTCCCGAGCTCGGGATCCTGGCGGCCCGACGGGAGTTCGCCGATCCGGCCGCGCTCAAGCTCGAGCCCGGTGCGGATCCCGGTCTGCTGGCCGCGGTGCTGGAGGAGATTCTGGCGCGGAAGCAGCCGGTCCGCTACCTGGTCTCCGGCCACGGCAAGCCTCTCGAAAATCCGGACCTGAGGCCGGCCATCGCGCGGCTGCGGCCCTAGCGGACTTTTCTCTCTTCTTCCCGCTCTTCCCGTCTTCCGGCAAAGGGAAGGGCAGGAAGGGCAGGAAGAGCACGCAGAGGGTCAAGGACAGCAGGTCCCGTTAAGGGTTCTGCTGCTTTTTCGGGCTGACGTACGAGGACTCCTTGGGCCAGTCCTTGCTGTCGGCGAAGCGGTCTTCGGTGTCTTTGGCTTCTTTCTTCAGCCGGTATAGCTCTTCCTTCAGTTTTTTTACCGTGGCCTGCTCCGCCGGGTCTGCATAGATGTTGCGGAGCTCCTGGGGATCCTTCACCAGATCGAAGCACTCCCACTGGTCCCGCCGCCAGAAATAGATGAGCTTGTGGGTCTCGGTCCGGACGCCGTAATGGGCGGCCGTGTTGTGGTCGCCCGGGTCGTGGTAGTAGCGGTAGTAAAAGCTGGTTCGCCAGTCTTTGGGCTTTTTCCCCTGCAGAACGGGCAGCAGGCTGCGGCCCTGCATGTCGGCCGGTACGGGCGCGCCGGCCAGTTCCAGGAAGGTCGGGGCGAAGTCGCAGTTGATTCCCAGGGCGCTGGTCGTGGTTCCCGGCTTGATTCCCCTTGGCCAGCGGACCAGGAAGGGCATGCGGTCCGATTCCTCGTACATGAACCGCTTGTCGTACAACCCATGGTCTCCCAGGAAAAAGCCCTGGTCGCTGGTGTAGATGACCATGGTGTTCTCGCGCAGCTTGTTTTTGTCCAGCCATTCCAGAACCCGCCCGATGTTTTCGTCAATGGAGGCGCAGCAGGCCAGGTAGTCCTGCATGTAGCGCTGGTACTTCCATTTCTTCAGCTCCATTCCGGTCAGGGTTTTTTTCCGGCCGTCGACTTCGATTTCCACCGAATCGGGCTTGTGCTGCAGCCAGGCGTTGCGTTCCTTTCCCTGGAGATTTCCGGGTGCTACCAGCTTGAGATCCCGGCGGGTCATGTCGTCGAACACTTTCTGCCGGCACTCCTTGACGGCATCCGTGCGGGTGGCGTAGTCGTCCCAGAGCGTCGGGGGCTCGGCGATCTGGCGCTTTCTCCAGATGGCGCCCAGCCGCTCGCTGGGGTCCCATGGCCGGTGGGGCGCCTTATGGTGCAGCATGGCGAAGAACGGCTTGTCCTTGGGGCGCTTTTCCAGCCGCTGCAGCATCAGATCGGTGGTGATGTCGGTGACATATCCGGGGTATTCCTTCTCCTCCGTGGCGGTGTAAAAAATGGGGTTGTGATAGACCCCCTGTCCCGGAAGGACTTCCCAGTCGTCGAATCCCGTCGGGTTGCTGCCCAGGTGCCACTTGCCGATCATGAGGGTGTGATACCCGGCGGCCTGCAGGTATTTCGCTACGTTGGGCCGCGCCGGATCGAAGGCGTTGAACACCGGCACGCCGTTGATGTGGCTGTACTGGCCGGTCATGATCGCGGCCCGGCTGGGGGTGCAGATGGAATTGGTGCAGTAGACGCGATCGCAGCGGACTCCCTCCTGGCCCAGCTTGTCCAGGTTCGGGGTGCGGATCAGCCGGTCGCTGTAAGCGCTGATGGCGTGGGCGGCATGGTCGTCCGACATGATAAAGAGAATGTTGGGCCGCTCCGCCTGGCCGGCGGCCGCGAGGCCCTGCGGCAGAGCCAGGGCGGCGGTTCGTAAAAAATCCCTTCGGGAATGGGTCATTTCCTTGTCTCCTGTGAATGATCGAAATTACCAGATAAGCTTCAGCCCGAATTGCAGGTTGCGCGGGGTCTGGGCGCTGGTGATGACTCCGAAGTTGGCGGTCCCCACCGTGTTCCCGGGAGCGCCGAAACGGGGGGTGTTGGTAAAGGTGAAGGCCTCAAACCGGAACTGCAGCCGGACGCGCTCCACCAGGGGAAAATCCTTGAGGGCCGAGAAGTCCCAGTTGAAGTAGGGCCGTCCGCGGAGAATATTGCGGCCGGCGTTGCCGTAAGTATAGTTGGCCGGCCTTACGAAGGCGTCGATGTTGAAATCGCGCTGCAGAGTGCGTTCTCCGCTGTAGACCTCGGCCACCAGGTTGGGCCTCTGCACCACGCCGTAGGTACCGGTATTGGACGGGTTCCCCGAGACCACCGGGCTGAAAGGGACGTTGGAGGTCAGGGTGACGATGGAGCCGACGGTCCACCCGCCGAAAACGGCGTTGACCACGGGATGCACATCGTTCCAGAAAGGTCTCCCTTTCCCGAAGGGCAGGTCGAAAAGCCCGGAGGTCACGAAGCGGTGAGGGATGTCCTGGTTGTCCAGGCTGCGCTCGGCGCGCAGGTTGTAGAGGTTCTGGAAGCCGCAGCTGGTGGTGTTTCCCTGGACCGCGCTGCCGCAGGTGTCCCCGATGGTTTTGGACCAGGTGTAGGAGGAGAGAATGGTGTAGCCGGCGGCAAAGCGCTTTTCGATCTTGGCCACCATGGCGTGATAGATCGAGTTGCCGTTGTACCGGTGGGTGTAGACCGGTCCGAGGGGCGAAGCCACGATGCTGGTGCCGGGGATGGCCAGTCGGGTGTAGAGGCGCTTGGAGTCGATGCTGCCGGGCCCGGCCGGCGAGAAGTTGGCGTCGTACTGGCGCACCAGGTGCAGCCCGCGGCTGCCGGCGTAGCCCAGCTCGGCCAGCCAGTCTCTGCCGAATTCCCGCTGCAGATTGATGTTCCACTGGTGGGCGCTGCTCAGCTTGGGGTGCCGCTCATAGGAGGAAAACTGCAGCCCGGTGGCTTTGGCCAGGTCGGTGGCTCCGGCCGGTGGGCCCGTAAAGAGGCGCACCGCCGGCACGGTGTTGGTGCCGCTCAACGTAACTCCGTAGGCGAACGGAGCGTTGCCGATCAGGTGCTCGCTGTCCCCCATATTTTCCATATAGGCATAATAAAGGCCGTAGCCCATGCGCAGCACCGTTTTGTCAGCCACCTTCCAGGACAGCCCCAGCCGGGGCATCATGTTGTTGATGTCGGTGGAGATCAGAGCCCGGTCGAATCGCGGCCCGCCGCTTTTGGCGTAGACCAGCGTGGCCTGCCCCGGAGCCGTGTCGATGTCGAAGATCCCCATGCGGTCGGACTTCTCGATCCAGGGGGGAGAAATCTCGTAGCGGAAACCCATGTTGAGGGTCAGGCTCTGGTTGAGCTTGAAGTCGTCCTGGGCGTAAAGGCCCAGGTTCCAGGCGCGCATGGAGACCACCACCGGCGACTGCCAGGCCCACTGGCTGGAGGTTCCGAGCAGGAAGTCCGCCGCCCCGTCTCCCGAATAGGCTCCGTTGAAGGTGTAGGTGCCCAGCGTGTTGCGGATGTTGTAGATCGGGTTCTGGGAGCGCAGCAGGGAAATTCCTCCCTTCAGGCTGTGCCTTCCTTTGAGCCAGGTCAGGTCGGAGCTCAGCTGCCGGTTCTGGGAGTTGCGGTCCACCGGGTTGTTCGGCCCGATCCCCACGCCGCGGTAGCCGGTGATGCTCATGATGGAAAAGCCGCCGTCGGGGATTTCCGTCGCTCCGGGAATCCCGTACTCCTTGTTGAAATTATGACCCTTGGCCGATGCCGGGTTGTCCCGCTTGAACCGGGTGTAGTTCCACCCGGCCCGACTGCTCATGATCAGGTTCGGGAAAAAGACGTGGTTCCACCCCAGACCCATGTTGTAGCCCTGGGTGATGTAGTCGAGGTTGTTGGTGCCGTAGGCCGGGGCCGGCAGATTGGGGGTGTCGGGCAGATTGGTGCCGTGCCGGCTCAGCCGGTAGAAAATGCTGTCCCGGGTGCCGAAGTTCTGGTCCATGCGCACGTCCCACTTGTCGACATCCTGAATACGGGGCGAGAGATAGGTAAAGTTGTTGGCCAGGTTGCTGTTCTGCGGCGCGGGATAAAGCTGCATCAGCTTCTGTGCCACCGGGTCGAAGCGCGAAGCGGGGATGACGTTGCCGGGAAACTGCTGCCCCGTGGAGGGGTCGAGGATCTTCTTGGTGGAAGGCAGCTCGGAGAAGTCGCCGCTGCGCATCTTTAAGGTCGGGATGGTGTTGGCAATGGTACTGGTTTCCCGGATGCGGGTGCTTTCAAAGTCGAAAAAGAAGAAAGTCCGGTTGCGGCCGTTGTAGAGTCCCGGTATCACCACCGGGCCGCCGATCGCCATCCCATACTGGTTGCGCTTGAAGGGCGGCTTGGCGGTGCCGACCGGAGTGAAAAAGTTCCGGGCGTCGAAGATTTCGTTGCGCACAAACTCGAAGGCCGCGCCGTGAATATCGTTGGTCCCGCTCTTGATGGTCAGATTGACGACGCCTCCCATGCCGCGTCCGAATTCGGCGGAATAGGCGTTGGTCTGGACCTTGAACTCCTGGATGGCATCGATGGAGGGCTGCACCATTTCGGCGCGCCGTCCTGCGGCAGCCAGCTCCACGGAATTGTTATCGATGCCGTCCATCAGGTAGTTGTTCTGGCTGACGCGCTGCCCGCCGGAGGAGAATCCGCCGATCCGCGAACCGGGTGTGGACTGCACCGCGCCGCCCGACATCAGCGCCAGGTCAATGTACTGCCGTCCGTTGAGCGGCATCTCCACGATGCGCTGGTTGTCGATGACTTGTCCCTGGGATGCCTCCACCGTGTTCAGGTGGCTGACCGAGGCCCGCACTTCGACCTGCTCGGTGACCCCGCCGACCTCCAGGGTGAAATTCAGCTCCGCTTTCTGATCGACGGCCAGGGTGATCCCTTTCTGCGAAATGGGCTTGAAGCCCGGGAATAAAAGGCTGATGTCGTAGGTCCCCGGCTGCAAGAGAGGAATGGTATAGAGTCCCACGTCATTGGTAACCGATTCCCGCTCCGTGCCGGTGGCCACATTGCGGATGGTGATCTGCACTCCCGGAACGGCAGCTCCGGAAGGATCGATTACCCGGCCGTTGACCTGGGCCGTCTGGCCGAAGGAATAGTCGACCAGGATGGGAAAAATCAGCAGGATAAGCAGTGCGGCAAAGCGTTTCATGTTCACTCTCCTCCATTGCGAAATGGATACGGATCTCCTGCAACCCGGAAGAACGGGAAGCAGCGGTCCTTTACGAATCTTGATTTTACAGATGCCATGCGACGGTGTCAATGGAAAGAGAAGCGGTTCTCCCGCGGCGTGTCTGCGCCATTGAACGCGCGAGGCGGAAATGCGATCCCGGATTGACGTCCCGGGCGGGAACCGGTAATCTTCCTTCGGGTGAAATTCACTTGTTCCGGAGGGTAGGCAATGCGCTGGCGGATGACTTTTCTGTTTCTGATCCTGGTTCCCTTTCGCGCTGCGGGAGGAACCGATCTCTATGTCTCCAAGCTGGGGGACAACACCGACGGGCGGTCCTGGAGGACAGCTTATCGTACCATCCAGGCGGCGCTCGATGCGGTGCCGGACGATCGCGGCGGTCACCGCGTGCTGGTCCGGCCCGACACTTATATGGAAGCGAATCTGAAACCGGCTTTCCGCGGGGCCCATGGGGCCTATAACCAGATGATCGGCGACTGGGACGGTTCCCTGGGATCGGGGATCTCCGGGTGGGTGATCATGGATTCCGGCGACCCGGAGCGGGGGTTCAAGGCGTACGACTGGTGGGGGAACATCCGCGCCTACAAGCAGGGCTGGTCCCGGGAGCATAAGGAGCCTACCTTTTCGGCCATCGGCTGGGACCGCTGGCGTCTCAGCCGCCTGTACGCCACCGGCGGGGATGGCGGCATTTTTTTCGATACCACCGACAAGGTCGAGCCGTTCACGGTGATCGTGGAGGACTGCGTCTCCCTGGGCCGAGCTTTCGGTGGCGGGGTCGGCAACTGCCTTTCCCGGCCTGAAGAGCCGATCACCTTCCGGCGCTGCCATCTCTGGGCTCTGGACTGGTGGGGGGATACTTCGGGCGCTTACGTCCGGGTGGAAAACCAGACCATGCCGGATCGCCCCGACGTGGTTTTCGAGGATTGCGTAATGGTCGGCCCGCAGTGCTCCCTGAAAGGGGGAAACTACGGGTTTAAGACTTTCACCCGGGCCCTGGTGCGCCGCAGCCAACTGATCACCCTTAATTTTTCTCAGCCCCAGGGCACGCCCACCGACGGCATCGTCCAGAGCGTGCAGGCCGGAAAGCACTTTGCCGTGGACTTCGAGGACAGCACGCTGATGGGCTACAAGGTGTTCGGGGTCAAGGTGGATAAGGGTTCTGCGGGCGACCTGAAGTACACCACCAGGGGCGATTGCAAGGCGTACGTCCAGTTCCAGCAGGAAGTGCCCAAGGGTTTTCTGCGGCTGGATCATTGGCCGGCCGATGTCTTCTCTTCGCTTGCCCCCCCGCATGCGCCCGATACGCGTCCCGCCCTGCGCAGGGAGGGGGTCGTGCGAAAGGACATGTGCGAGGTGACCCCGGTCCTCTGGAAGGGGCGCCTCTGCCTGCTCTATTCGGTGCGGCCGGCAAGCGGCGGTACCGTCGAGGACTACTCGCTGACGCTGAATGATGCGGAAACCGGCCGGGAGCTGGCGCGCTTCGGGAAAGGGCACAGCCTGGCCAGCGCTATCGTGGACCGGGGGAAGCTCCATGTTTTTGCCTCCCGGTTCGAAAACAACAATTGGAACGACGTAACCCGGTTTTCCTCTTCCGATCTCGCGCATTGGGAATCGGAGGTGGTGATCCGTCAGGAGGGGAAGGAACATCTCTTCAATTCATCCGTCTGCCGCGGCAAGGACGGGTTCGTGATGGCCTACGAATCCAACGATCCGGCATGGCCGGCATTTACCGTCAAGTTTGCGCGCTCTCGCGATCTGCGGAAATGGGCAAAAGAAGAGGGGGCTGTTCTGGGCGCCGACCGGTATGCCGCCTGCCCGGGTATTCGCTTTTCCGGCGGCTTTTACTACGTCCTTTATACGGAGTACCGCAAGCCGCGCTGGCACTTCGAGGTTTATGCCGCCCGCTCGCGCGATCTGCGGAAATGGGAGCTGAGCGCCGCCAACCCGGTGCTGCGCCCCGACGAGCGTACCGACGGCATTAACAACTCCGACCCCGACCTGATCGAGCTGGATGGGAAAACCTACGTCTATTATGCTGTCAGCGACCAGCACACCTGGGCCGATATCTGCCGCGCGGTGTATGACGGGAAGATGAGCGATTTTCTCTCGGCCTGGTTCAAAGCACCCGGCATCCCGACAAAATAATCCGCGCCGGTCGTCTTCCCGGATGACTTATCAAATAGTCTTCCCTGATGAAGCTGAAAAAAATCCGGAGAACCCCAAAGGGGTTCCGGATTACAGCCCGGGGGTTTGCGCCGCAGAGGCGCTACCCCGGGTAGGCGGATTTGCTTGAACCCAGCCCTGAAAGGGCTGCGCAAACACCTGGCCTTGCCGGATTATGCGCAACCCTTACAGGGTTGTGCAATCCGAAGATCCCTACCCGGGGTAGGCGCGAAGCGCGCCAACCCCGGGCTGCGATCCGAAGCCCCTGCAGGGCTTCCGCGAGAATCCTCGATCCGTAACGATCTCCCTAACGAAATCCGTTTGGAGTTCAAGCTTGCGAGCCACAAGCGGAATCCTGCTCGCAGCGCGCCACTTAAAGGTGGAACTCCATGCGGATTATTTTTGCGAATCGGATCCGGATCGACTCGTGAGAATTTCTCTGATCGCCCGGCAAAAAGAAGAGGAACCCTAAAGGGGTTCCGGATCACAGCCCGGGGTTGCGCCGCAGAGGCGCTACCCCGGGTAGGCGGATTTGTTTGAACCCAGCCCTGAAAGGGCTGCGCAAACACCTGGCCTTGCCGGATTATGCGCAACCCTTACAGGGTTGTGCGATCCGAAGCCCCTGCAGGGCTTCCGCGAGAACCCTTTTTGCGCCTTCGTGTTCCCGGAGGATCCGGAAAAAGTAACGTTTCCGGGTGCGTCGGGAAGAGCGGCCCGGAAGGGATCAGCCATCGGGCCGGCTTGACAAGCGGGCCGGGAACCCCTAACATCGTGCCATGCACTGGAAGACCATTCCTTATTATTATGATTATATGGATCGAGGAGAAATGAAATGAAAGCAAACTGGAACCGGCGGGAAATGATGTTGACCGCCGCCGGCGGAACCTGGCTTCGCCGCTTCGAACCGGATCAGGAAACCGCGGTTGCAAAACCGGAAAAAGGGGCGGAGCCGGCGGCCGGAGTCTTGAAAATCGCCCTGGTAGGAGCCGCCCACATCCACACTCCGGCATTCCTCAAGCTGATTGCGGCCCGCACCGATATGGCCGTGACCCATGTGTGGGATTTCGATCGTGGCCGGGCCGAGGCTGCGGCGGCGCAAGCCGGCAGCGCCCGGATCTGTGCGGACCGGCGGGAAATCTGGTCGGATCCTGCCATTGCAGCTGCGGTCCTCCTTTCGGAGACGGTCCGCCACCGGGAGCTGGTGCTGGAAGCGGCTGCCGCGGGAAAGCCTGTTTTCGTCGAAAAGCCTCTGGGGACAGGCCGGGAAGACGCCGCGGCCATGGCGGCAGCCGTGGCCCGATCCGGGGTTCTTTTCCAGACCGGGTATTTCATGCGCGGCGAGCCGGTTTCTCTTTTCCTGCGCGAGCAGCTGAAGAAAGGGGTTTTCGGGAAAATCACCCGGGTGCGAATCTGTGTTTCCAACGCCGGCAGCCTGGAAGGGATGTTTGCCAGGGAGTACGGGTGGATGACCGACCGGAAACAGGCCGGCTTCGGGGGATTCGGCGATATCGGCATGCACGGACTGGACCTGCTGCTCTGGTGGTTCGGGAAGCCTGCGCGGGTGACCGGGCGGTTTCAGACGTTGAGCGGAAGTCCGGAGGACGGCAATCAGAACGGGGAGGCGATCCTGGAGTTTAAAAACGGGCTTCTGGCGGTGCTGGCCGCCGGATGGCTGGACCGCGACAATCCCATGCCGATATACATCGGTGGAACCACGGGCTGCGCCTACAAGCAGAAGGACCGCTTCTATTTTCAATCCGATGCCGTCGAGGGGGCGGACGGACGACGGGCCTGGAACAAGTTTCCAGCCGCATGGTCTCACCCCCTGGACCTTTTCCTGGATGCGGTGGCCGGCCGCAAGGAAGTGCCGCTGGTGTCGGCGGGGGAGGCGGCCGAAGGCTGTGCGGTTATGGAGGCCATCGGCCGCGCCGCGGAAGAGCATTGCTGGGTGGATATCTGATTGCCGTCTGTCAGCCTAAATTTAAATTTCTCTTTGACTTGAAATCGGCCAGGCTTTAAAATACCTGCGTGACGCAAGAATACATAACCGAACCTGCGGTCCCCGGAGGGCCTGGAGGTGCTTTATTTTCAGGCTGAGCGCCTGATGGTACAGGAACTTTTATGAAGATTATCCGCTCCCGATTTGCCGTCGGCATGATGTTACTATTGGCTTTCGCCATGGTCATGCCCGTTTTTTGTCAAGACAATTCCCTGGAGGTCAAGTGCGTCGGTCCGGACGGGCAGGCGCTGGCCGGGGTAAAAGTCATTGCCGCACCCATTACCAGTCCAAAGATGAAGGACGCCAAGAGCGACAAGACCGGCGTGGCTCTTTTCAAGAAGCTGGACGATGGCGTGTATCGCGTGGTGGCCCGCCAGACCGGATTTGCCCCGACTTATGACGAATTTTTTGCTTTCAAGGGGGGCGGAAAGCAGTCGGTCGAATTGCGGTTTGCGGCCGGGGATCCTACCGCCAAGCTTTATTTTGAGGATCAGGCTGTGAACCAGAAAGCCTACCAGCTGCTGGAAGAAGGGGTCAAGCTGCTGCAGGCCGGGAAGTTTGCCGACGGCGAAAAGCCGATTCGCGAATCGCTGAAGATTTATCCCACCAACCCGGACAGCAACTACAACCTGGCGATTGCCCTGCTGCAGCAGAAAAAGTTCGATGACACCGTGCCGCCCCTGAAAAAGACCATCGCCGTCGCTTCGGCTCTGGCCCAGATGCCCATGCAGGGGCAGGCCGGCGGGGAAAATCCTTACGCCGCGCGGCAGAAGGACGCCCAGTTCCTGCTGGATAAGCTTCCCGGCTTCAAGCTTCGTTCCGAAGGGGAAAAGTTCTCCCAGGAGCGCAAGTTCGATGAGGCCATCGGCAAGTACCAGGAGGCTCTCAAGATGGAGCCCAATGACGCTGACCTCTATTACAATATCAGCCTGGCTCATGCCAACGCCAAGCGGTATGACGAGGCCATGAAATCCGCCGACAAGGCGGTGGAACTCAAGCCTGCGGAAAAGGACTACCAGGATCTGAAGAAAAAAATCAAGGAGATCCAGGACAACGAGGTCCTCCTGAAGGCTAAGGCCATGCTGGAAGAAGGAGACAAGATGTATCAGGCGGAGGATTTCAACGGCGCCCTGAAAAAGTACGAGGAAGCGCTCCCCCTGGTCCCCAAAAAGAACCAGCCGACCATCCTGGCCCAGATCGGCCGGACCTATGGCAAGCTGAAGCAGTCGGACAAGGCCGTCGATTCTTTCAAGAAAGCCATTGAAATGGCCCCGGACGTGCCGGACCTTCAGAAAGCTCTCGCCCAGTTTTACCTGACGGAAAAAAGGTATGAAGAGGCCCTGAACGTTTACGCGGATCCCCGGGCCGCCGGCAGTGTGCCCCCGGACCAGGCCCTGTTCAATCTGGGTCAGGCTCTTTCCAAGCAGGGAAATTCGGAAGTGGCCGAGCTGGCCTGGGAGAAGGCTCTGAAAGTCAATCCGAATCATGTCGATGCCGCCTACGAGTACGGCATGTCGCTCTATTTCAGCAAGAAGAACGACAAGCTGGCCAAGGAAGTTCTCAACCGGTACCTGCAGCTCGGTAAAGACGCCGCCCGGCTGGACAACGTCAAGTCGGTGCTGGTCGTGATGAGCAAGCGCAGCCAGTAATCGCCCCAAGGGAATGAACTCCGCGGCCTGTTCGGGATGCCGGGCGGGCCGCGGAGCTCCGGCCGCCATGAAAAGCAGGTCGAAACTCTACCGCTGCATCGAATGCGGTCATACCCATTTTGATGTAATCAAGGAATTCCTGAGCGGTTTTTCCTACCTCGAATCCTACCCCTGCCGCTGCGGCAAAGCCAGGCCGGCGGCCACCCGGGAATGCATCGAGCGGGCCTTCTACCAGAGCGTGGGCACCCTGCACGAAAGCCATCACTACACCCTCGAAGAGACCGACAAAATCGAAAAAATCGCTACCCGCAATCAGGAATTCGATATTTTCTGCCCGGACTGTTTCAACGAAGCTTCCGAAGGGGACCTCCAGGTGGAAGCCAGGAAGGAAAGCCAGGAAGAGGATGTCGCCTATTATGTGCGCTGTGCCCAGTGCGGGCGGGAGATAGAATTCGGCTGGTCGGAGCCGAATCGGGGCGGAGGCCTTATCTGGCCGGTGGAGAGCGTGGACTTCCAGCCGGAAAATATCTGGCCGGAGCCTCGTTTTGCCGACCTCTGGGTGAAAAGGGGCTGGATGAAGCCCTCGGATGCCCTGGTTTCCATTCAGGCTACCTATATTTCCCCCGAAGACATAAAGTCCCGCGAGGCGGGCAGGAAAAAAAAGTAACGATCCCCTTTCCTTTTCCTCCTGCACATCCCGACCTTCCCGTGATTTTTCCGCTGGTCGCCAGGCCACCCGGCACCAGGCGAACCGCTTTTATTCTGCCGAGCCCAGCTGGCCGGCATGGAACAGGCGCCGGTCCATAGGACTCAGATTCCGGATGTGCGGTGCACTGAGCAGGCGGTAATGCCGGGCTGCCGCGATGCGGTAAGCAATTTCCCAGACATCCTGTTCGGAAGTCATCCAGCCGAGGTGGTCCAGCCGGTCGAGGGGAATCGTACGGGAATAGCGGCGCAGGCTCTTTTCCCCCTGCAGGTTGTAATAGTGTTCGAAATAGCTCATGGCCAGTTCCCGGAGTGTCCGGTACACGGGCTCCCGAAAGCGCAGGCCGCTGTAATTGGACTTGGCGATCGCACCCCAGTGGCTCCGGTACTGAAAAACCGCCAGTACGTGGTCGTCGTCGCGTGTCGCTTCCAGGTCGATCAGCAGAGGCGGCCGGCCTTGGATTCGCAGGGCGGCGGCAGCCAGGAAGGCTCCTTCCAGGCAATGGGCCAGCCGGTCGCGCAGCACCCGGCGGACGGAGCGGCAGGTTTCGCCGTCCTTTTCCTTATTGTAAGCGATCTCCTCATCCAGAAAGAGCTGCACTTGCTCCGGCCGGCGAAGTTTTTGGAGCAGCGCCGTTTCACCACGGTTCAGGCCAAACATAGCGGTAGGGATTGTAGCGGAATCGCCGCACAGAATCAACCGGACCAGGCGGCGTTGACTTTCCCGGTGTCGCACCTTACAATCATGGCGGTATTCAGAAAGCATTTACCTGATAAGCTCAATTCAACCAAAAAGCGGTTTCCCGGAGATGAGTGCGGATCAAGACAAGGCCCGAATGATCGTGGAGGGAGTGGCGGAGGAGATCAAATCGCGGGTCCGCTCATCGGCTCAAAATCCGGAAGCGATCCGCTCCTTTCGGGAGCGCCTGTCGCGCCTGGAAGATAAGGTTGTCGAGGAGTGCCGCTCCTCCCTTCCGCAAAAGTACCGGCAGCAGATCCAGGAGGCCATCGGTGCCGAGGGCCTGCGGGCCCTGGATCCCGATTCCCTGAGCGCCCGGCTGGCGCAGAACCGGCGGCACTTTGCCGGGATCATTCAGCGGCTGGCGGTTCTTACCGAGCTCTATCGCTATTCCACGGCGGAAGCGCAGAAGGCGCTCTGCGAGGTGGCCGGACTGCAGCGGATGCAGGCCGAGCTGATCGACAGCCAGGTGGACCACGTCCGGGAAGTGGAGCACCTGGAGGATCGCTGGAGACAGGGCCAGCAGGCGATTCAGATCATGCTGGCCTCGTTTGAAGAGGCGATCAAGAGGATTCTCTCTTTTCTGGATGTGGAGCAGATGGAGGTATTCCTGCTGGATGACGACCAGTTCCTGGCCACGGAGCTGAAAACCGACGGCAAGGTTTTTATCTACAACAAGGAAGAAGAAAAGCCCGCGCTGCCGGAGTCGGTCCATGAGGTCCAGATCCGCGAGGTTCAGGAGGCCATCCTGGAAATGCCCCTGGTGGTCGAAGGCCGCCAGATCGGCCACTGCCGCATCCAGCGGCCCATCACCGCGGGCTTCGACAAGGCGCAGTGGAAAACCGATGTTGCCTGGATGATGCCCGTCCTGGCCCGGGTCATCCAATCGAATCACGACCGCCAGCTGGCCCGAAAAGTCTACATCGACGACCTGACCCAGCTCAACAACAAGCGAAAGCTCAATGAGCAGATGGGCAAGCTCTTCAAGCAGTTCAAGCAGGGCCAGAAGAAACTTTACGTGGCCATGATCGACATCGACCGCTTCAAGCGGCTGAACGACACCTATGGTCACGCCGTAGGAGATGAGATCCTGAAGAAGACCGCTGCCCTGATCAAGGAAGGGGTGCCCAATGCCTACCGCTACGGCGGGGAGGAGTTTTGTGCCGTTTTTTACGGCCACGACAAGGAGGCCACGCTCGAAAAAATGGAAAGCCTGCGCCGGCGGATCCAGGAAACCCCTTTTATGATCTCCGGCCAGGAATACCGGGTGACCATTTCCAGCGGCGTTGCGGAATTCGAGGTGCACATGAACTCGGTGATGGACGCCATCGACCGGGCGGACCAGGCGCTATACGCCAGCAAGGAAGACGGTCGGAACCGCTGCACCTACTTCGAAGACATCAAAGGCCGCCTGAGCGCCGATCACAACCGGCTGCGTCAGGAAATTCTGCAGCTCAAGGAGAAAATCAAGGAGCTGACCGACATGGAACAGGAAAACAGCGTACTGCGGGCTGCGCTGGGGAAAAAGAAAAAGTCGCCTTCCGAATCCTGACCTTTACCCGGCCGAAAAAATGACGGCCGGGCTCGAAAGGCAACATCTCCTTCCGGCCATTCCTTCCGCTTTTCTTCCGGCTCTTCCTTTCTTCCTGTGAGCCCAATCATTTCGCAGGAAGAGGGGGATCAGGAAGAAAGAAGAAATCAGGGCATTTCGGATGGGGCGAGGGACTTTTTACGAACTTGTCTTTTCTGATGGCCCGGCAAAAAGCGGCGGCGGGGTCAAGTCCGGCCGCCCGCGGGAATCAGGTCCCGAAGTGCGGAAGGCAGATCCGGAAAGCGGAAGGAAAAGCCGCTCTGCTCGATCCGGGCGGAGGAAATCCGGCTCCCCTCCAGGAGTAGTACGGACATCTCCCCCAGCGCCGCCCGAAGTAAAAAGGCAGGAACGTTGGGTAGCCAGAAGGGACGACGAAGGTGGCGCGAAAGTATTTCCATGAACTCTCCGCCGCAGACCGGCTGGGGAGCCACGGCGTTGTAGATTCCCCGCATCCCGGGGTTTTGCAAGGCCTGAAGGTAGATGCCGCAGAGGTCGTCCAGGTGAATCCATGGCAGGACCTGCCTTCCGGTGCCGAAGGCGGTCGCCAGACCCAGCCGTGTGGGAAGAAGCACTTTGGGGAGCATGCCGCCCGCAGGGCTGAGGGCCACGCCGGTCCGAAGCACAACCACACGGGTGGGCAGGTCGGCCAGCTGACCGATGGCCGTTTCCCATGCGCGGCAGACCTCCGCCAGAAAATCGGTGCCCGGAGGATCCTCCTCGGTAAAAACCTTCTGTGTGGTGACGCCGCCGTAAAAGCCCACCGCAGATGCCGCCAGGTAGCCCTTCAGAGGACGCCCGCTTTCCTTCCAGCGACGGCCAAGAAAAAGTGTCGATTGCACCCGGCTGTCGAGGATCTCCTTCTTGCGTTGCGCCGTCCAGCGGCCTTCGGAGAGGTTATGGCCCGCCAGGTGGATCAGGTAGTCGGCGAACTCGACGGCCTGCGGATCGAGGATTTCGCGGCGGTAGTCCCACACGTAATTCCGGGGCGATGGGTGCGGGCGCCGGGAGAGCCAGGCCACCGCATGGCCCTCCTGCAAAAGCCTCTGGCTGAGGCGCTGCCCGATCAGTCCGCTGCCTCCGGCAATCAGTATATTAGCCATGGAAATGATTCTCCCCTCCAAGTGCCGGCGGTCTCCGAAGGAATCCGGAGGAAAGGCTCGGCTGCCCCTTGCCTTCTGCGAAAGAAAGAACTAAGCTATCGGGAAAGGCGAACATCACCAGGTAATTATACGCCATACGGTGAAAAGCGCCTTTGCGCTGCCAGGTGGAGAAGCAAGAGGAGGTGCCCGTGAGCAGGAAAAAGAAGGATCGCCCCCGTAAGGAAAAGCCCGGAAAGAAACCGGAGGTCAGGCCGGAAGCGGCCGGTTGCCCGGCACCGGATGCCAGGGAGGACGCCGCGGCCGGTCCGGACAAGATGAAGAAGAAATTTTATGAGAAGGAGCTCCGGCGCCTGCACCTCGAGCTGATCAAGCTGCAGGAATGGATCCGGCACGAAGGGCTGAAGGTGGTGGTTCTTTTTGAGGGCAGGGACGCCGCCGGCAAAGGAGGGGTGATCAAGAGAATTACCCAGTGCATGAACCCGCGTATCTGTCGGGTGGTGGCCCTGGCGGCGCCGACCGAGAGGGAAAAAACGCAGTGGTATTTCCAGCGCTATGCGGCCCACCTTCCCGCGGCCGGAGAGATGGCGCTGTTCGACCGCAGCTGGTACAACCGGGCCGGGGTGGAGCGGGTGATGGGCTTCTGCAGCGAGGAGGAGTACCGCGAATTCCTGCACTCCTGCCCGGAGTTTGAGCGCATGCTGATCCGCTCCGGGATCATTCTCGTCAAGTACTGGTTCTCGGTGAGCAACGAAGAGCAGGAGCGGCGGTTTCAATCCCGCATGCAGGATCCGACCAAGCGCTGGAAGCTGAGCCCGATGGACATGCAGTCGCGGCTGCGGTGGCAGGATTACTCCCGGGCCAAGGATCAGATGATGGCCTGCACGGATATCAAGCAGGCTCCCTGGTTCGTGGTCCATGCCGACAACAAGAAGGCCGCCCGGCTGAACTGCATCCGCCATCTGCTGGGCCGGATTCCTTACCAAGACCTGACACCCAAGCCGGTCGAGCTGCCTCCCCGCCCCACGGAGAAAGGTTATGTTCGGCCGCCGATTACCGATCAGAATTTCGTGCCGGACTGCTACCGGCCTAATAAAAAATAGTATTTCCGATATTCCGGGCGAAGTAGGGAAAGGTTAAAATTCCAGCCATGAGTATCCAAAAGGCAGGACGATACGAAATCATTCGAGAGCTCGGGCAAGGCGGGCAGAGCGTTGCTTATCTGGCCCAGGATCCGGTCATCGGCCGGATGGTAGCCATCAAGCTGATGAAATCTCTGGGTGCTTTTACCAACGTTACCCAGCAGGAATACACGCAGCGCTTCCTGCGTGAGGCCCAGGCCGCGGGACGGCTGATGCACGGAAACATCGCGGTCATCTATGACGTCGGCGAGGCGGAGGGTGCCCCCTTTATTGCCATGGAGTTCATCGAAGGGCAGACGCTGGGATCCCTGCTCAAGCGCGAGTTCCCGCTGCCGCTGGACCGGGTGGTGCGGCTCATGACCCAGGTGCTGAGCGGCCTTGGTTACGCTCACAAGCACAACATCATCCACCGGGACATCAAGCCGGGAAACATCATGGTGACTGACAATGACGTGGTCAAGCTGGTGGATTTCGGTATCGCCAAGCTGGACTCTTCCCAGCTCACCAATGTCGGCCACGTCCTGGGTACCCCCAGCTACATGTCTCCGGAGCAGATTACCGGGGAGAAGGTCGATCGCCGTTCCGATATTTTTTCTGCCGGGGTGGTCCTGTACCAGATTCTGGCCGGGCGTTTGCCGTTCGAAGGGGAACATCCGACGACGGTCATTTACAAAATCATGCACGAGCCGTACGCTCCTCTGAAAATCGATTCGACGCTCTTTCCCCCGCAGATGGATGGGATTCTGTTCAAGGCTATGGCCAAGAGGCCGGAAGACCGCTACTCCGACTGTGCGGCCATGGAAAAGGAGCTGTCCGCCCTGCTGGTTTCCCAGCCCAAGCAGGCTCTGGCGGACCTGGAGGAGGAGTCCACGATCTCCCTGGAGCTTAAATCCGTTCCCAGGCAGGCAGCGCCTGCCGTCCCGACGGCTGCGGCCCCGTCCGGCCCGGCTCGCACTGCCGCGGCTTCCGGTCCGATCGGCCCGCCGCCGGTCGCTCCGATCGCTTCCGCTCCTCCGGCCCCGGTCCCGGCTCCGACGCCCACTCCGGCGAGGCGTGCCCCGGCTCCGATCGCGCCATTGCCGCATCCCGCTGCCGTACCGGTTGCTTCTTCCAAGGCACCTGCTCCCCTGGCCGCGGAAGCGGAGGAGAGCCCGACGGCCTCTGCTGATTTGGCGGAGGCACCCGCTCCCGTTTCCCCCGGGCTGTCTCCGAAAACTCTGGTGCCGGTGCTGGGCGGGCTGGTCCTGGTTCTGGCCATCGTCATCGCTGCGGTCCTGTGGGGGCCCGGCCGTGGAAAGGAAGAGGACGCGGCCCAGAACCAGCCTCCGGTCACCGAAGCGGTTTCCTCCGGTGCCGAGCTTTCCACTTCCACTTTGCCGGCGGCGGAAGAAAGCAGCAGCACCACCACGGCTCCGACCACAACCCTGGCTGCAGTGGCAGAAAGCAAGGCAGGAGCAGCGGGCAAGGGCAAGAGTCCTATCCAGGTGATCATTGCTCCGCAAAACAGTCCCAAAGGACCTGCCGGTAAGGGCGGATCCTCGGCATCGTCGGGGTCCGTCCCGGTGACCACGACCTCCGAGCCGGCCGCTCCGCCAACCACGGTGGACCCCAAATCCAACGCGGCTTCCGCCCCGGCCTCTGCCACCGATGACAGGAAAGCCGATACCTCTGCGCTTTTACCGACAGTCTGGCGAATTCCGGTCACCCACGACCACCTCGTGGGCGGGTGCCAGGGTACGCTGATCATCACCACCGACAGCCTGGAATATTTTCCTCAGAAAGGGAATCATTACAGCAAGGTGCCGCTGGGGGAAGTGGGCCGGCTCAACTGGCGGGATGCATCGGGGCGCTTCCGGCTGAGCCTGCAGCTCAAGGCCGGCCGGGAAATCAACTATGAAGCGGAAGGGCAGGCGGATAAGGAGCAGCTGCGCAAGGCCTACGAATCGCTGCTGCAGAATTTCCTGAAGCAGCAGCCCTGACGCCGGCGCGCCGCGACTTGCCGGCTGATTTCCGTCGGGGAAAGGCCTCTTTCCAACCACACCCGAAAAAGGGCCCACAAAACAAAACCGTATAGCGTATAGGATTCCGTGTGCGCGCAGCGAGTGGAATTCCGCTTGTGCCACGCCAGCTTGTACTCCATACAGATTTTTTTTGGGAGATGGTTGCGGGTCGATTCCGGACTTTTTGCAACAAAGAGGAAGGTGCCCAAAGGTGTTCGGACGGGACAACCCTTCCGGAGCGAGATGAGGAAGGCGTCTAGGATGCCGGGGGCAATCGGTCTTCGCCGCGGCGATAGGCCCAGAGAACCCATACGGAAAGCGCCAGGAAGCCCAGGTCGCGCACCACGGAAACCCAGAGCGGCGTGGGGACCTCGCTTTTCCCCGGCTGGAAGCAGCCGCAGTCGATTTCCAGCCCGCGCCAGATGGCGGAGCCCATCGAAGCCAGGAACAGCAGCATCAGGGCGAAAGTGAAGAAAGCGCAGGCCCGGACCCGGTACCCAACCACCAGCAGCAGACCGCAGAACAGCTCGATCCAGGGGAGGGTCGCCGCAGCCAGGATGTTGGCCGCGTGGGGAAGAATCTGGTAGCTGGCCACATTGTGGGCAAAATCCAGCGCGCTCGGTATTTTCAGGAAACCGGAGACTACAAAAATGCCGCCCAATGCGATCCGGGCCAGGAGGTGGAAAAGGTTCTTTCGCTTCATAAGTCCGTCTTCAGGGAGGAGGAGGAGCCGCCGGGGAGCTTTCGGTCGGATACCCGGCCTGCTTCCATTCCGGAAAGCCGCCGTAGAAGACCGCCATGCGCCGATATCCTTTTTCCTGCAGCCGTTTGGCCAGCTGGTGGCTGTCCTCGCAGCCGTAGCCGCTGCAGTAGAGAATCATGGCTGTATCCTTGGCCACCTGCTTTTCGAAAGCCCCCTCATATTTTTCGTACTGGGAAAACGGCAGGCAGACTGCGGAGGAGATGCGCTCCTGGCGGTAGAAGAGATCCCGTCGGGCATCGACAAAAAGAGCCGATTTCCGGTCGAAATGAGATTTGGCTTCTGCCAGGCTGATATCCTTGATCCCCTCCTCCATGGCTGCCGGGGCGGCTGCGGGCCCGGGCCCGGAGAAAAAGGTTTCCTGCAGCAACCGGCGGTTATAGAGCAGTCCGCAGGCGCTGCCGCCGATCACCAGCAGAGCCAGGGCCCAGGCATCCCGGATCAGGTATTTTCGGGTCATCGGTGCTGTTCCTAGGGGAGGCGGCGCAGCGCCTCAATACGGTCTTCCAGCGGCGGGTGGGAGGCCAGCAGCGCGGCCAGTCCCCTGCGCTGGCCATGATGAATCTTGAAGGAGGCCAGCGCCTTGGAGCGGTCGTCGAGCACCGTGCCCCGGGAAGTGATCCGCACCAGCTGCTCGAGGGCTTCGATCATGGAGCTTTTGCCCCAAAGCCGGGCCGCATCGGCATCCGCGGCAAATTCCCGCTTCCGTGAGAAGGAAAGAACCACGATGCTGGCCAGGATGCCGAAAACCACCTGGGAAATCATCACCCCGAGGTAGTAGCCCATACCGATTCTCTCTTCGTTTTTGAAAACCACCCGGTCGAGAAAGTAGCCCACCAGCCGGGAAAGAAAAATCACGAAGGTGTTGACGATCCCCTGGATGAGAGTCATGGTAACCATGTCGCCGTTGGCGATATGGGAGACTTCGTGAGCCAGGACTCCCTCCACCTGGGTGCGGGACATCTGCTGCAGCAATCCGGTGCTGACGGCCACGATGGAATTTTTCCTGCTGGGCCCGGTGGCAAAGGCATTGGCCTCCGGGCTATCGTAAATGCCAACTTCCGGCATGGGAATGTTGGCCAGCTTGCTCTGCTGCTGGACGGTATTGTAGAGCCACTGTTCCGTTGCTCCGGAAGGATTCTCGATTACCTGGATCCCATAGGCGCTTTTGGCCATCCACTTGGAGATGGCCAGGGAAATGAAGCTTCCCGCAAATCCCATAATGGAGGCCAGGACCAGCAGGGGCATGAGCTGAATGCCGGAACCCCCCAGAAAGCGGTCCACGCCCAGGAGCCGCACGGCAAACGACAGGACCAGAAGCACGGCGATATTGGTTGCCAGAAAAAGAAACATTCTTTTTATCATGTTACTTACCTCAAATATTTATCCTTCATAATATAACTTAAACAGCCGGAAATTTCCTGCGGAGGGGGAGGCAGCAGGGGAAACGGAACGTAAACGGCTTCAGAGCTCCCGGATGAATCTCTTGCCGGTGAGCCGGTGCCGGCCCCGGAGCACTGCCCGGATGGCGCGGCAGTAGAGCCTGTGCTCTTCGGCCAGGATTCTGGCGGACAGGGACTCCTCGGTATCGCCGTCTTTCACGGGAACAACCGCCTGGAGGATGATCGGCCCGGAGTCCAGTCCGCAATCGACGAAATGCACGGTGCAGCCGGAATACTTGACGCCGTATTCCAGCGCCTGGCGCTGGGCATGGAGCCCGGGAAAGGCCGGCAGAAGGGAGGGATGAATATTGAGAATGCGGTTCGGGAAGGTTTCGACAAAACGTGGCGAAAGAAGCCGCATGAAACCGGCGAGGCAGACCAGATCGACCCGATGGTCGCGAAGAAGCTGAATCATCCGGCCGTCGAATTCCTCGCGGCTGCTCTGGCGATGATCCAGGAAAAAAGAGGGCAGCCCCTGGTTTCGGGCGAATTCCAGACCGGGGGCGTTTTCGACATTACTGATGACGCAGGCAATTTCCGCCTTCAGCTCCCCCCTGCGGATGGCCTGGCATATCGCCTGGAAATTCGACCCCCGGCCGGACAGGAGGATACCCAGCCGGCGGGAATTTCCCGGGCCTGAAAGCTCCCCAGGGCCTTTCCGACGCTTTCCGATCATGCCGGATTCTGAGCCCGATCGTAAATCACCCGGGTGTCGCCCCGGACCACTTCCCCGATCATGTAGTGCGGCTCCCCTGCCTTCTTTAAAAGGTCCTGGGCGACGGCCAGCTTTTCCGGAGCTATCACCAGGATCATGCCGATGCCCATATTGAATACCCGGTACATCTCTTCCGTTTCCACCTGCCCCATTGTGGCAAGGACCTCGAATACGGGAAGGACCGGCCAGCTGCCCCGGTAGACGTGGGCGCAGAAACCGGCGGGCAGGACCCGGGGCAGGTTTTCCGTGATTCCGCCCCCGGTGATGTGGGCGGCTGCCAGGACGCACTGGCGGCCGAGCAGCGGCTCCAATACGGGGTAATAGCTGCGATGAACCTGCAAAAGCTCGTCGGCTACCGAGCGGGAGGAATCGGGGAAGGGATCCTCCAGCCGCAGACCGCCTTTTTCCAGCAGAATCCTTCGAGCCAGCGAATAGCCGTTGGTGTGCAGTCCGCTGGAAGCCAGGCCTACCAGAAAGCTGCCGCTCTGAATCCGGGCCGGCCCGATCAGGCGCTTCCGCGATACCGAGCCGACGATGAATCCGGCGAGGTCGTATTCTCCGCTCTGATAAAAGCCGGGCATCTGAGCGGTTTCCCCGCCGATCAGAGCGCACCCGTTGACCCGGCATTCCTCGGCAAGTCCTTGAATGATCTGGGAGGCTACTTCCGGATCCAGATCAGAAGCGGCAAGGTAGTCCAGAAAAAACAGAGGAGAGGCTCCCTGGGTAAGAATATCGTTGACGCAGTGGGCCACCAGGTCCCGTCCGACGGTGCTGTGGCGCCCGGTGGCAAAGGCGATTTTCAGCTTGGTTCCCACCCCGTCGGCGCTGCTGACCAGAACGGTTTCCTGCGAGTCCAGGCCGTCGAGACTAAAAAGGCCGCCAAAGCCTCCGGGAGCCGGAATAACATTCTTGGTGTGGGTTCGCTGAACATGCTGCAGAATCGTCCTTTTCACGGCAGCGGCCTTTTCCAGGTCGACTCCGGCCTGTTGATAATGGGTGGCGCTCATGGGCTTTCTCAGGTAATAAAATCGTTGAGGGGGAGGTTCGCTTCGAATTGTCAAGGTTTTTCCGGTACGACAACAGGGTGCCGGGGGCGCTTTCCGCGCAGGACCGAGAGAACATCCCGGACGACCGCCATGGCGGTTTCCCGGCGGGCCTCCTCGGTGGCGCTGCCGATATGAGGAAGAAGGATCACGTTGTCCAGGTCCAGCAGCTCGCGCTCCAGGGAAGTTTCCTGCTCGTAAACGTCCAGGCCCGCGGCGGCAATTCTCCCGGTTTTCAGGGCCCAGGCCAGAGCTTTCTCGCTGACCACTCCGCCGCGCGAGGTGTTAATCAATATGGCTCCTTTTTTCATAACCTCCAGCTGCGGGGTTCCGATCAGGTGATGGGTGGTGCTGGTCAGCGGGACGTGCAGGGAAATGAAATCCGATCGGCGCAGCAGCTGGCCGAAAGACACATAGCGTGCGCCCAGCTCCCGCTCCCGCTCCGCAGTCAGCTTCATGCGGTTGCTGTAAAGGATTTTCAGGCCGAATCCTTTGGCCCGCTCCGCCACTGCCTGGCCGATTCGCCCCATGCCGACGATTCCGAGGACCTTTCCGGACAGCTGCACTCCGTGGAAGAGGAAGTAATCCCACCCGCGGAAGTTGCCCTGACGCAGAAAACGGTCGGCGGCGACGATGTGCCGGGCAGCCGAAAGCAGCAGGCCGAAAGCCAGATCGGCAGTGGCGTCGGTCATGATGTCCGGGGTATTGGTCACCCAGATGCCGCACGCCTGGGCATAGGAGGTGTCGACATTGCCGAAGCTTGCGGAGCCGCAGGCAATGACCTTCAGCCGCGGTCCGGAGGCGATGATCTCCTCATCGATCCGGTCGCCGGGAAAGCAAATGAGGGCTACTGCCGTTTTCAGGATACTTTTCAGTTTTTCGGGAGGCCATGTCTCTATCCCGGGCGGCTGGTGAACTTTTCCGGTGCGAGCCAGCAGCCGGTATGCTTCCTCAGGAATCTGCCGGGTGGCGATGATGTGGGGAACAGCATGGCTGGCAGGGGAAGTCATAATATTTCGCTTTAGAAAAATTTTACTTCATCCACAACCCCGATCACCGCCATATCGATAGCCGCCATGGATTTACCGGCGGCCATCGAAGCGGCGAACCCGTCCTGCACCAGGAGGACGCGGTCCCCGGGACCTGCGTCCACGCCATCCACCGCGACCACCTCTTCGCCCCAGTCGCTGCCGTCCAGCTCGATCGGCTGAACGATCAGCAGCTTGGTTGCCTCATAATCCCGGTATTTCTGGGAGGCAACTACATTTCCTGTGACGCGTCCCAGTATCATGATGGCGGCTGCGGATGGTGAATCCGGTCCACAATTCCGACGATGGTGGCGTCCGTGGGCGCTTCCTGGGGAAAAAAGGGGAAGGCGGCCTCCTTGCTGCGGACGTAAAACACATTTTCTCCGACGCCGGCGCCGACCGCGTCCAGAGCGACAAAGGCGCTTCCGGTAACCTGCCCCTGGCGATCCAGGTGTTTGAGCAAAAGAATTTTCTTGCCCACCAGGGGTTCATTTTTTACGGAAGATACCACTGTACCTACGACCTGCGCCAATCGCATAGGCTACCCGTGACCCCGGCAGGCATGGCAGCAAATCCAACCCGACGGGGGTCCCGAATGCAAGATTAAATTTCGATCAGGTCGACGACTCCCACGATAGCCGTATCGACCGGATGGTCTTTCAAACCCGAAGCCATTCGGGCAGAGCTGCCGCTGACGCAGAGTACGATATCCCCGCGCCCGGCCTGCACGGTATCGATCGCCACCACGTACCCCGACTCCTTTCGGGTTTCGGGATCCAGGGTGCGCACAATCAGCAGCTTCTTTCCCTGAAGCTTCTCATCCTTGCGCGTGGCGACGACCGTCCCGGCGACTCTACCCAGGATCATGGGTCTATTTTCCGCCCGACTTGATGTTGATCGGGAGACGCTCATCCAGATTGGAATGCGGTCTGGGGATGACATGCACGCTGACCAGTTCGCCAACGCGGCGAGCGGCCGCCGCGCCCGCGTCCGTAGCGGCCTTGACGGCGGCGACATCTCCGCGTACGATCGCGGTGACATAGCCCGAACCTATTTTTTCATAACCGATCAGGGTGACCTTGGCGGCTTTCACCATGGCGTCAGAGGCTTCGACCATAGCAACAAACCCTTTGGTTTCAATCATTCCCAGTGCTTCCATGTTATCAGCCATGATTTCTCCTTGGATCATCAATCATAATTCGTCAATAGTATTTGGATGGTGTGTTTATACCATAAATAGCCGGGAAAGTGATAGGGCGCTTCCCTCCGGGTGGTGTTCATTTTTTCATGGCGTGAAGCTTATCCAGCTGAGCCTGGATGGTGCTGTCCTCGATTTTTCGGAACAGGATTCCCGGGCTTCCCAGTGGCTTTCCCGGGGGTATGGCCAGTTTGGGGATGTCCTCCCAGAGGATCCCGGCGAACAGGTCGTCCTGGGCCAGCTGGCGTTTCAAGTCAGCGGCGGCAAAAGGCAACACCGGCTCCATCAGAACGGCCAGGGCGGTAATCATTTTCAGGCAGACGGCAAGGGTTGTCTCGCATTGCATGGGATCCGTCTTTCGGGTTGCCCAGGGCTGTTTGTCCGCGAAGTATTTATTGCCGCAGCGGGGCAGCTCCATCAATTCCCGCACGCCCCGCCGCACTTCAAAGCCGGCAAAAGCCTCTCCTGCCTTGCGGGTGACCTCCTCAATCATGCCCAGGGCCTGCCGATCCGCTTCATCGGGCGAATGGATTCCCGGAGCCTTGTTGTCCTGGTACTTCTGCAGGAAGCTGAGGGTACGGTTGACGAAATTTCCGAGGATGTCCGCCAGCTCGCTGTTGTTCCGGTTTTGAAATTCCTTCCAGGAAAAATCGGAATCCTTGTTCTCCGGTGCATTGGCTGCCAGGCAGTAGCGGAGAGGATCCGGAGGAAACTCGGCCAGGTATTCATCCACCCAGATGGCCCAGTTCCGGCTGGTGGAGAGCTTGTCCCCTTCGATGGTCAGGAATTCGTTGGCCGGGATTTCGCTGGGAAGAACGTAATTCTCCTGGCCCATCAGCACGGCGGGCCAGACCATGGCGTGGAAAACGATGTTGTCCTTGCCGATGAAATGGATCAGTCGGGTTTCCGGGTTCTGCCAGTAGTCCTTCCAGAGGTCCGGCTTTCCCTGTTTCAAACTCCATTCCACGGTCGAGCTGATATAGCCGATCGGTGCATCGAACCAGACGTACAGAACCTTTCCGTCTGTGTCCGGTAGAGGGACTTTGATGCCCCAGTCAATGTCGCGGGTGATGGCCCGGTCTCCCAGGCCTTCCCGGAACCAGCCGGCACAGAACTCCTTGACGTTGTCCTTCCACTGCGTTTTGGAATCCAGCCAGTTTCGCAGCTTTTCCTGGAAGAGGCCCAGGCGGAGAAACCAGTGCCGGGTGCCGGTAATCACCGGGGTGGAGCCGCAAAGGGCGCACCGCGGGCCCACGATCTGCTTGGGGTCCAGCCATTTCCCGCAGGCTTCGCACTGGTCGCCGCGGGCGCGCAGGTCGTGGCAGTAGGGGCATTCTCCATGGATATAGCGGTCCGGAAGAAAACGGCTGCAGCGGGTGCAGTGGTATTGCTCTTCCGTCTTGGGGTGCACCGCCCCGATTTCCAGAAGCCGCAGGAAAAAGGCCTGGGACATGGCGTGGTGAACGGGGAGGGAAGTCCTGGAAAAATTATCGAAACCGATCCCCAGGTGTTCAAAGCTGCTTTTCATCTGGGCGTGGTAAAAGTCCACGACCTGCTGGGGCGTTTTTCCCTCCTGTTCGGCGCGAATGGTGACCGGCACGCCGTGCTCGTCCGTTCCGCAGATAAAGAGGACCTCCTCGCCGCAAAGGCGCTTGAAGCGGACGAAAATATCGGCGGGCAGATAGGCACCGGCAATATGGCCGAGATGCAAAGGACCGTTGGCGTAGGGCAGGGCGCTGGTAACGAGGTATCGTGTTTTCATAGCGTTCTCAGGGCTTCGGGGCGACGTATCCCTCCCGGTAACTCAGGGTCAGCTTGTCCGGTTTGCCGTCCCGATCGATGTCTGCAGATGCATCCACCTTGATTTTTCTGTACTTGCCATCCTTGGCCGTGTTGCTGGATACGTAGGTAATGCTGTACTGGTTTCGCAGGAAAGCGGAAATGGTCTGAAAAATGGAGGGGTACTCGGTAACGAAACGGGGTTCGAAATACAGTCCGCCGCTGAGTTTGGCAAAAGTCCGGAGGCGGTTGTCCGATTGCAGGAAATCCAGCCTCTGCTCCGGGGAGAGGTACCCTCTGGCATCGAGCCAGATCCGGAGCGTCTGCCCCATGCTCAGGGTGTAGATCGGGGCGTTGGAAGCCTTGGCTTTGTCCATGACCTGCTGGTAGGTAATTTTGCTGAAGGTGTCCAGCCCGGTGCTGAGCAGCACCACGGCCACGCGCCGGTCCATTTCCTGCACGCGGTCCAGGGAGTCATACAGGGCGTCGGCCAGATTGCTTTCCGAGAAGGCCGGAAAGTTGAAGCGGCGCATGCCGTCGTACAGCTCCTGTTTGTTCTGGGTGAAGTCGGTGATGATCGTGGGACGCATGTCGTAGCCGATAATGGCGCACCAGTCATCCTTGCGCAAGGTACGGATAAATCCGTAGGCGGCTTCGAGGACATCGCGAATCAGCCAGTCGACCTGGCGGCTGAATTCGATCAGGAGAACCACGGTGATCGGAGCTTCCACGGCGGCAAAATTCCTGACCTGCTGTCGTACCCCGTCCTCATAAAGGACGAAGTTCGATTCCTGCAAACCGGTGATCAGATTGCCTTTTTTGTCGCGAACCGTCACGTCCACGTTGACCAGGGACACGTCCACGGAAATCTGTGCCCGACCCTTGATTTCCGGTTCGGGTTCCTCCACCCGCGGAGGACGGCCCGGCGGATTTTTTGGGGGTGGAGCCTGTTCCTGGCTCTCTTTCTTCTCGGCCGCACCTCCGGCGTTCTGGGCGGACCCGGTTCCGGAAAGCAGGATGACAGCCAGGAAAACCAGGAACAACCGGGAGATCATCCGACCGTTCCGAAAATCGGCCCGCTCCGGCGTATGGTCCGGGCGGGGGCCAGCAAGGGAGTAATTACGGTTCATAATTGTGTCGCCTTTCCATCCAAGTTAAGATATTAGCATAAAAATAAGCCGATCCTACCGGGAAAGGCTTGCATTCCTGCTTTTGTGCGCTATAAATAGACTATGTTTTCGAGCAAAAACCAATTGACTCTGTTTTTACGCCATGGTAATAATTAGCTCCGTTTTATAGGATCTAAAATCTCTTAACCACGTATCGATAATGGAGGTTTGATCATGCCGAATTGTCCGGGATGTGATACGGAAATGGATAATGAAGAATTTGAAGGGTATGAGAAAGGTGACATATTTACCTGCCCTGAGTGCAATGCGGAACTGGAAATAACGGACACAAATCCGATCGAGCTGGCTGTATTGGATCTGGATGACGAAGACGACGAATACGAGGATGACGAAATAGACGACGAAGAAGATTACGACGGGGATGAGGATTACGAAGAAGAATACGATAGCGATTACGACGAGGATTACGACGACGACGACTACTACGACGATGACGACAAGGACTGGAAATAACGTATCCGCAGTCGTTGGCCGGTCAGCCGAACGGGTCAGACACCGGAAAGCCTAGATTGAGGACAGGAGAAACTTCATGATTCATGCGCGAATTGGGATTATCGGCGGAAGCGGTTTATATGGAATGGCAGGTCTTCAAAACCAGCGTGAAATGGCTGTGGAAACACCATACGGAGCGCCCTCGGACGCCTTTCTGCTCGGCGACCTGGAGGGGGTACCGGTTGCTTTCTTAGCCCGGCATGGCCGGGGCCACCGAATTCTGCCATCGGAATTGAATTTTCGCGCCAACATCTGGGCTTTCAAATCCCTGGGAGTGGAGCGGATTATTGCCGTGAGCGCCGTGGGTTCCCTGAAACTGGAGCACCGCCCTCTCGATATCGTCATGCCGGATCAGTTTTTCGACCGGACCCGCGGGCGGATTTCCACCTTTTTCGGAGAGGGCCTGGTAGCCCACATCTCCTTTGCCGAACCGATCTGTGCCGACATGGTGCAAAAGGTTTCCGAATGTGCCGCCCAGGCAGGCATTCCCGTGAAAAAAGGAGGCACCTATCTGTGCATGGAAGGGCCGGCCTTTTCCACCAAAGCGGAATCCCACGTCTACCGGTCGTGGGGAATGGATGTGATCGGCATGACCAATCTGCAGGAAGCCAAGCTGGCCAGGGAGGCGGAGATTTGCTATGCCACGCTGGCGATGGTTACCGACTACGACTGCTGGCATACGGAAGAGGAACCGGTGACCACGGAAATGCTGATTTCCAATCTGCATAAGAATGCGGAGAATGCCCGGAGCATCCTGCGAAGCGCCATCGGCCGGCTGGCGGAGCCGGCGGCCTGCTGCTGCCAGAGTGCCCTGCGGTCCTCGCTCCTGACGGACCTCGGCATTGTTACTGCGGAAACCATACAAAAGCTTAAGCCGATTCTGGATAAATACCTGCAGAAACGAGCTGATTGATCGCCAAAAGAAGGGGGATAACGATGTCGGTTCTGGTTGTTGGGTCCGTTGCTTTCGATTCCATCAAAACTCCATTCGGGGATGCCCCCGAAATACTGGGAGGATCCGCCTCCTATTTTTCCGTGGCGGCCAGCTATTTCACAGAGGTTCGGCTGGTAGCGGTTGTCGGGTCCGATTTTCCAGAAAGCAATCTCCAGGTTTTCAGCTCCAAGGGAGTCGATCTGCGGGGGTTGGAGAGGGTTCCGGGGAAGACCTTCCGCTGGGCCGGCGAATACAGCCGAAATATGAACTACCGAACCACCCTCGATACCCAGCTGAACGTTTTTGCCGATTTTTCCCCTAAAATTCCGCCTGACTACGCCCGGAGCGAGTACCTCTTTCTGGGGAACATCCATCCCGGTCTGCAGTCCAATGTGCTCCAGCAGGTACACCGGCCGCGCCTGGTGGCCTGCGATACAATGAACTACTGGATCAGCGGGGAGAGAGCCGCCCTGCTCGAGACCCTGAAGCAGATCGATATCCTGATTATCAATGACCAGGAAACCTGCGAGCTGGCGGGGACGGAGGTTCTTCCCGAGGCGATCCGGAAGGTCCTGGCTCTCGGACCGCGTATTCTGGTCATGAAGCGCGGGGAAAACGGGATCTGCCTGGTGGGTCCCGGGATGCGTTTTTTTGTTCCGGCTTTCCCGGTCGAAGAGGTCATGGACCCCACAGGTGCCGGGGATTCGTTCGCCGGTGGCTTTATGGGATACCTGGCTGGTGCCGATACCGATGATTTCGAAAGCCTGAAGAAAGCCGCCGTGTGCGGATCCGTCATGGCGTCCTTCTGTGTGGAGAAGTTCGGCTTGAACCGGTTGACGGAGCTGACCTTTCCGGAAATAACGGAACGTTACCATGAGTTCCATCGGATGACCCAGTTCGCCGAACTGTAGATCCGCCGCTCACCCTTCCTTCTTTCTTTTCCGACGGCCCGGCAAGAAGATGCTGACGGAAGTGTCGGCAGCATCGCTTCTGCCTTCGGCAAGTCCTTCCGCCTTTCTTCCTGTGTGCCCAATCATTTCACAGGAAGACGGGAAGATCGGGAAGCCAGAAAGAAACAATCATCTCCTTTCGGATGGGGAGGGGACTTATTGCCGGGTCACCTCTGACGTGCCTTTGCCGCACTCCTGCCTCGACATAACGGTCCTGTGCCGGTTTACGCGGAGCCTCACCAAGCCACGGCCCAGCGCAACGGTACGGTATCCGCTCTTTTGCCCATTCGGTACGAACCCAAGTCTCTATACGGGAAGGAAGAACATAAGGATGCATTCGAACATGGGAAGATGGGAAAAGAAGAAAAAGGTCGGAATTTTATCTTAATAAAATACATTTACTGTTGTGGTATAAATAACCATTGATATTAGAAAAATCTTTTATAATTATATTGACAAAGGAGTGGGGCAGCGCTTATACTCGAAGCATCAGGAATCCATAAGATGAATCATTCTGGGAAGGAAGACCGGCAATTAAGGAGGATTTCCATGAAAATCCCAAAACAAAATAGCCTGCTCACCGGCATGATGATTTTATTCATGCTCTGCTCGCTGAGAGCCCAGCAGGCGGAAATGTCCCGCGGACCATTCTCCTCAACAATATACGGAAGCACGGGGCTTTTCACTATTTTCACGGCAGATACCTTGAAAAAGGGAGAATTCGCGGTGACTGTCGGGTATCACAATTATGATCGCGATCCCGGCGACATCGATGTCAGCGTCAACCCGGTTTCTTTCACCATGGGGGTTCTAGATCGATGGGAATTGTTTGCCGTTGCCAATTTTAACCAGTCCGTCGACCTGGATGGGAAATATCTTCCTCCTCCGACCAGGCCTCTGGGTTACGATCTGCCCTGGCGCTATCGCTTTAATCACGATTTTCCCTTTATGAACCGTGGATTCGGTAATGGGTTCGGCGACTTTCTGACCGGCATGAAGTTCAATGTGCTGTCGGAAGAGCGCGGCGAGCCGATCGGTCTGGCCTTCCGTGGATTCTTGAAAATCCCAAGTGCCCGAAATCCGCAGGCCCTCCGGCGCGGAAGGGGAACGGGGGAGCTGGATGGCGGTATGGATGTGATCGTTTCCAAGCATTTCGGACCGGTAGGTACTCATACGAATGTCGGCTACACTTTCGTGGGCAACCCGGGAGCCAATGACCGCATGACACTGGATCTTCGCGATTCGCTGCGGCTGGGTTTCGGTTTGAATGCTCCGAACAAGGGGCGGTTTCAGGGTGTTTTTGAGGTCAACAATACGACGTATGTCGGTCAGGGAACCCCCATTGCCGGCCCGATCAATCCGGTCGATCTGTTCGGCGGGGTGCGCTTTTTCCCGACGGACTGGTTATTCGTCGGCGGCGGATATCGCCATTTCATCAACTCTACCGATACCGATCCTGCCCAGAACACATATTCCGAAGATCATCATGGCTTCACGGTCCAGGTCGCCTACCAGAAGCGCAAGAATGCGGTTCCTGTCGTCAGCTGCAACGTGAAATCCAGCCAGATTCTCCAGGAAGATACCACCCAGCTTAGCGCCCACGGCATAGATGCCGACTACAACAGCCGGCTTACTTACACCTGGTCGACGACCGGCGGACGGCTGGAAGGGGAAGGGCCCAATATTGTTTTTCATGCGGAGAACATAACCCCGGGCACCTATACAGTTACGGTCACGGCAAAAGACAACCGCGGTGACACCGGGACCTGTTCCAAGCAGATAACCGTGCTCAAGCGTAACAAACCGCCGGTGGTACAGATCCAGCCGGAGCGGACAACGGTTACCCAGGGAGAAAGCGCCCTTCTGAAGGCGATTGCCTCGGACCCCGATCAGGATCCGTTGCGCTATGAATGGACCATCGAGGGAGAAAAGGTTACGGCCAACAACCAGGAACTGACCTTCGGCTCCACGGGAAGAAATCCAGGGGATTACACCGTGTTGGTCACCGTCAGCGACGGCGACGCTACGGCCCAAAGCAGGGCGGTGGTCACGGTGAAAGAACCCGAACTGGCCAACAGGCCACCCGTGGTCCGCTGTGAGCTGGACCGGGCGGATCTGCTCAGCGGAGACAAGACCGTGGTTCGGGCCGTAGTCAGCGATCCGGAGAATGATCCGATCACCCTCGAGTGGTCGGCCAGCGCCGGCATTCTGGAAAAAGCCGGGGATCAGATCGTATTTCGCGCCCAGGGTCTGGCCGTAGGCAGCTATGTAATCACGGTGCGGGCTCTGGACAACCATAAGGGTTCTGCAGTGCACACCTGCCTCATTCACGTCCGCGAGCGAATCCAGCTGCAAATGGATCCGCTGCGGGTGGACAATATTGCCAAGGGCCGCCTGGATGACGTGGCGCTGAAAATGCAGAGCGATCCACGCATCCGGGCCGTGATAACCGGCTATAGCGACGAATTCGGATCGCGGGCCATTGCGGAAAGCTCCGCGCAGGAACGGGCCGAGGCGGTCAAAAAGTACTTGACCGTCAGCCATCATATCGATGCATCCCGCCTGACCGTCAAAAACGGCGGTACGTCCAAACCCATTGCTCCCAATACCACCCTCGCCAACCGGAAGAAAAACAGGCGGGTGGAACTGGAGCTCTTCATTCCCTGACACCCTGGGGACGGCGAGGCGATGGAACCTGGTTTCCTCCCTCCGGCGCCTCGCTGGTTACAATATCCGCCATCAGGCCGGTTGGCGAAACCCACCGGATCCGCACGCATGACGCCATATCTCTCGAACCGCTGCCGCGGAAAACAATCGGATCTTGTCCCTCGGGGGCTGTTCCTTTTTCTGGTTTTCCTTTGCTGTGACTTGCCGGCTCAGAATCAGCTGCCGCCGGTTCAGTGGCTCGGCCCGCCGGGCGGGGACATCCGCTCCGTCGCTCTTTTGCCGGAAAAACCGGAGATTCTTTTCGCCGGTACCGATGAAGGCGGCCTTTATAAGAGCTCCAACGGGGGCCAGTCCTGGGAACGCCTGGAAACAGGCCTGGAGGAGGAGGAAGCCGTCGTTCAGAGGATCGTGACGGATTCTCGTTTCCCCGGTTCGCTTTGGGTGGTCGCCTGGCTGCGCAGGTCCTCGGGAGGCATCGTGCTGTATTCCGGAGATGCCGGTTCCACCTGGACGGAGCTGTTTCATCGCCAGGAAGGCGCGGGCGTCCGGGATCTGCTGCTTTCTCCAGGCAATCCGAGCCGGTGGCACCTGGTCACACTCGAAGGAATTCTCCGCTCCGAAGACCGGGGGGCGAGCTGGGGCCTGTTGGAAGGCAGCGGCTCTCTGGACAACGGCGTTAAAACCATGTGGTTTGACCCGAATCAGCCGGAGCGCCTTCTGGCGGGGACAAGAAGGCTCCTTTATGCCAGCACGGACGGGGGACAGAACTGGGAGTTAACCAGCAAGGGGATCAATCCGGATTCGGATGTCTTCCGGGTCCTGAGCCTGGATTCCTCCGGGAAAACAATCCTGCTGACTGCCTGCTCTGGAATTTACCGGAGCACGGACGGAGGCGAATCCTGGAGGCGGACCCTCTTGAATCAAAAAGGGAATTTCCAGTGGATGAGCCGGCGGGTGATCAGCCTGGGGGCTTCCGCGGATGGCTCGGTGCTTTACGCCGGTTCCAGCAGCGGTCTTTACCGAAGTGTCGATGCGGGAAAAAGCTGGACGTTCTGTTTCGGCGACAAAAAGATCATTCACGATATTGTTGTTCATCCTTCCGATAAAAAGGTTATCTTTCTGGCAGTCGAAGACGACGGGGTGGTGAAAAGTGACGACGGCGGTATTTCCTTTCAGCCAAGCAACAAGGGAATCATCCACCATCGGATTTCCGCGATCAGCTCCGATGTCTGGAAGCCGGCGGAAATTACCATCGGCATGCCGGACGACTACCGGGAGGGCGGGGCCTATACCACCCGGGATCACGGGCAAAACTGGAGCAAGGAAAAGCTGAATCCGTCAGAAGTTCCGGAGGAGGTTTTTGCGCTCCTCAGGCTCAGCAGCCCCCGGGAAGCCACTCTGGCAGGGACCTCGGATGGACTTTTTCTCCGGGAAGAGGCCGGCGAGGCCTGGCGCAAGCTCCCTTCCGCCCAGGTGCGGGGCCGAATCAACGCCTTATTCTATGCTCCAATCCGCTCCTATGGCTTGGTCCTGGCCGCCGGCCAGGAAGGGCTGTTCCTATCCGAGGATGGCCTGAACTGGCGGTTGGAGCCATTCCAAACCGGTTCGGAGGGCAACAGCCCCATCTTCTCGCTGGCTTCTACATCCCAGGGGAAGATATACTTACTTGCGGGAGCCATGGGACGCGTTCAGGTCAGCGAAGATCTTGGGAAAACCTGGCGAATTTCCCGCCAGGGGCTGCCGGAGGTTCCGGTGCAATCGATGGTCTGCCCGTTTGAGGATGCGGGGCCCTGGCTGCTGGGCACCCGCCTGGGGATTTTCCGCAGCACCGACCGTGGAGAGACCTGGGAAAGGGTGTCTGACGATCTGGGCGGGGTGGATGCCGCCCTGATGGCCTGCTTTCCGCTGCCGTCGGCAGGCAGAGGCCAGGAACGGAAGGGCGAGGTGGTATCTGTCCTTCTGGCCACCGATAATTATACGGATGGCTTGGTCTATTCCACCGACCAGGGCGCCTCGTGGCACCGCTATCCGGGCTGGAAAATAAAGCTTTGCAGCTTGTGGATCAAGCCGGAGCCCCAGGGTGTGCTGCTGGGAGGAACCGCCAGCGACGGCCTTTTCTCGTTGTCCCTGAAGGAGTTCATGGCGCGGCTGACCCTATCGCTGCCGGCCGTTGAAAACCATGGTGAAAAAGTTCGGTTACCCTAGCGGACTGTTTTTTCTGCTAGTGGGGGCGAGCTGGCTTGGAACACGAAAAATCCATATTTTCCGATCGGCGAAGCCCAATTGGGGTCCCGAAAATTCCTTCATGATGGCAAATTTGATGAAAAATTGACGGTAATTTTCAGCGGCCAGGATCGTTCGGTTCGGGTCTTTCACAAGAGCTTCACTCAAAACCAGGTAAGAAAAACCATTATCGACATACCATTGCGCATCATGTTCCCCCGGATTCCAGCTTCGATAAATCTGATTTGGAATACAGCTGAAAGAAGGCCCCATCCAATCCGATGCAGTTTTCAGGCCGGGGGGTATTGTTTTCAGGTACCAATTGAGGGCAACCGTTCGAACATCCTCCCGACCTAGAAGGAAGCTGGTTTGAATAGACCCTGCCAGCCAAGGCAAGGAAAGCAATAATACCGCCAAGCCTGCAGAGCAGGCGAACAAGGATTTTCGGACCAAAAACCGTCTTGAAAACTGCTCCTTTACGTGAATTATTCCTGCTCCCGCACCGATAGCCAGAAAGGGCACGAAGGGAACCAGGTGTCTCGAATAATGTGCCGCCTGGAGGGAAAACAGCGTAAGATGCGCGACCGGAAAGAAAAGGAACAGCAGGGCTTTTTTCCATCACTTGGCTGCCAAGGAATAAACACCGGGGATGGCAACCGTCAGAATAGGCAGAGCATTTGAATCCCAGAGCGTTTTGCAGTAATAGAGAAAGGAGGACGGCTCCTCCATCTTCCCCAGGCCATTCGCATAATAATTTGAGTTGCTGGTAAGCCAATTCAGGAAATATGAAAAATCCATTGCATAGGGAGTACCCAGCAAAAAGGCACCGGCTGTTGCCACCCCTCCGAGAATGATTCTTCTATCGATCAGATCCTTTGGCGTCCGGGATCGGAAAATGTGAGCCCAAACAAGGCCAAGGCACAAAAGTCCGGCAGTGAATTTGGTGGAAGCGGCAAGGCCGCAAAAGAATCCGGCCCAGAGGAAGTCATCTCTTTTTCCGCTCTCTTGAAAGGCCAGCATCCTGTTTATGGCTAAAAGCACGAGAAATGTCATCGGGACATCCGTCGTGGCAAAATGGGAGTTCCGCACATGGAGCGGTTCCAGGGCAAGGAAAAGACTGGATGCCAAAGCCCCTTGTTCGGAGGTAATGCGCCGCGCAAGTAAAAAAACCACCAGAATGGACAGACTGCCGATGATAGCGGTCAATAGGCGCGGAAGAAGGTAAAATTTCGGAAAAGGGTATCGGCAGACGTCATTGAAGGAAGTGAAAATAGGAATGTCTGCTGTGCTTTTAAAGTAGCCAAGCCAATAGCCGTAAAGATAGTAGGGAACGGATAGCGCCGTGATACTATAGATATAAATCGAACCATAATCCAGGCGAAAGGGGCGACAATCTCCTGTCGCCAGGACTCTCAGTGCGGGCATGACCACAGCTCCTTCATCGGGGTGATGCAGATAGGGCAAAGAAAAGTCAGTGCCCCAGATTCGAAGAAGGAGTCCCAAAAGGAAAATGAAACCCAGTTGCGCCAATTTCAGGGTTGGGGGTTTGGGACGACTTTCCATGTGTCCGCTTCCTGTCATTTGCATAATTCGTTAGAAACCCTGTTCCCTTGCCAAACGGCTCCGCTGGTTCTTCTGATATATTGCCTCCATTTGTTCTGCCAACCGATCCCAGTAGAATGATTCCACTTGTCTCCGTCCCAGCTGACAAAGATTTTGACCAAGGTCCGGATGGCGCAGAATCTTTAAAATGGCATCCGCCAAAGCACATGGGTCGGCAGGCTTCGTGAGCAATCCGCAGGGCGGATCCCCCAGAAGCTTTCGGCGGTCACCAACATCAGCACTGACATAGGGAACGGAACAGGCCCAACTCTCGAATAGTTTCAGAGGGCAGCGTCCCTTAGCGGCACCATCTTCGAGAACCGGGTCGACAGATACATCGCCGAGATGGTAGTAAAGCACGGTTTGGGAAGGGGGTACACGTCCTGCCATAATGACGCTGGCACCAAGACCTGTCCGGCCAATTTCGGCTCGTAGGTTCTGGAAATCTTCACCGCCGCCCACCAGCAACAGGACGGATTGGGGTTGCGCGGAATGGACCCTGGCAAAAGCGCGAAGAAGCAGATCCACGGGATGCCCCGGACGACTTAGACTTCCGACAAAAAGTACCACCTTCCGTTCGGCTAATCCCAATTGATGCCTAAGTTTCCCGACTTCCTCAGGGTCCGGTGGAAGAAATCGTCGGCGATCCACTCCATTGGGTAAATAAAAAATACGGCTTTGGGAAACCCCCAGACGCTGCAGAAAGAGCTGCATGAAATCGGTGTGGGTCGTTACATAGTCGACGTGCAGAGGTACTCGATTTTCAAATAATTGAATGACTTTTTTTTGCCAGGGCCTGGCGAAAAAGCCCACTCCGGCTTCATAATCGTCGCAGTCCAGGTAGATCTGCGTTGAAGCGCCCTTCAGGAACTTCCCCAGCAAACCTGCAAGGCTATTCATCGGGTGCGGCTTGCCGATATGTATAATATCCGCGGGGATTTGGGATACAGCACGAAGGAGTGCGACCGATGCCCATGCAGTCACTCCCAGCAATTGCCACGGGGAATAATATGTTTTCCTGTCCTGCTGTTTTTTCACGTGCATAGGAGCAACATAGCGAATTTCAAGTCTTTCCTGAATGCACTTTTTTTCTTTGAGACGGGAGTAATCGGAATGTAAGGTCGCGATGGTTACCCGGTGGCCTCGACGGGCCAGTTCCTGTGCTAAAGGGGCATAGCGTCCCAGGCCGCTGGGACTCTCCAGGTCCTGGGTCAGCAGGTACAGGATTCGAAGACTCATAACTTATCAGAAATGTATGACTTCATCGGCAAATGGAAGTGCCTGTTCAGAATTTCCAGGTAATTCCTCCCGACTTCTTCCAGGGTAAATTTTTCAAGAAATGACTTTCGAGCCCGAAGGCCGATCTTATATCTCCGCTCCGGGTTGGCAATCAGCTGCCGAATCGAGCAGGCCAATGCCTTCGGGTCCGCCTGTGGACAAATCACAACGTTGTCATCCGGGAGCAGAAATTTTCGAACGGCAGGAGAATCTCCCGTTAATACTGGTTTTCCGAGTGCCATTCCTTCGAAAATCTTGTTATGGATCGTGATACGCGAGTGGGTGGTATTGCCAAAAGCGCCCAGGATGATATCGGCCTGTCTCAATTGCTCGATCAATTCCGACTTGTCCAGCCAATCAATGAAAGTGACATTGTCAAGTCGATAGCTTTCTGCCATGACTTGGGCCGCCTTTTTCCCTATCCCTGAACCAATGAAGACAAATTGAATGGTTGGATCATCCGTTAAAAGACGAGCCGCTTCAAGAATGGTCGGCACCCCATGATTCGGAATGAAGGATCCGGAGTAAATGACTCGCCGCAGACGGCCGGAAGAAGAATGTTGTTCGGGCATTGTCGGCGCCGCAGCTTCCCGGAAAAAACGGTCATCGGCGCCAATGAGGAGATATTCAAAAGGCACCCCGGTTGGACTCAGATGATATTCGTTTTGAAACCACTCGACATAAAAAGGGGTGTCCAGGATGCATAAATCAGGGAGTCGTATGGCGATACCCTCGACGAAACGGAGAAGTTTCAGGGAAAAGGGAACAACATCGTTTAATCCTCTTTCCCGTGAAACCTGAACCACCGAAAGAATTACATCCCAGACAAGGGGCTTGCGGCGAAGCAGAGTCAGAGCTTTCGCTATAAAAACATCCAGGTGCCCCGGATATCCAAGGATTACCAGGTCGTGATCGGGAACCCGAAGATACTGCCAGATCAGTCTGACATACACGGTGAATAAACGCATCCAGAATAATGGGTTTTTCCATCCGCCCACTACCACCTGTATCCGTTCCATATCCGTTCGCCAAAGCGGTTGATGGCATTTGAAGATATCCACTCCCATTTTCTGCAGGGCGGCCATATTAATCTGATTGCGCATATATTCCGGTCGATAGGTGCCAAAATAGCAAATCCGCATGACGATTCTCCAAAGTTGTCCCTGAATTTTGCACCAGTTCATGAAAAAGAGGGAGAGGAATTTTCGTAGGTGATGTTCAAGCGGAACAGGTGAGTGGGTTGACAACTTTCGAATATTCTTTAAAATATTAACGCAAAGCGAGAAATAATTTTTGCATCAACCAGCTGATATTCCGATTCATGCACCCAAAGATCAAAAGCCTTGTAAAACCGATTTATGCCGCAGTCTTGCCCTTTATCCCCTGGTTGCTCCAAAGGAAGCTGAAAGGGTACTTGGAATATCGTTTTTGGAGAAAGCTCTATAAAAAGAAAGGCCTGCATAACGGACACTTTCCATATTTTTTTACAGACTTTTTTGGGCTTAAAAGCAGCTGGTATGAAAATAAGAAAGTTTTGGATATCGGCTGCGGGCCCTGTGGCAGCCTGGAATGGGCGAATACGGCGTTGTTGAGAATTGGACTGGACCCGGAGGTGTGCCGATACTGGAAGCTCGGTATTCATCTTCATAAAATGAACTATGTCAATGGTTTAGTTGAAGGAATTCCGTTTAGGGACGCGTCCTTCGACCTTGTTTCCAGTTTTAATTCGCTGGACCATGTCGATCATGTCGATACCGCCCTCTCAGAGATAATTCGCGTCTTGAAACCGTCGGCTCACCTGCTGCTCATTCTCGAGGTAAATCACGATCCCCGGCCTACCGAACCGGTAGAGATACGGGAAGCTCAGTTAAAGCAGAAGCTGATCCCACATTTCGAGCTGATTTCCTGGATTGACTTCGCGATTCGAGCCGACCACGATATTTATCAAAGCCTTTTGGACTCTACCCGGCTTGATTCCCTTGCGAATGATCAGCCGGGAATCGTTGCGGCTCATTTGATAAAAAACAGTCAGGCCCGGAAAGCTCAATGAACCGGAAGCTCCCTTGAGGATTAAAAAGGATTTGATGCCAATCTCCCAATTTCAAGCCATAATAGCCTCCATGATTTTTAGGTTAAGTCCTGGGAAGCAGGAATATGTCTAAGGTCGCAATTCTAGGGGCCGGTATTGCCGGAATCAGCGCGGGATTCCTGTTGAAGCAGCGCGGGATCGATTTTGTGGTGATTGAGCAGCAGCCTTATGTCGGCGGTCTTGCCCGAAGCTTCCCGTGGAATGGTTTCCCCTGCGATTTTGCCGCCCACCGCCTTTTTACCCATGATGAACATATTCTTTCCCAACTTCTCAACCTGGTGCCCATGGGGCGGCATATTCGACGCAGCGCCCTGTATCTCCAAGGAAAGCCGATGAGGGATCCCCTCGACGTGCTGGAGCTGGTGCGACGACAGAGCCTTCCTCGGAATTTACAAATGCTGGGATCCTTCCTCATCCGGAACAGGCATCTTCCCCAGGATAATTTTGAAAATTTCGTTGTGTCTCGCTATGGGCGGTATCTTTATGAGCTTTTTTTTCGTCCCTATACCGAAAAGCTGTTCGGCATATCCGGAGCGGAGGTTTCCTCCCTCTGGGGGCAGCAAAAAGTTCGCCTTGCCAATCCGCTGGATAAATTCTTTGAAAACACAAAAAACAAATTTCAATATTTTTATTATCCCTTGCACGGGGCTTACGGGGCGATCGTCGACCGGCTCTATGCGGAGATCCAGGATAAGGTTTTATTGAATTCCCGGCTGCGTGGGCTGACGTATGAAAACACGAAGGTCTTCAGCATGGAAGTAGAACGCCAGGGTCAGGTTCATCAAATCGCCGCCGATCACTTCATTTCCACGCTGCCCATTACGGTGACCGGGCGACTGCTGGGCCACCCGGTCGACTTGGCCTTTCAAAAAGTGGATGCCGTTTATTTGCACATTGGCCAGCCGATGGTTTCGAATAACCACTGGGTGTATTTCATCGACGATGATATCGCCATCAACCGCCTGGTAGAATTTAAAAACATGAGTCAGCTGGATAAGCCTCCGGACAGCACTGTAATTTGCGCAGAAGTGACGCAAAAACACCATGATCCCGTTGGCAAGGTTATAGAGGATTTGGTCCGGGTGAAATTTCTTCCGGAAGGCAAATTACTTGATTCGATGGTGATCCGAGAGAACCATGCCTATCCCGTTTATCAGCGAAAGTACAACCAGGTTCTCTCAGACGCTCAGAGCTTTTTTAACCGATATGATAACCTCTACCTTCTGGGTCGGGCCTCAGAATTTCGCCATCGGGAGGTGGATGACAACTTTTCTCAGGCTGCAGAAACGGTGGCCCTGATTGCCGGCCGAATGCAGCCCCTGGAGGTAATGATGCCAGTGACGGCTCCCCTGGTCCAATGCCAACCGTTCCCTTTAATACACGTTGTAATCCTTTCCTTCAATAATTATGGAGACACCCAGGAATGCCTGGCCTCGGTTGCCAGGCTGGCGTATCCCCGGTTCAGGATTGTATTGGTCGATAATGGATCCACCGATGGGACTTCCAACCTTGTACGCAAGGAGTTTCCCGAGGTCACGGTGATCGAAAATTTTCAAAATCTTGGCGTTCCATCTGGCTATAACGTGGGTTTTCAATATGCTCTGAATGACGGCGCCGATTTTATCTTCATGTTGAATAATGACACGGTGGTCCCTCCGGACCTGCTGGATTGCCTGCTCGACATTGCCAAACAGGATGCACAGATAGGCATTCTGATGCCAAAGGTTCTCTGTTATGGTACGGAAAATGAAGTTTGGTCCTGCGGGGGCGAGTACCGTCGGTTTCCGCCGGCGATATTAATGACCAGCCGTAGAAAAAACGCGGCCGACGAACCTCGGGATCTGGATTATGCGCCGAGCTGCGGCTTGCTCATCCGGAAGGCGGCATTCGAAAAGGCGGGGTTATTTGATCCGGGATACTTTTTTATTTTTGATGACTGGGATTTCTCTGAGCGGATCCGTGCCTGCGGAATGCTGATTCGCTATGTACCCACAGCCAAAATGTGGCATAAAATTTCCAGGACCACCCAGGGGCCGACTTCTCCTCTTTTCTGGCGCACCTGGGCGGCAAGTTCCGTTCGCTTTTATCGTCGCCACGGACATCCTGTTTTGCTTTCTCTGGCCATCCATATCGGTTATATGGTGCTGCGGGAATTTGTTTTTAAAAGAAACGGGAAGTACTGGAAGCACTTTCGGCTTGGAATCATGGAGGGGCTGCAGAAACCTTTGGGGCAAATTCCCGGAATGGACTCTGCCGGCAAATAATTCAGGGAACGGACAACGGGAAGAGCAATAAACAATGAAAAAATATTGGGCATTTTTGTTTCTTGTGACGAGCATTCTGGTAACCATGGGTTGCAGTGCGGCTTCGAAAAAGAAAGTAGGCCCCCCGACAGTCAGCCAGGTACCGGTCGCGGCTTCGGAGGCAAGTATTGAAACCGAAATCGCAAAACCGGTCGCCGCGGAAGGGAAGAGGACCTTCAGGCAATCCAATCCCGGCAAGGCCACCATTCACGGAATTCTGTTTCTCACGAATTTCATGATGGTCTCTCCTAAAAAGGAAGGCGTTTACCTCGTCCGTCTCGATCAAGCCAGGAATATAGTCACCGTCCCGGAGTTCAAGGCGGAAGATGCGATCCAGGCCGAAGTAGATGAAACCATCGGGGAATTTTCCTTCAGTAATGTCGATCCTGGCCTGTATGCCGTGGTGATCATTGCCACGACCGGACAGCAGGTGCCAGCCCGGAAATGGAAAAAGAGCGATTATGTACTGGTGAACGTCACCGCGGCCGACCTTAATACAACCATCGAATTGGATACGATTCAGGTTCCCTGACAAATCCGGTTGTCCGAGCGCTCCCATTGCTTTGAAAAATACAAGTCTGAAGGAACTTGCCTTAGGCAGCGGCAGTCAAATTGTTGGGACAGTGTTTCAAACCGGTGTCAACATTTTGCTGCAGGTCGTCCTGGTGCGAACCTGCTCTTTGGCTGAGGTAGGTACTTTTAATCTGGCTCTCACCTTTTCGGCGTTCCTGGGATTAATCCTGACCTTCGGCTTAGACCGGTCCATGGTCTACTATATCCCCTTTTTTTCCGCAAGGCAGGATCGTGGGAGCGAAACGGGAGCGATCCGTAGTGCCCTCGCTATTTCTGTGGGAGGGTGGGCCGTAGCCCTGCCTTTATTTCTGGCGGGCATCCCCAGCCTTGCCCGCGGAGTTTTTCACAAGCCGGAGCTAATTCCTGTTCTTCAGGTGCTCACGCTGGGATTGCCCTGTTTTGTCCTCACACGTTTGGGGGCGGCCATTTTACTGGGGTATAAAAAAATGTGGCCGGCCGTATGGGTGGAACAGATGCTGGTACCCGCGATCCGGCTGGCAGCCTTTGCAACCGCAATTCGGGTCTCAGGGGGCGACCTGGCGCTGGGCGGAAAGGCTTACAACCTCGGCTTTGTTCTGGGGGCCATAGTGGTTATAGTTATTATTGCCCATGGGATAAAGTGGCCGGTAAATATTGTTGGAAAAAGAATCTATAGGGATATTTGGGGCTTTTCCGGGCCGATGTTAGGGGCCTCCCTGCTAAATAATATGAACAATTTTACGGAAATATTCATGCTTGGATGGCTTGCTACCAGTGAGGAAGTCGGACTATTTTCCATCTCCTACAGAGTTGCTTCCGTCCTGTTGGTTTTTTTCATTGCCATTACCACTGTGTTGGCCCCCTATATCGCGGAGCTGTTCGGAAGGAATCGTCTGGATTCCTTTGGTTCACTGTATCAGGTCGTAACGTATTGCCAATTGCTGATTACTCTTCCCTTTTGGATAATAGTTTTCGTTGAAGCGCCGACGGTCCTGGCCATTTTTGCTCCTGCTTACCGGCAGGGGACAGCGGTTCTACGCGTTATGGCAATGGCTCAGCTTTCTTATCTGATCACGGGTCCGGCGGGTCAATTCTTGATAATGACCCGGCATAATCGTTTGAATTTATTGGATATATTCCTTACTATTCTTCTTTCATTGAGCCTGGATTGGTATTTTATTCCTCGCTTTGGTGCCTTGGGAGCGGCATGTGCCGCGGCGATTGCTTTGTCTTTTTTCAACCTGCTTCGACTTATTCAAGTTTTTACTCATTTCCGAATCCATCCATTTGGCAGGAGTTTTTTCAAGGTTCTAAAACCGGCCACGGTTACCTTTTTCACCTTGATAGGAATCAGCCCAATGCTTCCCCAGATGTCCGAATTGAGCCGAATGATGCTTGTTTTGCCAGTGGTTTTGAGTGTTTATAGCTTTTTTTTCTTGTCTTTGCTGAAAAAATCGGATTTAGTGGATGAAATCCGCCAGATCCAAAATTCTTTGGAAGAAAGAGTAGCCTAAATGATGCCTTCCGGTTTCCCTAAAACCTACCTTTTGGTCAGCACTCCCCTGCACATTTTTAAGGTTGATCCCATGTCTGGGCAGACTGAAATTGTGCGCCTGGGAGACGGCTATTATTACGGGATTAGCTCAAAAAACGATTCCATAGCGTTGACTACCACTGCCGGCAGGGTAAAAATATTTTCCGGAAAAGGCCTACGGCAGCAATCGGAACGGACGCTGAGCCAGCCTCACCAGGTTGAATGGGTCGGTGATTCTCTGCTGGTGACCAACACCGGCAGGAATTGCATATCGGTATTTGACGAAAATGCCGTTTTTCAAAGAGATGTTTTTCTGAATGAGTTAAGGTTTGATAATAAAAACAAGGGACGATTTGGGAATCACTTCAACAGCGTTCACCGCGAGAAAGACAAGGTGCTGGTAGTCGCTCACAACTACGAAAAACCTTCTCGGATCTTCCAGCTTTCCTGGCCGGAACTTAATGTCCTTGGCTCCCGTGAATGCGGAGCGAATTGGGCCCATAATGTTTGGGAATGCGAATACGGCCAGGTAATCTGTAATTCAAAAGCCGGTACGCTGCATGAGGTGCAGCAAAACCGGCTGTTGTGGCAGCCGGATCAGCAGCCGGTTTTTACCCGAGGATTATCCTCCTCTGACCAATATATTTTCGTGGGCAAATCCGCACACAGCTCGCGAAACCGCCGCTTTTGGGATGATGGCGGAATCTGGGTTATCGATCGAAGTCGATTGAAAACGCTCCATTACATACCTCTTCCCGGCTCGGGAAATGTCCATGAAATTCGTCTGGTCAACCAGGGAGACCATTGCCACAATGGGCAAATCATCACGGAAGGAATGATTCAGTCTCTGCGTGAAGATTCCCGGGTGATCCGGTACGCCTACTACTTTCGTCGCTCGCTGGTTTGGCTGCGCAAGGATGTTTTTCCCCTTTCACAAATGGTTCGGCTGACTCAGTTTTTAAAACGAAAATGAGTACGGCCGAGCCTCAGTTTAGGAAGGATCTTCCTGGGAAATACAGACCCTGTATCTGGTGCCGGGCCCAGGATTTCGACCTGGTCTTTCAGGGACCGGATCGTCTCAACAGAATCCCGGGAGAGTTTTGCCTGGTACAATGCAAAAATTGCAGGACCTACCTTCAGAATCCTCTCATGCCGTGGTCTGACTTAAAGACCTACTACCCGGAAGACTACATTTCCTATCGTTTTACGCATCCATGTCGGCCGCTTTCCGATAAAAAGTGGACCGCATGGCTTTTCCGGTTGAACGGGAAAATAAAGTCCTTTGGGAACTTGAAAAGGCGGAGGTTGATTGAGCGCTTTCAACCAGGCGGGCGATTGCTCGAAGTCGGTTGCGGAACGGGAGCGTTTTTACGGGAATTAAAACGCTTCTCGCGATGGGACCTTTATGCGGTGGAACCGAATGAAGCCGCAGCCCGGTATACTCGCAACACGCTGGAAATTCCGGTTCATGTCGGGAAATTTGAAGACGTAAGTCACCATGAGGAATCCTTGGATGCGGTTGTGATGTGGTGTGTTCTGGAGCACCTAGAGGATCCATTGGCTGATATCCGGAGGGCCAGTTTTTTCCTGAAAAGAAAAGGAATTCTAGCGTTTACGGTGCCCAATCCCGAGGCCTGGGATGCCCGCTTATTCGGCCGCTTCTGGTCCGGTTGGGACCTTCCAAGACACCTTCACATTTTCCCCAGAAAAGTAATCCGTGATATCCTCGTGAAAAACGGCTTTCAAATCCTAACGGAAAAATGCATTGCGGGAAGCTACTCTCAATTGAGGCATAATCTGGATTTTTGGTCACAATCCTGGGAGCAGTCCATGCCGTGGTTAAGCAAGACTTTCAAAAGGACATATGATTCGCTCTTTTCAAGGCTGCTGCTATTCCCGTTTCTGTGGATGATGGACCGATTCAAATTGGCAACCAATGTAACCTTTATTGCCAGAAAAAAATAAAAAAGCCTCCCAGAACGGGAGGCTTTTTTATGAGAAGAAGAAAGGTTGGCCGCTATTTGTTAAATGCGTTGTAGGAGACGGTCCAGTCACCCGCCTTGGCACTTCCGGAGTTGGTGTTGCCCACGACGCAGCCAATTAAGGCGCCTGCGGCATTGGCTGTAACCGTGACTCCGCCCTGCCAGCCGGATGCCGGCAGGAAGCTCTCCGTGGAAAGCACAATCTGGGTGCTTTCCCCCTCATTCAAGGTGGTAGCCGTATTGTAGGCGTTGGCTGCGTATCCAGCGTATTCGACGTGCAGCGTGGTCGGAGTCGTGCTCACGTTCTGGCAGGTGATTGCGGAACCCCAACCATAGTAACTCTTGGCCACATTGGGAGCCGCTACCGTATTGGTTGCTGTGCTGCTGTCGATAGCCCGAACGGCTCCGGAAAGACCTCCGTTAGTCGTCCCGATGATGGCCAAGAGAGGATAGCTGTTATTGGTGGTCAGAACGGCGGAATAACGTCCGGTTGTTGGCTGGATTGCCGGCATGACTAGCTTACAAGACGGCACCGCATCTGTAAGATTGCAGGTGCTGTTTGGCCAGGCGCCGCTGTAATCCACTGTCACAGTAGTGTTTCCGGCGAGGAGTTTCCGGATCGTCAAGGCGGAGCTCCATCCGTAAAAATTGTTGCTCAGGCTGGTTACATAAAGTTTTGTAGCTCCGGTGGAAGAGCCTTCGAAGGAATTGGTAGCTCCGGTACCCGGTTGGTTCTGGTTGTTGATTACCACAATCGGCTGTGCCGCATTGCTTCCGATACCGGTAGATTCAATCTTCGCGGATCCGTCGCACTGAGTGCTTCCTGCAGTAAAACCGGTTGGCGTTGTGGTCTTAAACGGCCAAGTTACGGAAGAGTTTGCCGGAAGGGATGCCAACTCCAATGTACCTGTAGTCCCGCTAGCACAAGTGAAAGTGGCGGTGACTTTAGTTGCGGAAGAGCCAATATTCTGGACAGTGACCATGCTGTACCAGCCATAGTAGTTGTAGGCTACGGAAGGAAGATATACCGTAGTTGCTCCTGAGGAAAACCCGATATAGGCACCACTGAACCGCAAGGTTGCAGTGTCCCCCCCAAGTCCGGCTTGTGCAAAAATTTGCACATCGGAGGAAAGCACAACAGCGTAACGGCCAGCAGGAAGAGAACTGGTGCTAATCTGCGAAACATTAATTTGCTTCGACAATCCGTTGGCTAAAGAAATAGGGTTAGCCACAGTGTTTGCGGCATCCAAAAAGGATGGATGGTATGACGTACCGTTTTCCGCGTAAAAAGTGACGTCAATCGTGGCCGTCGAGCCGGAAAGATTCTGGACAGTAAAAGATGACACATCCGTGTCCCCCAGCTGAGCCCAAACGCTCAAACTGGCAAAAAGCAAAAGCAGAAGCGTAACCAAGGGAAAGTTTTTGGGTTTCATTTTTTCTCCTTTAAAGGAATATATTTTGCTTTGCTATTCTCTTAAGAAGTAATATTTATTGCGTTTATAACATGATCATAGCTTGTTTTTTTTGAGTTGTCAACCTGGTGTTTAATTTGTTTTCTCTTTGTGTGACGGAAACAATAAAACTCTCAGGTAAAAGGATCAGAAGTGTATTGTTTTCACCGTGCGGGGGAAGGGGATCACGTCGCGGATGTTGCCCATCCCGGTCAGGTACATGATCGCCCGTTCGAAACCCAGACCGTAGCCGGCATGGCGGCATCCGCCGAATTTGCGGAGGTCCAGATACCACCCGTAGTCTTCGGGATTCAAGCCCATCTCCTCGATGCGCTGCCGCAGGACATCGTAGCGCTCTTCCCTCTGGCTGCCGCCGATGATCTCCCCGACCCCCGGGACGAGCAGGTCCATGGCGGCCACCGTCCGGTCATCGTCGTTGAGGCGCATGTAGAAGGCCTTGATCGTTTTGGGGTAATCGGTCACGAATACCGGCTTCTGAAACACCTTCTCGCTCAGGTAGCGCTCGTGCTCGGTTTGCAGGTCCTTGCCCCACTCCGCCGGAAATTCGAAAGAAACCGGGGCTTTTTCCAGGATCCCGATCGCTTCGGTGTAGGTGATTTTTTCGAACCGGGCTTCGGCCACCCGCTGCAGGCGGTCCAGAAGTCCCGGATCGATCATCCGGTTGAAAAATTCCATCTCCTCCGGTGCCTTTTCCAGGATGCTGCCGATGAGGTGCTTGACCATGTCTTCCGCCAGCCGCATGTTGTCCTGGAGATCCGCAAAGGCGATTTCCGGCTCGATCATCCAGAATTCCGCAGCATGGCGGGCGGTGTTGGAATTTTCGGCGCGGAACGTGGGGCCGAAGGTGTAAACCTTCTGGAATGCCATGCAGAAGGTTTCCACGTTCAGCTGCCCGCTGACCGTCAGGTTGGCCTGGCGGCCGAAGAAATCCTGGGTATAATCGACCTGGCCCCGGCTGTCGAGAGGAGGCGACAGCGGGTCGAGCGTGGTGACCCGGAACATTTCGCCCGCCCCTTCGCAGTCGCTGGCAGTGACGATGGGGGTGTGCACCCAGATGAAGCCTCTCTCCTGGAAGAAATTGTGAATGGCCTGTGCCGCCAGCGACCGCACCCGGAACACCGCGGAAAAGGTGTTGGTGCGGGTCCGCAAATGGGCAATCTCCCGCAGGAACTCGAAGCTGTGGCGTTTTTTCTGCAGCGGGAAATCCGGTGTGGAGGCCCCCTCGACTTCCACTTCGCCGGCTTTCAGTTCGAAGGGTTGCTTGGCCTGTGGCGTGGATACCAGCAGACCCTTTACCCGCAGCGAGGCGCCGACGTTCAGCCGTGCCACGTCTTCAAAGTTGGCCAGCCGGTTGTCGAAGACCACCTGCAGGTTGCGGAAGAAGGTGCCATCATTGAGCTCGATGAAGCCGAAGGTCCTGGAATCCCGGACAGTTCGCACCCAGCCGCAGACCGCGATCTCCCGATCCAGATAGTCTTTCGTTTCCCGGAATAGCTGCCGGACGGACGGCGTAATCATAGTTTTCTCCTTACAGTAACTGAATTCCCTGCGATTCGAATTCGGATTGCAGCTCTTCCGGCCAGACCGAAGCCTGCACCTCTCCGACATGCGCCTTCCGCAGGAAGTACATGCAGAGGCGCGACTGCCCCAGTCCGCCGCCGATGGTGTAGGGTAGCCGGCGGTTGAGGATCGCCTGGTGAAAGGGAAGATGGATGCGGCTTTCGCATTCGGCCCGCTGCAGCTGCCGGACCAGCGAATTTTCGTCCACCCGGATTCCCATGGAGGAGATCTCCAGGGCGCAGCCCAGAACCGGGAACCAGAGCAGGATGTCGCCGTTCAGCTCCCAGTCGTCGTAGTCGGGGGCCCGGCCGTCATGCCGCATCCCGGAGCGCAGCGTGCCGCCGATCTGGGAGACAAAGACCGCCCCGTACTGCTCCGTAATCCGGTTTTCCCGCTCCTTGGGTGTGAGTTCCGGGTAAAGGTCCTCGAGGTCCTGGCTGGTTATAAAATAAATGGTATGCGGCAGAATCGGGGTAATGGCCGGGTACTGCCGGCAGATGTGGATCTCCGAATTGCGGATCACCTGGTAGATCCGGCCGACCACCTCCTTGAGGAAGTCCATGTTGCGGTCTTCCTTGCGGATGGCCATCTCCCAGTCCCACTGGTCGACGTAGACGGAATGCAGGTTGCTCAAAGTCTCATCGCGGCGGATGGCGTTCATGTCCGTGTAGAGCCCTTCGCCGATGGCAAATCCGTAGCGCCCCAGGGCGTTCCGCTTCCACTTGGCCAGCGACTGCACCACCTCCACCGTCTGGCCTTCGAGCGATTTGACGTCGAAAGAAACCTTGCGCTCCACGCCGTTCAGATCGTCATTGAGCCCCGATTCGGGGATCACAAAAAGAGGAGCGCTGACCCGCTCCAGGTGGAGGGCGGCCGCCAGTTCCCGCTCGAAGTGGTCCTTGATGAATTTGATGGCCCGCTCCGTTTCCCGGAGGCTCAGGGAAGGGGAATAGTTGTTCATGCTACCGAATTGAATGTAATGAGTTCCCACAGAAATCTCCTCGTAAATAGTTGGCGTGGAATTGGAATCCGCCGGATTCCGCTAGGAATTATCCGGGCTCAGGTCCGGCGGTTCCGGCAGCAGCAGGGCGACCAGCATGGCGGGAATGAACAGAAAACCGGCATAAAACAGGGCCTCGCGAAAATTGCCCACCTGCGAAAACAGACCGAAGAAAACAGTTCCCCCGGCGGCTGCCACCCGGCCGATATTGTAGCAGAATCCGGCCCCGGTGGTTCGCAGCAGGGTGGGAAAGAGCGGCGGCAGATACATGGTGAAAAGGCCGAACACTCCGGAGAAGAATCCGACCCAGGGAATCCAGTAAAGCAGCGACCAGTGGTCGCGATGGGTGCAGTAGGTTCCGGTCATGGCCAGGAAAAAACCCAGGCACATCAGGGCGACGGCGCGCCGGTATCCCAGAAAGCGGGCCAGGGCGCCGGCGAAAAAGTTGCCGAAAATGGAAACGCCAATGGTCAGAAAAAACGCGGCGCTGACCATCCTTTCCCGCGGGGCAACCGCAAACCCGGCGTCCACCAGGAGGTTGCGCAGGTGCTGCTGGTTCCAGAACATGAAAGCCCACCAGGCCGACAGCGATGTGGCGCAAACTACGATGGTCAGCAGGGTGATGCGCCGCACCGGTCCTCGGAACAGCTCCAGCACGCTGGGTTCCTGGTGATGGGCGCCGGACTTGGCCTGGTGCCATTCCTCCGGCTCGGGAACGTAGCGCCGGATCCAGAAGACCATCAGGGCGGGCAGGATGCCGACCAGGAAAACATAGCGGGGATTGGCGTCGGCCAACAGGAAGACGGTTCCGCAGGCGATAAATACGCCGATGTTCACGCCGGTCTGCAGCACCGCCGCAATCCAGGGCCGCCAGGCTTTGGGCCAGGTCTCGGTGAGCAGTGCGGATCCAACGGCCCACTCGCCCCCGATGCCGAGAGCGGTGAGAAACCGGAAGATCAGCAGCTGCCACCAGTTCTGTACAAAGGAAGACAGCCCGGTAAAAATGGCGTAGGTCAGGATGGTCAGGCTCAGGGCGCGGCTGCGCCCCAACAGGTCCCCCAACCGTCCGAAAAAGCCTCCGCCCAGCGCCCATCCCACCAGGAAGGCGGCCTGGATCCAGGAGCTTTTTTCGGTCACCGCCCGATCGCTGGTGGCCTGGGCCTGGAGCAGCTGCATCACAAAAGGCGCGGCTACCAGGGTGTAGAGGTGCATGTCCAGGCCGTCGAACATCCATCCCAGCCAGGCGGCCCATCCGGTCCGCCACTGCTGCGGAGTAAGATCGCGCAGGCGTCGTGCTTCCTGTTTCCGTGGCGTGGGCGGGCCAGCGGGTGGGGTGGGGTCGTTCTTGGGTGTCACAGCTCGTTTTTGCAGATCGTTTTTTCTTTCCTTGCCTGGATCCGGCCGGAAAATGAATTCAGTGGCTATATCCAGCTTCCCGCTCATTATATAATATTCCGGGGCCGGATCTGGAAGAGAATTTTCCCGTCGAATGCGGGAACAAACCCAAGGAGCTGCCGATGAAGTGGTTGATTTCAGCTTTTCTGTCTGCGATTCTGCTGCAGCCGTCCTTCGCTCAAGGGAAGGAGTACGGGATGGCGGATTTCGACAAGGTCGAAAAAATCGATATGCATGCCCATTTTGCCACGGGAAGTCCGTACAATCTTGACTTGGCCGGGGAATCCCGATTTCGTTTTCTCAGTATCGAAGTGGAAAAAGGGACCTGGGCGGACGTCTTCCGTCAGGAGGAGCTGCTCGCTTCGCTGCATCGCCGCTACCCGGAAAAGATTGCTTACGTGGGTACCTTCAGCCTGGAAGGGATCGACGAGCCGGGCTGGCTGGAAAAAACCATCCAGTGGATCGAGAAATGCAGAGCCCAGGGCTCCGTGGCGGTCAAAGCCTGGAAAAACATAGGCATGGAATTCCGCGACCGGCAGGGGCGGCTGGTGATGATCGACGATCCCCGGCTCCAGCATGTCTTTCGTTACCTGGAGGAGAAGCGGATCCCGCTGATTGCCCACCTCGGCGAGCCGCGCAACTGCTGGCTGCCGCTGGAGCAGATGACCACCAACAACGACCGGAACTATTTCAGGAACAATCCGAAATACCACATGTACCTGCATCCGGAGATGCCGTCCTACGAAGACCAGCTGGCCGCCCGGGACCGGATGCTGGACCGGCACCCCGGATTGCGCTTTCTGGGCTGCCACCTGGCCAGCCTGGAGTGGAACGTGGAGCTGCTGGCGAAATGGCTGGACCGCTACCCGCGGGCGGTGGTGGATCTGGCGGCGCGCATCGGGAGTCTCCAGCACCAGACACTGCGGGACAGGGAAAAGGTACGCCAGTTTTTCCTCCGCTACCAGGACCGGATCCTGTACGGCACCGACTCCGCGTTTCGCGAGACGACCCAGGCCGCCCGGGACAAGGAATCCCTGAAAAAAATGTGGCTGAGCGACTGGCAGTACTGGGTGACCGACGAGTGGATGGAAGTGGCCAAGGTGAACGGTAAATTCCAGGGGCTGAAGCTCCCGGGGGAAGTGGTGGAAAAAATATATGCCCGGAATGCGCTGCGCTGGCTCCCGGAGGCTTTCCCGGCCGCCGGTGCGCCTGCGCGGAAATGATCAGCCGGCCCTGCCTCCGGAATCCGAAATCAATCCCCCATGCAGCCGGGGGGTAGGAATGCGCGACGGTGCTCCTGTTTTTCTTCCCGTCCTTCCCTGTCTTCCTGCGAGTCTTTCCCTTACACAGGAAGATGGGAAGGTCAGGAAGAGAGATGAGGCGGGTATTTTGCTGAGCTTTTTCGAGGAATAGAAAAATGAACCTGGGACGACGCGATCTCCTTCGGACCCCGGCGCTGGCGCTGGCCGCCTCCCCGTCAGCCTTTGGGGGTTCCGTGCCTGCGGTGCCGTTCGGGAAGCACCGCCTGTCGCGACTCATTGTCGGCGGGAACCCGGTCAGCGGGAATTCCCATGTTTCCCCCCAGCTGGACCGGCAGATGGCCGACTTTTTCACCGCGGCCCGCGTCAAAACCCTGCTCCGGAACTGCGAGAAAAACGGGATCAACACCTGGCAGTCCCGCGGGGACCGGCACATCATGCGCCTGCTGCGGGAATACCGCCTGGAGGGCGGCCGCATACAGTGGATTGCCCAGACCGCCTCGGAGATGGCCGATATCCCGCGCCACATCCAGTCGATGGCTGCCCTGAACCCCATCGGGATTTACCACCACGGATCGCAGACCGACAAATTCTGGCGCGCCGGAAAGATCGAAGAAACCAGGGAGATGCTCAAGCGGATCCGCCAGACGGGCGTGCAGGTCGGTCTGGGGACCCACATTCCCGAGGTCGTGGATTATGTCGAATCCAAAGGCTGGGACCTCGATTTTTACATGGCCTGTATTTACAATCTGAGCCGCTCGCCGGAAGAGGCCTCCCGGCTGGCCGGCCAGCCGGTGACCGGAGAGCTGTTCTGGGACCCGGATCGCGAGAAGATGCTGGAGCGGGTCAGGAAAACCTCCCGGCAGTGCCTGATTTTCAAAGTGTACGGAGCCAGCCGGCTCTGCCGGACGGCGGAAGACAGGGAGAAAGCTTTGCGGCTGGCGGCCGGCTACGCCAAACCCTACGATTGTTTTGTCGTCGGCATGTACCCCAGGGAAAGCGAGCAGGTCAGGGAAAACTGCCGTCTGCTGGCAAGGGCGCTGCGAGCTTAGCCTGTCCGGATTCCTCGCGTCCGGCCACCGCGGCGATAAAGGAGAGGCTGTCCGATCCGAAAATTTCTGCTGCCAGGAACGGCCGGCTGGCGCGGATTTCCAGCCGTCCCGAGGAGATTCCCGCCGAGGCCTTGATCCATTGATGGACCAGGCCGGTCTTCCGCTCGCCCGGATTCAGGGCCTGACTCGCTTTTCCCAGGGAAAGGCCGCCGCCGTCGAACGCTTCCAGCACGGTTTCAACGGGTTCCTTTTCCGGGTTGGCCAGGCTGACCCCGGTCCAGAAGCCCTGCGACTGCGCGAGGTGCGGGAAAAGAAAATGGCTGGAAGGCCCGGGTTCGAGCGGCAACGCGGTCATCCGCCGGCCGTCCTGGCTGAGGATCAGGAGATTGCCGATCAGGCCGTCGCCCTGGGTCACGCGCAAAGCAATGGCCGCCGATTCGTCCGTCCCGGGAGGGAACAGGGCGGTCAGATCGGCCCGGACTCCCGTATTGGGCGGAATCTTCCAGAGAATGGAGGGTGCCGGCGCACCTGTTGCCCGGGAAATTTCGACGGTCAGAGCCGTGCTGCCGGGATTAACCAGGGACGATAGGCCGCAGTAACCGCTTCCTGCGGGTACATAGGAAAAAACTCCGGAGCGCAGAATCGCCCGGCCCGGGTCGGCAGGAAACAGCTCGGCGGTGTCCTGCTGGCGGCGCAGCGTGATCGAGCCGGCCACCGCCGGACGGGCGGCGATCCGCAGGAAAGGCACGCCCAGGACGGACGCCCCGCCGGGCGCAGCCCCCGGGGAGCCCGACAGCTCCGGGAACAGGTCGGCAACCCGGACGGTCAGCAGCTCCCCGCCTGAGAGCGTCCGGATGGCTGCGGACTGGAGCCCGTCCGGCTTTTCCAGAACCATGCGGAGTGTCGCCGCCTCCCGGTTCGGATTGGCCAGGTGCAGCAGGGCGCTTCCTCCGTCGAGTTCGGGAAAAACCAAATCCGCGGCTGCTTCCTGCAACGGTCCTCCGTCCAGGAAGCGGGAAGCCTCCGTGTCGCCGGTGAGGAAAAGAGAACGGAAGCAATCCGGCAGATGGGCAATTTCCAGCCAGCCTTCCTTACCCGAGGTTTCTCCCCCGAACCATGCCGTTTCGCTGAGCACATGGGCCTGCTGGCGGCCCGGAGGGAGCACCCAGGAAAAGAGCACCTCTCTGTCTCCCTCGGCACTCCGCACCCGCCCCAGGATCGCCTGGTTGTCCGCGGTGCGGTTCACCGCTGCCAGGCCGGTAAAGGCTTCCTGGGTGGAAGTCCAGCCCGGGAGGACCTTTTTCTCTGCGGCCAGGGTGGCGTCGAGGCGCACTGCGACGGAAGATCCGGCAGGGCCGGCCACGCCGCGGCGATCCAGGCTGCGGGCCGTAAGGTAGTACGTTTTCCCGGAAGAGAGCGTCGGGCCCTGCAAAAACAGCTGCGGCCCGAGTCCCACGTTCCGGAAATCGGCGATGTCCTTCTCGCCGGCTTTGGTTCCCACGCAGATTTCAAAGCTGGCGGCGGCGACGGAGCCGCGCGCCCGCAGGGCCGCCGGCAGTCCGCGGGTATCGAAAAAAACCGCCGGGACGTCCAGTTCAGGCGCCTCCGGCAGGGAGGTGGGCAGGAAGGTTTCTTCCAGCAGCGACCAGAGTTCGGTGGTGTTGCTGTCGTAGGTCAGGGCCCAGATGCCGATTCCCTGGAGGTTTTGCTGGAAAACAAGGTCGTATTTGCGCGCCAGGCTCTCCGGGTCGTCGTACCAGACCTGGTGGGTCTGGGTCGTGCGGTAGGCATACCAGGGGACCGCGGAAAGGCTTTCCCAGCGGCGGCCGTAAAGAACGGCTTCTTTCGAGGCCACGTTGTAGTATTTGGCGACGGCGCTCCCCAGGGCCCGGGCGTTGAGCGCTTCGCTTTCCGCGGGCCAATCGTAGCCGTAGTAGGGAACCCCCAGAATCAGCTTCCGGCTGAGTGCCGTCCCGACCCGGGCCAGATAAGCGGACAGGGTGGAGCGGACGCAGAGGCTGCCCAGCACCGGGCTGGGAGACAGCGGGGCCACCGGTCCGGGTTCGGCCGATCCCCGGTAGTGGTAGTCGTAGGCCATGATCATCAGCGCGTCGCAGATCTGGGCCAGGGCCAGGTAGTCATAGGCATTGGACCAGTCGACGGCCGGGGTGTCGATGGAGATGTGGGCCTCCGGGACTGCCGCCCTTATGACCGCCGCCAGTTCGCTCATGAAGCCGACCAGGTTGGCTTTCTGCGCGCCGGGCACCCCTTCGAAATCGATGTTCACCCCGTCGGCTCCGCCCCGCAGAACCTGGTCGCGAAGGTTGGCGATTAGCGCCGTCCGGGCGGAAGAGGAGGAAAGCAGGCTCTGGATCTGGGCGGCGTCGAACAGGGTGCACACCAGCACCACCCGAACTCCGTTCTGGTGGGCTTTTTCGATCAGCGGGCCGTTGGGCCAGCCGCGCAGGTTTACCAGCTGCCCGGAGCCGTTGGTTTCGACGGAAAAGACCGCCAGGTGGGTCAGGTCGGCAAACCGCACCTGGGAAAAATCCGCAGCCCAGTAGGGATAAAACCCGAACACGGTGTGCGTCCGGATGGCTGCTTCCCGCGGGGCAAGAGGCGATAGTTCCTGCCTCCCCGGCCGCGGGGAAAGGACCACATCCCGGTGCAGGGCCGATTCCAGGGCGTGAATCGACAGCGGGGCCGGATCCGGCGGTTGCGCGGTCGCCGCCCGGAAAGCGAAAAGCAGTACGAACAGGATGCTCCGGCGCGGGTAGAGGCTTTGTTTTCTGCTGTGTTTTGCCTTCATAAGAACCCGAAAAAATTCCAGCGAGCTTTAATTATAGGATACGCCGGTCAAAAAAACCCTGCCGCCAGGTGACGGGGCAGGTTCCGGAAAAGCCCGGGGGAATATTCCCTTGATCTGCTTACCGGAGAATCGTAAAATGGGAAAGAGGGAATCTGCGAAAAGAGTGTTTTCCCGACTTCAAAAAAAATATGGACACCAATCGATTAGCCATTCGCGGAGGTCCCCGGGCGGTTCGGGATTCTCTGCCGTCCTGGCCGGCATTCCATGAGGAGGCCATCCGTTCGGTAGAGGAGACGCTACGTTCCGGAAAAGTGAATTACTGGACGGGGCGGAAGGGCATGGAGTTCGAAAAGCGTTATGCCGCATGGCAGGGCAGCCGGTATGCGGTCAGCGTGGCTACGGGAACAGCCGCCCTGCACGTCAGCCTTTCCGCTCTGGGGATCGGGCCGGGCGACGAAGTCATCGTCCCCAGTTACACGTTTATTGCCAGCAGCTTTTCCATCGTGCAGGCCGGCGCCATCCCGCGCTTCGCCGACGTGAATCGCGAGGATCACTGCCTGAGTGTGGCTTCCGCCGAACGGCTGGTGAACGAGAGGACCCGGGCGATCATGCCGGTTCACCTGTACGGCAACGTGTGCGATATGGATCCCATCCTGGCCCTGGCCCGAAAGCACGGCCTCTTGGTCGTGGAAGACAATGCCGAGGCCTTCGGGGGTACTTATAAGGGACGGAAGACGGGCACCCTGGGGGACATCGCCGGTTGCAGTTTCTGCCAGAACAAGACCTTCACCACCGGCGGAGAAGGGGGCATGGTGACCACCGATGACGAAGAGCTGGCCTGGGAGGCGCGCAGTTTCCGGGACCACGGCTACGATGTGCGCGACCGTTTGAACCTGCTGGAAATGGAGCAGAAGCTTTCCTACATTCATAACCAGGTCGGCTGGAATTACCGCATGACCGAGATGCAGTCCGCCATCGGACTGGCGGAGCTCGACCGTATGGACAGCTGGAATCTGCCCCGCAGGCGCCGCAACGCCCAGGTGATCCTGGATGCTCTGGCGGACGAGCCTCTGGTGCTGTTCCGGCCGGTCGATACCCCCGCACGCCGGAACGGATGGTACGTCATGGCTTTTTCGCTGGATATGGAGAAAATGGGCTGCGATATCCATGAATTCGTCAAAGCCGTGGAGGCCGAAGGCGCCCCCTGCTGGAAGGTATTCTGGCCGCAATGCCATACCGAGCGCGCTTTTCGTGAAAAGCGGGCCTTCGGGCGCTCCGGGTTTCCCTTCCGCTCCAGCGAGTACACCTCCCCGGAAAGCGTGGATTATGCGCGGGTGGAAGTCCCCAACGCCCTGTGGCACCAGAGCCATACCTTTACCTGCTTCGCCTTTCCCACCTATGAGCCGCATCACTGCGAGCAGATCGGGGAGGCCTTGCGGAAGGTCATTCGCAGCTTCGCTTTGTGAGCTTCCTGCCCGGCGGCTGCGGGGATCCATCCGGTTTCCCCGGGGGTCGGACCACGGCCAAGGGCGGTCAGCCGCTCTTCATTTCGGCAAATCAGGGCGAGCTCAACGCCCGCTCCTGGCTGCGGATGCCGGTTCCGTCGTGGCGCACGCTCTCCACCGCGAACCGGATTTCCCGGTCGGGGCCCGACAACCGCAGGCTGAACTCAAAAGGATACTCCCGGTCCTCCATCGTCCCTTGCCTGCCGCCGGCCAGGGTATAGTGGAGTTTCATACGGGCGGCGTCTTTCTCCGTCGCGTCGGAATAAACATAGAAGTCGGTATATTCCGGGACGGCCTGGAACAGCATGGAGGTCAGAGTTCCCAATGCGCCATCCCCCGTTGCCATCCGGTCATAACCCTGCCTGACCTTCGGGGCCATCGCCAGTCTCCGCTGAAACGCAGGGTTGACGCGCAATCCAGAAATTCGCACCGCGCGGAATCCCCTTGCCGGGATGGTTACCGGAAAGGAACCGTCGGACAACCAGCCGGCCTCCGCGTCTCCCGGGTAGGTTCGCAGCGGATAGCGTCCGTCTGCATTCCAGGGGATCACCCCGGCATCGAGTTCCACTTTCCCTATGATCTCCTGGGCCGCCGTATTCATCAGAAACACCCAGAGGTCGTTCTCCGCCACGCCCAGCAGCCAATTCACCTTGATGCTCGAAATGCGGATTCCCCCCTTGGGCAGCCAGGGCAGAACGCCCTCCTGACCGTACGCTTTGCCCGGCCGGTGCCCGTATACCTTGCTGGTCAGGTAGGCGTAACCCGGTGCATAGGCCGACGGGAAATCGACCTTCCCCTGCGATCGGTACCAGGCGTCTGAAATCAGAAAGTCCGCAACCAGGGCGATGTGCGGCCAGATGTGATTGTAGAACAGGGCGTTGTACTTGAAATCCTGGTAGCTGCGCAGCGGATACTCCGGACGCTGATAGATGTCGGTCTCCAGCGAAGTGAAATAGTAGCCGGGGAAATTCGCATAGCGCCCCAGCACGGCGTTGTAAGCCGCATCCGCAAACAGCGCCTCCCCGGTGAGATGCGCCAGACGCAGCATCCAGGCCGCATGGTGGGTGATCATGATCGGGCCTCCGCCGGCGTAGGTGTAGCCCTGCTCCGGCGGCAATCCCACCAGGGAGGTCCGCCAGGCCGGGATCCGCTGTTCCGGCGCTTCCATCGAGGAATCGATCTCCACCCGTTCGCTCTCGGTGGTTCTGCGCCAACGGAACACCCCAGGCACGCGCCCACCCTTGTTGACCGTCACCAGCCCCGGGGGTGCCATCGGGTTGGACCGCAGCCACAGAAGCATCTGCCGGGCAGAGACGGCCGCCGCGTCCAGATGCTTTTTATCTTTGGTGACCTCGTACAGCTCGAAGATGTCAAACCACTTCGGTCCGTAATCGGTGTAAAACGCGGACTGCTTGTCGCGCAGCGACGGGTTGGTCTCAAAATCCCTGGGCAGCGTTCCCAGCTGCTCTTCGATCTGCCGGTCGGCGGAGGCGCGGGCCTTCTCGAGGTATTCGGCGCTGCCCGTCAGCCGGTACATGGCCAGGGCATCCTGCCAGGTCGCGCCGGTTTCCGTGTTCAAGTTGAGCTTGCGCGTCTTCCCGTAGATTCTTTTGGCCTCTTCCCGAAAAACAGGCGATTTACCGCCCAGCATCTCGCTCAGCGAGGCCAGTTCGGCCACCTCCACGCAGGGGCCGCGCAGAAAGTGCGAGGGGCTCTGGGACTTGATCGAATCGCTCTCCGCCCACAGGTACTTCTCCCGGCTGATTACATATTCCATTAACGGCAGGGCGCGCCGCCGGTAGATCTCGCTTTCGCCCGTAAGCAGAGCCATCCCCAACGCATGCAAAGAGCTTACCACCTTCACCGTACCCGGCACGTCGAAGCGGTAGTCAAACCCGCGCTTGTCCGCCACCCAGCCCGAAATGGCATCATCCATGCCGAAGTCCAGCATGTTTTCCAACGTCTGGTTCAGCGATACGGTGGCGTTTTCCCGCTCGTTACGCAGGCCGATGATGTCCCTCAGCAGGAACTTCACGCCCGCTTGCCAACCGCCGGCGCTGAGGACATAAACGGCCTGGAACGACAGTTGCTCGCCGGCCTCCTTCCGGGAGCCCTCTCCCCCCGGCAGGGGCGCCAGAACCGCCGGTCGCGCCGCTCCGGACTCGGAGCGCAGGAATAACCCGAACAGGGAGTTCTCGAGCCTGGCGAAACGATAAGGCAGAGGAACAACGGCCAGGCCTTCGGTGATGCCCTCCCTGGTCCGGAAGGTGGCGGCCGTGGTTGCAAACTGTTCGCTGGTCACATAAGATCCCGCCGGGAACCTGCGCCAGGACCACACCAGCGGCTGATAGCAAAACTCCAGGGCCTCGGGGTCCTGCTCCCCGAGACCGGTGAAGGCGACAGCGTAAAACCCGGCCTTTGGGGCTGTCCATTGCCATTCGATTCCGGGGGGGGCGCTTCCCTCCGGTAGCGTCGCTGTCACCCGGCCGCTCTCGCCGACGGTTACCTCTATCCGCCCCGGCAAAATGCGGATTTCTTTTGCTTCTGCCGCCAGGGGCTTCATGGCACGATAGAGGTCCGGCTCGAGCTGCTTGGAATCGCCCACCTGCCAGGCCGCCGTCGAGGTCACCTCGATCTTCCTCAATCCTGCATAGGCGAGACCGGGGTCCCGCTCCGAGTAGAACACCTCCAGCCGCGGCCGTATTACGGCCGACACGCCCGCCTGATCCACCCGCGTCACTGTCAGGCGAATGGGATTGGACATGGCTTCGACGCGGTATCGATCGTTCTCCAGCTTCTGCGCCCGTGCCGCCGGCATCATCCATGAAATAAGCAGACAAAACAGGCTCATCCATACGGAACGACAGGTGGTTGGGTTGATTCTCATTTTACCTCGACCTTTTTAAATGTTCTATCCGGCACAGTGCCGGCCGATTCAGCTCCCGGGATCCATGATGCGAAGGCGAAACGCAGCGGAAATGAAGCCCGCAGGCCGCCACCGCGTTTCGCAGGTAGAACTTCTCCGACGCTCCGGGGCCTGTGCCCCGTACGCAGGCCCCCATCCGATCCTTCGGCGGCGACCTTCTGTGCCGGACCCCGAGCCCGGGTATAAGGCAGGTGCTCGAGGACCATGCGGAGAGCCGGCCGTTTTTCGGGGATGCGAACCGCGTCCTCATAAATACCCGCCCCTCCGTTCCGGTCCACCTGCAGGTCCCTTCCGGCCGAAGCGCGCAACGCATCCGTCCGGCGGTCGAAGGAAAGGTCCCGAAGCGCATTCTGCGGGTACACGCGGATGCCTCGAAACAGGGGATTGCGCGCGAATCATTTCAGGTTGGCCTGGAAATCGGCTGCGCCCGGCCGCAGGTTGCCGACGATGCCGGCGATCGCCGGTTCGTCGCGCGCCGGGTTGAGAAGCCACTGGTTGTCCTCCACCCGGGGGCTGGCCTCCGTGGCCCCTGTGCGCACATCGCCCCGTTCCTGAGTCATCCGGCGGAAGTGGGCGGGCAGCACCGGCCGGTACAGCCTAGGATCCTTGGGATTCGGCCACGGGACGGCCTGCGGGCGCGTGGGATCGTAAAAATGGGTGCGGGTTTCGATGCGGGTGCCGATGCGGGCCGCTCGCCAGACCGTGGCGGCGGAGCCCGCAATCGCCGCCCCTTGTGGGATCTTCTCGGGTCGGATGTTATTCCGCTCGTCCGCCACGTGCCCCTCGCTTACGCCGTGGCACTGCGTGCAACCGGTTCCGGCGCGGAAGTGCTTCGATCCGCCCCACTCCAGCACGGAGACGACGTGGCAGCGGCCGCAGCTGCCGGCGAGGAAAGGAATTGCAGGCACAACTCTCTCCTATACGCGCCATTCCCGGTCAAGCCGGCGGTACCCGGCGGGCAGCCAGGAGTCACCGATGCGGCGCACCCGGTCAGCCATGGCGCGCAGTTCTTTTTCCTGCGTGCCTCTCCCCTGCTTGTAGGTTTCCAGTGCCCGGGAATTGTCTTCCAGCCGCTTCTCGTCCGTGTGAAAGCGGTGCAGGCCGATATCTGTCCTGCCCGGCCGGCGGTAGACCATTCCGCCTTGTTCGTATTCCCGCTCCGCCGACGGGCTTGCCGCGGTGGGCGCCGCAGGCAGCGGGCGCGCCGCCGCTTCCAGCGGCCGGGTTGGATAGGAAGTCGCTTTTCTACGTTTCCTTACCATTTCGCCAGTATACGGCCCAATTTCTGCGAAATCAAGCATAAAGGAAGAAAGAAGGGGGCTTTCGGGGCGAATCGGCAGTCGGTCGAGAGGCAGGCGAGTATTATGGAGCGGCCGGAGGCTTGGTACTAGAGAACATGCAGTAACACCGATAAAGCGAGATAAACCAACATCCATCTCTTGGCAGCGGTCGCCCATCGGGCCGGCTTCATACGCTTCCCTATATGATTGCTTGGAATAGCCGAAAAAGGCAGACAGGTAAAAACCAGCGCCGCTGCGGCAACTATATCGCTGAAAAAGTGAGCCGCTAAAAACATACGGGAAAAACAGACTCCCAGCGCCAGGAATCCTAAAAGCCATTTAAGGAGGTTGTGAATCCTGCCTTGATAGGGGCAAAAGAAAATAAAAGGTAAAACCAGGGAAATGCTCTTCGTCGCATGTCCGGAAGGGAAGGAAGGGGAGCTTGCCCGGGAAAAGCTGTGAATTTGTCCCCTGTATTGCACGAAAGGCCGCGTCCGGTCGATGATTTCCTTCAGAACATCGCCGGCGATGGAGGAAACAGCGAAGGAGAGGATGAAAAATAAAAAGGCTTGTCTCCCATTTTCCAGATTGGCGATTTTAAAAGAAAGCGCCAGATATCCTGCAAATACCAGGGTGATGACTGACATCCCGTAATCTGTCAGAAGCCTGTTTATCATTACCAGGTTCGAATTGACGTGATAGGCATTCAGATAAAAAAGAATGGATTGATCTATTCCGGTCTGAAACCAAAGGGAAAAGGCGATGGTCCAAAGCGATATGGAAACGACCACAAAATAGGTAAGCTGGTTTTTTGAAAATTCGATCGGAGGGAGGTGGACGGAATCCTGGCTGTCTTTTTTCTGCATGATGAAAAACCCGGACCCAAGGTAAATGCTTTTACTCATCTCCTTGCCGCTTAGCAAGTATAGGACGCCGCACCGGCCAAATCAAGCGATAAATGGGGGCGTCAGGGGAGAAGGGACGCCTTCCTTTATCACGGGAAAACTGCCTCTGAAAGAAACTCATTTGCCTTCGCCGTCCAAGGCAGGCAGGAAAAAGCAATCCTGTCGGGACCAGGTATCAGAATTGAATTTGAGAGACATATCTTTCCGATGGCTTCGCAAATAATCTTCTCGTTCGGAGTTCAAGCTTTAGCCTGCGCGGCACCAGCGGAATTCTGCTCGCCGCGCGCAGCCTAAAGGCTGTACTCAAAACAGCGTTCGTGTGTAAGGTTGTTTTCGGGTGTTTCCCGTACTTTTTGCGAAGGAATCTTTTCGGATCGTCCCCAAACGGATCGTGTTCCGCCTCCCCGGAGGGGTCCCGCGGCCACCGGGCGACACGGCCGGGAATCCGCTTGTGAGCCACCCGTACGAAGGCCGGTTGCCCGGCCGCCTGCTCTCCTTGAAATGAGTGAGGCGTATCCGTTAGAATCCAATTCTATACGGCATGCGGGAATCGCTTTCCGCAGCGTGGAATCAATCCGCAACAGGTGTTCTTCCGACCGGGGAACTGTGGGAGAAAGGCGGCCAGAATGGATACCGGCACTCGACTGGGCTCCTATGAGATCATCGACCTGCTCGGCAAGGGTGGGATGGGGGAGGTTTACCGGGCCTTCGACACCCGGCTGAACCGCGCCGTGGCGGTTAAAGTGCTGCCGGCTTCCTTCGGTAACGACCGGGACCGCATGGCCCGCTTCGAGAGGGAGGCCCGAGTGCTTGCTTCTCTCAACCACTCCGGGATTGCCGCCATTTACGGGCTGGAGGAGAGCGGAAACGCCAAAGCCCTGGTCATGGAGCTGGTGGAAGGGCCGACCCTGGCGGACCGGTTGGGAACGTCGTCCTCGAGTCCGATATCTCTGGAAGAAATCCTCGCTATCGCCCGGCAGATCGCCGAAGTTCTGGAATACGCCCATGAAAAAGGGGTGATCCACCGCGATCTCAAGCCGGCCAACGTCAAGGTGACCTCCGACAGAGGGGTCAAGGTGCTCGATTTCGGGCTGGCCAAGGCCATGCAGGAAGAGCGGAGCCAGCCGGACGAGCTGCTCAACTCCCCTACCCTGAACCTCAGCGCCACGGCCCCCGGCGTGATTCTGGGCACGGCGGCCTACATGTCCCCGGAGCAGGCCCGGGGCAAGGCGGTGGACAAGCGCGCCGACATCTGGTCCTTCGGAGTGCTGCTTTTCGAGATGCTGGCCGGGCGCCGGCCCTTCGACGGGGAGGACCTGAGCGAAACGATGGCCGCGGTGATCAAGGAGGAGCCCGATTGGGGTCTGCTACCCGGTTCTACCCCGGCGGTGATCGAACGGCTGCTGCGCCGGTGTCTCGCCAAGAACCCCAAAAGCCGGCTGCGGGATATCGGCGACGCGCGGCTGGAAATCGAATCCGCCTTGCAGGAGCCCGCTCCGCGCACCGTGATTCCGAAGCAAAGCCGCCTGCCTGTCTGGATCGGTCTGGCAGCCGGGCTGCTGCTGGGCGTCCTGGTGACTGCTCCTCTCTGGCGGTTTTCCGCTGCGGTCTCCTCCTCCGACGTGGTGCGCGCCGAGGTTTCGCTCGATCCGGTCTTCTGGCTGGGTGCCAGCGGTGAGATTTCCCGCCCGAGCCGCACGGCCATTGCATTATTGCCCGACGGTAAATCGCTGGTGTTCTGCGGCACGGGGGAAAAAGACTCGAAACTCTACCAACGCCGGCTGGACCGGTGGGAGGCGTTGCCCATCGCCGGGACGGAGAAGGGGCAGGACCCTTTCCTTTCCCCGGACGGGCAGTGGGTGGGCTTCTGGGCCGATCAGCAGCTTAAAAAGGTCCCGATCCAGGGCGGAACCCCGGTAACCCTTTGCGATAAAGTGGTTCGCCCCTGGGGGGTTGACTGGGGCAGCAAGGGGAAGATCGTTTTTTCCATAGGCCGAGAGCTGCAGATGGTGCCCGCGGAGGGCGGTCAGGCCGAGGTTCTGCTCGCTCGGGATCTGGGCAAAGGGGAGCTTAATTTTGCGCAGCCGCATTTTCTTCCGGGCCTGGACACTCTTCTTTTCAGCACCCAAACCTCGCCCTCGCGCTGGGACAATCCCCGCCTGGAAACGATCGAACTGAAATCGCGCCAGCGGAAGGTTTTACTGGAGGAAGGAGCGGATGCCCATTATGCCGATTCCGGCCATCTGCTCTTTATTCGCCAGGGCACGCTATACGCGGTGTTGTTCGATCTTACTCAAATGGTGCTGAAAAGCAGGCCGGTTCCAGTGCTCCCCAATGTAATGCAGGCGATCAATGCGTCTAATTCCGGTTCAAATTCATATGCCAGCCAGATATCCGTTTCCGGAGCTGGCACTTTGGCTTACGTCCCGGGCGGACCCTATAGGGACTATGAGAATTGGCTTCTGTCTATCGGTGCCGAAGGGGTAATGCAGCCCCTGGTGCCGGCCAGTGCCCCCTATTTTGCTCCACGGCTCTCACCGGACGGAAAGAAAGTAATCTATCAGACCCTCGGTAAAAAAAATCAGATTTGGGTTCTGGAGACAGAACGGAGGATCACAACTCCGCTGGTCGTCAACGATTTTAACTCGTGGCCCATCTGGACACCGGATGGCAGGCGGGTAACTTTTGTCCGCCTTGATTCCAAAGGTCATTACCGGCTTCTCTGGATGAACCCCGACTCCAGTGAAGAACCGGAGGTCCTGATCGATCAGGAGAAAGCAATTATGCCAAGCTCCTGGTCTCCCGACGGGGAACATCTCGCCTGTGTTGCCAGCAGCCCGGAAACCAGGCACGATGTCTGGATATTTCACATAAAGGGCAGGAAGGAGGAACCTTTTATCGCCTCCCGTTTTGCGGAGAGGTACCCGGACTTTTCACCGGACGGGAAGTGGATCGCTTATGACTCGGATGAATCGGGAAAGTTTGAAGTATATATGCGCTCCTTTCCGGACGGCCGGCAGAAATTTCAGATTTCCAGCAGCGGCGGAACGATGCCGTGCTGGAAGCGGGACGGCCGGCAGATCGTCTACCTGGACTCCCAATATCGTCTTATGTCGGTGGACGTCACCGCCGGTCCTCGCTTCGGGGCCCCTCAAGTCCTCCTGGACTATTATGGATTCTTTCCTTCCGCCGTGCCGATCCGCGGGTACGACCTGTACCCGGATGGATCCCGGGTTCTGTTCCCGGGACATTTTTATGGCGGAAAGCCGATTCCCGGCTCCGAGGTTCCTGACGCTTTCAAGGCGGGTTCCAACGCGGCCCGAGATCCCAGAATGCGGGCTCATTTCGAATACTGGATTAAAAGCGATCCCCAAAGGAAGATTTCCCAAGCCTGGGAGGACACGTTCAGGGAACCGATGACCACCCGGATTCAGATCGTGCAGAACTGGTTCGAAGAGCTCAAGCGCCTGGCGCCCTAGACCGCCCGCAAGCAGTTCCTTCCTTGATGGAGAACCGCTCTTTCTCTTTACAAGACAGGCAGCACACCCGGTCTTCGCCGGCCTGCTATACTTCATTGTGGCAAACGTCTATTGACTTCCCGCTTCCCGGACGGTAGTATAAGAAAATCAGGGCCAGTTTAGAAGCGTGCGGATTCATTGAATCCACGGGAAGGCAGAAGGAGCATCGTAACGTTTTCTTTCGCAATTACAACCTCGCCGGCCGCATCCGCCGAATTCCAGTAGCCAGGCGGAATTCCTGTTTCTGATTGGGCGCCTTACCGATGGGACTTTGATTCCTGTTTCACTCACCGATCGATTTCGTGAGGAAATGGAATGAGAGAGGAGGGGACCGAATGGATGTTCGGGCCTGTTTCCTGCGGGTCAGGGAAATGGCGGGTTCCGGGTTTTCTCCTTCTTCTTTTTTTCCTCGGGGGGCACTTCCATGGTTAGAGAAAAGGCGATTCCATATTTTTTCAGGGGGACTTTTCATCGACAGATCCTGCCGTGGGGACTTCCGTTCCTGCTTCTGCTGCCGGGAGCGGGCCATGCTTCGGCAGCCGCTGCACCGGCACCGGCTTTGTTCTTCACCGATATTACCAGCGGCCCGAACACCGGCGGCCAGGACAACCTCGGCGCCTTCATAACCCTCTATGGGGAAGGTTTTGGCGCCACACGGGGAAGTTCGACGGTTACCATCGGCGGCGTTGAGGTGGC
>CAINFC010000229.1 GCA_903847975.1 uncultured Acidobacteriota bacterium | reverse complement strand
GTTGCCTTGCTGATTCGCCGCTGCCGCATGGCCTTCGGGGGCCACGACATCCTGTGTATCGGCACCTCGGCGACCATGGCCGGCGAGGGCACCTCGGAAGATCAGAAAAAGGAAGTGGCCCAGGTGGCCGAGAGAATCTTCGGGATCCCCTTCGATGCCACCCAGGTGATCGGGGAAACTCTGCAGCGTGCCACACCGGAGCTGGATTTCTCCCAGCCTTCCGCGGTTTCGAAGCTGCAGCAGACGATCGAATCCGGCCAGGCTCCTCCCAAGGATTTTGACTCCTTTCGATGCCATCCGCTCTGCTCCTGGATCGAGTCCACCTTCGGAATCCGGAGCGAGGAAGGGACCGGCCGCTTGATCCGCCAGGTTCCCCGCCGGCTCCAGGGACCGGAAAGCGCCGCCGCCGAGCTGGCTGCGTTGACCAACACTTCCGCCGAGGAATCCTGCGCCAAAGTCCTGCGTGATTTTTTGCTGGAAGGCTCCCAACTGCGGAGCGGCCCGACCAGCCGTTATCCCATTTTTGCCTTCCGCCTGCATCAGTTCTTTACCCGGGGCGATACCGTCTGGGCCACGCTGGAGCCGGCGGCGCTCCGTCACCTGGAGATGTCCAAGCAAGGCTCCAAGCCCGGAGAGCCGGACAAACCTCTCTTCCCGCTGGCTTTCTGCCGGCAATGCGGTACGGCCTATTACCGGGTCAAGGTAGCGGAAGAAAAAACCGGACGCATCCTGCTTCCGAGAGAGGATCAGCGCCTGGAGCACCGCGAGAACCAGCGCGACGGCTATCTGTACGTCTCGGAATCCTCTCCTTGGCCGGTGGGGAAGGGGGTCGATCTGCTAGCCCGCCTTCCGGAACACCTGAAAGAAATCACTCCGCAAGGAATCGAACGGGTCCGGCCCGAAAGCCGCAGCGACGTGCCGGAAGCGGTTTTTATTGACGCCACCGGACTGATCGTACCGGAGGGAAAGGGAGCGGCCGCCGGACTGATCGTCGGAAACTTCCATTTTTGCCTCGAGCCCTCCTGCCGGGTCGTCTACACCAAAACGCAGCGCTCCGAACGGAGCAAGCTCTTGACTCTGGGCGTCGATAACCGCAGTACGGCCACCACCATTTTGGCCATCCGCTCACTGATCGAGCTGCAGTCGGACCAGGATCTTACCGCTGAAGCGCGGAAGCTGCTCAGCTTTACCGATAACCGCCAGGATGCCTCCCTGCAGGCCGGTCACTTCAACGACTTTGCCCAGGTGGCCCTGCTCCGCTCCGCTCTCTTTCGGGCCATGCAGCTGAAAGGCCCGGGCGGACTCAGCCACGGGGAACTTTCCCGCTGTGTTCTGGAAGCCATGCAGCTCCGCTTCGAGGACTACGCCGCCGATCCCGGGGTCCGCGGGCCGGCCCGGGCCACCACCCAGGATGCCATGCGCCGGGTGATCGATTATTTTCTTTACCGCGATCTGCAGGGCGGCTGGCGCGTCACCGCTCCCAATCTCGAGGATTGCGGGTTGCTGACCTTCGACTACGAGGGCTTGCACGGAGCCGACGGCCTGCTGCAGGATGCTGAGCTGTGGAGCCATGGTTTCACCGAACGGACTTCCCGCACCGAGGAAAAGTTCGTCGAAGCACCGGAAGCCCTGCGTGGCTGCCCTTCGGAGGTCCGGGAGCGGCTGCTCGTGACCTTGCTCGATGTCTTGCGCCGCGAACTGGTCATCAAGACGGACGTTCTCGATCCCCGCAAACAGTTCGAGCTGATCCAGCAGACTCAGCCGCGATTGCGGGAGGACACCGTCTGGTACCTCGAGGATACTCGCGATCTCGTCAAATTCGAGATTGCTTATCCCCGC
>CAINFC010000228.1 GCA_903847975.1 uncultured Acidobacteriota bacterium | reverse complement strand
TTTGTCCCTGGAGAGCAGCACCCAGGTGGTGCCGAAATGCTGCAGGCCATCGGGCACCGGCAACGGCAGGCTGACAGGCATCCGGCGCTGGCTCTCGTCCGGTCCGAACACATCCTTATCGTAATGGCGCAGGGCGGAGATGGCAGTGTAGGTATCGAAAAAGACGGTTAAACGGGAGGCCAGGGCATCGATGGCTTCCGCGGGGCGTTCCATGATCTTGCCGTGTGAGGGTACGAGCCGCGCGGGCCGCTCGGCCTGCAGGCGGCGAAGGCTGCGCATCAGCTCCGGGTACGCGCCCAGGAAGCCGTGGTAGTCGCCCCACCGCCCCATCCGGTGCTGCAGGCTGTGGATGTCCCACAACCGGCCGTGGTCGTAGATGGCATCGCCGCAGAAGATGGTCCGCACACCGTCCACATCCACAACGTAGCTCAGGGAGCCGTCGGTATGGCCCGGCGTGGCCAGCGTGCGGATCCTGGCCGGCCCCCAGGTAAACTCTTCCTGGCCGGCGAAGGCCGTATCGACGCGCAGCGGCGCGGTCAGCATCAGGTGATGGGGATGAAAGCTGTAGATGTGCCACCGGTGTTTGGCATCGGACCAGTAGGCGGATGGCTTCTCGAACCAGTCGCGCTCGCCGGCCGGCACCGAGATCCGGGCGCCTCCTTCCGCGAACTTCCATGCTCCGCAGGCCTGGTCCCGGTGATGGTGGGTGAAGAGAATCCGGTCCACCGCGGTGATGCCCCGCTCGCGGATCGCCGCCTCGGCCTCCCCATCCCCGCAGTCGATGAGCAGCGCCCGGCTGCCGTCCAGGAGGATGCCGACGTTGATCGAGGCGCTATGGACCAGCAGATGCTCGCTCAGCTTGCGGATCGAGCCATCCGGGGGAAAAGACCCGTGCCCGGAGGTCCGGCCGGCGCCTCCGGCCGAGGTGGTCAGGATGCCGGCAGATGCGGTCCGTTCCAGGAATCGCCTTCGATTCATTTTTGTCGCGCGCCTCGGGAAGGTCATAATCCGTCTCCTTGTCGGGATTGAAAGACGAAACAACCACTGATTATATCTTCCCGCAAGGCAGTAATTAACAGGGAGGTCCTTTTCCGGTTGACAGCCGGCTTCGGATTGACCTATGTTTATGCCGATACGAGGGAGTCCGCATGAAGGATAAAAAAACGGATCGTCAGGAAAAAACGGCCCAGTCTTCCGTCTGGAAGCCTTTGCTTGTGCTTGCCGCGGTGCTGGCGGGCGTTCCCCTCCTCGTTCTGGCCTATCAGTCCCACCGCACCGGACTTCCCCTGGGCTCTCTGCTGACCCACATTTTCCGGGCCAGCCGACAGGAGGTACCGGCCGTCCGGACCTCCTCCGTACGGTCCGCGCCGAAAATCGATTTTCTGACTGCGGCTGCTGTGGGAATTTCTCCGACCGAGCCGCCGCGCATCGGCAGCATCACTCTGGTCGACCTGGACAAGGACGGACTCCTCGACATCCTGGCGGCCGACATGCTCGCCAACCGCATCGGCTGGATCCGGCAGTCCCCCTCGGGCGTATACGAGGAACGATGGATCGGCCCGGTGCTGCCGGCTCCGGCCCGGGCCAACACCGCCGATATCGACGGGGACGGAGACCTGGATGTCCTGGTTGCCGTCATGGGGCAGCTCTTTCCGAGCAACGACAAGATCGGTTCGGTGGTTCTTCTGGAAAACGACGGCCGCCAGAATTTCTCTCCGCACACCATCCTCGACAAAGTGGCACGGGTGACCGACGTCCGCGCCGCGGATTTCAACGGCGACGGACGCCCCGACCTGGCGGTCGGGCAGTTCGGCTACGACGACGGAGAAACCCGCTGGATGGAGAACCTGGGCGGGTGGCAGTTCCGCTCCACCGTGTTGCAGAGCCTGTCGGGAGTGATTCACACCATCCCCGCCGATTTCGACAAGGACGGCGACGCGGATTTCGTCAGCCTGGTCAGCCAGGAATGGGAAGAGATCTACCTTTTCGAAAATGACGGACGCGGACGCTTCCAGCCGCACCTGATCTGGGGCAGCGCCAACGAGGACTACGGCAGCAGCGGCCTGCGGGTGGTCGACCTGGACCGAGACGGCTCGCTGGACATTCTCTTTACCAACGGGGACGCCTTCGACTACCTGCCGCCGCGCCCCCGCCCCTGGCACAGCGTGCAGTGGCTTTGCAACCGCGGCGGCCTGACCTTTACGCATCGTCCCATCGGTGCGCTGGAAGGGGCCAGCGGTGCCGTGGCCGCGGATGCGGACGGCGACGGGGACCTGGATGTGGTCGCCGTCAGCTGCTACAACTTCTGGGAAAAGGCGGAGTCGCAAAGCATGGTCTGGTTTGAAAACGACGGGAAGATGAACTTCACCCAGCGCGATCTGGCTCATTCCCCGACGCACCTGATCAACCTGGAATCCGAAGATATGGATCGCGACGGACTGCCGGATTTCGTCACCGCCCGGATGAATGTCTATCCCCCATTTACCCGGGAGAGCCGCGTGGTCCTCTGGAAAAACGCCTGGGGTAAGGCGGCCCGGAAGCCGTGAAAAAGGGCCCGCCGGAAAGCTCTGTCTCCCCTGCTTTCGGTAAAGGAGGGACGATTCGATGGCTTCTCCTGTCCCTCGGGCTGGCCCTGGGAATCCTGCTGGTCTCCTTCTTTATTTTTTGGCCCGATTTTTCGGGCCGGATTCCGCCCCTGCCATCCGACATAAAAATCGGAAAGCCTTCCCTGCGCTCCCAGCTGGAGTCGGCCGATGCCAAAGCCAGAAGTGCGCCGTTCCAGATAGAGAATGTTGGGCGGCTTGCCATGGTCTACCATGCCAACCAGTTTTTCGAACAGGCGGAGGCCCTTTACCTTCTGGCCGCCGAATACGCACCGGGTGACCACCGCTGGCCGTACTGCCTGGCCCTGCTGAAGGAGGAAACCGGATGGGAAAAGGAAACAGCCCCGTGGCTGGAAAAGACCCTTTCGCTGCAGCCCCGCTATTACCCGGCCCTTCAGAAGCTGGCCGAAATATTCTATAAGCAGGAACGGCTGGAGGAGGCCGAACGCTATTACCGGCAGAGCGCCGAAGCCGGGGGCCGGGAATCGGCCTGCCAGGCTTTCGCCGGATTGGCCCGGATTGAAGCGCGGCGCAAAAACTGGAGCAGGGTCGTGGACTACCTGGCGGGGCCATCTCGCGATAATCCCCGGATTCGAACCCTCCACCAGCTGCTCCAGGAAGCCTATTCCGCCCTGGGACAAAAGGAAAAAGCAGCCGAGGAGAGCCGCCTTCTCGAGGAGCCGACGCTGAT
>CAINFC010000227.1 GCA_903847975.1 uncultured Acidobacteriota bacterium | reverse complement strand
CTGGTGCAGAAGGCAAAAGACCTTGGCTTCGGGAGCAAGATCGACCAGGAAGTCAATTCCTACATCGAAGGCTTCCGGAAGCAGAACGGCATACCGGACATGCGCAGCCTGGAGCAGGCGCTTCGCCAGGCGGGAATGAGCATGGCCCGCTGGCGGGACGACATTAAAAATTCCATCCTCCAGGAGGCCCTGATCGGCACCTTCGTGCAGTCCAAGGTGGTCACCACCGACGAAGAGCTCCAGAAATATTACGACAGCCACATGGCGGAGTTCACCAAGCCCGGCGAGGTGGAGCTGGCCGAGATCGTTTTTTTCCTGGAAGGGAAAAAGGAAGAAGATGTCCGCACCAAAGCGAATAACGCCATCAATGCCCTGAAAGGCGGAGAGGATTTCGCCGCCTTAGCCAAAAAGATGTCCGAAGGAGCTACCGCCCAGCAGGGCGGCGGAATCGGCACCTTCAAGCTGGGAACCATGTCGGCCGATGTGCAGAATGCCGTAAAGAGCCTGACCTCCGGCAAGTTCACCGAAATCATCAAGAGCAAGTTCGGCTACCAAATCCTGAAGGTGGTCAATCGCAAAGAGCAGGAGCTGGTCCCGCTCGCCGAGGTCAAAAAGACGATCCAGGCCAAGGTCTACTATGAAAAATACCGGCCGATGCTGGAAAAATACCTGAAGGAAGTTCGCGACGAGAGCTTTGTGGAAATTTACGGGGAGAGCATGAACACCCGGCCGCAGGGATAAAGGCTTGCCGGCTGCGGGCTTATGCGCCTGGATTTGTTTCTGAAAATCAGCCGGCTGGTACCGCGGAGGACCGTGGCCAAGGATCTGTGCGACGCCGGAGCCGTGCAGCTCAACCGGAAAGCCGCCAAGGCTTCTGCGGAAGTCGCCCCGGGGCAGCTGCTGACCCTTTCCGCCGGAGGGCGGGTGCGGGAAGTCGAAATCCTGGAGGTACCCTCCGGCCGGATTTCCCGGAAAGAGGCTCCGGGGCTTTACCTGGTCCGCAGGGAATACGTCGAACTCGAACCGCAATTGTTCTGAATTTCGTTGAAAAAAAGCATGGATAAAATCTTCGTTTCCGATTTGACCCAAAACCAGGAGCTGATTTCCTCTTTCCTGGTCTCCCGCAAAGAAATCAAGACCAAGAAAAACGGGGGGGATTACCTTCTTCTCAAGCTGGGGGACAAGACGGGAAGCATCAGCGCTTTTCTTTGGGAGAATGTCGAGGAATTCAAGAACACCTTCGCCGAAGGGGATTACGTCAAGGTCAAAGCCCAGGTTCGCGAATTCGGAGGCAGCCTTCAGCTGACCCTGTTCCGGATCCGCCGCCAGGAGGATTCCGAAGTAAACGCCGCGGACTACCTGCCGGTCAGCCCCCATGACCCGGAGGAGCAGTTTGCCGCCCTGCAGGAACTCGTGGGGCAGATGAAAAACTCCGACCTTCGCGAACTGCTCGAGCGCCTTTTTTCGAATCCGGCACTGGTGGAACGGTTCAAGCGGGCTCCGGCAGCCAAAAAGCTGCACCACGCCTGGCTGGGCGGGCTTCTCGATCACACCCTTTCTCTGGCCCGGCTGTGTCTTCTTATGGCCGGGCACTATCCGCAGCTGAACCCCGACCTGCTGCTGGCCG
>CAINFC010000226.1 GCA_903847975.1 uncultured Acidobacteriota bacterium | reverse complement strand
TCCTATTACGGCTATGGATATTTGTCCGTGGCCAATGGCGGAAACAGCCGTGTGGTGCTGAAAGGGATTGATCCGATTATTGCGGTTTTTAACGCATCCGGGTCTCCCGTGTTTCAGGTTTCGGACCAGGGCGACATCACCAAAATCAACGGAATCACCTATGCCTTCCCGGACAGTCAAGGCGGTGCCGGAACGGTATTGACCAACGACGGAAACGGTAATCTATCCTGGGCATAAGGAGCAGAGATGAATCTGAACACCGTGAATGAGGTTTCCAATACAGAATCCCTGCAATCAAGAATTCAGTATTTTCTGGTGAAGGCCGCTGTGGCTATTGCCACCGAAGAGCCGGAAGTGGCCGCGCGCCGGAAGCTGGCTTCGGCCATTCTGAACAATGCATTGAATACCCGGATCGTGACCCTGATGGTCCTCTCCAATGCGACGATCGCCGCCTTGGAGGACCCTACCACGGCAACTGATGCCGACCTGGAATTTACGGTCAACAGCCTGATTCCGGCCTTGATCTTAACCGTTTCGCGATAAGGAAAGGATGATTCATGCCGAGTAAGAAAATGGAAAAGTCGACCAGTAACCCGACGGTCACCAATGGCGATGTATTCCAGTTCCATGGAGCCCTGTCACGCCTGATCGGGCTGGAGGAAAAGATGTCTGTCGATTGCTCCTACAAGCTTATCAAAGCCCATCGGGCGATTGCCGCGGAAGCGAACGCTCTGCGCGAAGCCCTGAAAAAATACGTGGAATACGAGAGGAAATCCTTCCAGGTGGCGCAAAAGAAGGACAAACAAGCCCTGGCGCAGCTGGCGGAGCAGTATGCTCCGGAAATTCGCGAGGCGCAGGAGTTCCTGAACAAGCCGTTTTCCGGCACCTTGCCCTTGCTGAAACTGGATGTATTTAAAAAGGCCGACGGCACCGGAGTGGATATCCCTCCCGCCATCATCGGCACCTTGATGCCGATCCTGGAAGAATAGGCTTTCGTATAGGTCGAGCAACCAGAAGCCTCCTTCGGGAGGCATTATGTTTTTAGGGGAGCAAAATGTCTGCATCCTATCCGGACGATTGTGTGGCCTTCGATGATTGGGTCGACGATAACCCGGCCATGCCCGGGACCGGTGTCGACATCAAAGCGGCCACCCTGAACCCGCGCGACGATGAGATCGAAGCGATTCAGACCGCCTTGGGGGCCCGGCCAGTCGCCCTGAATACCTTTGCGGAAAGGAAAGCCACCACCTCCGGGCTGCAGTGGGGCTATCACGGTGGCAGAGTGGTTGGGGGCAATGTGGTCCGCACTGTATCCGATGGATACCTGGTGCTCCCCGACAACGCCACCAGCTTCATCTTCTATGACTGGGATGCGGCCGAGGTCTCGTCCAATACGACAGGGTTTCCCGCCCGGAGCTTTCCGATTGCGGAGGTGATCGCCGAAAACGCGCAGTTTACCGGTACATTCCAAAGCCGGGACCGCAGGACCATCGCCATCGTATCCGCTGTGGGTTCGCCGGGCGGATCATTTGCCGAAATGGACCGCTTGTTAGCGACGGGAGACGGTTCCACAGACGATTTCTCCTGTGGGACTCCGGTAGTTCACACCTCGATCATGGTGTTTTTGAACGGTATCCTGCAGCTCCCAACTGTCCATTACACGATCGAAGAAGCGGAAGCGCAACCCCCGCTTTTCGCTCCGGAGGATACACACGTCATTTTCAATTCCGCTCCCTTAACCGGGGACACGATTTATATCGCTTTTCAGAAACGACTCGATTGAGGAAACCCCATGCTGAAACATTTCGCTGCTTTGCTTATTGCTTTCCTGTTGCTTATCGCGCCGGCCTTGGCGCAAAAGAAGGACCGCCGGATTGAACGATTGGACCTGCTGGAAGTTCGCGACCTGATGCACCAGATGGATACCCTGAAGCTGCAGATCGCCGCCGCGGACAAACGGATCAAAGAGCTGGAGAAGGAAACCCAGGAGCGTTTCAAAAGTCTGGCCGAAAAGTACCAGCTCGGCAAGGAGGACACCATCAACATGGAATCGGGAGAAATCGTGGCGAAGAAGGAGGATCCCAGGAATGAAAAGTAGACTTCCCATCCTGGCTATCCTGCTGCTCGCCCTTTCCTGTGCTTGCTGGCCCCAGGAACAGCAGGTCAAATGGCGCCAGGTCCAGATCGGCACTTATTCCGTGACCTGGCCTGCCGCCCAAGGAGAGAACGGGACCTGCCTGGTAAATAACGGTTCCGGAGCTCTGGAATGGCAGATCTGCCAGACCGTCGGCCATCAGCTCGATCGCATTCGCCTTGGCGACGGCAGCTCTTCCGAACCGGCCCTGAGCTTCACCAATGATCCCACCATCGGGCTATTCCGAAACTCCGTAGACGGATACATGTCGATGAAGTCCACTTATCTTGGTAATCAGAGCTTCGTGGATTTCTATGGATTGAATGGCTTGGACGGCGGAATTCGGATCCGCCGCGGCGAAGATGGTTATTCTGCCGGGAATTCCAACTGGGTTCGATCCACAGCCAATGACGGCACCACCCTGGTAGACCTTAAACTGAAGGCCAACAAGGTCACGATCAGCCTGGCGTCCGCGGAATACTCGTTGCCGACGACTGCCGGGACCAACCTGCAATGCCTGATTACCGACGGCAATGGAGGCACTTCCTGGGGAGCCTGCGCCACCGGCGCCGGATCGCATCCCGATCCAGTTCGCTTGACCGATGGCACTTCTGCCGCTCCGACCTATTCCTTCACGAGTGAGACAGCATCTGGTATCTATCGCGTATCGTCAGGTAAGATCGCCATGAAGGCTTCCTCTTCGCAAATCTCGGTGGCCCATAACTCCACCTCCGCCCAGCTGAACATTACCAACCCGAGTACCACTGCCACCTACGTAAATGTGCTGCGGTCAGAAATTTCGAGCGGTGCATCCACAATCCCGCTTTACATGGATACCACGCAGCTCAGGGCCGGCACCGATGGAACTTCCGCCGTTCCGTTCTACTCGTTTACGAATGATGCGGCCGCGGGGCTGTCGAGAGGGTCCGATGCGGCCATGGTGCTGAATTCGAATAGCGGATGGGGACAATTGCGACTATTGGTTACCGCAAACAATGCCATTGAAGCCACCCTTCAATCCAACGGGACATGGGTCCCGAAGTTTTCGTTTAAAAACAACATGGGTTCCACCCCGACTTTAAGCCAGGGGTACATTTATGCAACGCAGCTATGGGTCGGCGATGGTTCGACGACCCTGCCGATGTATTCCTTCGTAAATGGCACAACCATGGGCCTATGGTTGGATGCGGCGAATTCCATCCCCTACTTGCAGGGAAGGTCCAATTATGGGCGCCTTGGAGTGCAAATACCGGGAAATGATGGAATCAACTTGCGCTTGGAAAGTGCGGGAGATTGGCCGGCCACGATTGCCGCCATTAAGACCTATACCGGCACAGCGGTTTACGCAAATCTGAAGCTGATGAGCGCCCAGAATCAGATCATCGATGGGACCATCACGGTTCCTTCTTTGTCGTTTATCAGCGATACCAATGTGGGAATGTACCGGATTTCCAATGACGTTCTGGGGTTGGTGGCTAATTCGGCGGTTCTAAAATTGACCAACGTCTCCAGCCGGTCGCAGATCAACCTGGCCGGGAACTATACAGCGACGGCCGGAACCAATTACAACGTCATCCGTTCCGAGGATAATGCAGCCACGCTTCAGGATACCTATTTCGATTCCAACCAGGTTCTGGTCACGGATGGCACTTCCTCCGAGCCCGCCTATTCGTTCCTGAACGATAAGCTGATGGGCATTTACCGAGCGGCTTCGAACACCATGGCTTTCCGGCTTGGGACGGGTGCCAATATGCGCCTGACCGATGGCGGCAGCTACACCGCCCGGATGAACCTCTATGCCTTTAACACCACCCCGGGCGGCACGTCGTACAATATCCTCGGCTCCTACGACAGCTCCGGAACCCCGGTGCAACAGGGGCTCTGGCTCGACACCAACCTTGTAGACATCCGCGCCGCTGCCGGGGTACTCAAGATCAACGGCACCCAGGTGGTTGCCCCACGACAGGCCGCGGTCGCCGACGTCGGCGGTACCGCCGATACCACCTATTCCAGCAATGAGGTCACGTTGATCAATGATCTCAAGGCCCAGCTCAACGCGCTTCTTGCCCGGCTGCGGACTCACGGCTTGATTGCCCCGTAGGCGATTGCAGACTTTTTGTTTGTTGTTCCCAGTGGGCTGCCATCCGGCGGCCTTTTTTATTTCACCTTCACCCTTTAGGAGAATCCCTATGTTTAAGAAGAATCCCAGTTCCCGTTCGTTGCCGGCCAGCCGCAATCTTCCCGCGGGCTTCGATCCGGATTTCACCGGCTCCATCTCCGTGCAGTGGACCGAGACCGAGACGGTGGTCGAAGACGGCGTGACCTATATCGACACCTACCTCTATACCCGGACCACCGAGTATGTCGATGGCACCGAAACCAGCCAGACGACCATCAACGCCCGCACCGGGCGCAATCCCCAGACCGGCGCCTAAAGCATAAGGCTGCCCTGCCCGGGGCGGTTCCCTTTCCCGACAAGGGGGCCACCTCGGGCTTTCACCCAACCATAACCTCAAGGATCGATTGTCATGGAAACCACAAATCGTAAAGGACAATGCAGTGTGCACGAGCTGATTACCCGGCACCAGGATGAATCCTTCCATAAGCTGGCCAGCGAAATCAGCGAAATCCGTGCCGACGTGAAGGCCGACATGGGGTCGATCCGCGAGGATATCCGCACCCTGGCCGATCTCATGGCTGGCCTCGGCACCCTCCGCTTGAACCAGGACAACCTCGGGCGCGAAATCGAATCCGTCTGGTGCGACGTCAAGGAGATCAAGGAGAAAGTCACCGAGGTGCTCCTCGAAAAGGAGCGCTGGATAACCGCCGGCCGGATCGACCAGGAGCGGATGAAAAAGGACATCGAGGCGGCCCACATCATGATCCGCAGCCTCCACGAAACCCGCGAGTCGGAAAGCTGCGAGGTGCACGCCTTCATGGCCGAAGTGCAATCCGGACTCCGGTTGACCCTCTATTTCGCCGCCGGGATTCCCTCCGTGGTGCTCTTCATCTATTGGCTCATTACCCGTCTTTATCACCTGGGGTAAACCATGATACAAAACTACGCCCTGCTCGTCGGTATCAACCGGTACGAAATACCGGGGAACGACCTGGCCGGCTGCCTGAACGACATCATCGAGGCCCGAGAGTACCTTCTCAGCCGGGGATGGGAACGGGACAAGATCCTGATGCTCCAGGATGCCGAGGCCACCCGGACCAGGATGGTAATGGCCCTGACCTGGCTGATGAAAGTCGGAGGCCGGGAGTTGCTCTTCTGGTATTCCGGACATGGCAGCCAGGTGCCATCGGTGGATCCCGAGGAGCGCGACCACAAAAACGAGATCATCTGCCCGTACGATTTTCATCGGTACTGGCATCAGCCTCTGGGGGACGACGCTCTGAAGGAGATTTTCCGGGCAAAACCTGCCGGATCCATCCTGACCGTGGTCCTGGATTCCTGCCATTCCCAGGGCGGGACCAGATCCAGTGCCCCGCAAGCGAAAGAAAGGCCACAGAAGATCCGCTACCAAAGCTCCCCTCTGGAAGATCCCGTCCCGGAGAAGTATAGCCGTTTGAACCGCTTTGGCGTAAAGCAGCTGGGACCGTTCGGACCCACCGCCGAAGATATGAATCACGTCCTGTTATCGGCATGCATGTCGCATCAGACCGCTGCCGACGCGGAGTTTAACGGGCAGCCGCACGGTGCCTGGTCCTGGGCCCTGTTGAAAAGCCTGCAGGAAGCTTCGGGATCCATCAGCAACCACGATCTTCATCGCCATGCCGCACTCCTTGTGAAAGCGGAAGGGTTTACCCAGAAACCCTGCATCGAAGGCCGGAAAAGCCTCTGCGACCGGCTGTTCCTGGGAGGGCAGTAATGGAACGTCTGATCTCGAGCCTCGAGCCGGATCTGGTCCGGATGTGCAACGCGCACCTGGAAGCCTGCCGCCAGGCGGGCATTGCTCTCGTGGTCTATTGCACCCGCCGATCCGAAAAAGAGCAGGCCCTGGAATACGTCAAAGGGCGGCAATTCAGCGAGTTGCCCAAAAGTGTATCGAATCTGATTGCCGACGAAATCCGACTCTGGGAAGCTTCGGGAGCCCGATCAGGACCCGGATCCGTCGTAACCCACTGCCATGGCCCTGAATGTCCTCATGTTCTCGGGATTGCCTACGACTGCGTACCGGTCTGCGAGGGCAAGGCCATCTGGAAAGATGAAACCCTCTGGGAAAAGTTAGGGGCCCTGGGTGAATCCGTCGGCCTGGAGTGGGGTGGCCGCTGGCCTCATTTCCCCGACCGCCCTCATTTTCAGCGGAAAAGAAATTGAACTTCTGATCCCGCTTCGGAAGGAATGAAATGAAACAGATCTACC
>CAINFC010000225.1 GCA_903847975.1 uncultured Acidobacteriota bacterium | reverse complement strand
TTTCATTTTGTTCTGCCGTCCCTGACGGGACTTGCGTGTATGCCACACGGGGCGAAATAGCGGATATCATACCGTTCTGCTCCGCCATGACCTTGGAAGGCCCTGTGTAAGCCGGCACAGGACTGTTATTCCGTAGTGAAGTCCCGTCAGGGACGGCAGAACCGGACGAAAAAACGACTTAGGACATGTCACGTAATAACATCGGCATTATGAGGGTGAATCGAATAATTCCAATCCCCATGAAAGGAATCCAAGCGGATTCTTACCCTGGACAACTCTTCATCAGTAACTTTTATTCCCTTAGGATAGATGTTCTTGTCCAAGGAACATCGCACTGTAAGACCATTTTGGGTCTTTGTGGCCGCGATCAAATTAATAATTACTTCATGACTCACCAAAGGTTTCCCCCGCCAGTTGAGAGTGATAAAGGAAAACAACCGGTGTTCAATCTTGTTCCACTTGCTAGTTCCAGGAGGAAAATGACTTACGGAAATACATAATCCTGTTTCGTCGGCTAACTTTTGCAACTCAATTTTCCACAAACGAACTCGGTACCCATTGCTTCCACCACCGTCTGCCGTTATCAGAAGCTCTTTGGCTCCCGGATAAGCTTCCCGGCCCATCGTCCACCACCACCGCCGAATGCTTTCAACAGCAAAAGCCGCCGTATCGTGGTCCATCCCTACATTGACCCACCCTATGTTTTGGGTTAAATCATACACCCCGTAGGGTGCCACCTTTCCCAACTCCGGAATCTGAAAATCGTGCACTCGCACTTTTTCCGGATCCCCTTTCGGCCTCCATTCCCGACCTCCGTTTTTGAAATCTCCAACCAGCTCCTTTTTCTTGGTATCCACAGATATAACTGGCTGGCCTTGGCCTTGAAACACAATCACCTTTTGATTGAGAAAATCAAATTGGGCATCCCTATCTACATGGGATTCACATTCCCTGGTCTTCCGGTTCGCTTGCAAACTGTAGCCAATTTTCCTTAAGAGTTTGGCAACCAGATTATAGCTAACATCATGCCCCATTTCCTTCAGCTCATCGGCCAAGTTTCTCACGCTTTTGCAGGTCCAACGAAGGGGCGTTTCGGGATCACCCAGTGTATGCGGCTCAACAAGTCGTTCCAAATCCCTGTTTAAATCGGGATTCTTCTCAATAGCCGTTTTCCGGCCCCCTCCTTTCTTTCGAGTCCGCTTTAGGGAAAGGATACCCAAACCACCTTTCAGTTCCCGCTGCCCTTTCAGTACCGTGTCTCGGGATAACCCAGTCTGAGTGGAAACGACCGTCACTCCCCCATGGCCAAGAGCATTAGCTTCGGCCCCCGCTAAAAGTCTACGAAGACGCTCGTCTAAAAAGGGGGCTAAATTGTCGAACCTCTTCTTTATTAGTTCTTCATCCACCTAGCAATTGTAGCATCTTTTATATTTTAAATGAAGATGTTATTATGTGACAGTCCCTTATTGCGAAGCTATCGACCTTATTGGAGGTTCACAATCCCGTCAGGGGACCAGGACCGCTGCGCCACGGACTCTCCCGCAGCGCACATCGTCCAGCGCCTCGTTGGCTTTCGCCAGTGGATAGGTCCGGGTCTCCGTGCGCACCGGCACCCGGGGAGCCAGCGACAGGAACTCCTCGCCGTCCCGGCGAGTCAGGTTGGCCACGGAACGGATCGTCCGCTCCTCCCAGAGAAGACGGTAAGGGAATTCCGGGATATCGCTCATGTGAATCCCGGCGCAGACCACGGTGCCCCCTTTGCGCACGGCCCGCAGGGCGGCGGGAACCAGGGCCCCGTCCGGGGCAAAAAGGATTGCGGCGTCCAGCGGCTCCTCAGGGGGCAGAGTGCTGTCGGCGGCCCGGGCCGCGCCCAGCTTCCGTGCGAATTCCTGCGCCGCCAGGTCCCCGGGGCGCGTGAAGGCCAGCACTTCTCTGCCCTGGTAGCGGGCCAGCTGGATCAGGATATGGGCCGCCGCCCCGAAACCGTAGAAGCCGATCCGGCGGGCTTCTCCGGCCATGCGGTAGGCACGGTAGCCGATCAGACCGGCACAGAGCAAAGGAGCGGCCTGCACCGCAGGATACTCGGAAGGCAGCCGGAAGCAGAAACGCGCTTCTGCCGCGCAATATTCGGCATAGCCGCCGTGAATCTGGTAGCCGGTAAAGCGGGCCTGGTCGCAAAGGTTCTCCTGGCCTCCAAGGCAGTAGGTGCACCGGCCGCAGGTGTAGCCGAGCCAGGGCACGCCGGCCCGCTCTCCGGGCCGGATGGTGTCCACGCCGGCCCCGATCTCCTCGACCCGCCCGACGATCTCATGGCCGGGCACGATGGGCAGGCGGGGATCCGGCAGCTCTCCGTCGACCAGGTGCAAATCCGTACGGCATACCGCGCAGGCTTCCACTTTCAGCAACACCTGCGTGGACCCGATGACGGGAACCGGCAGCTCCCGCTCCCGCAGGGGATGCCCCGCGGCCTCCAGGACCATGGCTCGCATCGTTCTTTTCATCCGCTCCTCCCCTTTCTCGCTGCACCGGCTGCCTTCCATGGGAAAGATTTCCTGCGGGAAGCGCCGGCCGTTCATTTTATAGTAGCATTAGCACAGAAACACAGAAACAGGAAGGGAGAAATCTACCCGGGAATCCCCGCCGACGCGGCGCATGAGGTGATGATCGGGCCGATAAGAAAGCTCTTCCCTGCCGGTTCCAGGAGGCAAACGATCGTGAAAAGACGAACATTTATCAAGACTGCCGCCGGCGGCGCCCTGGCGGCGGAGCAGGGGCTGGCCCCCAAGCGGTTCGACCGGGGCGGGGACCCGACTTTCGAAAGCTTTCAGTCCCCGGGCCGCGAATACAGCCCCGTGCCGCTCTGGTGGTGGGACGGGGACCGCCTGGACAAAGAACGACTTACCTGGCAACTGGAGGAGCTGAAGCGCGGGGGAATTCTCAGCGTCTGCTTTATTGCCAAGTATCCGGATGGGCCGCCCATGGGGGCCCAGGTTCCCTATTTCAGCCCGGGGTGGTGGGACTTCATGGAACATGCCGGAAGAGAAATAAAACGCCTCGGCATGACTCTCTGGGTGCATGATGAATCCTATTGCCGCCCGGTCAAAGGATTCTGGCAGCTCCGCATCCAGGAGGAGGCTAAAAACCACCCGGCCTACCGGGGACACCAGTTCGCCTGCGTCCGGCAGGCGGTGGCCGGCCCGGCCCGGGTCCGGCTGCAATGGCCCGAAGGGATGGAAGTGCTGCAGCTGGCGGCCTATCCGGTGGATGCCGACGGAAGGATCCGCCTATCGGCGGCAAGGCCCTTGCGGCCCGGCGGCGGCGCCTCTTCCGAAGAGCAGGATCTGCCGGCCGGCCGCTGGCTGGTATTGGCCATCGGATATGTGCAGAAGGGTCTCGACTATGCGACCCGGGCCGTCGTGGACCGCTACCTGGACCTGCACCACGAAGAATACCGCCGCCGCTGGGGACGGCTGGACCAGTCGGTTCTCACCGGCATTTTTCAGGACGAGCTTTACATTCTGCGCGGGGTGATGAGCGGCCCGGTCCTGCTGGAGCGCTTCCGGAAGAGCAAGGGATACGATCCGGTTCCGCTGCTGCCGGGCCTGGTGGCGGATATCGGACCCCAGACCGACCGGATCCGCTGCGATTACTACGACGTGATGACCCAGCTGATCGAGGAGAACTGGTTTCGGCCGGTCTTCGAATGGAGCGAAAAGAACGGCATTATCATGAGCTTCGACAACTGGGGCCGGAGAAGCTTCGCCGACCAGGCCACGAATTATGGCGACTATTACCGGGCCATGCGCTGGTATCAGGTCCCGGGCTATGACGACGGCGGCCCGGGAGACATCGGGGAGCGCAACTTTCTGAATGCCAAACTTTCCTCCTCCATAGCCGCCTTCTACGAGCGCAAGCGGGTCTGGTGCGAAGCATTTCACACCACCGGCTGGGGGCTGTCGCCGGAGCGGCAGATGGCCATGGCCGCAGAGAACTTTTGCTATGGGGCCAACCTGTACGACAAGCACGGCCTGTATTACAGCACGCTGGGCGGCTGGTACGAGCAGGCCCCGCCGGACACCCATTTCCGACAGCCCTATTGGAAGCATGCCGCCGCTTTCAGCGAGGCCATCACCCGCATGAGCTATCTTTTCAGCCAGGGAGTGCCGGTGGTCGACGTTGCCTTGCTTTATCCGGCCGCTACGATGCACGCCCAGTGGCAGGCGGATGCCGGCATCACCCCCCTGGGTCAGGCCATCAGCCGCCGCCACGTGGAGCTGGCCCGGAACCTGTATGATGCCGGATGCGACCTGCTGTTTATCGACCCGCCGAGCCTGCTCCGCGCCGGGTTCGGCAACGGACAGCTGAGCGTCGGAAAGCTGCGCTTCCCGGTGCTGCTGATCGGGCCGGCGACCACCTTATACGGATCGACCCTGGCGGCGGCCCGCAAGCTGTTCGATGCCGGCGGGGTGGTCGTCTTCGCCGACCGATTGCCGGAGGCCACCGCGGAAGCCGGAGGCGAAGATCCTTATCTCCGGGAGACGCTGGCTCATATTCTGGGCAGCGGATACCCGCCCGCCCCGACCGGACCACTGCTCCATCGCGGCGCGGCGGGCGGGGCCGGATTATTCTTTGTCGGCGGTGGAGCCGAACTCGCCCGCTTGCTCCGGGATCTCATCCGGCCCGACATCCTCACCGATGTGCCGGGCATCCTGCATGCACACCGCCGCCTGGAGAACCAGGACAGCTACCTCTTCCTGAACACCAGCGACCAGCCGCGCACGGTGAACATCCGGCTGCGGGGACGGGGCCTCATCGAAGAATGGAACCCCCGTGACGGAAGCCGGTCGGCACCGGCCGGGGTTCGCCAGGAAGGCGACTATGCGACAATTGCCGTGGATTTCGAGCCTTTTCAACACCGCATCCTGGTGCTTCATGGCGGTCCGCAGCGCGCCGGTTCATCGATTGTTGCCCGGACGCGCGTGCAGCAGCTTGCGCTGAACGGCACCTGGCAGTTCCGTCCGCAGCCGTCGCTCGACAACCGCTGGGGTGACTTCCGCTATCCCCCGGGCCATTACCTGCTCCCGCCGGAAGTGAGGAGATTCCAATACCGGCCGGAAGGCCGGGAAGAGGACGGTGTGGCCTCCGGCTGGGCGGCCCCCGGCATTGACTGGGCCGGCTGGACCACGGAGGACTGGAGCTACGGACCGCAGTGCTGGATGACCGGCGACCTTTCCCTGCGCGGTGCACCCCCATCGGGCCGGGGCACTCGCGGCTGGGAGCTTTACCGCTTTTCCCGCCGGATCGGAAAGCCCGGCACGCACCCGGACGACCACGGCTTCAACGCCGAAGTCGGACCGAACTTCCTGCAGTTCCCGGCCCGCGAGGGGGGATCCCTTTGCTGGACCACGGTGCGGGCGGAGCGGGACGGGCCCGTCGAATTTCTCTGCGGCCCCGGAATCGACCGGGCCTGGGTGAACGGAGAACCGGTTGAAGCCGCATCGGGCGTCCTCTGTACGCTGCGCCGGGGCGCCAACGAAGTGATGGTGCAGGCCAAATCCGGTGCCCGGACCTACTGGTCCATGGGCCAGCCGGGCCGCCGGGCGACAGCCTTCGACATGAAATACATTCCCCGGCTGCGCTGGTTCCACGAGGAAGCCGGCCTGGACTGGGATCCCTGGCCCTGGGACGAAAAACGGGTGGGCTGGTATCGCTTCCCCCTGCCGGTGGGAGCCAAGGAGTTTTCTCTACCGGTTATCGGCGAGGCCCGTGTCTGGGTGGACGGCGAAGCGGCGGAGCTCTCCTCCGGCCGCGTGGTGCTGAGGAGAGCCAGCCCGGAGGCCCGCGTGGTCCTGCTGCGATTGCAGCAGAAGCCCGGCTGTTACGGCGGCGCAGCGTTCTCCGGTCCTGTGGCGGTAGTCTGCGAGCCGGTGGAAGTGGCGCTCGAAGACTGGTCTAAATACGGCCTCGGGGACTTTAGCGGCCTGGGAATCTATCGGCAAAAGGTGACGCTTTCGGAGATTCCGGCCGGGAGCCGCGTGGAATTGGACCTGGGCCAGGTGCATGTCTCGGCCGCCGTGAGAGTCAACGATCAGGAGATCGGCCGCCGGCTGGCCCGGCCCTTCCGCTTCGACATCACTTCCGCGGTGAAGCCCGGTGCCAACACAATCGAGATCGAAGTCGCCAACACGGTTGCCAGCCACTTCCGAAGCGAGGCCCCGACACGGTACGTTTACCCGGGGCAGGACCAGGCGGGTATGGCGGGACCGGTCCGGATCGAAATCTTCCGGTAAAACCTCGCCGAAAAAGCGGCGAATTGTGGTGGAGCGGCCCCTCCGCTCCACCTTTTCGGGTAAAATAACCATCTTCCACCCGATGTCGGGCGAGCCATGGCCAAAGGCTCTCCCCGGATTTCCATAAGATCAGGGATTCCCATTCCCTTAAGGGCACAGGAGTGCAGCATGGCAAAACAGAATGACGCGCGAACCTATCGAACCGGCATGCAGAGCCTTATCGCTCTTCTGCTGGCCTACCTGGTTCTGCGCCCGTTTTTTGACCGGAGTTTTATTGCGGATTTTGAAGCTTACTGTCCGCTCGGCGGGATGCAGGCCCTTTCCAGCTTCCTGCTCACCGACACCCTGGCCTGCAGCATGACCGAAAACCAGATTTTCATGGGAATCGCCCTCCTGGTCGGCGTGGTGCTGTTTGCCAAGCTTTTCTGCAGCTTCCTCTGCCCCATCGGTACCCTGAGCGAATGGCTGGGTAAAATCGGTAGAAAGCTCCACTGCTATTATTCCCCGAGCGGCCTTTTGGACCGTGCGCTGCGCTCCCTGAAGTACGCCCTGCTGTTCCTGACTTTCTTTTTCACCCTCCGCTCGAACGAGCTTTTCTGCAAGGAGTTCGATCCCTACTTTGCCGCGTTCACCGGTTTCGGCCGGGATGTGGTGCTCTGGTACGCGCTGCCCGCCCTGCTGATTACGGTCGTGGGGTCCGTTTTCCTGCGGCAGTTCTGGTGCCGCTACCTCTGCCCTCTCGGTGCGGCGACCAACCTCCTGGCCAACGCAATCCCGGTGGCCGGCGTCGCCGGCATTTATTTTCTTCTGGGGGCCCTGGGCTGGAAGCTGAGCTGGGTGTGGCTCCTCGGGGCGGTGGTGGTCACCGCTGCCCTGCTGGAAATCGTCCGATTGGAGGGCTGGCTGCTGCCGCTGTGCAAAATCACCCGGCGGGCGGACGGCTGCACCTCCTGCAGGAAATGCGACCTGGCCTGCCCCATGGGCATACCCGTGTCGCGGCTCCACCCGGTGCGGCATATCGACTGCCACCTGTGCGGCGACTGCCTTCCCGCCTGCCCGGTCCAGGGGGTCCTGCAGATCAACGGGCGCCGCATGGCCTGGTTGCCGGCGGCGGCCACCGCCGGCCTGGTGCTGGCCGGCGCTCTGCTGGCCTCCGCCGTGGAGCTGCCGACTATTAATTTGCGCTGGGGCAGCCCGGAGGAAACCGCCCGGGCCGCAACCTTTACCATGGCTGGATTAAAGAATATCAAGTGCTTCGGAAGCTCCTCCGCTTTTGCCACCCAGATGAAGAAGGTGCCCGGCATTGTCGGTGTGAAAACCTTCGTGCGCACCCACGGCGTGGAGATCCTTTACGACCCGAACCGGGCGGATTCCGAAGGGATCAAAAAGGCCATTTTCACCCCGACCCGTTCCCTGCTGCAACTGCCTCCGGAGAGCCTGGCTTCCCTCTCGGTGGCCCGCCTGTCGATCGAAAAGCTGTTCGACTCCTACGACACTTTCTATCTCACCCAGCAACTGCGCCAGGCGCCCGGAATTTACGGCCTGGCCACCTCGTTCGGGGAACCGGTTGCCGCGGAAGTCTATTTCGATCCCCGGGCCAACTCCGCCCAGGGAATCCGAAAAATCATCGAGCAACCCGAGCTGGTTTACCGACAGGGAGACCGGGAAATCCGCCAGCCGCTTACGTTCCGGGCCGCCCTGGCGGCGGGGTCCCCTGCCAGAACGGACCGCGCCGAATTCATCCGGCTGTTTTTTCAGCCCTTCGACATGACCTTCAACGACTACGAAAACCAGGAAGCCGGGCGGCTGGCCGTTTATGAAATCGATCTGCCGCAAGCCGCGGAGCCCGGGGCGCGCCGCAGTCTGGGTTTGCTGGCCAGCCACCTTTCCACCGACGAATCCGTGGTGCGGCTGGAAACGGTGTGCCGTCCGCTGCCCAGGGTCCGGATCCACTTCCTCAAGGGCAAGAACGGCCCCGACAGCCTATACCAGGCGCTCTGCCAGGAAAAGCTGACCGTGCACTACAGCGACGGAGACACCGGTCAGGTCGCCAATCCGTTCCGCTTCCCGCAGCCGGGGCGAATTCTGGACGAATCTCCCGATTCCGGCTCGTCTCCCTCGTCCCGGTAAGATTGGATGAGATTGTCTTGCATCAGGAGCCCATTGACGGTGATCGATGGCCAATGATAGTATTCACGTACTGAAATATACGATATACAGGAACGGGAGGTACCATGTCCGAAAATACGGTTGCGGCTCTGATATCTGCGCTGCGTGAAAACCAGCCGTTGCGCGAACGTCTGGAAAAGTCATCCGACCCTCAGGAATTCGAGCGCCTCGCTGCGGAAGCCGGGTTCGACGTCTCATCGGAAGAGTTCTTTTCTTCCCCGACCGGTGAACTTTCCGACGCGGAGCTGGATAACGTCTCGGGGGGATACACCTTCCCGAGGACCGACTGGATCTACTGCGACAACCCTTGGACCAATGCCTGGTGTACCTTGAAGTGCTGACCGCCGGCTGTGGCTGATATAACCGCCGGCTCCGTTCTGTCCTGGTCCGACCGTCTTTCCGCATTTCGCCGCCGCTCTCCTGCCGAAAACCACCCTGGGCAGCGTGGTTCGTCCCCGGAACCGCCGTGCGCCGCGCCGCATCCGGGCGAGATACAGCGATGGCGGGCGGCAGTCGACCCCTGGAACGCCGGCCTTTTTGCCAGGCGCCTGGCATGGGGAGGGCTGGACGATGCCGACCTGGATGCGCTGCTGGCCGGCGCTGCCGCTCCGCTGGAAAGCCCGCCCGATTGGTGGCCGGAGCTGATCGAAATGTGCGCCGGCGCCGGATCGGACCGTTGCCCGAAAACCGGCGACCCGGCCATTCCTTTTGCGGACCTGCTTGCACCCCTGGCGGCCTGGAACCTGGAGAAGCTGCGGGAAGTTGCCGGGTTTCTCCCCGAAGCGGGCCATGACCTGTCCACGGCGCTGCTGCAGCGTCTCTCCACCCTGTGCGCCGGGGCGCTTGAGGAGGATTTCGCCCGGACCCGCACCGCGGGGCGCAGCCTTCTCCTCCGGTTCGGCATTTCGGCAGAAGCCGAGGAGCATGGCACCGGCGTGTATGATTCCTGGTGCCGCAAGCACCTGTCCGACGGTCTCTCCACCCTTTTCGGAAAATACCCCGTCCTTTGCAGGGTGATAGCCGTCTCCTGCCGTCAGTGGCGCATGAATGCCGCCGCCCTGCTGCGTCGCATCCATGCCGACCGGGCTCTCCTCGAGCGCCGGTTCGGAATTCCCGCCATGGCCCCCCTTACCGGTGTTGCCTGGGGCCTGAGCGATCCCCACCGGGGGGGACAGAGCGTCGCTCTTCTGACTTTCGGCGGATCCGGGTACCGTGTGGTTTACAAGCCAAAGGACATGCAGATCGAAAAACGTTACCAGGACCTGGTTGCCGCGACAGCATCATGGATCGGCGACCCGTCCTGGGCCCCGCTGGTCATCGCCCCCTGCGGCTCGGAATACGGGTATGCCTCCTTCGCCGAGCATCGCCCCTGTGCCAATGCCGATGAACGGCGCGCCTTCTACCGCAATGCCGGACGGCTGCTGGCCCTTCTGCACCTGCTGGGCGCCACCGATGCCCATGCCGAAAACATCATCGCCGAAGGCCCCATGCCGCACCTGGTCGATGCCGAAACCCTGTTCCAGAACAGTAGGCCCGCACCCTTGGCCGCGGAGGATATCCGGAGCGGGCCGCTTGACACCCGCTTCGGCAACTCGGCGCTCCGCGTGGGACTGCTTCCGGTATGGACGATCGCCGGTGACCAGCAGAAAGCTTACGATATAAGCGCCCTCGGCATCGATTCGGTTGTTGCGGCAACAAGGTTGCCCGGCTGGATGCATATCAATACCGACGACATGACCCGGACCTACGTGGCAAGAAGGAAAACGCAACCGTCCTCTCTTCCGGTGCCGGAGGGGGTGTCGAATCCTTTGCCCTGCCATGTCGCCGAACTGGAGGGCGGCTTCGAAGAGTTCTACCGGGTAGCCATGCAGCGCAACCGTCGCGACCATCTGCTGGCGGCGGTGGCCTCTTTTGCCGGTGTTACCCGGCGCCTGGTCCTTCGGGCGACCCGCGTTTACGGGATCGTACAGGAAAAAGCCCTGCGCGCTCCGGCTTTGGCCGATGCCAATGCCCGGGGATTCATTCTGGAACAACTCTCCCGCAGCAGCCTGCAGGCCCCGGAGAAAAACCCGGCATGGCAGCTGTTCGAAGCGGAACTGCACGACATGGAGAATCTCGATATCCCCTATTTCGACTACCCCCTGGGCTCCACGGCGGTCCATGCCTCGACCGGGAAAATCGACGGGCTGCTTGCCGGCAACGGGCTCGAGGAAGCGAAAGAAAGGATCCAGGGAATGTCCGAGCACGACCTTTCCTGGCAGAAGCGGCTTATCCGAGGGGCGGTCCACGCCCGTTACCGGAAGCTCTCGGCATCGAATGACCTGTGTACACCGGTGAAAGGCACCCTGCCTTCCTCTGCCGCTTCCGGCTGGGCGGAGCTGTCGGAGCATCTCCTGGCGGAACTGGAGCGGTCCGCCTGCGACGGTGACAGCGGGCAGAGAACCTGGCTGACCTTTTCCCGTCTGCCGGACGGCGAACGGGTACAACTGGGGCTGATCGGCGACGGGCTTTACGACGGCCGGGCCGGACTCGCCCTGTTCCAGCTAATCATGGCCGGTCTTCGCGACGACCTTTCACGCTATGCCGCCGCGGAGTCGACGCTGGCGCCAGTCCATAAGCGGCTGCAACACCCGGATCCATACGCGCGCTTCTGTTACATCCGTGACCAGGGCCTGGGATGGTCCGGAATCGGCGGAATCCTCCGATTGCTTCTGATCCCGCGGGGAATTAAAACCAGCCGGAATACCGTCGACGGCGCAAAGCTGTTTGATCGCCTGCTCGGCGAGATTTCCGACGAACTGATCCGGCGGGATCGCAATTACGACTTCATCGGGGGTGTGGCCGGGTTGATCGGACCCGTGGCGCGCAGGCACACGGCAGCGCCAGGCGATCGGAGCGCCGGGATTCTTCGCGCCGCTGCGGAGCATCTGATCGCTTCCCAGAAGACGAACGGAGGATGGCTTACGGAATGGGGGGACAGACCGCTCACCGGCTTGTCGCATGGCGCCAGCGGTATGGGGCTCGCCCTCCTGGAGGCCGGGGTGGCCCTGTCGGACGGGAGGCTGGTGGATGCGGCGGTCAGGGCTTTCGATTATGAACATACTCTGCTTGACGAAACGGCGGGCAACTGGCCGGATCTGCGCATCCGGCCCGGCACAGCGGAAGAACGGTTACCGTTCATGGTCGCCTGGTGCCACGGCGCCCCGGGGATCGGGCTTACCCGGCTGCGGGCTTTGGAACTGCTCCCCGGTCATCCCCGGGCAGCGGTCTGGCGGCATGAGCTGGAAATGGCCATGGGCCTGACAGCCGCTGCTCCGATTGCCGCCAACGATACGCTCTGCTGCGGCAATCTCGGACGCGCCGCGACCCTCCACATGGCCGGCTTGAGCGCCGGCAGGGCCGGATGGGTCTCCGAAGCGGTAACGCTCACCGGTCGGGTGGTAGACCGTGCAAAGCTTCAAGGGGGGTTCTCCATGCCGCCGAACGATCCGGATTCAGCCGCACCCCCTCCCCCGGGATTGATGACCGGCATCTCCGGTATCGGCGCACATCTGGCCTCTTTGGAAACAGGCTCCGGCCTCCAGGAGGTTCTGCTCTGAGATTGCCGGACGGGGCCGTGGCTTCCACCTTCAGAGTGCACGCTGCGAGCGCATTTCCGCCGATGCCCGCAAGCGGAAGCTTGAACTTCAAACGAGCTGGACAGCTTTGGTGAGGCTGCAATAAGTATGTATTACTGTGGTCTGCCATCCCGATCAAGATTTTTAACCCGGCAATTGTTTCTTCCGCTCCGCCATCCAGTTGATAACGATGGTCAGCATGGGAGGCTTCAACGCTTCCACCCGGAACAGAAACCGCTGCCCGTCCGCCGTCACCGCATAGATGCTGTTGAGTGGTATGCCTGCTTCCGACAGGTCAAACAAAACCCGGGTCTCGCTCCGGTCAAAAGTGGCTCCGCTCCTTGCTTCTGCCGCCACCATCTTCCCGTCGCCGGAAAAATAGAAGATCTCCTTCCCGTCGCCCCGCCATCGCGGGAATTTACCGCCGCTGGTCGAGACCTGCCACTTGCCGCCGGATACAGGAAAAGTCTGGACATAGACTTCCTGCCGCCCGGACTCATCGGAATCGTAAGCGAACCAGCGCATGTCGGGTGAAAAACGACCCGATTCCTCCTTCTGGGCGGTCTGTAAAAGAGGCATGGGGATCCGGTCTCCCTGCAACGGCAGGAGCCAAAGGTCCACCTTGGTTTTCAAAGCGAAGCGTTCGAAAAGGATAAACCTGCCATCGGAAGACCAGTCGGTGGGACCCACCGTAACGTCCGAAGGGACCAGCAGCACATCCTGGCCCGCACCGCTTACCGGCTTATGATAAAGCCCGAACTTACCTCCCCGATTCGAGGCCCACACGACGGAATTCCCGTCCGGAGACCAGACCGGCCAGTAGTCTTCGGCCGGATCAAAGGTGAGCTTCGAACTGGTTCCCTGTTGCAGGTTGATGATATCGATGTCGGATCCGGCTTTCATTTCCCTGCTTTGCACCGCCACCCATCTGCCGTCCGGAGAGATGCGCGGCCCCCCGTAACTGCCCGGGGGGCCAATGACTCCAAGCCGCTGTCCCGCCCGATCAAACCAGGCCAGCTGGTGGTTCCGGAATTCGCTCCGGGAGTCGTAAATCAGGGTACCGTTGCCGGAAACGGAAAAGTTCCCCAGGCTGTTGATGTCCACCCGTACCTGCTCGGAGAGGCGGAAGGGTTCTCCCAAGAGCCTGTGGCTGCGGGCGTCGAACGGCTGCGCCAATAAGGCGGCCTCGCGCGCAAAGAGCAGGTAGCCATTCCCCTCCTCCGATCCCGCATAAACGGCATTGGAATCGGCCGGCACCAGGCGAATCGGCTTCTCCCCATCGATTGAGGCAAGAAAAACCGTCGATTCCGTCCTCGGCGAGGACGTAGCCAGGAAAAGGAAGTGGTTGCCGTCGGGCAGAAAACACGGCCATCGATAGGCCATCCCGTGATGCGGAGAATCGATGCCCGACACCGGTTCCGGCTTCCCTCCTGCGGCCGAAACCCGCAGGATCATCCCGGATCCGATTCCCCCTCCAAAGAGAAGAAGAGTGTCCTTCTGCCCCCAGGCGCCGCCGAAGTCCCCGAAAATAGTGGGGACACTGCACAGGACTTGCTGGGTCTCGCTGGCCAGATCCAGCTTTCTAAGAGTTCCGTTGGCAACATAAACCAGGAAGCGGCTATCCGGGGACCAGAAGGGACAGCCGTTGACACCTTCGGTATGCTGCAGCGGGTGTGCCGCAAGCGCATGCAGCGGTCGCAGCCAGAGCTGCGTCTTCCCCTCGACCGTCGCGGTAAAAACCAGGTGGCGGCCATCGGGGGAGAGCACCAGATTGGCTGGTGCGGCCTTTTCCGGCAAGGAGATGGAAAAGCGCTGGGTGACCAGTTCCACGGGTGTGCCCGGGCCAGGCCAAAAGAGAAGCAAGAGCAGGGCACCCAGAACCCCCAGCGATATAAAGAGTATTGGAATCCCTGCCGGTCGAATTCTGGAAAGCCAACCCGCAAGGCGGCCGTTCCTGGAGAAATTCTCCCATACGGCGGGCACGGAGCCGTTTACGGGTGCCGAAGGGTTCGAGATGGTTTCCAGCGCAAAACCGATTTCGCTGGCGGATTGGAACCGATGCTCCGGTTTCTTCTCCAGGCATCGCCGTACCACCTTTTCCAACCTCGGACAGATCCTGTGGTTCCCCGCGCTGAGTTCCGGCGGATCATCCCGTAAAATGGCGCTGATGATTTCAGCCGCCGATTCTCTTTCGAACGCATGCCTGCCGCTGATCATTTCGTAGAGAATCAGTCCAAATGCAAAAATGTCGGTACGGGAATCCGCTTCCTCGCCGCGCACCTGTTCGGGGGCCATATAGCTCACCGTCCCCATCACCACGCCCGGGTTGGTGATTCGTTCCTCCAATGGCAGGTCGGATCCGGAATCGGACTCCCCCTGCCGCCGCTGGAGCCGGGCCAGGCCGAAATCAAGGATCTTCAATCGCCCCTCCGGGGTGAGCTTGATGTTGGCGGGCTTCAGATCCCGATGAATGATTCCCTGCTTATGGGCGGCGGACATCCCTTCCACGATTTGCATCGCCAGGTCCAGGACTTGCCCGCTGGAGATAGATTCGTCCGGTTTGTTCCGCACCGTTTCGTATATCCTCTCCCGCAGAGTCTGCCCTTCGACCAACTCGAGAACCAGAAAATGCAGACCGCCGCTCTCTTCCAGGCCGTAAATGGCAGCGACGTTGGGATGATTGAGCGAGGCCAGCAGGCGGGCCTCGCGCTCGAAGCGGGCCCGATATTCCGGATCCGCGGCCAGGATCTCGGGGAGGATCTTCAATGCCACCGGGCGGCGCAGGGAATTGTCTCTGGCCCGGTAGACGACCCCCATGCCGCCATCTCCGATCTTCTCCAGGACCTGATAGTGGGAAAGCAACCGACCGGTGAGGCTGTCGGTCCGATCGCTGCCCAAGGTCCCGGCCAGAGCGCGGGCGGCCTGCTCAAAGGCGGGGCGCTCCATAAATTTTCTTGCCCGGGACTGTTCTGCCAGCAGCTGTTCGACCGTTTCCAGAAGCTCCACATCCTGTGCGCATGCTTCCCGGACGTAGCCAGGCCGATTCACAGGATCCCGTTCCAGCGCCGAGTTGAAAATCCACTCGATCTGCTGCCATCGCTCCGGCTTCATCCCCATACTCCTGCGGCCCGGGCGAAATGGGGGTTCTCAGGGTTTTCCTGCCTTCGGTAATACAGACACCGCCATGGAAGCACAACCTCTTCTGGAGGAGCCCCGGCCATGAATATATCCCCCACTAAAAAGTGCGGATGCTTTTAATGGTTTTAATTATACAACGAAACGGGCCGGATGTAATCGCACCATGATCGCCGAGGCAAGAGATCCGGAAAAACTGTACCGGGCACTACCGCAACGGGTTTGCCGGGCAGGCGGCACTCCGTTCCCCTTCCCGCGGTCGGCGCGAATCCCGGAGGAGTGATTTACTATTGCATCCCCAATGCTTACCGTGCTCCAATTCGGAAACGTCTGCAATTGTCATTGGGCCTTCTCCCTCCGATCCATCATTCCGTTCCCTCCGTTGGCTTTGTTGTTCGCGCCGGAGGGATCTTCTCGAAGGACAGGTCAAGGGTTCCGAACCGGCCCGTGGAGCGATCCCTCACCAGGACGCGCAAAGCGGAAATACCGGCGGCCGGCTTCCAGGTCCGGCTCCACAGGCATCGATAGGAATCCGGTGCCGCGGGCAAAGAGAGGGGGTCCTGAAAGCGGCCGTTTTCCTGGCGGACAACCATCTCCCCCGTGGCTTTTTTTTCGGCAACGGCAATATCCACCTCGGCAAAGGACCCATCCTTGCCCGCCTTGAAATAGAGGCTGGCCGGATAAATCCTCAGGTCCATGGTGATGGCGCCGGTTTCGCCGGTTTCCGCCGGCCGGCAGGAAGCATCGATGGAAATCGAAGTGGACCCGAGCGGATGGCGCAATGCGGTCTGCAGTTCCGCCTGGGTCCAGGGAGCGGCTGCCGGAGATTCGGCCTCCAGCAGGTAGCCCTGCCGGTAGGTCAGACGCGCTCCGCTGCGGCGAACCTTTACTTTCAGGCTGTGCCATTTCCCGTCCGGCTCCTCGGTGCTGTAGAACCCGATGGAATAGGCTCCGCGCAGATCCCGGACGGCATAGTCCATGCCCTCGGAAGGATCGTTGGTATCATGAATGAGCCGTCCGCCGGTGATTTCCGCCATAGTAATGGAAGCCGGCAGGGTGTCGGCGCTGATCTCCTCCGTCTGCTGCTGGGACTCAAACCGGCCGCGCCCCCGAATGGGCGTCGGACGGGAGACGGAAGCATTCATGTCCTTGGGCTGGCTTAAAGGATTGGAATCCACGGCATACAGGGCAATCCCTTTTTGCGCCAGACGGCGGGCCGCCCCGCGCACCGCATTTTCCTGGCTTTCGATCGAGCCGTGGGGCCCGAATCCCATCGCTCCGGTGATATTGAGCATGGAAATCCCGCCGCCGATCCAGATTAAATTTTTCCGCCCGGGGATTCCGGTCAGGTGGTTTCCCAGCGCCTCCAGGGCCTCCAGCGTGGCTTTCAGCCGGCGGGTGCGCACCGCGGCGTTATAGACTCCCTCGATTTCGATCTGGTTGCGGAGGATTTCCTCGAGCTGCGGATCGTCGGGAAACATTTCCAGCAGCTGCTCGGCATCGCGCGCCATGGCGGCAATGTCACCCGCTTCCAGGAGTGGCACGGACAGCTGCGCCTTCTCCACCCTCTGCCGCAGCGATTCGGCGTCCTCGGTGAAATCGTGCAGTACCGTCAACCGCGTGCCCAGCAGGAAAACGGCCATGCGGGTCTGCGGAGGAAAGCGGCGGAGGTAGCGGGCCACCTGGGCGCGGGCCCACATGGCCTGGGCCGCTTCGGTGTTCATGGTGTCCAGAACGACGGCCACCACATTTCTCGAAGGCCCCGGGGCGTATTCGGGGCGGTTGGAAAAATTTCCCGGCGGGAGAGGCCGGGCCGGCGGCGCCGGCTCGGGAGCCGGCTGGCCCTCGGCGCGAAAGAAGGCAATCTCCGTTCGCTTGCCGTTGGCGTAAACCTCCACCTCCTCCTTTAGCAGGTCGGCTATAGGAGCGTTCCCCTTGCCGAGCGCGACCAGGGTAAACTCCACCAGCTGGGTGCGGGCGCGAAAGCTGGGCTTTTCCGTCTGGGCGGAAAGATCGGCAAGAGGCCATAGTAACAAAAGGAACATCAGAATCATAAGGGTTTTCCCAGCGGATCGGGTTGATCCAGCCCATTTCAATTTGGTCATGCTTAGTCCGTATTTTAATCCCAAAGCGGGAAAGAACTCCAGTACGGACCCGGAATAAGACGTTCGGATATAATCCCGGTTTCGGGAGCCGATAGCAGGAAGCCCCGGGAACGCGGCCGATCTCCACACCATTCCGGAATTTTTTACGAGGTTGAATTCATGACAAGGATGCATCCCCATTCATTCCATGGAAAACACCGACTGCTCATGCCATGCCAGGCCATGCTCCTTTGCTCCCTGGCTTGTTTCTGCGCAATTCCGCTTTCCGCGCAGCCCCCGACGGGAAGAACCGCCTGGTGGCGGGAGGCGGGTTTCGGCATGTTTATCCACTGGGGGGTATATTCCCGCGAAGGCCGCGGTGAATGGATCCTGTACCAGGAGCATATCCCGCTCGCGGAGTACCGGCTGCTGGCCGAAAAGTTCCAACCCAGGGAATATCGTCCCGCCGAATGGGTGGCCCTGGCGAAGGAAGCCGGCATGAAGTATATGGTCATCACCACGCGCCACCATGACGGCTTTTGCCTGTACGACAGCCGGGTTTCCGATTTCACCGCGCAAAAGACGGGCCCCCGGAGGGATCTGATCGCGGAATTCGCCGAAGCCTGCCACCGCGAGGGGATGCGGCTGGGCTTCTACTACTCCCTGCAGGACTGGCGTTTTCCGGGGGTTCTGCCGCACGGCGGCCCGCTGTCCAGGGAAATCCTGGAACCCATGGTGCAGCAGGCCCATCAACAGGTGCGCGAGCTTCTGACCCGCTATGGCAAAGTCGACATTCTCTGGTTCGACGGCTTGTGGCCCGCAGACCCGGAAGCGTGGCGCTCGAAAGAGCTGTGCGCCATGGCACGCAAGCTGCAGCCGGAAATCCTGATCAACGACCGGGCCGGCCTTCCGGAGGATTTCTCCACCCCGGAAAATGTCGTTGCCGCCCAGGGCCGCCCCTGGGAGTCATGCTTTACCATGAACCGGACCTGGGGTTACGCGCCCTACGACCGCAATTACAAGCCGGTTCATGAAATCATCCGGTTGCTGGCTTCCTGCGCCTCGCAGCGCGGCAACCTGCTGCTCAATGTCAGCCCTGACGGCGACGGGCGCATTCCCGTGGAGCAGGTGGAAACCCTGCGCCGGGTTGGGCAATGGCTGAAGCAATACGGAAAGGCCATCTACGGAGCCGGACCTTCTCCGGTGATTGCCCCCAACCTGGGATTTTCCGGCCGGGTGGGAAACAAGGTTTATCTTTTCCTGCAGCGCTGGCCCGGCTCGACCCTGCCGTTCGCCTGGTGCGGCAGCCGGGTCCAATCCGCCCGGCTTCTAGCCGACGGGAGAACGGCCCATGTGGAGCAGAAGGACGACCGCGTCTGGATTCGCGGCCTGCCGGACTACCCGCCGGATCCATACATGAATGTCCTGGAGCTGGAATTTGACGGAGAGCCCAAGGGCACCGTCCCCGCGTATCGTTAACGAATTGACACAGACGTCATAGCCGTTTAATATCAGTGCGCCTCTGTTTTCAAACCTATGCCTGGAATGTTTTATGGTTATAAAAAGCCAGCCGGAACGATTGTACTCTCTCGATGCGCTGCGCGGTTTCGACATGTTCTGGATCATGGGGGGCGAATACATCTTCAAAGGGCTGGCGACCCTCACCGGGTGGCCTCTGCTTCTGTGGTGGGCCGAACAGCTGGATCATGTCGAATGGCACGGATTCCGGTTTTACGACATGATTTTCCCGCTTTTCCTTTTCATTGCCGGAATCTCGTTTCCTTACTCCCTGGCCAGCCGAACCGCCCGGCAGGAATCGCGCGCCTCCCTTTACCGGCACGTCATTTCCCGAGGGTTCATTCTGGTCCTGCTCGGCATCCTGTACAATAACGCGGTGAGCTTCGACCTGGCGCACCTCCGCTACGGCAGCGTGTTGGGACGCATCGGGCTGGCCTGGATGTTCGCCGCGCTGATTGCCATGAACACCGGGATCCGCACCCGCATTGCCTGGTTCTGGGGCCTGCTGGTCGGATACTGGCTGCTGCTCTATTTCTTCCCGATCCACCACTTCGGCGCCGCGGATATCTTCTCCCGGCAGGGCAACCTGGCCAGCTACCTCGACCGGCTGCTGCTGCCGGGCCGCCTGCACATCGGCGACCACGACCCGGAAGGAATTCTGAGCACCATGCCCGCCATCAGCACCGCGCTGCTGGGAATGTTCGCCGGAGAATTCCTGCGCTCTACCTGGCGGAACCTCTCCCTGCGGCAGAAGGGATTGGCCATGATCCTTGCCGGGTCAGGGCTCGCGGCGATCGGCCAAATCTGGAACCTATTTTTCCCGATCAACAAGAACCTCTGGAGCAGCTCCTTCGTCTGTTATGCGGGCGGACTCAGCCTGATCCTTTTCTCGGTTTTTTTACCTGATCATCGACGTCTGGAACTGCCGCCGATGGTCCTTCTTTTTTGTTGTCATCGGGGTCAATCCGATCACCATCTATCTGACGGAAAGGATCGTCCAGTTCAAGTCCACCGCAAACTTCTTCTTCGGATGGACCCTATCCCTTTTTCCCGAAGCCTGGACCCCCTTTTTAAACGCCCTGGCAATGACCGCCGTGGGCTGGGTTCTTCTCTATCTCCTCTTTAAAAAGAAAATTTTCCTGAAGGTTTAAAGGTATATCACGGGGTTCGCCGCCTGGCCACGTATGAATAATAAACGGGAGAACGGTTTGCTTGCGGAAGGCCGGCAATGGGCGGAGGGCCGCTCCCCCTGGGCCCGGATTCTTTTCCTGGCCTACCTGGTCGCCGTGTTCCACCAGCACCTTCGCGATCCGGCCTACCGAAGCCTGTTCGGGGGATTGAATCTCGGAATCCATGAGTTGGGGCACCTCCTGGCCGGTCCGCTGGGCGCGACGCTGCAGATAGCGGCCGGCACGCTGGCCCAGTGTCTGGCTCCGGCCGTCGCCGCCCTGCTTTTCCGTCGGCAAGGAGACTTTTTTGCGGTGGGCTTTGCCGGATGCTGGCTGGGAATCAACTTTTTCGAGGTGGCCACCTATGCCGGAGATGCCGTTGTCCGGCAGCTTCCCCTGGTTTCGCCGTTTGCGGGCCAACCGGTTCACGACTGGAATTACCTGCTGGGCATGGCAGGCCTCCTGGGCCACGCCGCCTGGGTAGCCCGGCTTTTCCGACTCGCCGGAGGGCTCTGCTATTTCGCCGGCCTGGCCTATGCCGGCTGGCTGATCCTGGTCATGCTGCAAACACGCTCCGCCCAGCGGAAGCCGCCTTCTGCCGACGGGTAATCCAGAAAGGATGAATCCTTGAAACCGACCTGTCCCGCACGTCTGCCAAACAGTCTCCAATCGCGGCTCCTGCGTGTGCTCCTCTGCCTGCTTTTGCCCGGTCTGTCCGCCGGAATCCTGACGGCCGCTTCGGAACCCCTCCGGCCGCATCCGGCCAGCACAGAAGAACCGGCCTCGAACCCTGTTTCCGCATCCTGGCCCGGAATCGGGTGCTGGTTCTGGACAGCGGAAGAGTTCCAGCCGGAAGGGTACAAGCGCTTTTTGGATCTGCATAGCCGGCACAGCCCGTTCCGGCTGCTGACCACCAGCATCCGCTACCCCGTGGAGGTCACCGATTCATCGGTGCACGACCAGATACGGCGGGCCGCGGAATACGCCCGGCAGCGGGGGCTGGCCCTGGTCATGGACCTGGACGTGCGCCTGGCCCGCCAGGCCTTTCAGGAGGCTCACCCGGAAGAGTTGCAGGAGATCGTCCGGCTGCGCGAAGCCCGGCTGGATGGCTCGCAGGATGTCGTCCTTTCGGAGGGATCCATGAGCCTGGGGGACCATTACACTGCTGGCAGCCGAAGGGCCTACGAAACCGTTTCATCGCGGGTTCTGCGGGTTTATTCCTACCGGCGCGGGCCCCGGGGGATCGAACCGCAAAGCGTCGAGGACATTACCGCGCGCTGCCGCATTCTCCAGGCCGACCGCAAGGCGGTGACCGTTGCCGTTCCCGCTGCCGACCCGGGCCAGGAGCGATTCGCCTGCCTGATGGCCGCCTTCACCCTGTTCACCCCGGATGTATTCGCTCCCCACCTGCCGGCTTTCGAAAAGCGCATCCTCCGTCAGTACGCCGATGTGCCGCTGGCCGGAGCCTGCAAGGACGAATGGGGATTTCCCGGACGGTTTCAGATCCGGGCCGAAGACGTGTGGTTCTCTCGGTTCATGGCCGAGGACTACGCCCGCCGGCGCCCCGGACACGACCTGGCCCGCGATCTGCTTCTCATGGTCCAGGGAGGACAGGGTCAGGAAGCCGAACGGGCCGCGGCGGTCAACCATTACATGGAAGCCTTCTGGCAGAAGAACCGCGACATCGAGTTGGAATTCTTCCGCTCCGTCAAGGAGACCTTCGGCGCGGAGGCCGTGGCCGCCACGCATCCGACCTGGTTTCCCTTTCCCGACGAGCGCGAGGTTTTTAAAAACGGGCTGGACTGGTGGTTCTGCCGCCGCGACCTGGCACAGACCGATGAGACCACTCCCTTTGGGGCCCGCACCGCACTGGCCAAAAAATGGAACAGCCCGCTCTGGTTCAACATGTATTACAACAGCGCCCGGGAGCCCTACGACCGGCAGCTCTGGTCCTCGGTTCTCTCCGGAGGAAGAATCAACTTCCATCCCGTCTATCCCGGGCCGGCGGAAAAAAGAACCACCTCCCTGCTTTCGGGAAACCTTCTGTCGGCCGACTTCCGCGTCCAGCTGCTGAACCACATTGCAAGAGCTCCGGTGGACTGCCCGGCGGCCGTGATTTTCGGCCATCCCGCCGCCCTGCACTGGGCCGGCCGGAAGGCGGGCGATGTCGGCCTGGAGGTCTGCGAAGGGCTGTGGCAGGCCGGCTATTATGCCGACCTGATTCCCAGCAGCGAAATCGGAACCGGGGCACTGGAAATTTCCGCCGACGGCCGGATCCGCTACGGGCGGCAGGAGTACGCCGCGGCCATCCTTTATCATCCCGAATTCGAGAGGCAGGAGCTGGGCTCGTTTTTCACCCGGGCGGCGGCTCGCGGAAAGACCGCCCTCTACCGGGTCGGGGACTGGACCCGGGATTTCGAGGGAAACCGGGTGGACGGCAACGCCGCCCTGCCCGCAGCGATGCGGGCTTTCGAATCCTCCGCGATCGTCGCAGAAGTGATCGCCCATCTCCGCAGCCGGGGGCTGGAGCCGCAGACCCCGGGCCGGATGCAGAGCTCTTCCGGCTTTCCCGAAGTGATGACCCCCGACCCGGCCGGAATCTGCCGCCTGCTGGACGGCACCGTCATCCTGGCTTCCGGGTTCCGGGAGGTTCTCGGGGATCCGATCCGGCGGAACATCCGCCTGCAGGGGAAAAAAATCCGGGTGGATGCCGTGGGCCTGGCTGCCGTGCGCCTGGGCCGGGACGGACGTGTGGAGGCCATGGCTGCCGGCGGACTGCGCCGCTTGCACTCGCCCGGCCTTTCCCTGGACCTGGATTCCCCGGCCGATATCGCCCTGTGGAAAGACGCCACCGGCAGGTGGACCGGGATCATCCATCAGCCTGAAGGAGATGTCCCTTCCGCCCTGAAAAAGATCACCCGGAGCTGGAAGCAGATCTCCCCGCCACGACCCTTACTTCCGTAATCCGGCTGATTTCCAGATACG
>CAINFC010000224.1 GCA_903847975.1 uncultured Acidobacteriota bacterium | reverse complement strand
GTAATTTCTAACATGGTGGTTGTTCTCCTTTTGTGCTTTTCTTTTTTAGACAATTAAGAATTATCACATAGGTGTTTCAACCGCCTCTTCCTTTTTTCCTATTTACACACTTTATACCGCGCTACCCTCGAAGCACTCGAAGCGATGCTGGCCCCACAGCTGAGAACGGGTCGCTTCAAAGCCACTGACAATTTGATTGCCTCATTGAAATCACACTCCCTAATGCGGCGTTCAGAATCCTAATTGTGCCCTTTTGGCGGAGCTCCTTGATAGGGAGCTCCGCATTACCATTTGCTCCGCATTAAACACCCCCTTTTCCCACTGGGGCAAAATCCTTTACAACACCACCATCGCCGCCGCCGTCGCCGACCGTCTCATCGAAAACTCCCAGGTCTTCCTCCTCGGCGGCCCCTCTTTACGCAAAGAAAAAAGGTCTCTTCTTCAGGCGCCGCGCTGTGATGATAGCCCGCGCGGAGGAGTCCGCCGGGTCAACCCCTCATCGGCGCTGCAGGTGGAGCGGGAGTCTTCCTTCGACTCCCGCCCCTTCTTCCTTCCGCAAGGCCTAATCCCCATGTTCAACTTTAGTGCCAATCATCTCGCTCTCCTTCACTGTCAGGTTTCCGCAAAGTGTACGGTTTTCATCATGCGTGACCATTCCACTCATCGGACCTATCGACTGTATGACTTCTCGAAATCTTTTTGCCTGCAACCCAACCGCTTTTACGCGGTGTCCGGCAAAGTCAACAGTGCCGATAAACTCTATCTGGTCCTGGAATCCGTCAAACCCGACACCAAGCACTCCTGGCCGACTCCTTCCCCTCTCACCCCGGACGGCACAGGAGGGTAGTCTCTTGTGTGATTAGCCCACCTTAACCACGGGAACTTTTTATCGTGCATCCGCCCGCTCCTTGGCTATCCTGCGCTCCATTTTGGATGCGTCTGCGTCGCGGTGTGCTTCCTTTACTGTTTTCTTTCCCCTGGTAACTTTTTGTTCCGGCGAAAGTGGCTAACTTCTGCGCCGGTCCCGACAGAGAACCGCTTGTCCTTTTCAAGGAACTGTATGAGCGCATGCGCCGAGCGCTGTCACAAAAGCATCTGGACAATGATGATTATGGTCCTCACATTTCCAATGAAGGAATCGCTCGCGGAAGGATCGACACCGACTTGGATGACCCCTATGGAGATAGGAAACCTTTGATGGTCATCGACGGCAAGGAAATCTCCTGGCAGGAATTCGGACGCATGTTACTGGAATTTGAAGGGTGGAATTTCAAAATTGAGATCTTCGACCGAAGTGAGGAAAGATAGTGGCGCCACTCCAGGGCAACACAGTAGAGCCGGGAATGGATGTCCGTATTTCTACCGCTTCTTTCAGAGATCGTTAATGCCTGCGCTATTTAATTGGCTCGGCACTTTTTCTGGAACTGCTTTCGAGAAGGCATTATCCTTCCTCTGGCATGAGTACTGCCAAAACGGCCAGTAACGCCGGCACGCTGACCGTGGCAGCAATCCATATTCTCTCAACCAGAATTTCTCCATACTCATGCGCCAACACGTTCCGTTGAGCGACAATTCGCTCCCAGGGTATTTCAGGATGATTGGTCCTGTAATTTTTCGAGACGTGGTTGGCCGCTTCCCCAATCACAAGTAACTGTCGTTCTACTGCATACCGGACAACCTTGTTATTTTCGAAATCTGCCCATTCCAAGCCTTGCACAAACTGCACAATGTCACGGGCTGCTTCCCGCATATCCCAAAGATATGCAGGGTCTCGGTTTTCAGGCAGCATAAACAACCCGGGCGGTCCGTACTATTTCCTGGCGCCGATAAGGATTGCGCAGGCCTGCCTTTTCGACAAGATCCACCTGCCGATGGAATATTCTTCCCAATTCAATTTTCATTTGGGCCATTTCAAAAAGACCGACCTTTGTTTCCGATGCAAAGGTTACCAGAACATCCAGATCGCTCTTTTCATTAAAATCTTCACGGACGACAGAGCCGAAAAAGGAAAACTCCATCACCTTCCAGCGAGTGCAGAATTCTTCGATCTCCTTCTGGGAGAAAGAAATAGAAACTTTATCCATGATAACCTCAAGAAAAATTATAGCATAGCAGAGGACAACGAAAATAAGAGGGACAGGAAATGAGAAGAACAATCCTCGCAGAGGGGGGACGGACAATAATCCCAAGAAAACAATTTTCTCGGATCGTGTCGGCTTTGCGGGATGGTCAGCGAGTGGGCATTATTATTTATTTGCCTTTGTTGGGGATCATTTTATTGCTTCTTCCTCAAATCGTAAAGCTCGTCCAGATGGTCGATATAGGCATTTACGATGGACCCTTTCTCGACATATTGGCGAAGAGCGTTTATAGCAACTCCAAGGTCCTTCTTGAGGTCGCAATCTTTGCACAAATCGATCATCATGCCGACCAGATTTGCGCCGGCTACCATTTCAGCGGCCTCCCGCTCAAATTTCTTCTTCATGGTGAAGGTTCTTCCTCATTTTAAGTAATGATCGATCAGCCGAGGAATTCCCGCTTCCCTTGCCCTTACCGGGAGCGGATATTTCCCGATGGCTGAGCAATAATACTCAGTTGCTGAGTATTATTGAGTTTTGTGCAGGCGACACGCTATATTAATGAATATGAGATATAAAAGAAATATTGTAAATCAGGCGGCTAAAGGCCTGGAAGCCCCTCAAGGTTTGCTGCAAATCCTCATAGGTCCCCGCCAGGTAGGAAAAACTACGGCGGCCCTCCAAATCAAGGAAGCCTGGAAAGGAAAATCCTGCTATGCCTCGGCGGACGAATCCCTGCCTCCCGGGCCGGAGTGGATTCTGCACCATTGGCATCTGGCGCGGCGGGAAAAAGGCCACTCCACTCTTCTGATTCTCGATGAAGTGCAGAAAGTACGAGGATGGAGTGAAACAGTCAAGGCACTTTGGGATGAGGATAAACGGTGCCAGCTTTCCTGCAAGGTCCTTCTATTGGGGTCATCATCGCTGCTCATCCAAAAGGGGCTTTCGGAAAGCCTGAGCGGACGCTTTATGCTCCATCGCTGTAATCACTGGTCTCTGGACGAAGTGCAGGAGGCCTTTTCCCTGTCCCTGGAGGATTGGCTTTTTTTCGGAGGGTATCCCGGAGCCATTGCCCTCAGAGAGGATTTGCCGGTTTGGAAGGCCTATGTCCGCGATTCGCTGATCGAAACGGTTCTGAATAAAGACATTTTTCAAATGCAGAACATTTCCAAGCCCGCTTTGTTCCGGCATTTGTTCCTCCTGTCCGCCCGATACCCGGCGGAAATCCTTTCTTACAATAAAATGCTGGGGCAATTGCAGGATGCCGGCAATACCACAACATTGGCTCATTACATTCCGTTGCTTTCCTCTGCATTTCTGGTGACCGGTTTGGAATTATTCAAAGCCGGCGACCGCCCCAAACGAGGATCCAGCCCGAAGTTGATCATTCGCAACAGCGCCCTGGTCAATGCACTCGCCAACCGATCCTTTTCTGAAACGAGAAGCGATCCGGAGGTGTGGGGGCGCCTGGTAGAAAATGCCGTCGGCGCTCACTTGCTGAATCGGCTGCAGGACCTAACGACGGAGTTGTACTACTGGAGAAAGGATAATGCCGAAGTAGATTTCGTGATTCAGACCCCGAAAGTCACCTGGGCTCTAGAAGTAAAATCCGGCAGGATGAGAGCCCCGCGGGGATTGGAGAAATTTCTTGCTCTGAAGAAAAATGCCCGGCCGTTTATTATCGGCGGAAGCGGCATGCCGCTGGAAGATTTCTTCTTAACCGATCCGAAGGAATTATTCGGGTAAGAGAAGATCAGTCGATTCAGTTTTCCCTCCCGACCGGTTGGAAGCCAACTGATTCCAACTATTGTGGTCCAATTTCCTGGTATTTTTCATGAATGACCGAAAATAGGACCTTTCATACAAATACGCAAACAGGATTTTTTACTCCTGTTTTACTCCTGTTGTCGGTGGTAATTAATGGTAATTAGCAGGAGTAAGACGGTAGTTGAAAAGCCATCAAACCAATGTAAATAGGCAGCTTCTGGTAATTGTTGACTGATTCTGAGATCAAACCCTTAATCAGCAGGTTGGAGGTTCGATCCCCCCACAGCTCACCGTTACAAATCAACGACTTACAGCGATTCTCCTCCCGAAATTCCCAGTTTGACAGCCACCCTGACAGCTACCCGAAAAGAAAAAAGGGAATCTGTATCGACAGGGATCATTCCAGGCCGAGGACCTGATCCATTTTATCAGCGGCTTCCTGCTTCAGCGCGTCCCCTATACGTGGGTATAGGTTTTCAGGGTGAACGACACCTGGGAATGTCCCAAAGCATCGCTGATGGTTTTGATATTGGACACCTTTCGCCATTAGGAGCGTGGCGAATCCATGCCGCAGGTCATGAATCCGGATTCGGGGCAATCCTGCCTCTTGAAGTATTTTCAGCCACTCCTTGTCGAGGTTGCAAATGTCGATTGTGCGATTGCGGGAACCGGAGGCGGGTCCTCTTCGAGAACAGCGATGTACCCTTGAATCGCCTCCCGAATATGGTCGACGGTTTCCTCTCGGGTTCGGCCTTGGCTAATGCAACCAGGAAGGCTTGGGCATTACGCCACCCAATATTGATCGTCTCCAGGATAAATGATCACCTGTCGCATTATTCCTCCTCACTTGCCTTAAATTGTCACCAAAAAGAGGATAGAGAAACCGATTTTCCGTTTCCCATCCGTACGGCCAGTTTACGGCTCGTTTAGGATGAAATCAAGTAAAGGAAACCGTCGGCTCTTCCGGATATGACATACTTTACGACCTTGCCCCAAACGACCACTCTCCTAAGCCGAGCCATAGAAGGTAGGTGAGAACCTGGGCCGGCAGTATGGAGCAGGTAAAGGACCTCGGTAAATGATTTGGCAAAATTGGAACGCGAGCCATTGCGTGAAAAACCAAATTACCTCCCGCCTAAACTTCAGTGTGGGCTAGAGGTACTGAGTTACTGGATTTTCGAAAAACTCCTGCAGAGGAATCCCCTGCCCGCCGACCAGAAGGGATCTCGATCCGTGGAACTCCCGCATGAATGCCGCGGTTCCCGGGAGCGAATCACGATTCCGGCCGCTTTTGACTTCAATCCCGACCACCGTGTCGCCGCGTTTGAGCACGAAATCAACCTCCTGGTTCCCATCCCGCCAATAGAACAGCTCTATACCGCGGCCGATGATGCCGTTCTGCAAGTGTGCTCCTGCCGCCGACTCAACCAGCCTTCCCCAGCGGTCTCGTTCCCCCAGGAGCTGCGCAAGCGGCAGGGTGGAATGCGCCGACTGCAGGGCGGTATTGAAAACCTGCAGCTTCGGGCTTGACCCCCGTTGCCGGATCCGGTTCCCGCTGAATTTGGAATGCCCGGTAATCATGCCAGCGTTTGCCAGAAGCGCAAGATAGTGGGCAAGGGTAGTCGTATTACCGGCGTCATGGAGCTGTCCCAGCATTTTCTGAAACGACAGGATCTGGCCGGAATAGTCGCAGCCCAGAAGAAACATCCGTCTCAGAAGTGCCGGCTTATCAACCCGGGACATAAGCAAAATGTCGCGTGAAATGGTGGTTTCTACCAGGGAATCGAGGATGTACCGGGCCCATCGCTCCCGCTCTCCGATGAGGGGAGCCGCTCCCGGGTATCCCCCATAATAGATGTAGGTTTCGAGATCCCAGCCGAAAGCCTCGCGCATCTCGCTGAAAAGCCAATGAGTCGCATGAATGGATTCAAACCGTCCGGCAAGGCTTTCTGTAAGCCCGTGCTGGAGCAGAAGCGGAGAGGAACCGAGCAGCAGCACCCGGAGCGGTACCCCGCTGGCTGAATCTTCATCCCAGAGGCGTTTGACCTGCTCCGACCAGTTCGGAATCTTCTGCACCTCGTCCAGCACCAGGATAGCGTCCCGCCGGCCGCTATCCTCCCTTTTTGTCCGGAGCCGGGCGATCTCCCACTGCTGCCCTATCCAACCGCTCCCCTGGAGAGTCGGTTCATCGGCGGAAGCATAATGACACGGGAGTGAAACGGATTCCAGTACCTGCCGCACCAGAGTGGTCTTGCCAACCTGACGGGGGCCGGAAAGGACCTGGATGAACCGGCGGGGCTCCTCGATCCGCTGCTTCAATACACTGAAAATAGGTCGCTGAAACATTACCTTTCCAAGATGCTAATATTACTCAACATACTGAGTAATATTACGCTAAACACAGCAAAAGATCAACTCCAGGCATGGGGACCTTATTCAGGATGCCCACAGCGCCTGAATTGGCAAGAGCCATAGTCTGTCGCCAAAGGGCAGGATCTGGTCGCCAAGGTAGAAGACCACGCCGGACCGGAAAAGACCGCCAATCTGATCCCGCATTGCTTTGAGCGCCCTGAAATCCGATGCGCCTGCGGTTTGGCTGGCTTTGATCTCGATGGCCGCTACCGATCCGTCCGGTTTTTCCAGGACAATGTCTGTTTCTGCCCTCCCCCGGAACTGCGAAAAGGAAATTATTCGGCTCCCGGATCGGCACATTGCGTCGGCGGCGCAGCGTATCGGTCACCTCATCGATGGCTTTCTCCACCCTCTCCGACAGTCAAGCTCCTGGACAACATTTTAAAAGCCAACCAGGACAGCAATGACGATAAACACAAGAAATAAAAAAAGGCTATCGTTGCGGAGTCTATTATCTGAATCTCTGCCGTGATCCCTGCTGCCAATAATACGGACAAAGAAATTTCGCTCATTGGGTCACCTCGACGTCCACGAAGATAATTCCCTGGATGGCACGGTGGACTACCTCGGTAGTTCCTTTGTAGATTTCCAAGTTGTAGATGCGTACAAGCCGGATTTGTCGTCTTTTGCCTCTTCCTTGACCGGCAGTTTTTCCATGGATATGCTCCTTCTGAAGTTCCCATGAAACAATGCGTCGAGCTGTTTATAGCCTGATTTCCCTAAAAGTGCCTATGGTACCGCTGCTCAGAGGCAATTGAGCCGATTCTGGCCGCAACCAAGTCAGGTACTCTCCTGGTCCGTGCCCGCATTGCCGAGAAAGGTACTCTCTGTGATCGGCAGGAATTTTTCGCATTTCCGGATTATCGAAAAGCTGGGGCAGGGCGGCATGGGCGAGGTTTTTCTGGCCGAAGATTCCTCGCTGCACCGGAAGGTGGCCCTGAAATTTCTTTCGGTAGAATTGCAGCGGGATGCCGCCGCCCGCAAACGTCTGCTGCGCGAGGCCCGCTCGGCCGCATCCTTGGATCATCCCTTTATTTGCAGCATCCATGAGGTAGGAGAATCCGAAGGCCAGGACTATATTGTCATGGAGTATGTCGAAGGCCAGTCACTCAAAGAGCGGCTGGAGAAGGGGCAGCCGGCCGCAGAGGAGGTGCTGTCCGTTGGCATCGAGGTGGCAGAAGCGCTGGAAGCGGCCCACAACAAGGGGATCGTCCACCGGGACATCAAGCCGGGCAACATCATGCTCACGCCGACGGGCCATGCCAAGGTGATGGACTTCGGGCTGGCCCGGCAGAACCTGGCAGACGCTGCGGCCGCGGCCGACCAGGATAAGGAAACGGAACTGACCCAGCGGGGGATGTTGGTGGGAACCCTGGCCTACATGTCACCGGAACAGCTGCGGGGGCAGACGGCGGACGGGCGGAGCGATCTCTGGGCTCTGGGGGTGACTCTCTACGAGATGGCTTCCGGGATGCGGCCGTTTGCCGGGCAGAGCGGTTTTGAAATCAGCTCGGCGATTCTGAATCAACCGCCGCGGCCGCTGCCGTCGGGGGTCCCGTCGGAGCTGGGAGCGGTGATCGGGCGCTGCCTGGAGAAGGATCCGGAGAAGAGATACCAGCGGGCTGCGGAGCTGCAGGCATCGCTGGAGGCGGTGCGGGCAGGGACCGCGTCGCTCCGGGCGGCCTGGCGCTACCGACTGACGCGGACCCGCTGGCGGGTGGCAGCCGTAGGGTTGGTGACTTTGCTGCTATTGGCGGGAACCCTGCTGACTTTGGATCCCGGCGGATTGCGGGGATGGATTACGGGAAGGACGAGGATCCCGGCACAGGCGATCAAGATGGCGGTGCTGCCATTTGTAAACATGACCGGAGATCCGGAGCAAGAGTACCTGAGCGACGGTCTGACGCAGGAGATGATCGTACAGCTGGGACGGATGGCACCTCAGAGACTGAGCGTGATCGCCCGCACTTCGGCGATGCTTTACAAGAAGACCGAAAAGTCGGTGGCCCAGATCGGGAAGGAACTCGGGGTGGGCTACATCCTGGAAGGGAGCGCGAGACGGGACGGGGGGCGAATCCGGGTCACGGCGGAACTGATCCAAGTGCTGGACCAGACGCAGCTGTGGGCAGAAACCTACGAGCGGGAGATGGCGGGGATTCTGGTCCTGCAGGCGGAAGTGGCGCGGAAGATGGCCGAGGCGCTGGCTCTGAAGCTTCTTCCGGCAGAACGGAAACAGTTGGAGGGCGCCAGGACGGTCGATTCGGAGGTGTACGAACTCTGCCTCAAGGGAGTCTACCACCTGACCCGGATGACCAAGGCCGACTTCGACACCGCCGAGCAGTACTTTCAGCGGGCGCTGGCCAAGGACCCGGCGTCCGCTATGGCCTACGCCGGAATGGCAGGAGTCTGGGGTTACCGGCGGCAGTTTAGCCTGGTGCCCGCTCGCGAAGCCGGCCAGAAAGCCAGGGCGGCCTTGCACAAGGCCATCGAGTTAGATGACAAGTTGCCGGGGGCTCTTGCGGCCCGCGCTGGAGATCTCTGGTTGACTGACCTCAACCCCCTTGCTGCCGCGCACGAATATGACCGGGCTATCGACCTCGATCCTAACGAGCCTTGGGTGCGGGCTACCTATTCGCACGTTCTGATGATCCTCGGACGGCCTGACGAAGCAATGCCACAGATTGAGCGCGCCCTGGCCATGGACCCCTTGAACCCGGGCATCCGCTGTTTTTACGCCATGGATCTCCTTTTTGCACGGCGCTATGACGATGCACTCGCCCAGGCCAACGAGGTCCTTCGTACACAGCCTGGCAACCTGCTGGCTTTGTCGGCGGTCATGAATGCCCAGCACATGAAGCGGCAGTATGCCGAAGTCATCGCCGCGTCGGCGGCCGGTTACGAAGGGCTGGGCCGGAAGGAGGTTGCCGTGGCGCTCCAAAAGGGCTATGCCGAATCGGGCTACGCCGGCGCGCTGCGGAAGGCGGCCGAAGTGGAACTGGAGAAGTATGAGAACGAAGGGGGGGTGGCGTTTGACGCCGGGTCCAACTACGCGATGGCCGGCGACAAGGAGCGCGCTGTCGACTGGCTGGAGAAAGCCTTCGAGGATCGGGATCCAGCAATGACGTACATCGGATGCGCTCCCATCTTTGATCCGCTACGTGCCGAACCGCGTTTCCAAGCCCTGCTGCGCCGCATGAACATCCCACAGTGAAGGTCCGCCGATCACACTTCGTCTTGCCCCCACAAAAGCCGTTATAAGAGGAGCGGGACAGGAAAAGATACCCAATAGGGCGTTTGCCAGACGCCCCCACTATCCCTCATTCCATTTTCAGTTCCGTCTGGCATTCCAGAAAGCCAATGGAAGCGGCTGTCGTTGCAGCAGCGCATACCCGTATATCTCCCAACAAAAACACCCCCACGCTTGCCCGGAATTCTTCTGCCGGTTTCACAGTGATTTCATTAACCTGGTTACCTCGGCGTCCACGAAGATGATTCCCTGGATGGCACGGTAAACCACCTCTGGCGTTCCTTTGCAGATTTCTACGTCGTAGACGAACTGGCCGGACTTGTCGGCATTTGCATAATTGGTGGCGTCCACAGGAGTTTTGCAGGCAGTCAGGGCGGCGGTGGTTTCGGCTTCTAGGAGGATGTTCAGCTTGCCGGCGAGGTCATCGACTTTAGAGCAGAGGAACGCGGCAATCGGAGAGGTGTCGGTAAAGGTTTTACGGATCTGGCCGCGGACGGAATATTCGGTTAGATCGATCGGGGTGGGCGGGTCGACGCCATATTGGATCAGGGTGATCGCGCAGGACCAGGTGCCGCCCTGCCTGCCGATAAAATGGACCCGGTTGTCACGGATGGGGATTGGAACGAAGCTCATAGGTTTAGCTCCACTGTGATTGCATTCGTGGGTTTGATCAGAGCGGCGATGGCTCGGATGATCCAGATGGGTATGGAATCCAGCCGGAGAGTAAGAATAACATCCGAAGATTCTTTGGATGCAAGATCCGCGAGGATCGATAGAAAGTATGCCCCTATGCTGCTTTCATTGGAATTTGCGGATTCCAAAATGGCAGCGATCAGGTTGGCGGATGCCGACAGGATTTCAGCGCCTGAAAATGTTTCCGCAAGCGAACCCGCGACTACAGATTGGGCAATGGGGTTATCTTGTGATGAAAGTTCTTCAGGCAGAACCAAGCGTTCTAAAGGAATCCCGTTGCTTTCCGCCTCAGCGATTGACGGTTCTGACTTGGCAACCTGAAAAAGTAGCGAAATGGTTTCGCTTGGGGAGCTGGCTGTCGACGGCTCGACACAGGTCAGGTTAATTTCGATGGAACCAAGGTCCATTCCTCCCGAGGCAATAGATTCAGAATGTCCTACATTGGCCTGAGCGAGAGGAGATTGCGATTCCAAGCCAGCCATGCCGACTTCCCCATGGGAGATCCGGATCGTCAGATCGACGATTTGGTTTCCTACTGAATCGGCAAAGAGCCGCCGGTAGTTCTCCTTGAGCTTCCTCCGGGTGGCGACACCCGGGGAGCGGCGGACAGAAAACGATTGGCTTCGCTCTGCCGGGGGATTGTCGGTGCTTTCCTTACCGGGATTCGCTGGTGCCTGACTTTCTGTTGCTTGTTTTTCGATCATTGGACTGACTTGTGGCGCATTGGTCAGAGTTTCCGCCGGAACCATGTTCAGCGGGACCAGGTAAAGAACCCCCTGGCGGTCCGGCAGAGGATTCATGTTCTCCAACCCACGGATGTCGTTGGCCGAAAGCCAGCCATTGTTCCGGCCGATGGAATAGGCCTGGTAGCGGCTGGCTATGTCTCCTCGGAGCAACCCAACGACCAGGAACTCGATGAAATACCCGTGGTCCCGATCGGCATTCGGGAGCAGCGATCGTGACAGAGCCTGTTCCCAACAGACCAGCCATGGGCGGATCGTGTGGACGACAAATTCCAGAGATCGCTGCTCGACGTTACTGAAGGTGGCCCGTGATAAGTCGCCGATCATGTGCGGCGGAATGCGGAACAGCCGGGCAATTTCGGTCAGCTGGTACTGGCACGTTTCATGGAACTGGGCGCCTTCGGCATTCATCGAGACCTGGTGCCAGGACAGACCCTCTTCCAGGACCGCCACCGTATGAGCCAAAGGCAGCCCGGCATGACTGGCCTGCCAGGAATCGCGGAGCCGCTTGGCGGCTTCCGGCGTCAGCTTGGCCGGGTGGATCAGGATTCCTCCCGGACGTCCGTGGCTTGAAAACAGTCGGGCGCCGTGTTCTTCGGTCGCTTTCGCAAAACCCATCGATTCACAGGCCACGCCGATCGGAGAGATACCCACCAGGCCGTCCAAGGAAAGCCCGCGAAGGTGCAGAATTCTTTCCATCGGGTAAACGGCAAAATGTCCGGCGTTGTCCGTAATCTCATAGCGGATCACATCCAGGTTCGGTCCGTCCCAGTAAGATCGGACCTTGTCCGGGTGCAAGGGGATGAGCCGCAGCGGGTCACCATTTCCAGCTACGTCCAGGTAAGAATAAGCGTTTCCGCGAAGAGTCAGGTGTCCCCGTCATCATCTCCCGCCACTCCATAGAAGTCTGCCAATCGTTGGGCACATCGTGGAGCCGATCGTATAAGGGATGCTTGCTTTCCCGGGACTTGCCGCCATCTGCCGTTCTTCGATAAACGAAGAGCGGCAGAGTGGCGACGGCTTCCGCGAGAACCCGCACGCAGGAATAGACCGCGGAAACCGTCAGGGCCATTTCCGCGTTGACCAGCACGCCGCTCCAGGATTCCATGCCGATGCTGCCAGGCAACCGGCGGAGTGTTTCGTTTTCGATGAGGGAGGCGTGCTGCTCTTCGGAACGCGCATTCGCCTGGATCAGTCCCGATCGGGCCTGGAAAGATTCAGCCAGGTCATAACGTCCTGATCCCGCGGTTCTCATAAACTGAGCGGGTCGATTCCTCGGGCGGCTGGACCATGGCCCGACCCAGCGCCATGATCATGGCCACCACCCCGTCTATTTTGTCCGATGATTTCGATTTGTCGTGCTTCACGTTTCCGGCAGCGTCCCGTTTTACCGCCACATTCGAAATATTCCAGCGAAGCACCGGGTGACCGCCGTGACGGATCTTCCGGGCAAGGATCATTTCATCCCGTTCGCTCGTCGACGCTGCCATGGAGGCAAAGCCCTGACCGAACTGGACGACCTGGAAACCGTCCCCGGCAAGCTGTGTCTGCAGGTGGGTCGAGTTCCAACGGTCGATGGCGATTTCCCGGATTTCGTACCTGGTGTTCAACTCGTTGATGTCCCGCCGAATGAAGTCGTAGTCGAGCACATTGCCCGGGGTTGTCCGGAGAAATCCCTGCTATACCCAGACATCGTAAGGGGCTCTGTCGCGCCCGAGACGAGCTCCCGCATCCGATCATCCCGGATCCAGAAAACCGGCAGCACCTCATAGCCTTTATCCGCTGGGAAGAGCACCACAAAGGCGGTCAGGTCGTATTTGCTGGCCGGATCCATTCCGGCATACAGGCAAAGAACGTCGGGTCGGAAGCAATTCCGGGCAGGACCTTCTGGGCATATTCATCGAGCTCATAACAAAGCGAATGCCGGTCCCATCCGGCGGTGGAAATCCCGAACGCCAGCGGCCGGCGCCGGGCCCCGGTCGAGGTGATCAGCACATCCCCGAGGTCCCGGCTGCGCTGAGTGTGGATCTCATCGAAGAACACAGCCGAGGCGCTAAACCCATGGCTGCCGCCGGCGTCCGCCGGTATGGCCCGATAGATGCTGCCGCTCTTATGGACGATGATCCGTTTTGTTGATGACACCAGGTCGCAGCGGAGCCTGAGTGCCGGAGATCGGCAGACCACTGCGGCGGCTACATTGAAAACCAGGCTGGCCTGGACCCGGTCGCTGGCCGCCCCATATACTTCCCCGCCCTGCACGCCGTCCATCAAAAGCATGTAAAGCGCGACGGCCGCGGCCAGCTCCGACTTCCCGGTTTTCCGGGCCACGCTGATGTAGGCCGTCCGGTACTGCCGAGTACCGTCCGGGTTCAGGGGTCCAAACAGCGGGGCAATGATGTCCCTCCATTGCCAGGGTTCAAGCTGGAAGGGCCTATTGGCCCATTCCCCTTTGGTATGAACCAGGACTTCCTCGCAGAAACTCTTGAACCGCAGGGCTGCCTCGGAAGGTTTCCCGGGTTTGTGTATCTTTAAAAATATCGCATCGGTTCATGGCCCGCTACCGCTTCTTCCCAACGATGAGTTCCAGGTCGAGTTGCCTCTGGGCCTCGTTGTCACCGACTTTCAGCCGCCATCGCGCCGAAGGTGTGCAGCCAAGCTCTGCGGCGGCTTTCAGGAGTCGTTCTTCGGCCATCTGCTTGATCCGGTAGTAGGGGTGGACGGTAATCGCCTCGCCCCGGTAAGCCAGAGGGTGAACCATCTCGTTCAGGTTTTTAGCGGCATTATGCCAGTCCGCCCAGGCCGAAGCAAATGGGATCCCGGCGCGGTCGGCTGCCTTGAAGCAGCCCATAGCCCGAAGTACATCGGAAATCCGGTGCCACTCCACCAGGGCTTCCCCCTGCAGCACATCAGGCATGTTCGGCTCCGTCTTTTTGATGGCCTGCTTTCCGGGATTCCCCCGGATGATCTTCAGATGAGTTGGGGCCGGCTTCCTGCCCCGCATATAATTTCCAATTAAAAAAGCCAGCCGGGAATGCCATTGGTAAAATAGCAGCCCGCTGGCTGTTAAAACCTAAAAATATTATTCTGCGTTGAGGATGTAATTACCTTACAATTGTCGGCAGGTGGATCCGGTAGCCGGATCCTGGAGCCCCCCAGAATCCACCCAGTAAAGTTAAACTGCTGTTTGAGCTGGTGCCGGTGTCCGGCTGGCCGATTGACCCGGTCAGCTCCAGGCTGGCACCTGCACTGGTCCCGCCACCGCCATCCACGGTCCACCAACCTATGTCGTATGTTTCTGCCGAGGTTCCTACCCATTGCCGGCCTTCAAACGGCACAAATTGCCGATCCCCGGGGCATTTTATTCCCAGGTCCAGCCAGTAGCCCTGACCTTGGAATGTATTGGCGCCAAACTCCCCATGTTCGTTGAGTCGGATCCGGAAATGTCCCTGTTCCACATAGACTTCATACGACTGTCTCGGGCCGGTTCTGGTTCCGCTGCCTCTCTGCCGGTCCCACAGTTCTGTCCGGAATTGACAGAGACCGTTTACAGCTGCATCCCGATTCAAAAGGTTCCCTTCTAAAAGAAAGGTCGCAGGCTTGCTCTCTGCAAATAGGCCGGAGGTCAAAATGCCAACTCCTAAAAGGAACTCCCTAATAGAAATCATTACGATTCCCTCCAGCTATTGCTCGGCAATTGGGGACGTCCGTTTCAGCGCCTGTTCCAGCTCTGCGAGCCGTGCTTCCAAAACCGCCAGCTTTTCGTCACGGTCTTTCAGTTCACGATGGAGGGTATCGACCTGCATTTGCTGTTCCTGGATCGCTTTGATCATCACCGGTACGAGACCGACATAATTCAAACCTAAAGGAGTATTCGATTCCCCTCCCCGAATGATCAGTTCCGGGATAACTTCTTCAACCTCCTGCGCCACCAATCCCATTGGGAGTTCTTTCCTCGACGGGTCCTTCCATTTCCAGGTAACCGGCCTTAATTGCTTTAATTGTTGCAGGCCATAGCTCATGCCGGTTATGCCTGTCTTTAGACGGGCATCCGAAGTACAGATAAGATTCGTAGCGTTTAAACAGCCGGCAAGATAAAGATTGCCAGCGGGTGATAGGCTCAGCTTGTCGCCCATATTCCCAACCATGTCGTTCCAGATCCTTAAATGTTGTGTTCCCGGTGCACCTGTCTCATTCGAGTAAATTACCCATCGTTCCGCTTTTCCTCCCGTACGGTCGTACAGGGAAATGCCCGCAGTAGATCCTTGAATTTCCAGCGGCACATCCGTAGCGGCCGTACCTCCAAAGGAGGCATTCCCATTGACAGTGAGAAGGTTCCCCGGGCTATTGGTCCCGATTCCCACTCCCCCGTTGGCACGGATGAGAAATTGATTGGCACCGGTCGAGGAAAAATCGGCATCGGTGGAATCGCTCCAAACGAAAGTCCCTTGGTTGCTTGCTTTGGCTCTGCGACCCGCAGCGAAACTGTAATCACCTTGAGCTACATTATCACTTCCTCCTGGAACTGTGGAATACGTGCCATTGGCTTCATTCTTATAGCCACCCCCTACCGTAGCAGCACCATTATTTGCGGTATTGAGTTGGCCACCGCTTACCGTGGCCGCATTGTTATTGGCTCTGTTAACACTGCCTCCGCCTACTGTGGCGTACACCCCGCTAGCGGTGTTGCCTAAGCCACCCCCTACAGTAGCCGAATGCTCGCTGGCCTTGTTGTGAGCGCCACCGCTTACTGTAGCGGCAATTCTCCCACCTGCCCAATTACCCAATCCCCCCCCTATCGTACCGAAATCGTATGTTACGCGATTTGTGCCTGGAGCGGATGGAGGACTATCCATGCGCCCTCCCCCGCTTATTGTGCCTCCCACTACACCTGATGTGATACTGTTACCACTGTTGCCGCCGATGACATTCGGGCTGGTGCCGTTCATCTCCGTATGTAGTCCCGGCAGCGCCAGAGCAAACGGGGTGGCCATAATATTCTGCCTCGGATCCAACCGGACATAGCTGCTTCCTGAGGGGCAACCGGCCTGAATGTCCAACCACCTCGCTTCGCCGTGAAAAACGGCCCCAAAGTCCAGCGTCACCGTGAAAAAACCTTTACTTACGTTCACTGGCGACCGAGACAGAGTGTCCCCTATCTTTGTCCCGGAAGTGGATGCATCATACACTTCAAACAGGAAACCGCAGTTGCCTGTGAATGGACTTCCATCCTTGGAAATCTGACCTTGATAGGTAAATTGCGTACCCATCGGTGTCGTTTGGGCAGAAGCGGCGGATGCAAGAACAAGGGTTCCCATAATCCTGAGAAAGAAAGTACTATGAATTCGCATGAGCTGTCTCCATCACGCAATGAACAAAAAGGTTGTTACCCGTTCCCCAACAGCTGGTTTATCATAGCACATAGCCGAATGTGTAGCTATTGTGACCGAATAGCCCGCAGTTCGAAGGATAAGGGCCTATCGTTTAAATACCGGTTTTATTTATTAAGAAACGATCCTTTCATAACGAATAGGACCCCATAACGGGTGACTTGAATGACTCATTCAAAACGGCATTGCTATATCCTGACAAAGTCTCATTTCTCGGGAATTCTCTTGCGGCTAGCGCCTTCGGTCTCCCGGTCAAGGCCCCAGAGATTTGATCCCCCCTACCTTATTTCTATGGCTTTGACTTCCCTTAAAGAGCTTCTGCAAGCCGTAAAAAATCATCCGGACTGACTATTTTGACCTTTCCATGGGATTGTAAGGTGAGCGGATCTTCATCGCCGGAAATAATGTACACTGCCTCACCGGCAAGGGCGCACTCCAGAATACGGTTGTCGGCCGGGTCGTTCTTAATGACGTTAATTTCTTTTGACGGGTAAACCATCCTCGCAAGGAAGGAAAGCTGGCTCATGATTTCAAGTGCGGCCTGAACCGGGTAGCGAAATTTCCTTCCGGAAAGAACACCTTGAACCTCCGGAAGAATCGGCTCGCTCAGTACCATTTCGATTTCTCCTCGAAGAACCATTTCGAGAATCAACCGAGGTTTGCCGCCAAAGACGATGGCAGATACTGGAACATTGGTATCCAAAACGACGGTCATGCTTAATGCCCTTGGTTTCGACGATACTGCCGTATGGCAGGGCCGACATCCGACAAGGTGAGAGACCGGGTCTTCACCTGATTTGCATTGAAAGCAAAAATGGATTCCCACTGTTTCTTGCGGGCAATGTACATTCGAGCTGCCTCCCGAATTAATTCGGAACGCGCACGCCACTCGTACCGGGCCATGCGGTCGATTCCCTGGAGGAGGTCCGAATTCAAAGAGATATTGACGGTACTTGATTTCATGTTGTTATCCTCTTCCGCCATTTATATACAAAGATTGCATGAATCGACAAAAACAGGGAATGCGACCCGAATGTCTCATTCAGAGACGATGGCTTCGCCGAGGTGGGCGGCCGATTTTATTTCCGCTCTGGTTTTTCGAGTATGGCATCTCAAACAAAGTCTCGATGCGGAGACCGTGGTTTGGCCGGAGCAGCACCTGCGGCGTTACGAAGGCACGGTCATCGCCGTGACCCACGATCGCTACTTCCTGGACAACGTGGCCCAATGGATTCTGGAGCTGGACCCCTTCCAGGGAATTCCCTGGAAGGGGAACGATTCCTCCTGGCTGGACCAGAAGCAGAAACGGCTGGCGCAGGAGGAAAAGCGCCGCCGCCTGGGGGCCAACACTACCCGGCCGCACCGCATCCGCTACCGGCAGCCGACCCGCGATTAGCCCGCCGGACGCAAACGATTACCTAACCTGGAAATTCTGCATTTGAGTAAGGGCCAAAGGCTCGGCTGCAATTTCAGCTTGGGGCAGAGCGAAGCGGCGCCCCAGATTTTGCGTCAGGTTATGCCTGAGGGCTGAAAGCCCGAAACGATTCCTGGGCCTCGATGTTCCTGGAATGTTGCGGGCCTTCAGCCCTTGGCTCTTAACAAACGCTTAACCCTGGGGCTGCGCTACGCTCCACCCCAGGATAAAGCTGTGGCCGGGCCTTTGGCCCTTCTCCTTTTTTCCGGTCCCCGGGATTTCCTCGATCTCTCGGGGTTGAAATGTAGAAACTCCAGATGCATGTACGCCTCGTATTTCAATCCCTAAATCGTCTTTGGAATCCTTTTCCTGCCGTTGCGATAATTGTTAAAAGATCGCCTGCGTTTTCAACTGGAAAGCCTGGTTTGCCTCCGTACATTCCTCCTATATCCAGGACACGATTCCCGTCCGGGTGGAAATCAAAACCCCGTATGGGACCCCACTGGGTCTGAATCCATAGCAATCCACCAGCACCCGAGAAGTGCTGAAAAGCGGCCCAGGAGAAGATCGACGACCATCAGCCTCAAATTGGAATCGAGGAATACCAGTTGGCGTCCATCGAGTTTCCAGCAGGGGGCGCTGCCTCCACCGCTGGAGATCTGGATTCTTTGTTGGCCATCCGTAGGCGGCAGTGCCCAGGATCACGCCGGCCTGGACATCTGTTCGGCGATGGTCGGCAGCGGCCGGCAGATCCTCCTGTAATGCCTTGGTAAAGCCGAAGTCCAGGATCTTCACCTTACCTTCGGGTGCGATCGGCCGGTCGCCCCCACGGCGATGCGTTCGGCCAGCGTGTGGTCCGTTGACCGACCGGCCTCAGGCCGGCTTCATTCAGAAGAGCCGAAGTCTGCAGCGTGTGGCCGGGCCGTTCGCGCCGCATTGGTAAGGTGGGCCATCCGGCGCAGTTCCGCGTGTACGATGGGGGCACCAGCCGGTCCAGGGCGTAAGGATCTCCCTGGCTCCAATCCAGGAGCAATGGCATGATCTCCTGAGATCCGGCCATCGGCAATCCACATAAATGCTTTTCCAATCCCGTTGCATAACCGAGCTGCTTTGGGAAACCGGATTCCTCCTCACCGTACTCGAAACGGAATGGCCCGAAGTTCGAACCGTGCAACTTGCCAACGGCGAGTATGACTGGTTTTAGCGCGGGCCGCTACTCCCGCCAAATCAATTTATTCTCTTTTTTCGTCGCCTCTCCTCCATTTCGCCGCGTTTTCTCGCGTAATAAGTTGTGGGGATATTTGTTCGCATGCCCCGTAATGAAATCAAGAGAAAACAAGGGATTATGGCTATGCAACTAAAGGTATGGGTGTGGGAAAAGATGTGTCGGTTTGGTTTGAACGGCAAAAACAGGGCATGGATCGGCGTGAAAGGCGCAGTGCTTCTGATGCTGCTGGCGGTCCTGGGCGCAGGCTTTTGCCCCGCTTACGGTCAGGGTATTACCGAGTTTCCGATCCCCACTGCCAACAGCCGACCTTTTGGCATTGCCGCGGGGCCGGATGGCGCCCTCTGGTTTACTGAATATAACCCTGCCGGGAACAAGATCGGACGCATCACCACCGCCGGCGTAATCAGCGAGTATGTCATCCCCACCGCATCGAGTTACCCCTCGAACATTACCTTGGGGCCGGATGGCGCCCTCTGGTTTACCGAACAAATCGCGAACAAGATCGGACGCATCACCACCGCCGGCGTGATCAGTGAGTTTGTAGTCCCCACGGCCGGCAGCGCCCCTTTCGACATAACCGCGGGACCGGATGGCGCCCTCTGGTTTATTGAAAATGCCGCCAGCAAGATCGGACGCATCACCACCGCCGGCACGATCACCGAATTTCCGCTACCTAATACCGGCAGCCTACCATATAGCATTACTGCGGGGCCGGATGGCGCCCTCTGGTTTTGCGAGGCCGGTGGTAACAAGATTGGCCGGATCACGACCGCCGGCACGATCACCGAATTTCCGCTCCCTAATGCCGGCAGCAGCCTCCGTTTCATAACCGCGGGGCCGGATGGCGCCCTCTGGTTTACGGAAGCTTCGAACACGGCCAGCAGGATCGGCCGGATCACGACCGCCGGCTCGATCACCGAATTTGCGGTCCCTACGTATTTAGCCAGTGTACCCGGCCTTTGGGGCATAACCACGGGGCCGGATGGCGCCCTCTGGTTTTGTGAGGCCGGCAGTAACAAGATTGGCCGGATTAGTCGGGATATCACACCCGGGGACCGGACCAAGGCGAACCTGTCGCTTACGGCAGGAGGGGTTGCCAATGCCTCCACTTTCGCCTCGTCGCTATCTGTCCGGGCCGGTTACGCCACCGGCACGGTGACCTCGGGAGCGGCCCCTTATGGCACCGCGGTATTCATTGTCTACCAAGGCGGAGTCGTGGTCAGCGAAGCGGCTGTTCCTGCCTCTCCGCCCACCAGGGCTGCCCGAATTTTCATTGACTACGGAACCCGCGTTCCTTCCGGCCCGGCGAATCTGCAGGCGGGTGCGGTGGATATCTATACCGGCATTGCCGCGGTCAATCCCGGCACCGCCATCAGCGCCATGACCTTTACGCTGCGTGATATACAGGGCCGGACCCTGGCCACCGGCCATGGTTCTCTGGCCGCGGGAGCGCATCGTGCCTTGTTTCTGCAACAATTGAAGGAGCTGGCCCCGGACTTTGTGCTGCCGCCGGACTTCGCCACCGCCACCCGCTTCGGCTCGCTGGAAATCGTCGGAGATAAGCCGATCGGCATCACGGCCTTGCGAATGACGGTCAACCAACGCGGCGAGACTCTTTTTACTACCGTCCCCATTGCCGACCAGACCCAAGGGACCTCCTCGTCACCGCTATTCTTCCCCAATGTCGCCAATGGCAACGGTTACCTCTCCGCGTATATCCTTCTCAACACCACAAATAAGCCGCAGTCCGGGGAGTTGCGCTTCTTCGGGGAAAACGGCACTCCCCTCAGTCTCCGCCCGTCAGGCGGCACGGCCGACTCTTCTTTCCGCTACACGATCCCTGCCGATGGGAGCTACCTCTTCCAGACGGATGGTTCTCCTGTTGTCGTACAGATCGGGTCGCTGCAGCTGACGCCCGACCCCGGCACCACCACCCCCGCGGGTGCCGGCCTCTTGAATCAAACCGTCAAGGGGATTCTGATAACGGAATCGGGCATACCTTCCGCCGTGCCGACCACACACGCGCGCATTCACCTGGACAGGAAAAACAACCATATGTCAGGGTTGGCGATTGCCTGCACGACGGCAGCCAGTCTCCCCGTAACACTCAAGGCATACCAGAGCGACGGTTCGACGCCCGCGGGATCGGCCACCTATAACCTGTCCCTTCCCGGCAACGGCTATACCTCGGCCTATGTCATTCAGTGGTTTTCAGGTTTGACGCCGGACTTCACCGGTGTGCTGGACATCTCCGCGCCGGTTCCGTTTGCGGCCCTTGCGATGCGATTTGTGGGCAACGCGCGCAATGAAGTCCTGTTCACCACCGGTCTGATCGCCGACATGACCCGGCCGGCGCCGACGCCGCTGCTGTTTCCGCAACTGGCCGACGGCGGGGGGTACCGGACCGAGTTCATTCTGCTCAGCGCGGGAGGCAGTGGGGCAGCGACGATGTCCTTCCTCGGGGATGACGGAAAACCTCTGGCGGTCGGATCGGGCGGGCCGATGCCTAACTAGCCTGGATTTCCACGGACAACTATTTGCCTAATGAGATCAGGATATTTCTGGCCTCCCAGATTCAGCTTTAACTTCGGAATCATGCCTTCTTGCTATTGAGCGCCGCGCTAATACTCGCCCGACTTCGTCTATTACAATTACATAAATGGTAAACCCATAGACGCATTACTACGCTCGCACCTAACGATCTCCTCCAATAGCCCGCCAGACGCCAATTGCTTTCCAAGCACGTATTTACTTATTTATGGCGCTACTCGTACTTGTGCGACATAAAAGAGATTGACACAAGATATAGTAAGTGATATTGTATATATGTGGATAACAGTACACCTAATGAACTAAGTAGTATTCGCCGATTTTTCCTCGAACCTCAAACCGCCAAGCAACGTCAGTATGAGGCCCTCCGGGCCTATTTCATCGAGGGGCTTCCCGCCAAGAAAGTCGCTCGAGCTTTTGGTTATTCGGTCTCCGCCTTTCACGTCCTGTGC
>CAINFC010000223.1 GCA_903847975.1 uncultured Acidobacteriota bacterium | reverse complement strand
TTCCCAGGTCAGCGGTGCCCTGACCGGTGCCGAAGAGCCGGCCCGCGTGGTCATCGGCAAAGTGAGCTGGAACTTTTTCCCGATGCTGGGCATTCACCCCCAGCCCGGCCGCCATATCAGCCAGGAGGAGGACCGGCCCGGTTCCGGGCGCGTGGCCTTGTTGACCTATCCTCTTTTTCGGCGTGTCCTGGACGGACGGTGGCCCGGCAGCGGAAGCGAAATTCTTCTGGACGGCCAGTCCTATGCGGTGATCGGGGTGCTGCCCGAGGGCTTTCGTTTTCTGGGCCCGGCCGCGGACTTGTACGTTCCCCTGGCGGCTGCGGAGGGAGGCCAGGGGGCAGTTACGGTGAACGTATACGCCCGTCTCAAGGAAGGCCTCCGCCGGGAGCAGGTCCAGCAGGAGTTGGACCGGGTTTCCGAAGCGACCGTTGCCCGGGAGCCGCGGTATCGCGGGTGGCGACTGCAGACCGGAGAGCTGCGGGACTGGGTGGCGCCCGATATCCGCATGAGCCTCTGGGTGCTGCTGGGGGCCGTAGGCCTGATCCTGCTGGTGGCCTGCTCCAATATTGCCGGGCTGCTTCTTTCCCGCTCCCTGGCGCGGCGCCAGGAAATGGCCATACGCTCGGCGCTGGGGGCCAGCCGCGGAAGGCTGATCGCGCAGATGATGGCGGAAGGGATTCCCCTCGGGCTGATCGGCGGAACGTTGGGCTACCTTCTGGCGCGCTGGGGTGTTCAGGTCCTGCCGAGAATCGATATTTCGCGGATTCCCCGGGTGGCCGAGGTTCAGCTGGATGCGACCATGCTGCTGTTCACCCTGGGTACTTCCCTGGGTTGCTGCCTGCTGTTCGGACTGGCCCCGGCGCTGACCCTGTCCCGCAGCACCAGCGCCGAGGCCCTGCAGGATAGCGCGCGAACGGTTCATTCCGGCATCCGCGGCACGAGGCTGCGGGCCGTCCTGGTAAGCAGCCAGATCGCGCTGGCTCTGACCCTTTCCATCGGCGCTCTGCTGATGATCGGCACCTATTACCGCCTGTCCACAGTGCAGCCGGGCTTCAACCCGGATCACCTGCTGACCGCCTCCCTGGAGCCTTTGCGCAGCAAGTTCAAGAGCAAGCAGCAGCTCATCGTCTATTACCAGGGGCTCCTGGACCGCGTCCGGGCCATCCCCGGCGTGCAGTCCGCCGGCCTGACCAGTTCCCTGCCGCTGGGGGGCAACTACTTCCGGGGCGGATTCCTGTTCGAAGGGCAGCCGTCGGTATCCCCGGGAGAGTTGCCGGTGGTCAACCTGCGCACCGTGGATGACGGCTACTTTTCCACGCTGCAGATTCCCCTGGCACGCGGCCGCTGCTTTGAAGCCCAGGATCGCGAGAACAGCCTGCCGGTGGTCATGATCAATGAAACCGTCGCCCGGCAGTTTTTCCCGGGTCAGGACCCGATCGGAAAGCAGGCGGGCTACCCGCAGAACCGTATGACCATTATCGGAGTGGCGCGCGACGTGCGCCATACGGATGTCGGTCAGACGGCGGAAACCGAGGTGCTGCTGCCGTTTCACCAGGCTCCGATGCTGGCCATGACCCTGGTCGTACGGCTGGACCCGCAGCGATACAAGGATCCGGTCGACGCCGTTCCCCTGGTGCGCCGGGCGGCGGCGGAAATCGACAAAAACCTGCCGCTTTTTCGGATCAGCAGCATGGATCGCATCATGGGTGAGCGGCTCGGGCCCCGCCGCCTGAACATGTTCCTGCTGATGATGTTTGCCGCCCTGGCGCTGCTGCTGGCCGCCCTGGGCGTCTACGGGTTGCTGGCCGGAACGGTCGAGCGCCGCACCCGGGAAATCGGCGTCCGCATGGCGCTGGGAGCCCGTTCGGCGGATGTGCTGCGCCTGGTGATGCGCCAGGCCCTGGTCCTGGTGGCGGCCGGGCTGGCCGCCGGGATCGGGACCGCGCTGGCCCTGGCGCGGCTGGTGCGCAGCCTGCTCTACGGCGTGAGCGAAGCCGACCCCTGGGCGTTTGGCGGCGCTGTTCTGCTTCTGGCGCTGGTTTCGATGGCAGCCGGCTGGATTCCTGCCCGGCGGGCGCTGCGGGTTGATCCGGCAGTCGCTTTGCGATGGGAGTGACCCGGCCCGGTCGCCTGTCCATGAAAAGAGAGGGCTCACAAAGCAGGAACGTGGCTTCGCGCTTTCGGCGTGCGGCAGGCCGCTCTATGGGAGGAAAGGCATCGGGCCGCATTCCATGGCCGGGGGAATCGCCACGCCTGCCAGTTTCAACAGGGTCGGGGCGACCTGCAGGAGGGAGCCTCTTTGCGCCTCGCGGAGAGCCGGAACGCCTTTCCCGTGCAGGATGAAACATCCTTCCGGGGAGTGGTTGCAGCCGTCCGGTCCGGTATCGTTGCAGCGGGTGAACAGCGCGGAATGGCCCACGCTGCCGATGGAGCGGAATCTCAGGTTGCCGGGGTAAACAATCAGGTCCGGCGCGATTCCGCGCACCTGGCGGAAAACCTCTTCGGGAAAAAATACCCGGGTGCCGGTCGGATTTCCGCGATCGTCGCGCAGCGGCTCCAGAGCGGTGCGAATTTCTTCCCGCAGGCGGCCCCGGTCGGCTTCGGGGACGATTCCCTCCGGCTCTCTTCCCCGGAGGTTGAGAAACACCCTGGCGTAGTAGCCCCCCTCGCTCCAGGCCTGCGTCCTGGCCCAATCGACGGCCGGGGTGTCGAAGGGAGTCACTTCCCGCGGGTATTGGCGCAGGTTCAGATACCCCTGGCGGATCAGCCATTCGTTGATGCAGAAGCCGCCCAGCAGCGGCTGCCCGCCGTGGTCGGAGGCTACCAGCGTGATGGCGGAGGAGTCGGCGCGTTCGAGAATCCGGCCGATTTCTTCGTCCAGGAGCCGGTAGTAATCGCGAAGAACGTACTCATAAGGGTTTCCCGGCTCATAGAGCGGGTGCCCGGGATCGGCGTACTGCCAGAATCCGTGGTGGATCCGGTCCAGGCCGATATCGACGAAATGGAAAAAGTCCCAATCTTTTTCGGCCAGAAGGCGGTGAAGGACCGCAAAGCGCCGGCGGCTGGTGGAAAAGATTTCCTGCTGCAGCCGGTCTTTGCACCCGGTGCGGAACTCGCGGACATCCACGGCGTAGTCGGGCTCCCAGGCCCGTATTTCATCGGACAGCCCCGGCGGGAAGGTGAAGATGTTTTTTTGCGGATCCGGCGTCAGGAAGCAGCCGACGCTGATCCCGTTGACCCGCATCGGAGGATAGGAAGGGGGGACGCCCGCCAGGAGGATCCGGTAGCCCCGGCTTCCCAGGATGTCCCAGAGGGCCGGCTGGTCGAAAGACCGCGAGCTGGCGATGCCCATTTTGGAATAGGAATAGTCGAGCCGGTTGCGGAAGCCGTAAACGCCAAGCTGCCCGGGATCCCGGCCGGTGGCCATGCACCTCCAGGCGGGGACGGTAATCGGCGGCACCACGCTCTCCAGGATCCCGAAAGTTCCCCCGCGCATCAGCTCCCGGAGGTGCACCAGCTGCGGGTCGGAAAACAGGAACCGGGGCGCGGCGCAATCCAGCCCGAGGATCAGGATTTTCCTTTTCATGGGATCGGCTTCCTGCGGGTCGTTATTCGATGTAGCCGAGTCCTTTCAGCCGCTGGGTGATTTCTTCCTCCCGCTGCGGGTTGTCCTCCTCCAGCGACCGGCATTCCCGCTCCAGTACGTGGCGGATAAACTCCTCGGCGGAGCTGTACCCGAGACGCACGGCGCACTCCCTGCATTGCTTTAAAAGCCTGGAGTCGATCTTGACGTTGTACCCGAACATGTTTCCTCCCGTGGGCCGGCCATGATTTCCTGAACAAACGACCGCCTGATCCCCATTGTAACCGAAGACCGCCTTGACAACCTCCGGACCTCCCACTAAAATCGGCCTATGCTCCCAGGTGCCTGGAAACGAAGTGCTATCCGAATCCGCAGCTCCCGCCTCCTGGCCGGGGTCAGCCTTCTGGGTTTATGGGCGCTCGGCAGTCCGCCGGCCTTCGGCTACATCGGGCCCGGCGCCGGGTTCGCCGTTCTGACCTCCGTGTTCGGGCTGCTGGTTTCGCTCTTGTTTTCTTTTCTGGCCCTGCTGGCCTGGCCGTTCCGCGCGCTCCTGCTCCTGCTGCGCGGCCGGAAGGCCTACGGCCGAAGTGCGGTGCAGCGGGTGATCCTCGTCGGGCTGGACGGGCTGGATCCGGATCTGGCGCAACGATACATGGGGGAAGGCAAGCTCCCCAACCTTTCCCGGATGTCGGCCGAAGGGGGATTTGCCCCCCTGGCGACCACCACTCCGCCGGTTTCCCCGGTGGCCTGGTCCTCGCTGGCTACCGGCACGGAGCCGGCCAAACACAATATTTTCGACTTCCTGGCGCGCGATCCGAAATCCTATTTTCCGGCGCTGAGCTCGGTCCTGCTGGAGGGCCCCGAAAAATGGCTCCCGCTGGGCCGCTTCCGGGTTCCGCTCTCCCGGCCGCGGATACGGGGGATGCGGCGCAGCGTCCCTTTCTGGAAGCTTCTCGGAGAGCACGGAATCCATTCCACCATTCTGCGCCTGCCGATCACCTTCCCGCCGGATCCGTTTGACGGACACCTGCTTTCGGGGATGTGCGTGCCAGACCTGCAGGGAAGCCAGGGTTCTTCATTTTTTTATACCTCGCAGGAAGGTCCTTCCCACCCGCGAAACGGCGGGACCACGATCCGGGTGACGGTCCGCGGGGACCTGGTCGAAACCTGCCTTCCCGGCCCGGGAAACGATTTCCTGCGGGGCTCGCCGGCGGTCCGGTTGCCGATGAAAATCAGGATGAGCGCGGACGGGAGCGCCGCGCAGCTACAAATCGGCAATCAGCAATTCGAGCTGCGGACGGGAATCTTCTCCCCCTGGATCCGGCTGCGCTTCCCCCGCCCCCCGGGGCTTGCGGCGCGAGGCATGGCGCGCTTTCTGCTGCGCAGCCGGCAGCCGCACTTTGAGCTCTACGTCACCCCGATCCACCTGGACCCGGAGCGCCCGGCCATGCCCATTTCCGTTCCCTCCTATTATTCCTCCTGTCTGGCCAGGCTGATCGGGCCTTTCGCAACCCTGGGAATGGCCAACGACACCTGGGCGCTCAATGAAGGAATTCTGAGCGAGCAGGAATTTCTGGACCAGGCCTACGATTTTCACCGGGAGTGGGAAAGGATTTTCTTTCTGGCCCTGGACCGCGTCCGGCGCGGAGTGGTGGCCTGTCACTTCGAAACTCCCGATGCCGTGCAGCACATGTTTTTCCGCCATCTCCCGCCCGGGCCCGCCGCCGGCCCGGGGCGCCCGGAGGTCATCGAGGAGCTGTACCGGCGCATGGATGACCTGGTCGGGCGCCTGCGACAGAAGCAGCGGCCCGGCGACTGGATTCTGGTTCTTTCCGACCACGGATTCAAACCGTTCCGGCGCAGCGTGAATCTGAACGCCTGGCTGGCGGCCCAGGGCTACCTCGCTTTGCGCGCCGGCGGGCCGGCGAAGGCGGAGGAGTGGTTTGCCGGGGTGGACTGGCCGAAAACCAAAGCCTATTCCCTGGGCCTGACCGGCATCTTCCTGAATCTGCGGGGCCGGGAGCCGATGGGTGCGGTGGAGCCGGGAGGGGAAGCCGTGCAGCTGGTGCGGGAGATCGCCGGGCGCCTGGAAGGCCTGCGGGACGAAGAGCGCGGCGGATGCCCGGTCGTCCGCCGGGCCATTCGGCGGGAAGAGCGGACCGCCGGCCCCTACCTCGAAAACGGCCCGGAGCTGATCGTGGGCTACAACGCCGGGTACCGCACCTCCTGGGAGTCGGCCAAGGGGATCGCCGCCCGCCCGATCCTCGAAGAGAACCGCCGCGTCTGGAGCGGGGATCATTGCATCGATCCCGAGGAGGTGCCCGGGGTCTTCTTCTCCAGTAAGCCATTCGACTGCGCCGCGCCACGGATCTGGGACATTGCCCCAACGATTCTGCAGCTTTTCGGAATTGCCCCTCCCGGGCACATGGACGGGAAGCCCTTCCCCGTGGAGGGCGACGCTTCGGGCACGGCCGCCGCGGGAGCCGCATGAGTCGTTTAAATCGCCGGAACTGGCTTGGCTTGAGCCTGGCCGGAGGGATGGCGGGGGCTGCCGGATGCCGTCCGTCGGCGCTCGGCGGCCGTTCCGCAGGCAACCGATCGGCACGCAAAATGATCATCCTGGGTTTCGACGGCATGGACCCGGACATTCTGGCGTCACTCATGGCTTCCGGGAAAATGCCTGCCTTTCGGAAGCTGGCCGGAGAGGGCTCCTTCATGCGGCTCGCCACCAGTCTGCCGCCGCAAAGCCCGGTGGCCTGGTCCAATTTCATCACCGGCATGGATTCCGGCGGGCACGGGATTTTCGATTTTATCCACCGGAATCCCACAGATTATTCACCGGTCTTTTCCGCCTCGCGCGTTGCCGGGGCTGCATGGACACTGCCTCTCGGGAAGTACGTTCTTCCGCTGAGCGGGGGGCATGCGGAGCTCCTCCGCCAGGGGCGCGCCTTCTGGCAGGTTCTGGAGGACTGCGAGGTTCCGGCGACCGTGGTGCAGATTCCCGCCAATTTTCCTCCGGCCGCCACAAGGCAGCGGACGCTGGCGGGAATGGGTACGCCCGACATTCTTGGAACCTACGGCATCAGCCACTTCTACACCACCCGGCCGGAGGACCGGCCCACGGATGCCGGCGGTGGGCGGATCCGTGGCGTGCGCCTCTCGGACCGGCGGATCGATACCTCGATCGCCGGGCCGGTGAATCCGTTTCTCCGCCAGCCGGAGGAGACCTCGCTGCCCCTGCGGATTTTCGTGGACCCCGTTCACCCGTTGGCCAAGATCGTTCTTCCCGACGGGGAGCTGCTGCTGCGGCAGGGGGAGTGGAGCCCCTGGTGCCGGCTTCGCTTTCCGCTGATACCGACGGTTTCGGTGAGCGGGATCTGCCGCTTTTTTCTGAAGGAGGTTCATCCCCATTTTCAGCTGTATGCCTCCGCGGTGCATCTGGATCCGGCCGATCCGGCCCTGCCTCTTTCCACGCCGGCCGGCTACAGCCGCGAGCTGGAAGCGGCTCTCGGTCCTTTTTTTACCAAAGGACTTCCCGCCGACACCATGGCCCTCTCCAGTGGCCTGCTCGACGAGGCCCAGTTCCTGGCCCAGGACGACCAGGTGCTGGAAGAAAGCCTGCGCCTGTTCGAGTACGAGCGGCAGCGATTCCGAAGCGGCCTCTGGTTCCATTATTTTTCCAGCACCGACCAGCGCCAGCACATGTTTCTGCGGTTCTTCGATCCCTCCCAGCCGGGGTACGATCCGGCTCTGGCGGCGCGCTGCCGCCAGGTGATCGAGGACATTTACCGGCGTATGGACCAGGTGCTGGAGAGCGCGTTGCAGCAGGCGGACCGGAACACCGCGCTCCTGGTGCTTTCCGACCATGGCTTCCGGGAGTTCCGACGCGAGTTCCACCTGAACAGCTGGCTGCTGCAGAACGGCTACATGAAGCTGCTCGATCCCCGGAGCCAGGAGGAAGCGGACTCCCTCCGGAATACCGACTGGGAAAACACCCGGGCCTATGCCCTGGGCTTCAACGGCCTGTACCTCAACCGTCGGGGCCGCGAGGCGGCCGGAATTGTTGCCGGGGGCGAGGAGAGCCGCGAACTCCTGGAACTGATCCGGCGGGATCTGGAAAGCGTAAAGGATCCGCAGACCGGGGAGAAAGTCGTACGCCGCGTCTATGCTGCAGCGGAAGCCTACCACGGACCGCTGGCCGGCGGCGGCCCGGACCTGATCGTCGGCTACCGCCGCGGCTACCGCTCCTCGGCGGCTTCCTCCCTGGGCAAACTGCCGAAGCCGCTTTTTACCGACAACCGGGACAAATGGGGCGGAGACCACTGCATGGATCCGGAGGAGGTGCCCGGAATTCTGCTGAGCAACCGAAAAATCGCGTCCCCGGCTCCCCGGCTTTGCGACCTGACGGCGACGATCCTGGAGTACTTCGGTGCGCCCCGCGAGCCGGGGATGATCGGCAGGAGCCTGCTGGAGAATTAACATGCGCGGCGGAGCCAGGAATATTGTGGAGCTTCTGCCGTCCTGCCGTTCTTCCCGCCTTCCTGTGCATTTTTCTTTTTGCGGGGCCCCACGGTGAGCGGCTTGTTCGATTTCTTCTTTTCGCCCTGGCAGGCGTCGGATCCCTGGGCCGGCCTCACCGCCGCCGCCCTGACGGCCGCACTCCTCACGCTGCTGGCCTATCGCCTGGCAGGAAACCCGGAGCGGATCCGCTCCGCCCGGAACCACATCCTGGCCCACCTGCTGGAGGTTCGTCTCTATCGCCGGGAACCCCGGACGGTTCTGAAAGTCCAGGGCCTGCTGCTCGCGCACACGATGCGTTACCTGCTCGGGTCGCTGCCGCCGCTTCTGCTCCTGGCCGGCCCGCTTGGAGTGCTGCTGGTGCAGCTCGATTTGCGCTTCAGCCGGCTCCCGCTGGTTCCAGGCACGGCCGCTCTGGTGAAGGTCCGGCTGGAATCGGGAGCCCTGCCGGGCAGCCTGGATGCCGCGCTGCATGCCGGCCCCGGGCTGTTGGTGGAGACTCCGCCCTTGCGCATCGATTCCGAGGCGGAGATCGACTGGCGGATACGGGCGGTGGAAGCCGGCATCCGCACGGTGGAAATCCGTATCGGCAGCGAAGTGGAAGTAAAATCGGTGGCCGTGGGTCTGTCCGGCATTCCCGCCCTGCCGGCGGAGCGGGGGAAGGACACTTGGACCAACCGGCTGTTCCTTCCCGGTGAATCGAAGCTGCCCGCCGGATCGCGGCTGCGCAGCATCGAGGTCGTTTATCCGGAGCGGACCTGGCAGGTATTCGGCCTGCGCATGTCGTGGCTGTCCCCATTTCTGCTGCTCCTGCTGCTTTTCACCCTCCTGTTGCGGATTCCCTGGCGAATCGAGCTGTGACCTTGGCGACCCGTTTGTTCTGCCGTCCCTGACGGGACTTGGGAGGCCCCGCGCAAACCGGCACACGACTGTTATTTCGAGGCAAAGTCCCGTCAGGGACGGCGGAGCTAAATGAAATTACGACTTTTTACGAACGCAAAGAAGATAATCCGGTAAAAAGGCCCTCTACCCATCCGAAAGGCCCTGATGGCTTCTTTCTTCCTTCCTGATCTTCCCCTCTTCCTTTGAAATGATTGGGCTTACAGGAAGAAAGGAAGAGCGGGAAGAAAGGCGAAAGGGCTGGTCGAAAGAAGATGGTTACTTTTTGCGAACGCATCAAAGAAGATAATCTCGTAAAAAATCCGTTTTCCCTCTCCGTCATCCTGAGCGCAGCGAAGGATCTCCTCCTTGGGAAACCTGT
>CAINFC010000222.1 GCA_903847975.1 uncultured Acidobacteriota bacterium | reverse complement strand
GTTAGAATGACCAAATCGGGCACACCGACCGTTAAAGAGGTGGCCCTGGAAATGAGTAAGAGACTGCTCGCTCAGATGGACAATAGGGATTTTGGTTCGATCTGCCCAAGAGAGAAAGTGCTCGGCGGCACGAAGGTGTTTGTGGGCTGTAATTTTCGCATATCCCAATTGCGAAAGTGTTTCTGCAAACCCTTCTACCAACGACCCCGTAGGACCATAACGTAGTTCACGGAGCCGAGTCGGAGAATCGAAAAACTTGGCAAGCATGACGTCCTCCTTTCAGAACGTGAAAGACGTCATTATTATGCGGAGTTATTTAAGGTCAAAATCCACCTTAAGAGTGCTCTTTTCACGCCAGGAAGTGGACTTTATCGGGTACCCCTTAAGGAGCTCCGCATTACCATTTGCTCCGCATTAAACTTGGGTTTCAGCGAATGGCGCTCGTTTCTCAAGAACGACCACCTGACCGCGGCCCTCATCGACCGTCTGACGGAGAACAGCCACGTCATCAATATGAAAAACTGTATCAGCCTCAGACCCAAACTAAGTTCGGAGCCATGAATTTCGCCCAGATTCGCGACCGCGCCGCTCGGGTCCGCCGCCTTCCCTTGCCGGAAGTGCTTCTCCTCGTAGGAGCCCAACGGGATCGTTACGACCAGGCCAAATGGCATACCTCCAAGGGCAGCCTCTCCATCTACGGCATGAAATTTATGAACTGGAAAGAACAATTCGGCGGGGGGGGAGCCATCGATCTGACCATGCACCTGTGCGACTTCGACTTCCTAGCCGCCGTGGCGTGGTTGGATCGCCATTTCCTCCCTGCCGAGAATCGGCAACCCGCTCCGCCCCCCGGCCGATCCAACCTGATTCTGCCGCCCCAAGAGCCTCGCTGCCTCCCCGGCATCATCCGCTACCTGGTTCAGGAACGCTCGCTCGATGTGGCTTTGATCCAATCCCTCCTCGAATCCTCTCGGCTCTACGCCGACCCCCGAGGTAATGCCGTCTTCTTATTGCTGGGTAAAGAAAACCGGCCCGTGGGCGCCGAGCTTCGCGGCGCCACCCCCGCACGTTGGCGAGGCATGGCCCCCGGTTCCCGAAAAGACCTCGGCTACTTCTCGGTCCCCGCTCCCACCGCCACCACGGTTATCCTATGCGAGTCCGCCATCGATGCCATCAGTTGTTGTCTGCTTCTTCCCGGTTGCCTTTGCATATCCACATCCGGAGCCAGGCCGAATCCATCCTGGCTTCCTTTTCTTCTTCAGCAAGGTCTTGCCATTTATTGCGGCTTCGACGCCGATCTTACCGGCGATAATTTAGCTTACCAAATGATACGCCTCTATCCGGAGGTCAAACGCCTTCGTCCTTCCCACCACGACTGGAATGATATCCTCACTTTCCAGCAAAGACGGTCCCTACCACCCCAGCCAATCACATAATCCTTCCAATTCGAATCGTCCCCCTCCGCTCCTTTTGTATTCACCAACAAGTCCGACAGAACTACTTGGAAAGAAAAAACAACATGGCCTCGCTTTGAACAGGATGCTCACTTTACCGGAGCATAAACCGCCACCCAAGGCTCAATATATCTAAGCGCTATCGTGCCTTTACGCATATCGCCACACTGACTCAGCTGGCGTAAGACTCGATCCCGTTCAGTTTCTAAGTGAGTAAGGACGTGCTGCATGGTTCCTCCATACCGATAGTAATAGTACTATCAGATTACCCCGCCCACTCCCTCGTGTCAATTCTTAGTCATTTTTTTGTCGCACACCCGATCCCAAGCCCTTCTTGATTTCACCTTCACCACCCGGTAAAATTGCGGAGTAATGGGAATACCAAAAAAGCCTTACTCTGTTATCTGTGGCAATCTCAAAATGTCGGAAGTCATCTTGGAATTGGCTGATCCATTGCTCGATGGCGACATCACTAACCCAAAGGATGTGGATTTCATTGTTCCGCTCACTATCGCCGCATGGAACAAAGGTATGTTTTCGGAGGAACAGCAAGCGGCTATGGAAAACGAAATCATCGATACCCTGGTGCCTCCAGACGGAGATGCCGAGCAGGTCGGAACGATTATCCAGGCCTTGGACATCGTCGACGAAAGAAGAAAGAGACTCTTCCCGTATTTACGCAGGTTCGTGTTGGATTACGACCTGCAAGTATACGAAGGAAGGGTTGCACTCAATATCTTGTCGAAATCCATGTCGTCGAATCGTTAGTCTTTCCTAGAAGCCCATGGAACCAATCCGTAGAAAAAAGGACGCCGTTTCATCAAATGGAGCTGCCATTTCCGGCAAAAAAAAGAAAATGAATAAAACCGATAACCTTTACCAAATTTCTGGTCAGCGCATCGGGCCGACCGGGAATGAAGCTTTCGATGGCCATAAAAGACGGAGCGGATTGCCTGCCTATAATCTCCCTTCTACCGGCAGCATGCGCCAGAAAAAGAATTTGTCAGCCGAACTTGATTTGCGCGGCCCTATCGAGCTGGTGGCTCTGTCGGTAAAGGAACTTGCCGTCCGCTGTAGGTTTCTTGGAAGCGAGAGAGTCGTCACGCTGCGCGCCCGACGGCACTGGGATGTGATTCCCGGGGAGATCGTGACGGTTCAGCCTCATAAACAATGGAGCTACGCGGGACATCCCTATCTTTCGGGTGAGATTCTATCGACGCGGATCGAAATTGCCCTTCTGGGATTAACACCGCTCCAGTTGGAATACCAAGGCATGTGGCGTCCTGAGGATCCGGGCTGGCGAGATGAGAACCAAGAGAATCAGACGTGGACGCAACCAATCCTTGCCCGCGGTCACAGGCAGACCTACCGGATGGAACAGATCGTTCCCGGCAGAGATACCGAGGATTGGGACTCCGACCCGATCGGAGAATTCAATAACCTCAAGGACAATGGCAATAACGCAGCTGCCCATAAGATATTGATGGAACTTTGCCAAGCGGATCTGCGCTGCCTGGACGCTCATGCCCATCTCGGATTCTTTAACTTCAAACTGCTGCCAAAGTTGGCCATTCGTCATTTTGAAGTAGGCGTGCGTATCGGCGAACTATCGCTTGGTTCTAACTTCGAAGGATTGGCTCCTTGGGGACATGTGGACAACCGGCCGTTCCTGCGTTGCATGCATGGCTTCGGCCTGTGCTTATGGCGGCTGGGCCGGTTCGAGGAGGCTGTGAGCATCTTCGACCGCATGCTGTGGCTTAATCCCTTCGACAACCAAGGCATTCGCTTGATCATTGACAAGGTGCGAGCGAAAAAAACCTGGGAAGATCGATGAGAAGAAAACCATCCTGCGATTCCATTTCCTCCTTTCTCCCATGTGCCCGTTGGCAAACAGCTGCATCCCGGATTGGGCTTTCTTCGATTTCCGGAGGCACAGTCGGAAGAACAATCTGCCCTCACAGGGAGTTCCAACTATCCCAGGCAACCCATGAAACCAAAAACCGATGACGATTGTCGCGATCTCCAACGAGCCAATGCCAAAGCGCAAGCAATGCTCCGCAATGCCATACGGAAACTGCATGTCATCCTTCAGGATGATAATTTCCTTAAAGAGACGCCAATGGAAGTATTGGCCGCTGCGGAGATGGCGGTAGAGGGCATGACCTCAGCGCTCTGTTGTCTCGAATCCGTGGCCCTCGCCAAGAGATCCTCCGCTGCGCCCCCAGGGGGTCCCAGCTGCCAACAAGGACAGTTTTTAGCTTTCATCCGCGAATATATGCGGCGAAACCAATCAGGGACGGCTCCCAGTCATGCCAACTTCCAGAAGTTCTTCAACCTAACGGCACCATCGGTGAATTCCATGCTGATCCGACTGGAACAACGAGGTTTCATCCGCCGCATTTCCCACAAGGCACGAGCAATTGAACTGACTATTGACCAGGAACTGATTCCACCTTTAGACCGGCCATTCCGCTTCTGAACCCCCAGGGCAGGGAGCATGTCGGGGGAAATCCTTGGTGGCACATGCCTGTATGCCCAACGGGATAGACAGTGGGGGGCCTATACGATTAAACCGAGCGAAAGCAGGACCATCGCCCAAGCCGAGATTTGGCTGATCAAACGTAAATGGCGGGCTGGGTGATAATGCGATGGCATCCATCAATTTATTGCCTAGGACCATAGCGAGGGATGCGTTGCTTTAACTGTACTTCTAGAGGATTTTTACCAAAGAAAGGTGAAAGAAGCGGAGGATTAAAATTTGTTGCTGCTGAGTTTATCTAGCCTGGATTTCCACGGACAACTATTTGCCTAATGAGAGCGGGATATTTCTGGCTTCCCAGATTCAGCTTTAGCTTCGGAATCGTGCCTTCTTGCTATTGAGCGACGGGCCAATACTCGCCCGACTTCGTCTATTACAATTACATAAATGGTAAACCCATAGACGCATTACTACGCACGCACCTAACGATCTCCTCCAATAGCCCGCCAGACGCCAATTGCTTTCCAAGCACGTATTTACTGATTTATGGCGCTACTCCTACTTGTGCGACATAAAAGAGATTGACACAAGATATAGTAGGTGATATTGTATATATGTGGATATCAGCACACCTAAAGAACTAAGTAGCATTCGCCGATTTTTCCTCGAACCTCAAACCGCCAAGCAACGTCAGTATGAGGCCCTCCGGGCCTATTTCATCGAGGGGCTTCCCGCCAAGAAAGTCGCTCGAGCTTTTGGTTATTCGGTCTCCGCCTTTCACGTCCTGTGC
>CAINFC010000221.1 GCA_903847975.1 uncultured Acidobacteriota bacterium | reverse complement strand
GGTGGCCGTACTTTTGGTGGTGCTTGTGAACCTGGCTGCGTTTTGTGCGCCGTTTTACTGCAGCCACCATAATCTCAGCCGCCTTTTCGACTCCAGGGGAGACGGCCTCTTTCTCCATGGCAACCGGGAGCTTCTGGAATGTGGAAAGCAGTTCGTCCAGACCGCTGATGCTGCTGTCATTTCCCATGGTTATCTCACTTTCTCGGTGCACATCAGCTGCAGCTCTACGTGGGCATCCCTGGGGTCAATGACCGAAAGGATGTCATAGAGCTTCGCGCCGTGAACGATTCGCATCGCAGGAACGACGCCGGCCAGGTAGCGAATGACGATGCGGGTGGTGAGCTCGGCGTTGATCTGCCGGCTGGCAAAAAACTCCCTGCCGGAAAGCGGCTCGATTGCCGCCCAGACGGTGGCGACATCGGTCCAGGTCGCAATTTCCGCACCGTAGGAATCCGTGGCGCCGGTTTTCCGCTGAAGGGTGATGCGTCGGTTCAACCGGCCGGCATGCATCAGGGATACCTCCCTACAACGGATAAATCGAGCAAACCTTGCACGTAATCGCGTGGCAGCGTGACGTTATTCTGGCTGCCGATCGGCTCCCGATAGGCAAAGAGCGCGGCGATATAGAGAAGCATCCATTGGCGGATCCCCTCCGGAGTAGTCGGGCATCCGGACTCTTCCGCATAGCCGCAGACCATGCGAACCGTGACTGCGTCGGGCCGTATCCAGGTCTTCGGCCATGCGCAGCCGATCGGTGGGACCAGGTATCCGGGCGAGGCCAGCTGGTCGACCAGGTAGTCATCCGCACCGAGGGTTTGCCGCGTGTTCTGCCAATCGTAGTACTTCACGTACTCAACCGATTGCAGCGGCGGCAGAGGCAGCTCAAGCTCCTGGGCGCATACCGGAAAGGAGTCGAGTACGTAATCGTAGGTGGCCGTGGCCAGCTGCCCCCGGTCAGGTGCTGGGCCTGATCTCGGGCGGTCCGGATCAGGCTTTCGAGCCGCAGATCCTCGGAGGATCCGTCCACATGGAGTTGTCCTTTGACCTCCTGGATGGTCAAAGGCTCGAACGTGGGAGCATGAATGAGCTTCAGCGGCATGACGGCAAGGCCCGCTTTTGTTGATTGCAGATTAAACCGTTACGAGAACGGCGGTTACCGAGGTGTCGTGCGTCGTCGGTGCCTTGCGGGCATCGTAGAGCTGGTAGTGCGCTTCGGACACGGTGGCGTTCTGGGTCCCACGGGAAACGACCGCACGCACGTGGCGCTTGAGCGGGCGGTGGAGGTTGATCACCACCGCCTTTTCGTCATCGGTGTCGGCGACGGTGGCCGAGGAGCCGGTGATATCGGCGGCATTGCCGAGGTCGGAGGCGTCTTCGTGCTGCATCTTCACCGAAGTTACCGCGCCGGAAACAATCGCTCCAAAGCGGACGTAGGCGATAATGCCTTCGAAGCCCTGGACATCGAGCGTGGTACCGTTGATCGCCGAGGTTCCGGCCACTCCGGCCGTCGGGGTGACGG
>CAINFC010000220.1 GCA_903847975.1 uncultured Acidobacteriota bacterium | reverse complement strand
GCAAAAAGTTCGTGAACCCTGAAGGGGTTCCGTAACACAGCCCGGGGTTGCGCCGCAGGCGCTACCCCGGGTAAACGGATATGTTTTAAAAACAGCCCTGAAAGGGCTGCGCAAAAAACGGCCATTGCGGATTGTGCGCAACCCTTTCCGGGTTGTCGTCTCCGTGCATCTCTACCCGGGGTAGGCGGGAAGCGCGCCAACCCCGGGATGTGTTCCGAAGCCCGTCCAGGGCTTTCTCCAACGGAAATCCACAGGTGCGGGACTTTTTGCGAGATGATCTTCTCTGATAATCTCGCAAAAAAGGTGGCCACGATGTAGGGTTAATAATTTATAGAGAATTATTTCAACAAAGGGCTTTGCAAGCAAAATAGTATAGTGTTATAATACGAAGTACTATCGCAAGAGAGGACCGGTATGATACGCACTAATTCGTCTATTCCCAAGCTTTTCGACTGTTTATGGTTTTTAGGTCAAAAGCTGCAGAAGCAGTTACGCAGCACGTGGGCGGAGGTAATTCGTCAGCACATTTTACCGAAATTACCGGTCCGGGAACTGAGCGAAAGCTATCGGAAGGATCGGGGGCGGCCGACGAAAAACCTGCGGACGGGACTAGGGTTGTTGGTATTGCAGCAAATGCATGACACGACGGACGAGGAGACGGTGCAGCGACTGGGGTATGACCTTCGGTGGCAATATGCTCTGAATGTATCGCGCACCTCGGAGGAAGAATTATACCTGTGTACGCGGACTTTATGGGGGCTGCGACAGAAAGCGATGGACCGGGGGCTGGAAGAGAAATTGTTTGCGGTGGCCAGCGACGGGCTGATGCGTGCTGGGGGAGTGACGGGGCAGCCGCAGCGGATGGATTCGGTGCAAGTGAAATCGAACATGAGGCGGCTGGGACGGTTGCGCTTGTTGGGGAGAGTGAATCAAGCGTTTTTAAGGAGTCTGCAGCGGGAAGACCCGGAGGGGTATGGGCGCGTGGGGGAAGAGATCCGGAAGAGGTATGTAGGGGGGAAGCGCTGAGAAGAGATATTTTCCCGTGTCAAGCCGTCGGAAACGAAGAGGACGAGGGAACAGGCGGCACAAGACATGGTGGAGTTGGTGGAACAGTATGGCGGGGAAGCCGAGATCGAGCAAATGAGGAGTTACCGGACGATGCGGAGGGTACTGGGGGAATCGTGCCGTGTGAGGGTGGCGGAAGAGGGGAGGATCGAAGTTGAGGTCAAGGAGGGGAAAGAGGTGGGAGGGGATTCGGTGCAGAATCCTTCGGATTTGGATGCGGGCTATAGCGGGCACAAGGGGCAAGGATACAGCGTGCAGGTGATGGAAACATTCACGCCGGAAGAGGAGCCGAAGAATCCGCGACTGCTTACGTATGTGGCCGTGACCTCGGCGGCGGTGACGGATCATCATGCGGTGGTTCCGGCGCTGGAAGCGGTCGAAGAACGAAAGGTTCTGCCGCAAGAGTTGCTGGCCGACACCTTGTATGGGCGGGACGAGAATCGGACCCAAGCCCGGGAACGGGGGGTGGAGTTAATCGCGCCCGTCAACAGCCAGGAGGGCAAAAGCGGACGGATGCCGCTGTCATCGTTCCGGGTCAACGCGGAGGATGAAATTATCGAATGCCCGACAGGACAGGCCCCACAGCGGACCAAACGGGAAAAGGAAGTGGTCACGGTGTGGTTTGATCGGCAGGTCTGTGAAGGGTGCAAACATAAAGAGACCTGTCCGGTGTTGTTGTCGAATAAGAGAATCCGGTTGTCGTACGAGTTGAAATCGATGCGATCCTCGCGGCGCCGGCGATAGGAAGAGGGGCCGGAATTCCGAGAGAAGTATCGTTGGCGGAGTGGGATCGAAGGGACCATGTCGGAGTGGGACCGGCGGACACGGGTCAAGCACTTGCGCGTCCGGGGAATGAGGGCCGTGCGGTTCGCTGTGTTTTTAAAAGCCTTGGCGCTGAATGTGTTCCGATTCGCGGCTTGGATTGCCCGAGGAGGCCCAGCTTTGGCACTTTTATCGACCTTTTTTCCCCAAAGAGAGCCATGGAAAGCCTATTTCGATGAGATTCGCTGGCTCCTGGTCCCTACCCCTGTTCCAGTTACCTTATTTTTGGTTCCCCATCTTTATCGCCTCTCTTTTTCTAAAGTGCTTTTTTGCGAAGCCATCAAGGATGATGATGCGGTAAAAAGTCTGGAACCCCTTGGGGTTCCTGCTACTTTTTACACCTTCGTCAAGGATGACGGCGGCGCGTTGTGCTCCGCGGCCCGCGATTTCCCCGGTACTCCTCCTGCCGGCCGACAAAGCGATCGACCAATCCCCGCTTTTACGGCCGGTTTGTACCGAAGAGGTCGATCAGCGGCTCGTATTGGAAGCCGCGGACCAGCGGCCGCAGCCGGGCTGCCACGCTCGCGTCGGCCGCCTCCACCTGGTCCAGCAGCTCCAGCAGCCGGTAATACCGGCCATGGACCGCTGCGGTGTGGATTTGCCCGGCGAGTGCCGCCGGGATGGCCCTTAACGCCTCCCCACGCAGGGATTTACCCTCCGGCAGGTCGTCCCCGGTACCTTTACATCCCACTGCCGGCGATCCTTTATCTCCATCCAGGCAGCGGCGAAGAATTTGCGCCAGCGTTGTCGTAGTATAAGGTTTGGCAAGGTACATCATGTCCAGGTCTATTGCCTGGTCGACTTTGAGCATCTCCGTACTGTAACCGCTGGTGATGATTACTTTCAAGTCGGGCTTCCGGCCCCGCAGATGCTCCGCCAGCTTCCAGCCGTCCACGCTCCCCGGCATCACCACGTCCGTGAGCAGCAGGTCCACTTCGGCTTCGATGGCAGGCCATCGGTTCAGGGCCTCCTCTCCGCTGGCCGCCTCCTGTACCCGATAGCCCCATCGCCGCAGCAGGCCGACCAGCATGCGTCGTACGCCGGGCTCATCCTCCACCACAAAAATCGTTTCCGTTCCCGTGGACGGGGCCGGAGCCCCGGCGCTCCTGGTGCGGGAGGAAAGCTCCTGCGCCGAGGCGGGCAGGTAAACGTGGAATGTTGTGCCGCGTCCCGGCTCGCTCCCGACTTCCATCCAGCCCCGGTGCAGTGCGACGATCCCGTACGCCGTGGCCAGCCCCAGGCCGGAGTCGGCACTCCCTTCCTTGATTTTGTAAAACGGCTCGAAGATATGCTTCCCCGTTTCCTCATCCATGCCAGGGCCGCTATCGGCGACCGAAAGGCGTACGAAGCGGCCCACTCTGCGGCTCTCATGGTTCCGGCATTCCAATTCGCCAAGCACCTCCAAGGCCGTGCCGATCGTAACCTGACCGCCGCCGGGCATCGCATCGCGGGCATGGATCACCAGGTTGGTCAAAACCTGTTCCACCATACCCGCATCCGCTTCGACTGCCGGCAAATCCCTGCTGCCATCGAATTGCAGGCTCACGTTCCCGCGGGCCAGACGGTGGGGCACCTTCAGCAGATCGGCGATCAGCCGGTTGAGGTTCAGCGGCTCCATCGCCGGCGCCACGCGCCGGCTGAAGAGGAGCATCTGCCGTGTCAAAGCGGCGGCGCGCTGCGCCTGCTGCTCCAGGTCCGTCAGCGCCTCCTGCATCTCCGGATCCAGCGACGGATGCAGCTGCAGGGTTCCCAGCTGCATCATCATGGCTGCAAGGATGTTGTTGAAATCGTGGGCGAGGCCGCCGGCCAGCTGCCCGATGGCCTCCAGCTTTTGCGTCTGGTGCAGCCGACTTTGGATCTCAACCTCGCGGGTCACATCGCGCTGCACGCCGACGTAATTCACGAGGCGGCCTTCGGCGTCACGGACCGCCGTGATGATGGTGTCCCCAAAGAACAGCTCTCCCTGCCGGCGGCGGTTGATGCAGCGGCCCCGCCAGACTCCCTCCCTCTGCAGGGCCTCCCACATGTCCCTGTAGAACGCGGCATCATGCCTGCCGCTGTGGAGAATACGTGGAGTCCGGCCCAGGGCCTCTGCTTTCCTGTAACCTGTGGTTTCCTCGAAGGTCGGGTTTACGTACAGGATTTTCTCTTCGGGATCGGTGATGACCACCGCCTCGCCCGACTGCTCGATGGCCGCTCCCAGGCGTAAAAGTTCCTTCTCCGCCCGTTTGCGCTCCGAGAGGTCCTGCGCGAAAGCCATCAGGGCAGTCGGCCTACCTTCGGTATCCCGCAGGACTACGACTCCCAATTCCGCGGGGATGCAGGAACCGTCGGCCCCCTGGACCAGGCTTTCAAACGGCTCCACGGCTCCGCTTCTCAAGGATTGCTCGAAAATGGTCCTTACCCGAGACTGTTCGATGGGGGCGATGATGTCCACCAGGGATCGCCCGAGGAAGGTTTCGGATCTTTCCATTTTCTGAATAGCGGCTGCCGCCGGATTAGCGGCAAGAATCCGCCCGCAGGTATCCGCAAGCACCACCGCAATGGGCAGATGTTCCACCAGGGTGCGGCAGGGATCCTCGTTTACCTCCTCCGTCGGGCGGCAAGCATTGCTCTCGGACCGTTCAATTGAAGCGCCTTGGCTGGTCATCGCTCCCACTTTCGAAAAATTGCTCTTCGTCCCCGGTCCGACGGCAGAAAACAGTCGACAACCTCCCAATGGGCGGTATTCGGAAAATCGCCGGTTGCCACTGCCCGGAATGCAACCCGGCCTTCTCCACACGCCTCAGCACTGGGAGATAGCGGCCTCCTAACATTCATTGGATAAAATCTTTTGTTGGCCGATTCGTTCCGTCGGAACCAACCCCGGTCGACCGTATCGAATTCATCCACTGTCTGTCCGCTTCTCACCCTGTGATGAAAACAGAGAGCATATCGCTTATATTCAACGATATAACTAAAAGATAGTATACACAAGAATAGGATAATAAAAAATCCCAAATGTTGTGATAAGGGTATCACAAATCATGCGATGCCCGACATCGTCTCGAGTTGTTCGGCGGGTCCCGGCGGCTCTTCGGCACCGGCGGTTGCCGAAGAGCTCCGTCAAGGCGGTGTAATCGAAGTCGCGGACCAGCGGGCGCAACCGGTCAGCTAAAGTGGCATCTGCGGCTGCCACCTGTTCCAGAAGATCCAGCAATCGATAATAGCGCCCCAGAAGAGCCGCGTTGTGGATTTGACCGGCCAGCGCGGCAGGGACGGAGGCCACCGCCCCCGGGGTCAGGGATCCGCTATCGGCAGGAGTGACTTCGGCGGATTCGGCCTCCGGGGCGGTCGAACCGGCGCTTCTGCCCAGGCAGCGGCGAATGGTTTTGGCGAGCTTTTCCTTCTCATAGGGTTTGGTGAGAACAACAATGCCCGGATCGTCCGTCCGTCCGGCTTTGTGCAGTTCGGTGCTGTAGCCGCTGGAGAGGATCACTTTCAAGCCCGGCTTCGTGGCCCGCAGCCTGTCCGCGAGATGTTTTCCATCCAGGCTGCCCGGCATCACGATGTCCGTGAACAGCAGGTCCACTTCCGGCCCGATGATCGGCCAGTTCTGCAGTGCCTCCTCGCCGTTGGCGGCCTCATGTACCCGGTAGCCCAGCCCCCGGAGTATCTGGCCCAACGGCTGCCGTACGAAGGGATCATCCTCCACCAGCAGAATCGTTTCCATGCCTCCCGGAGGCGCCTGAGAAGAGGCACGTTTGTTTTTGCGGGAAACCGAATGGCCGGAAGCGGGCAGGAACACGTGGAATGTCGTGCCGAGTCCCAACTGGCTTTCCAGCTCCACCCATCCCAGGTGCTGCGTCACGATCCCGTACACCGTGGCCAGCCCAAGACCGGTGCCCTCACCCACTGCCTTGGTCGTGAAAAACGGCTCGAAAATGTGCTTGCGTGTTTCCGCGTCCATGCCGCAGCCGGTGTCGGCTACCGACAGGCGGACGAAGGAGCCCGTCCGGCGGCTGGAGTTCAGCAGGCAATCCTCCTCGCGCAGCGCTTCCGCCGTGGTGGCGATGGTGACCCGCCCGCCCGAAGGCATCGCATCCCGGGCGTTGACCACCAGATTGGTCAGGACCTGCTCCAGCATACCCGCATCGGCTTCGATCGGCGGCAGGTCCTCGGCGCCTTCGAATTGAAGCTCCACGTTCTCGCGGATGAGGCGGCGGAGCATCTTGATCAGGCTGGCGATCACATCGTTGAGATGCAGTGGCTGCAGCGCCGGGGCGGTGCGCCGGCTGAAAAGGAGCATCTGGCGCGTCAAATCGGCGCCTCGCTGCGCGGTATCCTGCAAGTCCGAGAGAATTTCCTGCTCCTCCGGATCCAGGGACGATTTCAGCTGCAGCATTCCCACCTGCATCATGACTGCCGCTAGGATATTGTTGAAGTCATGCGCCACCCCGCCGGCCAGCTGCCCGATGGCTTCCAGCTTCTGCGCCTGGCGAAGCTGCTCCTCCACGCGGGCCTCGCGGGTCACGTCGCGTTTCACGGCGACGTAGTTCAGGACGCGGCCTTCGGGATCGCGGATGGCCGTAATAGTGGTGTCCTCCAGGAACAGGTGCCCGTCCTTGTGTCGGTTGGTGAACCGGCCCCGCCACACCCCGTCCTGGTGGATGGACTCCCACATGCCCCGATAGAATTCGTGGTCATGCCGGCCGCTGGCGAGAAGGTGGGGCGTCTGGCCCAGCACTTCCTCACTTGTGAAACCCGTGTTCCTTTCGAAGGCGGAATTGACATACTGGATTCTGGTCAGCGGGTCGGTGATGACCACCGCCTCGCCCGACTGCTCGATGGCCTTCGAAAGGCGCAGCCGCTCCTGCTCGCCGCGCATCCGCTCGGTCACATCCCTCGACAGGGACAAAATGCGCTGCTCTCCATCCAGCTCGAAGGAGACGTAGGCGGTTTCGATCGGGTAGATGGTTCCGTCCTTGCGGCGGGATTCACCGATCAGTGTTCCAGGAACGCCCGGCTTGGATTGGCGCAGGACGCTGGCCGCCTGTGACGCGGAAGGGCCGGTCAGCAGGTCCAGCACGTTCCGCTTCAGCAGCTCTTCGCGGCTGTACCCGGAATTGAGGCAGGCCTGCCGGTTCAAGTCGAGAATCCGCCCCTCGGCATCGCAAACCAAAAGCGCCTCGCTGGCCTGCTCGACGTAGCAGCGGAAGCGGGCCTCGCTGGCGCTCAGGGAATTCATAGCCCGCCGCCGGCTGATTTCCAGGGAGAAAGCCTGGGAGATGCTTTCCAGATTCCGCACCCATTCTGTCGCGTCCTCCCGGACGGAAAAGTCGGCTAACACCAGCGTTCCGGCTACCCGGCCCCGGTCGTGAAATGGCACGCAGAGGAAAGTCTCGAAACCGGGCCGGCGAAGCGCTTCCGGGGCGTTCTTCATCCGCTCGCTGGCGCGGCAATCCGAAACCGGCTGATTGGTCCGGGCCACGGTGCCGGCGATCATCTGGCTCGCGCAGGCCCGAAAACCGCGGGAGATCCCTTTCATCCCCGTAACTCCGGCGAAGGTGAATTCGTCCCGGACGGGGTCATACAGCTCCACGGCGGCCATGGGAAAGCCGAGCTGTGTGGCAAGCATCTCAGACAGCTTCTGATAGGTGTCTTCCAGCGAGTCTGCTTCCAGGAAGAGGCGCCAGATGCTCTCGCGGGCAGCCGCTTCCGCGGCAGCCCTTTTGCGCGCGGTGATATCCTCGGCAATACCCAGGTAACCGGCCGGGGTTCCGTCCGCTGCCGTCAGGGCTATTGCCCGGGCCTCAACGTCGACTTTCGATCCGTCCAGGCATCGGAACTGCTGTTCTGTTAATTGATTAACGCCGTGCTGTGAAAGCTCGGCGGCGAGGTTCACAAGCTGCGGCTGATCGCTGGGGTGTCCGGTGATCTCCCAGGCGGATCGCCCGATCAGATCCTGGGGACGTTCCGCCCGGAGCAGTCTGGCTGCGGCGCGGTTCGCCATCACGATTTGGAAGGAGGAGTCCATCACGTTGACTGCCACCGGAAGGTTGTCCACCAGCAGACGGTAGCGCATCTCGCTTTCCTTCAGGGCGGCGTCCGCCTGCCTGCGCTCCGTAATATCCCGGAAAAAGCCGGCGATAGAGCGTTTCCCCTCCAGGAGAATGACCGACGTTCCGACACTGACATGGATGATCCTGCCGTCTTTTCGCTGCACGGGAAGATCCGGGAGAGAGGATAATTCCTCCCTGCTCAGCCTGTCGAAAGCCTCCAGAATCCAGCCGAGCTCTGCCTGCGGGTGAATGTCCTCCACACCGAGCGCGGTGAGCTCCTGCGCTGTGTAACCCAGCATTTGGCATATGGCCGCATTGGCCAGGACGAACCTCCGCGAAACCATGTCCGCCAGCAGGATGCCGTCGCTGGCTCCGTCGAAAATGGCGCGGAATTTCTCGTCCTGCGAAGCTTTGATTGCGGCTTCCATCTGCTTCCGTTCAGTGATGTCGGAGCAGACTCCGGTGACCATGGTTACCCGGCCTCCGGCATCCAGGATCGGGTAGCCGCGGTCGCGGACCCAGCGCGTGGTCCCGTCGGGGTGCACAACGCGGTATTCGCTTTCGTACCTATGGCCCTGTGTCAGTCGTTCCAGGGCAAGCTCTATCTGCGGCCGGTCATCGGCGTGGATCGCCTCCAGCCATAGTCGGGGGCTGGCCAGGATCGCCTCCGCCGGACGGCCCCAGAGGCACTCGACGGCCGGGCTCACATAGAGGATCTGGTCGAAGGCCGGCGTCGTGATCCAGAAAACCTCCGAAATCGCCAAAGCCATCTGCCGGAAGCGCTGCTCGCTGGCCACCAGGGTCTCCTCCGCCCGCCGGCGCTCGGTCAGGTCGAGGTGCGTTCCCACGATCCGCACAATGGGCCCTTTCGGCTTGCGGCGCACCGGGAATCCGCGGGACAGAACGTTCACGTAGTGGCCGTTTCTGTGACGCATCCGGAATTCGACGACATATTCCCGCTCGCCGCGCATCACCCCGGCCACTACCTCCAGGGCCCGGGGCAGATCGTCGGGGTGAATCAGGCGTTTCCAGGCGCTGACATGATGCTCGACTTCCTCATCCCCGTAGCCGAGCATCGTCTTCCAGCGCGTCGAGTAGAACACTTCGTCCGTTTCCATGTTCCAGTCCCAGATTCCGTCCTGGGCGGCCCGGAATGCAAGGTCCATGCGCTGCTCGCTTTCGGCCAGCGAGGCGGTGCGCTCCGCGACCCGCTGTTCCAGGGCTTCATTGGCCTGCTTCAGGGCCCGCTCCGCTCTTTTGCGCCGGGTGATGTCGATGTGGGAAACCAGGATACTTCCTGAACGGCCCTGCAGCGGAACGACACGGAGGAAGAACCACCTCTGTCCGTGGGGAGTATCACACGGATATTGCAGCTCGAATTCCGGCTGGAGGTTCTGCTGCACGCTCCTCAATCCCGCATAGGCGGCCTCTGCCAGCGGGTCCCCGCCTGGCTGGGATATGCAGTTGCGGAAATAATCCGCCCCAAAGCTCCAGGTGCTTTCGTCACCGGCCTGGTTCGAACGGCCGAACCGGAGCCAGGCTTCGTTCACCGCCACGATGCGGCCGTCGGGTCCTACCACCGCCTGGTGGGCGTCGCTCGAATCGAATACCCGGCGGGCAAAGTCCGCCTGCGCCGCCAGAGTGGCTTCCCACCGCTTGCGCTCCGTGCAGTCGGTGACGATGGCCGCAAAGTAGGCGGCCGGATTTTTCCGGATGGGCGAAACGGAAAGATTCACCGGCCTGCCGGTCGCTCCGTTGTTGGCCAGCGTGAATTCGTCGCTGACGCTCCTCATTTCCGCGGAGGCCAGCAGCTCCGACAGCCGCGTGTGATCGGAAGGAAGAAAATACCGGCTCCAGTGCATGCCGAGCGGCTCGCTAAAAGGCCGGGAAGCCATCTCGGCGAATGGAGCGTTGGTGTAAAAAATCATGCCGTCCCTGTCGAGCACCAGCACCCCTTCGCTGATTGCCTCGATCAGAAAACGGTAGGGAGCTTCGGCCCCCTCCAGGGTGAAGACGCGCTCGCCTTCGGGGCCGGCTACCACGACGCCGTCAACCGCCCCTGAACGGATGGCTTCCAGGGTCTCGCGGGCTTCCGCCAGCTGGGCGCGGAGTTCGGCTATCTCGGCATCGCGGCGGTCTTTCCGTGGACGGGATTTTCCGGCTGGCATAGGGCGATTTACCGGGCGGGCGGGCGGAAAAACCCTGAAGGGGCAGGATGTTCCGGACGATCCACGGGGAGCGCGGGTTTATGCCGGCGCGAAAACAATGTTCCAGGCGAAATCATACTTCGGCTTAGTATACCCAGGACAGGAATTGAAAAAAATCCGAGGAGATGTGAATCGGCTATCAAAATATTTGTGATGCCGAAATGGAAGCCTCTCCGGCCACCCGATTCCCGGGACCTTGTCTCGCGCCGCACGAAGGAGGCCCCGGAAAAAAGTCGGGGAATGGCCATTGAAACGAGCCATTCCGTTGTATAGAAGCCAGCCCTTTCAGGGTTGTTGCCTTACGGGTGTCCCCACCCGGGGTAGGCGCGAAGCGCGCCAACCCCGGGCTGTATTACAAAGCCCTTGCAGGGCTTTCCCAAAGGAAATTCGAAGATGTGGGACTTTCGCCTTTCTTCCCGCTCTTCCTTTCTTCCTGAAAGCACGATCAGTTCACAGGAAAAGGGGAAGATCAGGAAGGGGGAAAGAAGCCATCCGTGTATTTTCTGAATGATGAAGGTGCAAAAAGGGGAAACGAGGCCACCTCAGAGGCCGCCCTGCACCCACTGTACGGCACGGCACACCAGCTCGTTCAGGCTTTGGAAGCCGAGCTTTTCCTGGATGTGCGCGCGGTGGGTGCCGATGGTGTTCGGGCTGAGATTCAGGGCCGCAGCGATTTCGGCGGTGCTCCGTCCCTGTCCGAGGAGGGTAAAGACTTCCAGTTCGCGGTCGCTGAGCCTTTCGGTGTCCGAGGTCGGAGCGGCGGAGATGCCTTTGACCATCCGGCTCCGTAACTGCTCATTCATGGTATCGCTGAGGTAGGTCTTGCCGTCCAGAACCCGACGAACCGCCTGAAAAATCTGTTCGGTGGAAGCGGACTTCATGATGTAACCCCGCGCGCCTGCCCGAAGCGTGCGCAGGGCGTAAAGGCTCTCTTCGTAAGTGGAGAGCACCAGCATCGGTAATTCGGGGTGCCGGGCCGAAAGATCTTTCAGCAAATCCAGACCGCTTCTGCCGCCGAGAGCGATGTCGACAATCACCAGGTCGGGAGACAAAAGCGGAACCGCGAGCATTGCCTCCGCGGCCGTGCCCGCCTGACCGCATACTACCAGGTCCGGCTCGAAATTCAGCAGCCTGGCGAATCCTTCCCGGGTGACCGGATGGTCCTCCACCAGGAAGAGGCGGTGCTTGAGCGGATGAGTAGTCGGCGATTGGGAGCTAGTCATATCGTTGGTCTGGGTAACGAGGAAGGGTTGGTTCCGGAAGGCCAAATGCAGCGAACAAGGGTGCCGCCTTCGGAGGCCGGCAGGATTTCCAGCCTGCCCTGCATGGCTTCTGCCCGAGCCTTCATGTTGTCGAGCCCCATGCCGTTATGGGGTTCAGACGACGAAAAGCCGCGGCCGTCATCCAGCACTTCGAGACGGCCGAAGCCGTCGCATCGATCCAGCCGGATCACGATGCGCTTCGCCTTGCCGTGCTGGACGGCGTTCTGGACGGCTTCCTGGGCGATGCGGTAGAGGTGCAGGGCGGTGTCCTGATCCCGGATGGACATGGGGCTTGGAGAAAGGCAGGTACAGTCCAGCTGGTAGGTCTCGGTGATGCCGCGCGCCAGATCCTCCAATGCCGCCACGAGTCCGCGGGCCACCAGGCCCGAGGGGTGCGTGCCGCGTCCCATGTCGCGGGCCTGCTCCAGTGCCTGGTTCAGGTCGTCTTCCAGGGTGCCGATTTCCTCGGGGGACACCGGCATGCTTCTTTCCATCTGACGCTTGAGCAGGCCGGCCTTGAATTTCGCGCCGGTCAGCAGCTGGGACAGGCCATCGTGCAGCTCCCGGCCCAACCTTCGGCGCTCCTGCTTGACGCGGATGAGGATCTCGCGTTCCAGCCGCACCCGGGCTTCCATTTCCTTTTTCAGCATCCGGTAGGCGGCTACCAGTTCCGCCGTGCGCTGCCGGACGGTCTGCTCCAGGCTGACGGCATGAGCCGCCAGTTCGGCCTGGGCTTCCGCCAGGGCCTGCTCCATTTGTTTGCGCTCGGTGATGTCGCGGCTGATGCCGACCAGAGAAATGGCTTTGCCCTGGGAGTCCCGTACCAGGCTGCGGCTGTCGCTGAACCAGCGGTATTCGCCGCTTTTCACCTTCCAGCGGTATTCGACCGAACACCCCGATTCGCGCCCTTCCGCCACTGCTTTCTGCTGTTCCACCGAAATCCGGCGGTCCTCCGGGTGGACGCGTTGAAAGGCCTCATCGGCGGATATGTGGTTGATTTCCTCCTGGGTAAAACCGGTCAGTTTCACCTGCGCGGGGCTCATCAGGACGTATTGTCCCGTCTGCAGGTCGAGCAGGTTAATGCCATCCTGAGAATTGTCGATCACCGTATGAAGGCGCGCTTCGCTTTCCTGAAGGGCCTGCTCGGCCTGTTTGCGCTCGGTTTGGTCGAGGCCGGTTGCCAGGATGAGCCGCCGGCCGTCCAGTTCCACCAGGGTGGCCGACAGCAGGGCCGTGCCGATCTCGCCGGACTTCCTGCGAAACGTCGATTCGAATCCGCTTACCGCTTCCTGCTCCTGCACTTGCCGGAAGAACGCCACTCTCTGCACGGGATCCGGCCAAAGGAGCAGATCCCGGCTGGTGCGCCCCACCAATTCGTCGCGGTTCCACCCGACCATGGACAAAAAGGCGTCGTTGACATCCTGAATATGCTCGTCTTCCAGCCGAATCAGGGCGGTCGGACTCGGGCTGGACCGGAACAGGACCATGAATCGGTGCTCGCTTTCCCGCAGCCTCTCTTCCACCGCCTTGCGCCCGGTGATGTCGCGCCCGACGGACTGCACCTCGGCCAGCCGGCCGTCGGAATCGAAAAAGGCCCGGTATACGAAATGCATCCATCGCACCTGGCCGTCCGCGGCGTAGACCCGATGATCGATTCCTGCAACGGGGTTGTCCGGCGCCAGGGACGAAAGCCGGGCCTCGATCAGCGGCAGGTCCTCCTCGACGGTGCGCGGCTGCCATCGGCTCCCGATCAGCTCTTCGCGAGATAAACCGAAGAAGCGGCAATAAATTTCGTTAACGAAAGTGAAGGTGCCGTCCGCGCGGAAACGGGCGATCGATTCAGTCTGATCCTCGACGACGGCGCGGTGCGCCTCCGCGTCGCCCGGCATGTCGCTCTTGGCCCGGGGTGGCCGGATCCTGCGTTGCCTGGAATTGTAGGTCACATCAAAAGATTAGGCTTCCTCCGTATAAAAAGCAAGTGGAAACCGCAAAAACCAAAGGGATGGAGCGTCCCAGGCATGAGGCAGAATGCGCCATGTCGAGAACATGACGGCGGGTGGAGGTCCTGCGGTGCATGCGGACGGGAAATTGCTGCTGGACGGTTCCGGTGAGAGCTGCGATCCCGGTCCGGTTCGCGGCCTTCGTGCTTATGCGCCCGGACAAAAAAAAATTGGGAGGAAAAATGCAATTGCCCTTGCGTAATCACATTTATCCTCCCAAAACGCATGCGCTTTTCGCCACCCACCACAGTGTATGGCTATTTGTCTCTTATCATAATAGAAAAATACGGTCCTGGGAAGGGACAAAAGCGGTCATTTGCGGACAATACCTGCCATTTTCCGGATGGAGGCCTCTCCCCGATCCCTTTCGCTGTGCTTCCCATGCTTGCGCATCTTTCTGTCAGCTATGATGGCTTCGAAAAAAAACCCTTCGAAGAGCGGGAAGAAAAAGCGGAAGGCCTTGTCGGTTCCGCGATGTCTGCTCTTGGCGTATAATCGAGCGGTCTGCGGCTACACACCGGAAAAGGAGGAAATCCATGATGGCAGCGGCACGGAAGCTAAAAACAGCTACCCGAACTTCATTCGCGCGAAAAAAATGGTTCCCGGGATTCGCCCTCCTGGCGCTCCTGGCCGGCTCCCCCCTCCGGGCGCAGGATTCTTCGCTGAACGGGCGGTGGACCCTGGTCAGAGAAAAAAGCACGGACATCGATTCCTATACCTCGCTGGCCCTGGAATTCGAAGTCAAAGAGGACCGGGTCACCATCCTCCAGGAGTGGGGGGCGAAAAAAATCGTCGAGCAGGCCACCCTCCTGACCGGCGGCCGGAAACAGCAGGTGGAGATACGCCATCGGCTGCTGCCGCCCAATATTTTTATGGGAGTCAAACTGCCGGTGGGAGGGAAAAAGGAGGTTTCTGCCGAATGGCAGGGAGCCGTTCTGAAAGTTGTGGAGACCTACGAAATCATCTCCTCCCAGGGGGGCGGGCCGCTGCGTGTGGAGCATTTCTACGAGCCGGATCCGGCCGGGAATGCCCTTATATATAGATGGAAGCGAGACACCCGGGTCGGGGGGCCGGAAGCCCGGTACCTGCTGAGAAAAGCGGATCGGAATCAGGCCTACGTGATGAAAATGAGCGACAACTGGGAGATCGACGGCAGGCTTCCCGAACAGGCCTGCCTTATATCCCTGCAGGGCGTGGTCAATGAAGAAAAATCGGCATTGTATTTTCTCTACGGGGAGGCCTGGGATTACCGGTTCACTCCTGCCGTCCATGAATATTTAAGGGACGTCAGGCTTTATTCCTTCACCCCGCTGGGAACCCTGGAGCAGGCCCTGACCCTCTTCCGGGATCGGATCCGCGGATATATCGTCTGGGACCGGAATGTCCGCACTTCGCTGATTGTGGCTTTCACCCTGGCCGGACTGGAAAAAGGGATTGTGGTGAGCGAGGATCTCCTTCCCCTGGTTCGGAAGATCGGGCTGCAGCCGATCGAGGATTTCCGCGGGAAATTTTCCGGCCAGACGGATTACGAGATTTACCGCTGGGCCTACGATCGCTACTGGGGCCGGTGCAGCCGCGATTTTATCGTCTGGCTGGGCGGGGAGCACGGCAAAGTGCTGAAGCCGGGGGTAGCCGATTTCGGGATGACCCGGAAGGCATTTTTTACCGACCTTTCCAGCAAGGCGTCCGATGTCTTGGAATGCGAGCTTACCCAAAAGCTTTTTGCGGATATGAAACCGCTCGCCCTGGTGATGGGCTGGCATTCCTACAAGAAGGACCTGGAAGAGACCTTCGTCACCCTCACTTCCCGCTTCGGGCTGCGCATGGAGGGGCTGCATACCCTGCCCAACATGAGTTTCATGGGACACGTGCCCCTTACCCCGGGATTCCGGTTCCGGAACAATCATACGGTGAAGCCCGGCAGGACCTATGTGCCCGAAGAAAAGGTCTACCTGACCTTCATCCAGACCGATTGCCTGGGGCTGGGTGCCTGGACCCGGCCGGGGAGGGGAAGTATTCCCTATACCTGGGAGGTGACCATGAACTGGTCCTGGCTGGCCCCGGCCATGCTGGAATACTTTTACAGCCAGGCCACCCCGAACGACTACTTTCTCGGGGCTCTTTCCGGCCCGGGCTACCTTTATCCGAAGGCATTTCCGAAAGCGATGCGACCCGGGATGATCTCGATGGCCCGGGAGCTGATGGCGAAGCTGGATTTGAACGCCTTTGAGATCATGGACTATTCGGAAGAAGGGACCATCGAAGGGCCCAGCGAGCTGACTGCGGAGGTGATCGATCAATACTACCGCGGCATGCCGGATGCCATCGGCTTCATCAACGGCTACCGCCCATCGCACACCTTCGCCGTGCGGGACAAGCGGCCGCTGATTTCCTATGATTATTATCTGTCCCCGAGCCGGCCGGAAGAGGATGCGGCAGCCGACCTGAAGGAGCTGGCCCGGATCAACCCGCGGCGGCCCTATTTTCTGGCGGCACACATCCGTCAGTCCAGCGATATCACACGGGTGAAATCGATCTATGAGCGTCTGGGGCCGGAATTCCAGCTGGTTCCCCTGGACCTGTTCCTGAAGATGGCCGGCGAGAAGCCCACCTTTGCGCCGAGAGTTCAGGAGGGCGCCCGTTAGCGGCGCCGCCGGCTTGCTGCGGTAGCCAACTTCGGCAGATGCCGCCGCCAAAAAAGAAGCCGGAAGGTTTTTGGGGACTTTTTACCGGGCCATCCTGGAAGACAACCTTGCAAAAAGTTCCACTTTCTACTTCCGGAAAAAGCCAAGGGCCAAAAGGCCCGGCACATAATAGCCCGGGGTGGAGCGAAGCGCAGCCCCAGGTACGCAGTTGGTTTATGCATAAAAGGGCTGAAAGCCCGAGGCATTCTTTCGCCTAATTTCCAAAGGAAGGTCGCGGGCTTTCAGCCCTTCGTACGTAAGGCAAACCGACCTGGGGATCCGCTGCGCTCCGCTCCAGGCTAATCCTTAACGGCCCACACGTCCTGCCCCGGAGAAGGAAAGGACTCTTCCGGAAGGCACCAGTCCGGCTTTTTGCGAAGCTATCCTGGAAGACGACCCGGCAAAAAGCCTGGAACCCCGAAAGGGGTTCCGGAACACAGCCCGGGGTTGCGCCGCATAGGCGCTACCCCGGGTAGGCGTATTTGTTTAGAACCCAGCCCTGAAAGGGCTGCGCAAATACCTGGTATTGCTG
>CAINFC010000219.1 GCA_903847975.1 uncultured Acidobacteriota bacterium | reverse complement strand
CGCCACAATGACGCTCAAAAAATGCCTTGCCCTCATGCCCACCCACAAAAAGGCGAAGGATTACCTGGATCGAGTCCACTCCCGGGAAGAAACTATGGCAAAGCAAGACGACGCGGGCAAGGCTACCAGCGGCGTCGCGAAAAGGGCCAGTGCGGCTCTCGTCCGTTATCGAAAAGCATCCGAGCTTAAAAAAAATGGACAGGAAGAAGAAGCGAAAAAATTGTTTTATGAGGTGATCGGCCGGATCGACAATCTCGAAATGGCATCCGGAGCCTATTTTCATCTGGCCGAAATTTTTCACAGGCAGGGGGATTTCCGAAGCGCCCAACAGAATTACCGACTGTGTGTGAGCTGCAATCCTTTCCATTTGCAGGCCCGCGAATGTCTGGCTTCCTACACGGAGGACCACGGCCTGGACGATGCGGATCCATGGATAAACGAGGATATCCCATCCCGTACGGCGGATCAGGAATCCGTAGATATAATCATCCCCTCCTGCCTGCCTCGTTCGGAAGCAGGGTGCCTCATCGAGGATATCCGAAAGACCAGGAGAACCAGGGGGCGAATTCTGTTCACCGGTCTTAAGGCTTCTTCTTCCAGAAACCGCAACCGGGGATTGCAGCTGGCTCGGACAAAATACGTGATCATGCTGGATGACGATATCAGGGAGTTCTTTCCCGGCTGGGATATGCTGCTGATTCGTGAGCTGCGCAGCCATCCGAAGTTGTTGATCCTGGGTGCCCGACTCCTGAGTCCCCTGGGCGGACTAGGGTATATGATGAACATCCCACCCAATCCGCTGAAGCGCCTAAGCTATGCCCTGGAAAGGGAAGTGCCGACCGCCTGTATTGCCTTTGAGAATTGTGGGATACGTTTCGACGAGAATTTCATTGGCAGCGGATTTGAAGATAACGATTTCTGCCTGCAGATGGCTCGCCAGTTTCCCGATGGGAAAATGGCGGTTCTAAATACCTGCCGGCTGGTCCATGTGAATGAGAGAAAGAATCAGCGTGGTTCCTACTGGGAATTCAACCAGCAGTACTTTCAGGCGAAATGGAATCGCCGTAAACCTTCTCCTTCGAATCAGCGTTCGGGGCAGGAGCCGCTTTATCGGAGCGAGCATGGTCAGGATCGGTGGCTGAACGAAACTATTTTTCGAAATCAGACGAACGGCATTTTTGTGGAATTTGGTGCCATGGACGGGATCCGGGACAGCAACAGCTATTTTTTCGAAAAACATCTGGGCTGGTCCGGATTGTGTATCGAAGCCAACCCGGATCTGTTTGCCCAGCTTCGGAAAAACAGAAGTTGTATTTGCGAGAACGTCGCCGTCGGACCGGAGGAGGGCCGGTTCGGATTTGTGGCGTGTCAGGGCACTCTGTGCGGATGGAGCGGTCTGGCGGCCTGGATTGAACCGCAGCACCATCAACGCATCCAGGATCATGTGTCGGAAGATCAGCAGAAAATCCTGCAGGTCGAAGTCAGGCTCCTGGCAGACCTGCTGCAAAAACACAATCTTTTCCGGATTGATTATCTTTCCATGGATGTGGAAGGCGCGGAATACGATATTCTTAAAACATTCCCATTTGAACGATTCGAGATCCGGGTGCTTGACGTGGAAAACAACTATTTCAGCCACCCCCTGGAATTTCTGATGGCGTCGAAGGGCTACCGCCTGGTTCGGCGTCTTGGGGTCAATGATATTTACATGCGGGAGAATCATGCAAGCTTGTAGGAGAGTGGGCGTTAACCTGACATGGCGCTGCAACTGGAAATGCCAGACCTGTTTTTATCGATATAAGGAAGAGTTCAACAAGAAGTACGACCGATCCATGGAAAAGGTAATCCATGAGTTGAAGGCAGGACGGGATAAGGGGTGTGATCACGCGGTGGCCATCGGGT
>CAINFC010000218.1 GCA_903847975.1 uncultured Acidobacteriota bacterium | reverse complement strand
GTAGAGCAATACGGTTTCCCTCATCGGTACAACAGCGTAAAACGGTTCGTGCGGCTGCTCAAACGTAAGGATCCCGAACAATACGACCGGTTGGAATTTCTGATGGGCGAGGAAGCCCAGGTTGATTATGGTCAGGCGGCGCCGACTTGGGGCCCAAACGGAAAATACCGGCGGCCCCGTCTGTTTGTCATGACGCTGAAGTACTCCGGGCGAGCTTTCCGGAAAGTGGTATGGAACTCCAGCCAGGAAACCTGGTGCCGGCGGCACGAGGAAGCGTTTCGCTATTTTTCGGGCGGGGCACAATATGTAACCCTCGACAATCTGAAGGAAGGGGTACGCAAGCCGGACCTCTATGAACCGGATCTCAATCCGCTGTATGCCGCCCTGTTAAAGCACTACTCGGTCGTAGCCGATCCGGCCCGAGTGCGGGATCCGGATCGCAAAGGAAGCGTGGAAAATGCGACTTAAGGACATCCACTTTTCCTGTTTCCGTGTACCTTTCTGAAATCCGCGGCTCGGAAAACGGGGCCTCTTTTATCCGGCGCCGCCTCAGCGCATCCGCGCCGGGGGATGCGGTCCGAATCGAGCCGGTACAACGGCTCCAGGCACTCCATGGTTTCCTGAACTTTATGACGAGCGGCCTTGCGCATGGCGCGATCGGCCTCCTCTTCGTCGCCGGTGCTCAAGCGCCTCCGCCAGCTCCGTGTGGCGGTTCTTCGGCCAGCGCACCCGCATGAACATGTGCTCCCGGGAAAGGCTGCTCAGCTGAACCCGGAAGCAGTCGATTAACAGCGCCAGGGCTTTCTCCAGGGCCTCGTACAACATCGGGCAGTCCGCTCCGGCACCGATCGCCATGTGGAACTGCAGATAGTACCCGCCGGGGCGTGCAATCGTTCCGGCGTGCGCTCGGAATCGGCGCACTCCTCGTATTCCGCGTCCAGCACGCGGGCCATCTCCAGGAGTTCGCTCTTCCGGGCAGGGCCGGCCTTCCGGGCGAACAGCCTGGCCGCCTGGGTATCGAGGCGCCCAACGGCAGGTCACCTCTCAGAATTAACTCCCGGATGGGAAGGACACACGCTTTTCTTTTGGAGAAAATGGGTGTCCTTATTTAAGCTTATTTAAGCTCGTCCCGTCCGCCGTTTCCGTGTGACTTTCTGAAGTCAGCAATTCGAAAGGAAGGGTTTACAGCCCGTGCACTTTCCAGCCCTTCCGGTAGCGCCGGCGCAGATAGCGCTGCGCCTGCGGCACGTCCGGAAAGCGCATCCGCGCCGGATCCCATTTCAGCAGGGTGCCGGGGGTGCGCACCGCCACCGTGCCGAGCAGGATCGCTTCGGTCATCGGACCGCCCACCCGGAAGTTCATGGTCGGCGTGGCCCCGCCCGAACAGGCGTCCACGAAATGATGATAGTGGTTGCGTGGCTCCGGTTTCGGGCGCGGGTAGTCTTTGAATTTCTCGACCGGGAGCAGGCGCGGTCCGCCGTCCAGGGGCAAATACAACATCCCTTCCGTGCCGATGGCCATCATCGCCTCCCCCTGGTAGCCGTGGGCTTCCTGCAGCTTTTTAATGTCGTCCGGGGGGAACATATATCCGTCGAACCATTCGACCTTCCATTCCCGGCCGCCGGTGAATTCGTTGCCGGCGAAAACCCAGGTGATGTGCTGGCTCTGCGGCCAGGTATCCGCGCGCCGGGCCGGCGTGTTGCTCCATGACTCCTGCACCTCGGCAATCACCGACAGGGGAGCAGACAGGTTCAGGGCGGTCCACAGGGCGTTGAACAGGTGACAGCCGATATCGGCGGACCAGCCGGTGCCGAAGTCCTGCCACGCCCGCCATTTGACCGGATGATAAATCTCCGGGGCATAGGGCCGCACCGCCGCAGTTCCCAGCCACAAGTCCCAATCGAGGTGCGCCGGTGCCGGCGACCCCTGCTCCGGCCGCGGCCCCACCAGGCGATAGGTTTCCACCGCGCCCGGGCGGTTGGCGGAAAACACCACCCGCTGGAGGTCGCCGATCGCTTTTCCTCGCAAATATTCGATGGCCATGCGGTGGGCCACCGAAGAGGCATACTGGGTTCCCAGCTGGGTTTGCACCCGCGCCTTTTGCGCCGCCCGGATTACGGCACGGCATTCGGCGACATCGTGGCAGAGCGGCTTTTGACAGTACACATGCTTGCGCCCTTCGAGGGCGGTCACCGTAATGGCGGCGTGCATATGATCGGGCACGGCGATGTTCACGGTATCGAGACGGCGGCCTTCGCGGCGGAAAAGTTCGCGCCAGTCCCGGTAGGTTCGCGCCTGCGGACAGAGCGCCGCCGCGCGCGCCAGATGATTGGCGTCCACGTCGCACAAGGCAACGATTTCCAGATTCGGATGACTCTTGAACTGGTTCAGGTCGCCCCAGCCCATCCCGCCGACGCCGATGCAGGCGTGCTGCAGCTTCGAGTTGGAGGCGAATCCGGCTCTGCCGATGGCGAATGGGGCCATGCCGGCGGCGGTGGTTTTTAAAAAGTTGCGCCGCGACGTGTCGGAATGCAGTGGGAACATAAAGGCTCCTTGTTTCTCATTTTCTTATGCGGGAATGTTCGGCGCGCATCCGGCCCGATCCGATGTGCCGGTCCGATCCCGACCGGCAGCGCTATTGGAACTCGACAACGGCGATCTCATATACGCGCACTTCAGGAACGGTGAAGGTCACCGTGGCGCCTTTCTGCCGGAAAGCAAGGGCCCGGGCTGCCGGCTGCTCGGGACTGACCAGCACCACGGACCTGGCCCGCTGGCCCGGCATCAGGGCCACTTCCGCACGCAACCCGCGCGCCGGCTCGTCGCCGCGGTAGTTGACCAGATGAACCATGCGCCGGTTGGATTGCCGGGTAAGCTCGGCGCAGACTCCCGGCGGACCGTCGACGCTCAGCGACGGAGCGTGACCGGATGACCGGCGCACAGCGGTCATCAGATCGTCCTGTGCCGCGATGCGAACCACGTGTGCGGCCGGCAGCTCGTCCAGGGCCGGTTTGCGGCGCGGTCGGTACCATGCGTCGTGCGTGGCCAGCGGCCCGACCACGCAAAGCCGGCCGCCCGATCGCACGTAGCGACGGATCTGCTCGACCTGGCCGTCGCTCATGGCGACGCATCCGGCCAGAAGCAGCGTCCGGTAGCGGCCCAGGTCCTCCAGCTGATGGTCGTAGAGGATCTGGAAGGAGGCACGTGCGGCGATGAGCGACTGCTCGGCCCGGGCGGTGAGCCCGGCAACATCCGGCCCCCCGAATGCCTGCGAAGGAAAGCTGCGCAGCACGGCGGTGTCGGCGACCACTTCCGCGTCGCGGAACAAGGCGCGCTGCTGGCGGAAGAAGCGGATCGAAGGACCGAGATTGTCTGCGATCAGGGCCGGAGAGCCGGGATGATCATAGAGCTTGCCATATTCAAACCAGCAGATGCAGCCCAGGCAATCGCGATTGAAGGCCATCGACTCGGCCATTTCCAGCGGCGTGCGCGTGTAGGTGAAGGCTGCGTTCTCCATGCGCCGGGCGATCTTGTAGGTCGGGATGCGCGTGACGAGCCGGTCCTGGCTGTAGCCCGGACGGACGCCCTCGTCCCAGAAAGCCTCGCCGCCCTGCAGCAGCCGGCCGTGGTCGACGGGCGGAGCGATCCGGTCCCGCGGTCCGCCCGGATTGCACTCCATAAGGATATCGCTGCGCAGGGTGCGCGCCCAGCGGGTCAGATCCCAAAAGGAGTCGGCCAGGGATCGACAGCTGAACTCGCGCCAGGCGTAGGCCAGCAGGCCGGTCGACGGCTCCTCGGGAGGAAGCACCGCATCCAGCCGGGCGATACCCATATCCGCGCGCTCCTGCGCTGTGAAAGTATCGTTCAGGTAGCGGCGGAACCTCTCGACCGAGTTGGCATCGCGGCCCGGTCCGGCGATGTAGTTGTCGCAGTGGATCAGGTCGGCGCGGATCTCGCGGATGGCGAACTCCACGATCCGGCGATGATAGGCCGCGGCATCCGGATGATTGCGGTTCCAAAAGTAGCGGTACGCGGCTTTGCCGTAGGTGCGCGGCCGTCCGTCCGGCGCCAGCAGCACCCAGTCCCTGGCGGCGGGCACTTCCTGGAAGAACACATCCCACAGCAGGGTGGCGCTGCTGACATACACGCCGACGCGAAGTCCGTGGTCGCGGCACAGCCGGGCGAAGCGCACGGCATCGTCCATGCTCTCCCGCTCCCACTCCAGACCGCCGCCCTTATTACCGTGCATCATCACGAAATTGACGCCCAGCTCCTTCAGCCGCGCGACCATCTCGGGGCTGTGCTCCTGCCGGTACGCCGCCCGCTGCTCGGCGGTGGGCTCATAGCCGGAGGCGCCGTCGCGCCGTACGCGAAAGTAGAGCGGCTCCCAGCTGCCGGCCATCACGATGCCGTCCCGGGTGAACCACTCCGGGCGCTGCTTCGGCGATAAGGTCAGCGTCTCGGCCTGCGTCACCGCACTCAGGCCGATCCATATCCACAGAAAAAAGAAAGGTGTCTGGTATTTTTCTCTTTCGGCCATTCCGCAATAGTAGAGTGCGGTTGTGCCGAAGTCAAGCCAAGGCGCTGCATTAGGCATCGCAGCAAGGACATCCGCTTTTCCGGTTGCGCGGAAGCGGCGGAGGAAACGGACCCGGGCGGAACGGATCGGCTTTCATCGCTCCCATCCGCGGTTTCCGCGTCACCTTCTGAAATCAGCGGCTCGAAAAATGGCTGTCTTTTTTCCCTTGCTTGACAGCCCACTAAATTGTAGTTACAATAAAACATGATTATCAACTTCGACCCTGCAAAGAGCGAGTGGAACAGGAAGCTACGTTCCTTGCCTTTCGAAAGGGCGGGTGATCTGGATTGGGAGACAGCGGTTTATTTCCAGGATAATCGTGTTAACTACCCGGAGACAAGGATCATCGCCTTGGGGTTACTGGGTGGAAGGTTGCCTGTGGTCTGCTTCACACCGATTGACGGGGGGTGTGCGGATTATAAGCTTTCGCAAGGCAAACAGAAGGGAGGTTCGTTATTATGAAGAGGAAACAGCTGACCGATAAATCCGGGGAAGTCCGGGAGCTTACCAGGGAAGATTTAAAGCGTTTCCAACCTGCCGCCGAGGTCTTGCCACAGGAGCTTCTGGCGGTGTTACCAAAACGAAAGCCTGGGCAAAGAGGGGCTCAGAGGAGGCCTACAAAGGAGCAGGTAACCGTTCGCTACAGCCGCGATGTCCTGGAATACTTTCGCTCCACAGGCCCGGGCTGGCAAACACGCATCAATTCTGCACTGCAAGAGTGGATTGCGCAGCATGTCCGCTAATCGTTTTCAAAATTTGATAATAAGTGATAATAAGGACATCCATTTTTCGGTTACGCGGAAACGGCGGATGGAACGGATCCGGGCGGATCGGATCGGCTTTCATCGGTCCCATCCGCTGTTTCCGTGAGACTTCCTGAAATCCGTGGTCCGGAAAATGGGTGTCCTTTTTGAGTTGTCCTTTTTGAGTTGGTTCGGGATAAGATTATTTTCTTTATCATGGAGACTGAAATGAGAAAAATCCGAATTCACCATTGGCTGCCGGTTCTCTTCGCACTGGCAGGACTGCTGGCATGGTACACAGTCGGAACCGCCGCGGCCCAGTCCCCGGCGACAGGAGACACTGTAGTCAAAATTGCCAACATCAAGGATCTGTTCCAGACCGGAGATGTTTTCATCGGCGGCCAGCCCAATCTGGAGACTCTGCGCTGGCTGAAAGCCCAGGGGGTGGCCCTGGTGGTCAACCTGCGCTCCGAAGCGGAAAACAAGGAATTTGCCTCGACCAGCTTCACCGAGGAAAGCCTGGTGAAAGAAATGGGAATGACTTACCTGCCGCTGCCCGTCGGAGAAAAGGATTCCTACACCCCCAGGACTGTGGACCGGCTTGCGGAAGCCCTCTCGGCTAACTCCGGAAAGGTACTGGTTCATTGCGCCAGCGGAGTCCGGGCCACCCATTTATGGATGGCCTATCTGGTGCGCCACCGGAGCCGGTCTCTGAATGAGGTCGCCGCGGTAGGAAAGCAGATGAAATTCACTTTCCCGGTGGAGGATTTTCTGGGAGTCAAGGTTTCCTTTTCGGCCGAAAACGCCGCGAAGTAAGGCATGAAAATCCATTCCGTCAATCCGTATACCGAAGAGGTCCTCGAGGAATACACCCTTCTGACCCCGGAGGAACTGCAGTCTGCCGTTGAGGATGCCCGGCGGACGCTTGATGTCTGGAGGCAACGGCCGGTTGAGGAGAGAGCCCGGTACGTCCGGGAGCTGGCCGCGGTGCTGCGCCGGGAGCAGAAAGCCTACGCCGCAAAGATCACCGCCGAGATGGGCAAGGCCATCCGGGAATCCCGGGCGGAGGTGGAAAAATGCGCCTGGCTCTGCGATTATTACGCGGAATCCGCAGAGCGCTTTCTGCAGCCGGAGCCGATTGCCACCGAGAACCTGCGCAGCTACGTGGTGTTCGAGCCTCTGGGCGTGGTCCTGGCCATCATGCCCTGGAACTTTCCCTTCTGGCAGGCATTCCGCTTTGCCGTCCCGGCGATTTGCGCCGGGAACGTGGTTCTCCTGAAGCACGCCTCCAACGTACCATCTACCGCGCTGGCCATCGAGGACGCCTTTCGCCGTGCCGGATTCCCCGAGAAGGTGCTCTCCACATTGCTGATCGACGCCGCCTCGGCGGCCGGCCTGGTCGACCGGGATCAGGTCGATGCCGTTTCTCTTACCGGAAGCAATCCCGCCGGGGAGCAGGTCGGATCGCTGGCCGGACGGCGGATTAAAAAGCTGGTCCTGGAGCTCGGGGGCTCCGACCCCCTCCTCGTCCTGGAGGATGCGGACGTGGAAAAAGCGGCGCGCATGGCCGCCCGGGCGCGGATGATCAACGCCGGGCAGAGCTGTATCGCCGCCAAGCGCTTTCTGGTGCATGAGAGAATCGCCGAGCCGTTCCTGCACTATTTCATGGATCAGCTGCGTCAGCTGAAAATCGGCGACCCCATGGAGGAGACCACCGATGTCGGTCCGCTGGCGCGCCGCGATCTGCGGGAGGAGCTGGAAGCGCAGCTTGCGGATGCCCGGGAGAAGGGCGCCCGGATCGTGCAGCTGCCGGGCAGCTTTCCCAAAGGATTTTTCTTTGCCCCCTGCGTGGTGGACCGCCTCCGGGATGATATGCGGCTGCTGACCGAGGAGGTATTCGGACCGATCGCCCCGATCCGCTGGATCCGGGACGAGGAGGAAGCTGTCCGGGAGGCCAACCGCACCATCTACGGCCTGGGCGCTTCCCTCTGGAGCCGCAACCTGAAGCGCGCCGAGCGCCTGGCCCGCCGGATCGAAACCGGATTCGTGGCCATCAACGACATGGTCAAATCGGATCCGCGGCTGCCCTTCGGCGGGGTGAAAAAATCGGGCCTGGGGCGGGAGCTTTCCCATTACGGCCTGAAGGAATTCGTCAACGTTAAAACCGTGGTAGTAAAGGAATAATTTTTCGCAAAGGAGTGTGCGTCTTGCTGCTGGTCATGAAATTCGGAGGCACTTCAGTCGGAAGTGTCGAGGCACTCAAAAAGGTTACGGAGATCGTGGAAAAAGAGCGCCGGCAGGGCCACGCCCTGGTGGTGGTCGTTTCCGCCATGAGCGGAGTCACCGATCTGCTGCTCACCGCGGCGCGGAAGGCGGAAGCCGGCGACGAAACCGCCGCCCGGCAGGCCCGGGCGGAAATCAACCGCAAACACGCCGTGGTGCTGGACCATTTCCTGGGCCGGACGCCGCAGCGGGCCGAAGTCTGGGAGAAAATAGACGCGCTGCTCAATGAGTTCGAGGCGCTCTGCCACGGCATCCACGTCCTCGGCGAGCTGACTCCCCGGGCTCTGGACGTGATTGGCGGCCTGGGCGAGCGTATCAGCGTGCCGCAGGTGGCCGCCATCCTCCGTCAGGCCGGCTTGCCCTCCCAGGGAGTGGAGGCCACCGAGCTGATCGTCACCGACGACCGCTTCGGCTCGGCGGTCCCGCTGATGGAGGAGACTTCCCGCAAAACCCGTGCCCTTTTACATCCCATCCTGGAGGCCGGTGTCATTCCGGTGGTCACCGGCTTCATTGCCGCCACCCGCGACGGGATCCCCACTACGCTGGGAAGAGGCGGGAGCGATACCAGCGGCACGATCCTGGGCGGAGCGCTGCAAGCCGAGGAAGTCTGGATCTGGACGGACGTCAACGGCGTAATGACCACCGACCCGCGTGTGGTGCCCGAGGCGCGGTCCATCGCGCATCTGTCCTATGCCGAGATCAGCGAACTCTCCTTCTTCGGAGCCAAGGTGCTGCACTCCCAGGCCATACGCCCGGCCAGGCGCTACGGCATTCCGGTGCGCATCCTGAACACCTTTGAACCCTCCCACCTGGGCACGCTGATCACCGAAGAGACCCGCGAATGCCGCAAGGCCGTCAAGGCGATCGCCGCCATCAAGAACATGAGCCTGATCACCCTGGAAGGAGCCGGCATGGCCGGAATCCCCGGTGTGGCCGGCCGTACCTTCACCGCCGTGGGCCGAACCGACACCAACGTGCTGATGATCAGCCAGGCTTCCTCGGAACAGTCCATCTGCTTTGTGGTCCCCACCGCAGACGTGAACAAGGTGGTTAAAGCCCTGGAGGCGGAGCTGAGCCGGGAAATCGAGCGGCGGGACCTCGACCAGATCGAATGGGAAAACGAAGTGGTGGTGCTGGCGGTGGTAGGCGCCGGAATGAAGGGCAAGCCGGGCATCAGCGGCCGCCTGTTCGGGGCCCTGGGGCAGGCGAAGATCAACGTCATTGCCATCGCCCAGGGGAGCAGCGAGTTCAACATTTCCCTGGTGATCCCCCGCAGCGAAGCGGACACCGCGGTGCGCGCCATTCACCGGGAGTTTGAGCTCTCCCTCAACGACGACCTGTGAACATGCGCTAAAAGGGCTGGAGGCACATGGTTTCCGCGAACCAGCCGCTTTCCGCAATGTGCCAGGGCCATTTCCGTTCCGGGAAAAAATTGGAATAGGTGCTGCTTAAAAAGCACTTCAGATTCCGGGCATCTCCCAAACGCGCGGCGGCCACGGCGATGGAAACCCACGGAAAGGCGTCGGCCTTATTCCGCAGCCAGCCGGACTGGTTGTCGATGAATTTCCGGTAGAGTGCGATCCGGCGGGACCGGGCTTCCGGAAGGTCCAGGATGATCGGCCAGAGGTTGGAAACCGCATCCGGGTAAAACACCCGCCAGTTCGTGGCCTGCGAACCGGCATAGGCACGGTAGCTCTGTGTGGCCTTGCTGTAAAGGCCGGCCTCGATTCCTGCCCGGACCAGCTCGGCCCGATAGCGGTACTTGCCGGCATCGGGATGCCCGACGGCTTCCAACAGCTCGCTGAAATCGGAATAGCCGCGCCAGACCTCGACGTTGTCCCGCAGGTACTGCATGCGGTTGTTCATTTTGGCGAAGGTAAGTCCGTTGGGCTGCAGTGTGGCGTCGATGGCCCCGGCGATCAGCAGCAGCCCGTCGAGGTTTTCCTGCACCCACCGGGAATCGCCACAGGCCTGGAAATAGCCGTGGACCAGGGACAGGAAAGTGGCGGCATAGGAATCGGAAGAGTCGTAGGCCGGCAGAGACGGATCCATGCGGCGGGAAGGAATTTCCCTCCCGTTCTGAAGGCGGAAGTCGTAGATGGTGCCGGCTACACCCATTTCATCGGGCTCCCGGTTGATATGGGCGATATACCAGTCGAGATAGCGGCGGACGCCCTCCAGGTAAGGTTTCCCCAGATGGACGACCCGCTGCAAAGCGATATTGGCCACATAGGGATTGATCGAATCCCCATCCGGCATCAGGGCAATCGCACCGCCAGGCTGCTGCGCCGTCAGGATCCAGTCCGCTTCTTCTTTGGCCATGCGCAGCCAGTCATAGGTGGTGGCAGCGGTTTCCATTCCCATGGAAACGGAAACCTCCTGGGGCGCGGCCGGCCGCAGGGGGGCTGCCGCTTCTTTGCCTGCCGCGATTCCGGTATAAAAGGACGGCCCGATGGCCATGGCGGCGATCATCGCGGCCTTGAGCAGTTTCTTCTGCAGCCACAGGGCGCGGTCGGCCTGCCTTTGGGAAATTTTCCCGGAGACCACCAGAATCTCGCCCAGGCGCGAAGAACAATCCTTCTTTTGTTCTTCCAGGGCCTTTTCCAGATCCTCCCGGAGGATCCATCCGGAGCGGACCAGCAGCTCGCCCAGGCGCAGAACCTTGAGCGGCGCCTCTGCTTCACCCGTATCCCGGCACTGGCTCTGAAAACGGAGAGCGGAGGAAAGGTCCTTGTGTTCCAGGTAGCCCATGCGCAGCAGAATGGCGCCGAGGCGGTCCCCGGTTCGCTGCTGCTCCTCCAGGGCCCGATGGAGCTGAAAACGGGTCAGGCGGTTGGTCTGGAGGAGGATGGCACCCAGCTTCCGGCGGATGTTGCCCGCCAGGCGCCAGGCATTCTGCGGAGAGTGAAGGCGTTTTTGCAGCCAGAGAACGGCGTCCAGGTCCTCCGGATCCAATAATCCCATTTCGGTGAGCACCTCCCCCAGCGCGCGGTTGCACTCCCGGCTATGCGCCAGCGCCTGAGTCAGATGGCTTTCCGAAACGAAATCGCCATCCACCAGAATCCGGCCCAAAGGCCGACACTTCTTCCTTCTGTTCAGGAACATAGGAGCCTTCCGCCAAGCTTTAAAAAATAATACCATCCGTTTCCGGTCCGAGTCCATTTCCCGGCAGAAAAAAAACGGGAGGAAAAAATCCCCGAGCGGTTGGAGCAGTGAAAAGAAAGCAGTAAAAGGACGGGGACTCTTCCGCATTCAGGGCCGTCTTTCTTGATGGCCCGGCAAAAAGTCGAAATATCATTTTGTTCTGCCGTCCCGATGGGACTTGGGTTGCTCCTGCCCCAACCCGGCACTCACGTGCCGGGCCACAATCTGCCGTCCCTTACGGGACTTGCGTCAGTGCCATACGGGG
>CAINFC010000217.1 GCA_903847975.1 uncultured Acidobacteriota bacterium | reverse complement strand
GCCGCCGGGATTTTCAAGGGGGACGAGCATCTTTCCCTGACGGATATGAAAACCTCCTGGATCATTCTATCCTGCCAGGCGGCCATCGCCGCCGGCACGGCCATGGGCGGCTGGCGGATCGTCAAGACCATGGGAATGAAAATCACCAAACTGAAGCCGGTGGGCGGGTTCTGCGCCGAAACCGCCGGTGCGGCCACCCTCTTTCTGGTTACCGCTTTCGGGATCCCCGTCTCCACAACCCACACCATCGCCGGATCCATTATCGGCGTGGGTGCCACCACCCGCCTTTCCGGAATCAAATGGGGAGTCGCCAAGCGGATCGTGCTGGCCTGGATCTTCACCATTCCCTTTTCCGGCGCGGTAGCCGCTTGCTGCTTTTTATGCTGCAAGTTCCTCCTTCCCGATTTATAATCCACTTTCTGGAAGGCCACGCCGGTTTTGGCCTGTAAAAAGACAAGGTCGGCTGCCTCAGGAGCGGACGCCAAAAAGCGCGTGCCGCCGGTACGGCAGCTGTATTTTCATGAGAGGGCTGGTACGATGCTTGGGAAGAACCGTTGGATTTCATTTCTGTTCCTGGCTTGCATGGTTTTCGGCGGGATCAACGCCTGGAGCCGCGACTACTGGGTCTACGTCGGCCCTTACACCCGCGCGGAAAGCAAGGGAATCTATGTCGGCCGCTTCAACCCGGAATCCGGCCAGATCAGCCCCTGGGAGCTGGCTGCCGAGACGCCCAGCCCCTCCTTCCTGGCGGTGGACCCCCAGCATCGCTTTCTTTATGCGGTCAACGAGGTTCGGACGTTTCAGGACCAGCCGGGAGGCGGCGTCAGCGCCTTCGCCATGGATGCCGGAACCGGCAAGCTCGCTCCGCTCAATACCGTATCCTCCAAGGGTTCCGGCCCCTGCCACCTCTCTGTGGATGCCAAGGGGAAGTGGGTACTGGCGGCCAATTACGGCAGCGGCAGCATCGCTTCTTTTCCCATCGGGCCGGATGGAAAGCTGGGCCAGGCGGCCTCCTTTGTGCAGCACGAGGGGACCAGCGTAAACCCGGAAAGACAGAAGGGCCCGCATGCCCACTGGATCGATTTCTTTCCCGGAGGCAGGTTTGCCCTGACGATGGACCTCGGCCTGGACAAGCTGCTTGTCTATCGTTTCGATGAAGCCGGCGGGGCGCTGACCCCGAACCAGCCGCCCTCGATAGCCGCCAAACCGGGCTCCGGCCCCCGCCACTTCGCGTTTCACCCCAAAGGAAAATTCGGCTACTCCATCCACGAAATGGGCAACATCCTGGTCGCTTACTCCGTGGATGCCGCTGCCGGAACCCTCAAGGAAATCCAGACGCTGACCACTCTGCCGGACGGCTTTCAGGGCAAAAGCTTCACCGCGGAAATTTTTGTCCATCCTTCGGGCAAATTCGTGTACGGATCCAACCGGGGTCACGACAGCATCTGTTCGTTTGCCGTCGACCCGAAGCAGGGAACCCTGAGTCCGATCGAAACGGTATCCACCGAGGGGCAGTTTCCCCGGAGTTTCGCCATCGACCCCACCGGAAATTTCATGCTGGTCGCCAACCAGAATTCCAACAACATGATTCTTTTCCGGATCGATCCGAAGACGGGCCGGCTCCGCTCGCTCGGAGCAGTCGCTCCGCTGCAGGCTCCGGTCTGCGTTCTGTTCGTTCCCGTAAAATAAATTCCTATCAAGGAGGATCAATGCAACCATGGGTTAAACCACGGGGGAGGTCGAACCGTACCCGCCTCCGCACGGGCCTGTTTTTCCTGGCTCTGGCCTCGGGCATGGCGCTCGGGGCGGCCGCGGAAAAAACCGGACCGGCGGCCCGGAAATCGGTTCTTCCCTTCGTAGAAAATAATTATTCCAAGGCGCTGGCCGAGGCCCGCGAACGCGGCGTTCTGCTGTTCGTGGATGCCTGGGCCTCCTGGTGACACACCTGTCGCTTCATGCACGCCTACGTCTTCACGGACCAGGCGCTCATGAGGCAGGCCGGGCAGTTTGCCTGGCTATCGATCGATTTCGACAATCCGGTAAACGCTCCTTTCCTGGAGCGGTACAAGGTGGAAGGGGTGCCCAACTTCCTGCTCATCGACCCCAAAACCGAGCAATCGGTGATGAGCTGGTACGGGACCGTTACCGTAGCCCAGCTCCAGCAGATGCTGGAGGAAAAACGGGCGGCCGCGGAGAAGCAATCCGTCGGTGCGCCGGAAAAGGCCATGGCGCTTGCCGACCGGCTGAACGCCGAGAGCAAGTACGGGGAGGCGGCCGCCGCCTATCGCCAGGCGCTGGATGCCGGCGGGCCGCAGTGGCCGAATTTCGCCCGGGCCGCCGAGTCCCTGATGCTGACCTACGAGCTGTCCGGCGATGCAGCCGGGGGCGTCAAGGCGGCCATGGATTATGTGCCGAAAATGCCGCGGGGCCAGTCGTTCGTCAATGCCATGCGCATCGCCATCCTGTGCGCCTCGCGGGAGAAGGTGCCGTCGGCCGCGGATCACCGCCGGAGGATCCGGTCGCTGGCCGAGGAGGCGCTGAAAGTCCCGGAGGGCCTGGCCGACGACAAGGCGGGGATTTACCTGACGCTCGTTTCCATGGCCCGCGACTCTCAGGATGCTGCGGAAGCCGAGAAATGGGCCCGGGAGGCCTGGGGATTTCTCCAGAAGCAGACCCAAACGGCGCCGAGCGCGGAAGCCCGCGCCTCGCTGGACTGGGCCCGGGTTACGATCGCCGTTCAGCTGAAGGATCCGGCACTGGCCATACCTTATCTGCAGACCTCGGAGCGCGAGCTTCCGGAGGACTTCAACCCGCCGGTGCGCCTGGCGACTCTATACGCCCAGCTGAACCGGCTCGACGACGCCCTCGCTGCCTACCAGCGCGCCCTGCAGAAGAAAGTCCTGGGAGCCCGCCGCGTTTCCATCATGCTGTCGAGCGTAGCCGTGTACGAGAAGAAGGGCGATAAGGCCGCTGCCCGAAACGCCCTGGAGCAGGCACTGAAGGCAGCCGAAGCTCTTCCGGAGAAGCAGGCCGCCCGCCTGGTTCCCAAAATCAAGGGCCAGCTGGCATCCTACGCGGCTCCGGAGGCCAGGAAGTAGTACTTTTGTGAAACCGTCGAAGGCCTGACCGCCGATCTGGAGCAAGTATGACCGACACCCTTCGCACCTCCCTTCGCGATTCCAGGGCCGCCCGCTGGTCGGCCCTGATGATCGTTTCGTTTACCATGCTGTGCGGTTATTTCGTGACCGACGTCGCCTCGCCGCTCAAGCCGATGATCGAGCAGCAGCTCGGCTGGACCAGCGCCCAGTACGGATTCTTCACCGGGGCCTATGCCTGGTTCAACGTTTTTCTGGCCATGCTGGTCTTCGGCGGAATCATCCTGGACAAAAAGGGAGCGCGCTTTGCCGGCCTCCTCTCCGGCGTGCTCATGCTCGTCGGGTGCGCCATGAAGTACGGGGCGTTTCACAATCCGGACCTGAACCGGACCACCCTGCTCGGTGTTCCGGCCCAGGTCATGATTGCCTCCCTGGGCTTTGCGCTGTTTGGAGTGGGCCTGGAAATCTGCGGCATTACCGCCACCAAGGTGATCGCCCGCTGGTTCAAAGGATACGAGATCGCCCTGGCCATGGGCCTGCAGGTTTCGACGGCGCGAATCGGCACTGCCCTGGCCCTGGGCCTGGGGGCCCCGATCGCCGCCTACTTCCACTCGGTCGCTTCGCCGATTTTCGTGGGGGTGGTGCTGCTGGCCCTGGGCCTGGTCGCTTACGTGTTCTACTGCCTCATGGACCGCAGGCTGGACGCCTCGGAGGGCGCCCTGACCCAGAGCGAGGAGCCGGAAGAGGCTTTCCGGATGGCGGATATCGCCGACATCCTCAAAAACCGGGGCTTCTGGTACATCTCCGTTCTGTGCGCGCTCTTCTACTCGGCCGTTTTCCCCTTCCTGAAGTACGCCCCGGATCTCATGGTGCAGAAATATGGCGTCAAGGAGAGCCTTGCCGGTCTGATCCCGAGCGTTCTTCCTTTCGCCACCATCCCTCTGACCGTGGTTTTCGGAAGCTACTACGATCGCAAGGGCAAGGGGGCCAGCATCATGCTGCTCGGTTCTCTGCTGCTGGTCGGCGTTCACCTGGTGTTCGCGGTTCCTCTCCTCGACCACTGGCTGGTTGCCCTGGCAGCCACCATCATGCTGGGAGTCGGCTTCTCGCTGGTCCCGGCCGCCATGTGGCCTTCGGTGCCCAAGCTCATTCCCCAGAAACAGCTGGGCACCGCCTATGCCCTGATCTTCTGGATGCAGAACTGCATCGCCCTTTTCAGCGTTCCCTATCTGATCGGCTGGGTCCTGGATTCCTTCTGCATCACCGGGACGCGGACGGTCGAGGGCGCCAGCAGCCCCGCCTATGACTACACGCTGCCCATGGCGATTTTCATGGGGTTCAGCGTTCTGGCGGTGGTTTTCGCCCTGCTGCTGAAAGCGGAAGACCGCAGGAAGAGCATCGGGCTGGAGCTGCCCTGCTACAAGAAGTAGGTCCCGGGCCACCCCCAACGATGGCCCGGTAAAAAATCTCTCTCCCTATCCGAAATACCCGGGCAGCTTCTTTCTTCCTTCCTTCCTGATCTTCCCGTCTTCCTGTGAAAAAATTGGGCTCACAGGAAGAAAGGAAGAACGGGAAGAACAGCAGAAGGGTCTGTCGCCGGCAGACAGGGACTTTTGCGGGGCCGTCGTTACTGATGGCCCGGCAAAAAGTCGAAATATCATTTTGTTCTGCCGTCCCGATGGGACTTGGGTTGCTCCTGCCCCAACCCGGCACTCACGTGCCGGGCCACAATCTGCCGTCCCTTACGGGACTTGCGTCAGTGCCATACGGGG
>CAINFC010000216.1 GCA_903847975.1 uncultured Acidobacteriota bacterium | reverse complement strand
TGAAACATCCGCTGCCGGGTACCTTGACGACCAACGCGTCACCAACCACCCCATGTACCACTTTGCATTGCCGATACCATTTCTTCGTGCTCATGATTCACAACCCGGCCTTGTTGATACCCTAACAAAGATATGGCGATATGGACGTGAATCCATGACCAAATCTGATATGAATCCGGGATTCGTTGGAAATCACCTTGGGACGACGGGGTTCCAACGGGCACCGTTAGAAACACATGTTTCCTGACCGATGCCCGTTGCCGGGGAGAAGAGTTCCGTTTAGTTGTGATCCAGCTCCAGGGTCGAAGAAATGACCTATAACCCGGCAGCGGCCTTTAATTAAACACAGATAAGGCTATCCGAGCGGACCAGAATAACCGTTGCCATCGTAACTCGATTCGCCTATTCCATTCTGTGTCATTTCATGCCCCAACTCGGTCATCTCGGGTTTTACCCAAGGCTTTCTGGTCTCCTCCGCAGCCGCAGATGCGGGTCGGATTTCCTTCTCGTTTTCTTTCATTGAAACACTTCCTGAATTTTTTCCTTCGTTATATATAACTTACAAAGGCTCGCGGGTATACTTTGGCTGCCCCTGGTCTTTATGGAAAAACCAGAGTAAACCACGCTCAAGTTATTGTCAAGAGACAAGGTGACGTCTGACGTCCGCTCCAGGAAGGTCGCCGATGTGAACCAAGGATTCACCCCGTACCTGGAAGGAAATGAAATATCTGTGGAAGCACCTGGGTTATCGGGAGGCGGGGCCGAAGATGGTTCCCAGCAGATCGAAGAATCCTTTCTTCCTGGCCGAGTGGATACCCCAGTCGACCGGGACGCTCTGATACCCCTCGGGAAAGCTCTCCCCCTTCATCCGGTAGTCGAAGTATCCCCAGGAGGCGAATACGCTGGTGGCGGCGATGAAGTTGTTGGAAGGCTTGTCGAAGTCGAAATGATCGTCCTCATTGAACAGGATGGGCTTGGGGCGGTATCCCTTGACCTGCCTGGTTTTTTTGACCATCCCGGCAATGTCCGCCGGGTTCCCGACCCCGTTGCCGTGGAGCAGAAGGAAGTCGGCGGCCTCGACCACCTCCGGGGCGGGAATCGTCCCCCCGCCATAGCTGGTGCTGACCAGAAACCTCCCCCCGGGGCGCGTAAACGCCTGGGCCATGCGGATCAGCTCGTGAACCCGGGCCGGCTGGAGGATCGGGTGGTCGTACCGCACGTTGCACTCGTTGTTGATCTCGATCAGCACATGGGTATAGCCGCGGGCCGCGAGCCACTCCAGGGTGCCGAGCAGCGCCTTTTTCACGGCCGGCTCTCCTGCCAGGCGCTCGTCCTGGCCGAAGTAAAAAATGCCCAGGATGACCACCATTCCCAACCGGTCGCTGCGGTCCAGTATCTTTTCCAGGCGGCGCATATAAGCCGGGCGAAGTCCGCCGGTCGGGTCGATGGCCGAATTTTCCCAGGGCTGAGTCTTGGAATACCCCTGCGGGCTCCCCCCCTGCAGGTTGATGGTAAAAGCCAGCAGCCCGCGTTTCCGCCAGACGGCCATCTCACGGATAAATTCCTTCGTATTGCGGTCCGGGTCCCACTTTTTCGTATCGGGATAGGCCCACAGAGAGCGGGTCTCCGGGTTCAGATCGTCGAAAATCCCCTGGACCATCCGGGAGTTGGGCAGGAGCCCCTCCAGAGGAGATCCCTGCCAGGACTTTCCCTGAAAGGTGGGAATCCCGTTGATCAGGAACCGGTCGCCTTCGATGGAAACCGATGTTTTACGTCCGGGAGCACCGGCCGAGGCGACCAGGGTCAGAGCCAGACCGGCAAAAACACAGAACAGATACAGAAGAAAAGACTTTCGTTTCATCATCGGAACCACCCTCCTGAATGCTTAAAGGATCCGGGCCACCGGTCCGCTTTTCCCTCTCCCTACAACGGATAAACCAGGATGCCACCTCTCGCCCCCCCTGTCAAGCCAGGAAGGCTGCCCGGACTCAATTAATCCGGCCCGATACTTGCTAAACAGCCGCGTTTGATTGCATAGTTAATTCAGAAGGAGGTATCCCTTATGCCGGCCAAGACAAGCGAAACGACAAGCGCCCTATTTCAGCTGAAGGTTACCTTGAACCACAGCCGCCCCGCGATCTGGAGAAAGGTGCTGGTGCCCTCGGACCTTTCCTTCGCCAAGCTCCACCTGGTTCTGCAGTCGGTCATGGGCTGGGAAAACTGCCACATGCACCAGTTTCTGGTCGGGGAAAAACTGGTGGGAAGCCATGATCTGGATGCCGGTTCGGACGTGGTCAACGAGGTGCGGACCCGGTTGAACAAGCTGGTGTCCGGGCCGCCGGAGACTTTCACCTATGAGTATGATTTCGGCGACAACTGGGAGCTGACCGTATCGGTTGAAAAAATACGGGAACGGGAAGCCGGCGGGGTCTATCCGGTCTGCATCGGCGGAAAAATGGCCGCCCCACCCGACGACAGCGGAGGAATCTGGCACTACTTCGATATGCTCGACATCCTCAAGGATCCCGCCCACCCGGAATACAACGAATGCCGGGAAATCCTCGGGGACCATTTCGACCCCAAGCGGGTGGACCTCGAGGAAATCAACGCCCGGCTGCGCCGCCGCAAGTGGTAACCCTGCCGGGCCGCCCTGCAACCGATATCCCGGCAGGCGTCGGGTTCGCTCCGCCTACTCGTGATTCCTGGCGGGGTAGCTGTAGGTGTCCTGGTCCTCGACGGTCACCGGGATCAGGCTGATCCCTTTTTCGGCATCATATTCCAGGATGAAGTTCTGTCCGTCGATGATCGTGGTGCAGTGATGGATCACCTTGGACTCCCATTCCTCCTGGGTAAGCACCCGTGTTGCCTGCCCCTCCTGGCTGCCGGCCCGGGGCATCTGGTTAAAGATCATCCCCACGCACTTGGCCACGGCTTCCGCCCAGCAGTCTTCCCCTTCGATTTCCCAGAATTCCGCCAGCTGCCGGACCTGGCTTTCCGTTTCCTCACTGACCTTCAAGAGAATTTCTTTCATAGTTTCCACCCCTTGCCCAAAAGCCCGAAGGCACTTCGAAAGAGTTTACCGTAGCTGTCGTAAAAATCAAAGGGAGGGCCCCGGCCCGCTTTCCACGTCCGGTGGGGCTTTGCCCGCTTCCGCTTCCGTTGAAACCACCGTGCCCTCCAGGGGGGGAACCGCTCCCTCCTCCGTTTCCGCCTCAGGCGGCGGCAGAGCGGCCAGCGCAGCCCACCGGGCAGAAATGCCGCGGAAATAGGAGAAGTGTGCCGCCAGGGCCCCGACGCGCAGCGCGCTGCGGGCCATGACCGCCCCTTGCTGCACCAGCAGAACCAGCAGGATCATGGCCCAGCCGGGAGACGGTGCAAGACCCGGAAACCAGGCCGCAAAAGCCAGAACAGCGCCCAGGGCACAGGAGAAAACCAGGGCAATCCACAGGGCTCCCGGCGCCCGGAAAAGAACCAGAGGGAAGGCGGACAGCAAAACCCGAAGGACGCGGTTCGACTGCTCCGTCACGATCCGAAGGCGCGCATAATCGAGAACGACCAGGAAAAGGCCCGCGAGGAGGAGCACCAGAATCCCCTGAAACACCGTCCACAGAATGACGGCCTTTTCCCAGCCGGCTTTGCCGGCCATGGACTGGGGGGCGGTCGTGACCATTATCAGCAGGAAGCCGGACAGCAGCAGGCCGATTCCGCCCAGCAGGGAAAGACGCAGGAAGCGCCAGAAATACTCTCCGGCCCCGGCCAGGAAGCAGGTCAGAGTGCGCCGCGGAAAGCCCGCGGAGATCAGCTGCAGCGTACCTGCCGAAATCGCCGGACCGAGCAGAAAGGAAAGGAGAAGCACCATCCAGCCCCCGCCCAGAAAAGCCGACCAGATCCGGTTGAGATCGTAGCCGGTCATCTCCCGGATCACCCGGAAATGCAGGCCTCCCAGCAGCCGGTCGGTTTCCGGGGAGAAAGCCAGGGTCTGCCCCCACCAGGAAATCAGCGGCCAGGAGGCGACCCACGCCAGCAGCAGGCTCCAACCCCAGAGCAGGACGAAAAGCCGTACCTGCCGGAATCCCGTCCGAAACCCCTGTGCCATAATCGTTGTCATCATATCAGCTCCCCAGCAGGCAGATCAGGTTTTGCATCCAGTAGAGCCACTGCGCGGACCATTTGGCCGCCGCCTTGCGGTCCGCCCGGGCCCGCACCCAGTTGTTGTTCCAGTCGACATCCAGAAGCACCTTGTATTCCGGATCGACGCGCGCCCATTCCAGGGGCGCCTTTCCGGGGAAGCGGTATTCGATCCACCGCCCGGATCCGTCCCACGACAACCTCACGGGAGGCTGCCCCTGGATCTTGTATTCAACCTCCACAGGAAAGACAAAATCTCCGTGCCGCTGGACCGTAAAGCGGTTATCGTAGATCTCCTCCGCGGCCGCCTCCGGTTCCCGGTCTTTCCCCCGGCCCTCGTTTTGGCCGGATCCGACGGTGATGCGTCCCCGTGAGGGGTGATCCATCACCCCACGGAACGGCGGGACTTTCTCCGTCGAAAGGCCGGACACCCCGTAATCCAGCACGGCATGGCCCTCGATGGCCTGCCGGAAAAACCAGTCAAGATCTCTTCCCGCCACCTCTTCGGCGGTGCGGAAGAAATCCCGGCTGCCCGGATGCCGGAACCGGAAGCGTTCGAAAAAGGCGCGCAGAATGCGGGCCATGGCCGGTTCCCCCAGAAAGTTCTCCAGAGTGCGCAGCGCGATTTCCGGCTTGGTGTAGGAGTAGAAGGAGTAAGAGTTGGACCGGTATTTCCAGGACGGCTGGAGAATGGCGTCGTACCTCATCCAGGGGCCGTTTTGCAGGCGGATCATATCTTCTTCCCCCAGCCTCAGCCCCAGAAAATCGATGAGGGTGGCATCCCGTCCGTAGCCCTTCTCCATGACCTTTCCGGTGGAATAGCTGTTGATGCCCTCGTCGAGCCAGGCCTCCTCGAATTCGTTGTTTCCCACCATTCCGTACCAGAACTGGTGGCCGAACTCGTGAACGGTAACCATTTCCGGGGCACGGATCCTGTCGAAAGGCCAGCGGTTCAGAAGCCAGGAGGTGCCGGCAGTGATCAGCGTGGGATATTCCATTCCGCCGGCACCGGTAGCCCCGAAGGGGGGATCGACCACGGTCAGCACCGGATAGGGATAGCGCCCGTACCAGAGGCCGTAATACTTAAGCCCCAGCCGGGCGCCCTCGAAGATCCGGTCCGCCTGGGGCAGATGAGCGGGAGGAATCAGCAGAATAATGGCCACATCCGAAAGGAGCAACTCTTCGGGTGACCGGCCCAGCAGATCGGCCGCCTGCCGGTATTCCCCGGCCGTCACGTCGGCCCGCCCCGAAAAGGAGCGCTGCAGCTTCACGAACCGGGGATCGGCCGTCCAGGCAAAATCGTGAATGTCGGACTGCTCAAAAGTATAGGTGGTAGTCCCGTCGCCGTTGTCCTTCCGGGAGGTTTCTGTCCCCGTGGCCCCGACCACGAAGGAAGACGGAACAGCAAGATCCACCCGGTAGTGCCCGAAGTCGGCGTAAAACTCGGAATGGGCGTGGAACTGGCGGCAGTTCCAGCCGCCGCTCTTCCGATCCCGAACGCCGGCCGGCTCATACACTCCGATTTTCGGGAACCACTGGGCGCCCATGAAGAATTCACCCTTGAATCCCGTCCGGGCAAAAACCTCCGGAAGCTGGGAGGTAAAAGCAATGTCAAGTGCGATATCCTGACGCGGGCCGACCGGGGATGGAAGCGCCACCCGGGCTACGGTCTGGTCCTCGGCATTGTCGTCGTCCGGGTGCTCGAAAGTCAGCCCCCGCAAAAGGTCGGTTCCATCCGCAAGGCGCATCGAGGTGATGTCCACCCAGCCCCAATGCTCGCCGGACATCCGATCCCGCCGCAGAACTCCGCCGGATTCCTTATAAAAAGTAGTGCGGTTGTTTTTGAAGGCGTTCAGGTACAGGTGAAACCAGAGATCCGGCACGGAATCCCCGGACGGATTTCGCCAGACCAGGCGCAGGTTCCCCTCGACCCGTTTTTTGGCCGCATCGAGCCTGGCCTGAATACGGTAATCGACCACCGGATCGCGCTCCGCCGCCATTGTCTCGGCCGCCAGACCGGCCAGGAGCAACAGGAGGGCAGACCATCCCGGCATGTACTTGTTCATAGCTTCCTCATCACGGATTTCGAATGAAAGGCTGCAGCAAAACGCGGCCGGACTTGCCGGCCGGGCGTATTCCCCGACAAGGTCTGAACTTTGAAACAAAAACCGAATTTTTACAAGGCTGTTTTCGGAAGATCCGAAAAAAAAGAGGAAGCGGTACAAAGTCCCTCTTCCCTTCCGAAATATACGGACGGCTTCTTTCTTCCTTCCTGGTCTTCCCCCTCTTCCTGTGAAAAGAAAAGGCTTACAGGAAGAAAGAAAGAGCGGGAAGAAAGGCAAAAGGGCAGGCCGAAAGAAGATGGCGCCTTTTTGCCGGGCTATCGGGGTTGATGGCTTCGCAAAAAGATGAAGCTGCAAAAAGCCCTGATACTTTTTGCAGCTTCATCAAAAAAGGGCCGCCACGCGGCGCTAGGGGAGGGGTTTCGGAGTTTTTACGGGTTCCGCGGGCCTTGCCGGGAGCTTCACCGGCTTTCCGGCGATGGCCTTCTTGATTTCGGCGACCGCACGCTCCAGCTGCAGGTCGCGGCCTTCGATGACCGATCGGGGGTCGTTTTCCACAAAGATATCCGGGTCCACCCCGTGGCCTTCAATCACCCAGGAGCCGTCCGGCGCATTGGTTCCGGACAGGGGCACAAAGACCGTCCCGCCGTCGAGAAGCGGGCCGGTGTTGGAGATGCCCACCACCCCGCCCCAGGACCGCTTGCCGATCAGGGGACCCAGGCCGGCCTGCCGGAACATGAAGGGGAAAATATCGCCGTCGGAGGCCGAAGTCTCATTCAGCAGGCATGCTTTGTGCCCCTGGAATACCACTTCCGGGTAGGTGCCGGGCCAGTTGCTGCGGCCGAAGCGGGTTCCCAGCAACCGGTTGTCCAGGCGCTCGATGATCCACTGGGAAACGTTTCCTCCGCCGTTGGAACGGACATCCACCACCAGCCCCTGCTTGCGGACCTGCGGATAAAACCACTTGATGAACTCGGCGATCCCCGGGGCGCCCATGTCCGGAATGTGCAGGTAGCCGATCTGACCGTCGCTCATCCGGGTGACCTGCTCGTAGTTGTGCAGCACCCAGTCGAGGTAGATCAGGCTTTCTTCCGATTCCACCGGCCGGTAGGTCACCCGGCGGGCACCTTCCGATGTCGGGGAGCCGTTGACCGTCAGGGTTACCGGATGGGTCTTGTGCTGCAGCAGCCGGTAAGGATTATCCGTGGTTTTCAAATCCACTCCGTCGATGGCCAGCACATATTCCCCCTCCTTGACGCCGATACCCACCTCGGTGAGGGGGCTGCGATACCGCTCTTCTTCATTCTGCCCCCGGAAAATCCTGGCGATGCGAAAGCGCCCGGAAGCGGCATCCGGCTCGAAGCGACACCCGGGAAGAGCGACCCGCGGACGCTCCGGCAATAGGAAGTCTCCGCCTTCGATATAGGCGTGCCCGACGTTCAGCTCCGCCACCATTTCGGTCAGCACGTAATTCAGGTCGGAGCGGTGGGCCACGTGGGGGAGCCAGGCCCGGTAGCGGTCGCCGATGGCTTTCCAGTCATAACCGTGCATGTTCCGGACATAGAAGAAGTCCCGGTACCGACGCCAGACTTCGTTGAAGACCTCCTCCCACTCCTGCGCCGGGACCCGGTCCACAGCCAGTCCGGCGGTGGAAACCGTCTTCTTTTCCTTGACCTTGGGACGGGCTTCATAGAGGTTAAAGGACCGCCCCTGACGGACCAGGATTTTGCTCCCGTCCGCCGAAAGGGCCGCGCCGCTGATGTCTTCGGCCAACAGCGATTCCTCGCGGTCCTTGAGGGAAAAAATCCAGAGCGAGGTCCGCGCGTAGGATTCGCGTCCGTAAAACGGCGCCCCGCTCTTGGCGTAAAGGAGGTGGCCCTTGATGACCGACAGGCCGTCGAGGTTATCGGCCGCCACCGGAACCCGGACCACGCGGGAGGCCAGGCCATCCAGGTCAATCGACAGGTCGCCCTCCTCTTTCTTTTCCGGCTTTTTTTCTTCCGCCCTGGCTCCGGCTTCCCCGACAGTCTTCTCGCCCGACTTCTCCTTGCCTTCCGCCGGGAGGGAAACCTCATCGCTCTGCGGCGGGAAGAGGTGGGGGATGTCCTTGCGAAGAGCCATGGCGAAGATCCCGGTTGTACGGTTCCCGGCGAAGTTCCACTCCAGCCCGCTGATCTGCGGCGCGTAATCGCGGTCGCTCAGGAAAAACAGGTACTTGCCTTCAGGATCCCAGGCCGGCGAGCCGACACCGAAAAATTCGTCCGTTACCCGGTGCTTCCGCCCGTCGCCGGCGCTCCACAGGTAGAGGGAGCGGGTGTTGTTCGGATTGCTTAAGGTAAAAGCCAGCCATCCGCCTTTCGATGCCCAGGTGTAATCCCGGATTCTTCCCCGCTCGTCATCGGCCACCAGAACGGTCTTACGGTCGGCGACGGTCAGAACAAACAGTCTCCCTTCGCTGTCGCTGAAGGCGAGGAGTTTCCCGTCGGGCGACCACTCCGGGGCAAAGCGCATGCAGCTTCCGTCGCTGGTCAGGCGGACCGGCTCACCGCCGCCGGCCTGGTCGATCAGCCAGATTTCGTCCTCTCCGCTGCGGTCGGATACAAAGGCGATCCGTGTTCCGTCCGGGGACCAGCCGGCGCTGCGGTCATGCGCCCCGGAGGAGTTGGTCAGGTTCCGGGTCGGCCCCTTCTCGATGGGAACGGTAAAGATATCGCCGCGCGCCGTAAACAGCGCCCTTTCCCCTTTGGGGCTGAGCGAAAAAGACTCGATGTTCCGTTCCACCGCCAGGTGCGAGGGGCGCATGGCCACTCCGTCGCTCGGAACAAGGACACTTACCGCCCGGTCCGATTTTGCCTTGATATCGTAAATGTGCAGCTCTCCGTTCAGCTCGTAAACGATATTCCGGGCGTTGTCCGAGCTGGCCCAGCGGACATCCCATACGGTGTTCCTGGTCAGCTGGACGACCTTGCCGTCCTTCAGGCCGTACATATAAAGGTTAAGCACCCCGTCGCGGTCGGAGACAAAGCAGATGGCGTCCCCCATCCACATCGGATCGCGCTCCGTGCGCAGGCTTGGCGACACCGGGGTCAGGGCAGAGGTTTTCATGTCGAAAAGAAAAAGATCCTGCGCCCATCCGCCTTCATAGCGCTTCCAGTGCCGGAAATCGCGAAACAGCGGCGAGTAGACCATCCGCTGGGCATCGGGGGAAAAATCCCCGGCGCCGGCCGTGGGCATCGGCAGGGCCCGCTCCGGCCCACCGGCGACCGCCACGGTATAAAGCCTGGTTCGGGAACCGCCGCCGGCGTCCCGCATGGAACGGAAGAGCACCGAGGCGCCGTCCGGCGTCCAGCCGTAGACCTGGTTGTCGTAGCCGTGCCGCGGGGCCAGAGGCCCGCGTGCCGGATAAAAGGTCAGCTGCCGCGGCACGCCGCCGCCCGCCGGAATGACATAAACCTGCTCATCGCCGTCATACTGTCCGGTGAAGGCGATCCACTTCCCGTCGGGCGAAAATCTGGGAAACAGCTCCAGTCCCGGATGGGCTGTCAGCCGCACCGCACTGCCTCCGCCGGCAGGAGCCGTCCAGAGGTCGCCGCCGTAGCAGAAGACCAGCTGGTTTCCGGCGATATCCGGGAAGCGCAGCAGTTTGGTTTGCCCGCCAAGGAACGGCGGCAACAGAAGCATGCAAAACATGGCAATCCAGAAGGAATCCAGAAGCTTTTTCAAGACAGATACTCCTTTTATCGGAAATACGAGGACAAACGAATGCTTTTTTCCTTTTCGGACATGCGTTAATTATAGAAGGCGCTGTACCGGGAATCAAGAAGTCCGGCCCGGCAGGCGCTTTTGCGCCGGTGCGATTCGCCCGATAACCCTTGCGGAAAAGGGGTCCCCGGAATCCGGTATGGCTTCCCGCCTTCCCTTGATTTCAATCCTAATTTTCAGTACACTCCTCAGGAGGCGGCTAGCCTGGGAGGTTCCATCCTCCGAGAGGGAAGCTGCCGGAAGCAGACGAAACAGGGCAGTCCGGGATCCATGGAAAGACGCGCGGATCGGTAAAAAAAAATCCTTCCCTCCCCGCCGCACCCGGCCGGGCCCAAAGGAACCAAGGAAGAGTGTCGTCCCCGGTCAATCCGGAAAGAAAAGAAATGACAATGCAGGATCGCCGGTTACATGCCGCGGAAATAGTCCGCCTGGCAGGTCAGAAGCCGCAGGATTCGCGCAGCCGCTGGATTCAGGAGCGCTGTGCCGGCGACCAGGAACTGCTCCATGAAGTGCTGTCCCTGCTGACCGACTATCCGCCCGCCGCGGGCCTGCCGGGAAGCCCGGTAGCCCCGCAAGGCCGGAACCGGCCGACCACGGACCCGCCGGAGGGGCGAAAGCTGGGCTCCTACCGGCTAAGCTCCATGCTCGGAGAGGGCGGCATGGGCCAGGTTTACCTCGGGCAGGATGTCCGGCTGGGCCGCACGGTGGCGGTAAAAATTCTTCCGCCCGGCTTCACCTCGGACCCGCGACGCAGGGACCGCTTTCTGCAGGAAGCCCGCACGGCCTCCGCGCTGAACCACCCGAACATCGTCACCGTGCACGACATCGGCACCGAAGACGGCCTGGATTTCCTGGTCATGGAGCACATAGAAGGGAATCCCCTGAACCGCCTGATCCCCCCGGAAGGAATGCCGGTGGGTCAGGTTTTGCGGATCGCCGTAGCCATCGCCGATGCGCTGGACAAGGCGCATACGGCCGGCATCGTCCACCGCGACCTCAAGCCGGGCAACATCATGCTGACCCTGGACGGCCGGCCCAAAATACTCGATTTCGGACTCGCCAAGCTGATTGAAACTTCGCCGGGAAAGGAGTCCGACGTTACCCACACCCTGATCTCTCAGTACACCCAGGAGGGATCCATCATCGGAACGGTGGGCTATATGTCCCCCGAACAGGCCGAAGGGCGGCCGGTCGAGATCCGCAGCGACATTTTCAGCCTGGGCTCGGTGCTCTATGAAATGCTGACCGGGAAGCAGGCTTTCACGGGCGCCACCTGCCTGGCCACCCTGGCGGCCATTCTCCGGGAAGACCCCAAACCAGTCGGGGCAATTGTGACTGGCATTCCCAAAACGCTGGAAAGCATCGTGGCCCGCTGCCTGCAAAAGGATCCGGAAAAACGGTTTCCTTCCATGGCGGAATTGCGGAATGCACTGGAGGAGCTCAGGCGGGAGTTCGAATCGGGAATCCTTTTTCTCCCGGAACGCAAAATGCGCTTCCGCATAGGAATATTTTTTGCGGCTGCAGCGGCGGGTGCCGCCCTCCTGGCCGCTCTGGGCGGCGCCTGGTACTTTTCGTCAAATTCCGACCGTTTATCTCCCTCCGCACGGGTCGTTCCCCTGACCACCCTGCCGGGAATGGAGCGAACCCCAGGTTTGTCCCCGGACGGCAAAATGGTGTCGTTCAGCTGGTCCGGACCCTCCGGGGATAATTTCGACATTTATCTGCTGCAGGTGGGAACCAACCATCCGCTGCGGAGGACGACCGCCCCGGAAGTCGACACCGCCCCGAAATGGTCGCCGGACGGGCAACAGATTCTATTCGCCCGGGGGAGCCCGTGGCAGTGGGATTTTTTTCTGATGCCGGCTCTCGGCGGACCGGAGCGCAAGGTGGCCGATTCCAGATCGCCGATAGGCTCCGCTTCCTGGACACCGGACGGGCGATCCATCCTGATCACCGACCGGTTCAAGGAAGGTCGCAACGGAATCTGGCTGGTGGCGCTGGATACGGGCGAGCGCCGCCCGTTGACCCCGCCGCCGCCCAAAGGGAGCAACGACTTATTCGGAACCATTTCCTCGCCGGACTCGCCTCTCCGCTTCTGGCGCATGAGCGGTCTTTCCACGGGAGACCTCTTCGAACTGCCGCTCGGCCCCCAATACCAGAGCCAGGGGGAGGTTCGACCTATCACCCGCTTCAACGGACTGGTGCGGGGATCGGCGGAGTCTCCCGATGGAGGAAGCACGGTTGTCTCCATGGATTACGAGGGCACCAGCGGGCTTTGGAGGATCCGGCCCGACGGCACTCCCCCGGAACAGATTCCGCTGGCGGTGGACGGCATCGGTTCCATCGCCGCGGCACCTCATGTCAACCGCCTGGTACTGGAGCGCGAAACGGTCGACAGCAATATCTGGTGCCTCGACCTGCAGGCGGGAGCGCCTCCCAAGCCGCTGATCGTCAGTAGCCGAAGGGACTGGAACGCCTTCTGGTCCCCGGACGGACGGAAGATCGCTTTTTTCTCGGACCGCAGCGGGCGGATCGAAATCTGGCTTGCCGGTGCCGACGGCTCCGAAGCCAGGTCGCTTACCCAGGGCGAGCTCAGCGCCAAGGGCCGTCTCGTGGGGTGGTTTCCGGACAGCCACCGCATTGTCTACACCGCACCCGATCAGGGGCAGCAGCACCTTTGGGCCGTGGATACCGACAGCGGCCGGCGATCCATGATGCTTGGCGATCTCCGGTTCCCTTCCGGAAATGTTTCCCCGGGCGCCGGCGAGGTGATCTATTTCTCCCGTTCGACAGGCGACGGGTGGAATCTTTTCCGGATCGACGGGAAAACCGGATCGAAAGAGGCGGTGCAGATCACCTCCCGGGGTGGGACCGGCGCCATGGAATCCCCCGACGGGAAATTTCTTTACTACGGCAAACGCCACGACACGGGACTCGAGCGGCAATCCTCGTCCAACTCGCTCTGGCGGATGCCGCTCGGGGGAACCGAATCGCAGGCAGAGGAAGTTCTGCCGGAAATTCTGTCCGTCTTCTGCGTGGCCGTTTCGGAACAAGGGGTTTATTACCTGGCTCCCGCACAGGGCGGGAAATATCCGATCTGCTTTTTCGATTCGGCCACCCGCCGGATTCAGCCGGTCCATACGCTGGACAAACCCCCGGCCAGCGGGCTTAGCCTGTCGCCCGACGGCCGGCGCCTTCTCTTCTCCCAGATCGATCTGGCCGGCTCGGACCTCCTCCTGGTGGAAAACTTCCGCTGAAACGTTCTTCCGGGCCATCAGGACTCCTGGTCCGGCACCCCTCTTTTTCCGGGCGCGCCCGGCCGGGAGCTTTTCCTGCCGGCGGCAGGTGTGCTAATCTAAATCCCGTATGGATAGACGGTCCAGACAAATATTATTGATTCGGCCCGACTACCGGTCGCAGGGGAGAGCCACCGGATACCCTATCGGTCTGGCCTTCCTGGCTGCCTGGCTGGAAAAAGAGGGCCACCGGGCCCGGATCCTGGATCTGGCCGGCGACAGCAACTGGCAGACCCGGCTGCGGCAGGCCCTGACGGATCATGCCTTTGGCCTGGCCGGCATCAGCTGCATGAGCGTGCAGTACGCCGGTGCGCTGGAAACCGCCCGGCAGATCCGCTCGATGGACCCGGGGCTCAAAATCGCGCTCGGAGGAGCACAGCCGAGCTGCGACCCGCTGGAAACCCTGAGCCATCCCTGCGTCGACTTTATCGTTGCCGGGGAGGGGGAAATCCCTCTGGTACGGCTTCTGGAAAGCGGCCCATCCTTTGAAGGATTGGAAACCATCGGAGGAATCGGTTACAAACGGAACGGTCAGTCTTTCCTGAACCCGCCCCCCGCCGAGCGCGTGGACCTGAATCAAATCCCTTTCCCGGCGTACCACCTTCTGGATCTGCCGCGCTATTTTCGCCAGGAAATTCCGGGATTCGCCCCGAAGAAAAAACCGGCCATCCAGATTTTCACCAGCCGGGGCTGCCCCTACCATTGCATTTACTGCCACGACATTTTCGGCAAAGCCTTCCGCCAGCGCTCCCCGGATCACATCCTGGCGGAAATGCGCTTTCTTTATGAAACCCATGGCGTCCGGGAGTTTCTGATTTACGACGACAACTTCACCATGAACATGCCGGTGGCCAAGGAAGTCTGCCGGCGGATCCTGGCCAGCGGCATGGACATCGCCCTGCAGTTTCCCAACGGAATCCGCGCCGACCGCACCGACCGGGAGCTGATCGATCTGCTGTCCCGGGCCGGCACGCACAGCATGGCCATCGGCATCGAGTCGGGCAGCCCGCGGGTGCAAAAGCTGATCCGCAAAGGGCTGCAGCTGGACAAGGTGGAGCAGTGCATTCGCTGGGCCCGCCAGGCGGGGATCACCACCAGCGGCTTTTTCATGATCGGCTTCCCCACCGAAACCCGCCAGGAAATTCACGAGACGATCCGCTTTGCCCGCCATTCCGACCTGGACCACGCCCTGGTATCCATCGCCACGCCTTATCCCGGCACGGAGCTGGCGGCCATGGTCCGCGAAAAGGGCTACCGCACCCATATGGACCCCCAGAATCTGGATATCATGGCCCCGCACATTCGCACCGAGCAGTTCAGCTTCCGGCGGATCAAATGGTATCACCTGAAAACCTACCTGAGCTTTTATTCCAGGCCGCGCCGCCTGGCGAAGATGATGGCCAGCTGGAGAAACCCGGCCGTCTTCTTCAAATACATGCGCGGGCTGAACAAGTACCTGTTTCAGAACCTGGGCTACACCTTGAAAATTTCCCGGGCTGCCGACCCGCGAGGCGAGGCCGCGGGCTGCAGCTGCCTTCCCGGCGGAGAAAGCAGGACCCTTGCCGGAAACCGACATGAATAAGCCGCGGAAATATCCTTTCCGCCGACGGCTGCAGCTGCTGAGAGGTTATCTCCGCGGAGCAGAGACCCTGTCGATTTTTCCCGCTCAGCTGATCCTGGAAGGTACTTCCCGCTGCAATCTGCACTGCCCCATGTGCCCGCGCCAGCTGCAGGACTTTCCGGCGCAGGATATGGACTGGGAGCTCTTCCGCCGCATAGTCGACCAGGGTCGCGACCAGCTGGAATTCGTGATCCCCTTCGGGGGCGGGGAGCCGCTTCTCGGCCGGGACATCTTCCGCATGATCGACTACTGCCGCCAGGCAGGGCTGCACACCTGGATTTCCACCAACGCCACGCTGCTGGACGAAAAGCGGTCGCGGCAGCTTCTGCAGTCCGGCCTGGACTACATTATCTTTGCCTTCGACGGCGCCACTCCGGACGTGTACCAGCGCTACCGGCCGGGCGCCGACTTTCAACAGGTCCGGCAGAACATCCTGCGTTTCCTGGAACTGAAAAAGGAGCAGCGCTCGCCGGTTTTCACCGTGATCCAGATGGTGCGGCTGCAGGGCAATGCCCACCAGGTCGAGGATTTCCGGCGGCTTTGGCGCGCCTCCGGCATCGACGAAATCCGTATCAAGGAAGACGAGGTCTGCCGCTTCGACGCCGGTCGGGAGGAAAAGGGCATCCGGCGGCGGCAGCCCTGCGCCATCCTCTGGCGCGGTCCCCTGTATGTGCGCTACGACGGGGAGGCCTTTCCCTGCTGCTATTCCTTCCAGGGGCCCTCGCTCGGGAATCTGAACTCCCTGCGGCTGGAGGAAATATGGAACAGCCCGCGCATGAAAGCCATGCGCGCCGCCCATGCCCGCGGCCGCCTGGACGCCTTCCCGGTCTGCGAGCAGTGCCACGTGCGGCAGCCGCAGCGGCCCCTGCTGCTGCTGAGCTTCCTGGTCGACAGCCTGCGGGTCCGCAAGTGGATTCCCTTTGCGGAAAGGCTGGCGGCTGTGTACCCTTTCCGCCTGTTTGAAGGACCCTGAGCGGCTCCGGCCCCTGGAGAAACATTTCCCATTCCGACCCTTGGCCCCATGCATTTCCGGACACCACGCATCGCCAGCCTTTTTTATCCTCTGGTTCTCTTCTGCCTGGCGCTGGCCATTCGATTGCACTTTTTTTCCGGCTTCATCCTCTGCGACGATGTCGAATTTTTCCAGCTCTCCCATTACATTTATTCCGGGGGATTGAATTTTCAGGGGGTCCTGCAGTACCGCTTCCTGGTCTGGCTGCCGCACTTCGTCTCCTTTCTGCTGCTGGGGGTAAGCGAGACCGCCTTCATGCTGCCTTTGTGGCTCTTCTCGGCCAGCCTGAGCCCCCTGGCTTACTTTGTGATGAGATCCTGGCAGTATCCCCTGCCGGCTGCCCTGCTGGCCGGACTGGTGGTGGCCACGGCTCCCTTTGAAGTCCTGATCGGGACCGTGGTCTCCAACGACCTGACCCTGGAGTGGCTGATGGCCCTGGCCCTGCTGGCCTGGGCCCGATGGGAAAGCAGACCCGGGCGGTTGGGACTGGCCTGGGCCGTTTTGTTCTGGCTCGGGTTTTACACCAAAATCTGGGTGGTCTACTGGCTGCCGCTGATCGGGTTTTACTTTATTCGGAGGCTTCGACACCAGACCGACCGGCAGGGCCCCTGGGCTTTTTGCGGCGCAAGCTTTGTCCTGCACGGCTTGACCGTTCTGTTCTGGAAATGGAAGATGGGAATGTTCTTCCCCTTTCTGACGGCCCATTCGGCCACCTACCCGGTTCCAGCCAACGAACTGGGATTCCTCTTCCGGCAGTATCCGGGCTATCTTTTCGAAGGCTCCCAGTTCGGAACCACGCTGTTCGGCTGGATCCCTTATTTGTGGATTCTTCTGTTCGCCGCCCGGCTGGCTGCCAATGTGCTGCCCGCTCTGCGCCGGAGGTCCGGCGGCCTGGACCGCAACGACTGGGCGCTGGCGGCCCTGGCCGGGCTTTTTTTCCTGATGATCAATTTTTTTCCGAATGCCTTCCGTTTCGACCAGTATTATTCCATGCCCCGGATTTTCCGCTACCTGGCGCCTCTGTCCTGGCCCATGGCTCTTCACGCCGTCAAAATGGCCTGGGACCTGTCCCGGCTTCCGGGCGGCCGGTGGTCCCCGGCCTGGCCCGCGGTTTTCTGCCTGGCCCTTCTGCCGCTGAACTGGGCGCAGGCCGTGGATGCGACCCGTCCCGGGCGAATCCAGTATTCCATTCAGCAGAAGATGGTCGAGGACCTGCGACAGTTGTGCCCGCCCAAAATCCTCCTGGAATCGTGGCAGTCCTTTTTTCTGCAGCATCTCTATCTGAGCGATAGCTGCGCGGGCAAGGCGTTTGTTCCCCTGGTGGGAATTTACCAGGCCCCCGAGCACGAGGCCTGGCTGAACGAGAACCAGCCGCAGCTGCCGACGGGAACCGTCCTGGTGAGCGGCATCGGCTCCTGCGTTCATTACAGCTGCTACGGATGCGGGTTCCGCCTGGTTCATTTCAATCAGCCGCTGGGGCCGGCCTGGAAAATGATCCGGGAATATGAATCTCTCTCCTACCTGCCCGACCCGGAGCCGGTTCGGCTGTGGCAGCTGGAATCGTCCTCTGCGGAGGTCCCCGCGCCCGCCGCACCGGAACCCGAGCCCGAGCCGGCTTATCCCGGCGGAGTGCAGGAAGCTTTCGACCTGGGAATGAAAGCTCTTGAAGCGGGGCTCCACGCGGAAGCCCGGCGGCATTTCGGGTTTATCACCACCCGCATGCCCGAATCCGCCCTGGCCGAAGATGCCTTCTATTTCCACGGCGTGACGTTCTGGCGGGAAGCCGACTTCCCCGGGACGATCGGGGAGTTCCAGAAGCTGCTGGACCGGTTTCCCAAGGGCAGGCAGGCACCGGGAGCCCATTACCACATTGCGATGGCCTGCAGGGAAATGGGAAAAACAGAGGAAGCCCGACGCCATTTCCAGGTCATTCTGGACCACTTCCCGCAGGACACCACCACCCGGCAGCTGGCCCGGCAGCAGATCGATCTCCTCCCTGCTCTGCCGCTCTGGGAGCGGCTGAAAGCCCTGTTCCGATAAACCCATAACGATGGTCTTTCTAAAGGAAAAGCTTCCCGGCCGATACGGGCTGGCGCGACCAGCGGACTATTGACTCCGCGGCAGGAATATTCCAATATTTCCTTTTTATCCATGATTCGATTCTTACCAAAGGGGCTATTATGAGAACCGGTTTTCGCATGGTTCAGGGTTTTTTCCTCGCCTTTCTTCTTTTTTTCCCGGGAATGGCCGCTCCCGCCGAAAAGCGTCCCTGGCTGGGGCCCGATTACTGGGCCAACCCTCTTCAGGACTGGCAGTGGTCCGGCGGCCGGATCGAAAACCGGCAGCCGGGCGGGGACCGGAACGTATTTCTCCTGACCCGCGAGGTCTCGGAGCGCCGGGGAACCCTGGAAATGCAGGTTCGAATGGGCCGCCTGGAGGAGGATCAGGGCCCGGCAGGGGAAGGCTACATCGGCTTCCGCTTCGGCATCCGCGGAGCTATGAAGGACTACCGGGACAGCGCGGTCCGCGGCGACGGAATCAATGCCGGCATGACCGCGGACGGCCGGCTTTTCCTGGGCGAAGTTCTCCCGGACGCCCCACGGGTCCCGGAACCCTTTCAGGACCTGTGGTTGAAGCTGACCGCCACCCCCGATGCAGCCGGGATGCAGATCGCTCTTTCCGTGGAAAAGAAGGGCACGCCCGGATGGAGCCTGCGCCGCGAAATCCCTGCCGCGTGGCTCCCGGGAGGAGTGGCCCTGGTTTCGAGCTCCGGTCCGATCCCCCGAACGCCGGTGGCCCCGGAGGCCCGGGAGAGCTTCGGGGAACGCCGCGGAACCCAGCGGGGCGGCGGGCTGCGTTTCTGGTTCCGGGACTGGCAGGTGGCGGGCTCGGCGCTGGACTCCCATCCGGAAAGAGCCTGGGGCCCCATCCTCTTCACACTGCATACCCTCTCGCAAAAGGTCTTGCGCCTCACGGCCCAGATGGCCCCGGTAGAGGAGGACAGGGAAGCGGTCCGGCTGGAAATACAGGGCCCGGACGGAGGATGGAAACAGGCGGCTTCCTCCCTGGTCCAGCCGCTTTCGCGCACCGCCTCATTTCGCATTTCCGACTGGGACGACTCCCGCGACACGCCGTACCAGGTGCGCTACAAATCTCAGGTTTACCGGGGCACGGTCCGCAAAGACCCCAAAACCAAGCCGCAGATTGTCGTCGCCGCTTTTACCGGGAACAACGACCTCGGCTTTCCTCACGCCGACGTGGTGCGCCATGTGAGCCATTTCCGGCCCGATCTGCTTTTTTTCACCGGGGACAATATCTACGAAAGAGTCGCAGAGTACGGGATCCAGATCGACCCGCCGGAAATGGCCGCTCTCGACTACCTTCGCAAGTGGTACCTGTTTGGCTGGGAGTATGCCGAGCTCCTGAAAGACATCCCTTCGGTTTGCCTGCCGGACGACCACGACGTCTACCATGGAAACATCTGGGGAGCCGGAGGACGCAAAGCCGACCGTTTCGGTATGGCGGGCCAGGACAGCGGCGGCTTTACCATGCCGGCCGAGTGGGTCAACATGGTGCAGCGCACCCAGACCAGCCACATGCCCGATCCCTTCGACCCGACTCCGGTCCTCCAGGGGATTACCGTCTATTACGGGCACCTGCTCTACGGCGGGCTGAGCACGGCGATTCTCGAAGACCGCAAATGGAAGTCGGCTCCCGGGGTGGCGCTCCCCCAGGCCCGGATCGTGAACGGCTGGGCGCAGAACCCTTCCTACCAGGCCTCGCGCGACGGGGATGCGCCGGGGGCGGAACTTCTCGGGGCGCGTCAGGAGGCCTTCCTGGAAAAATGGGCCGCCGACTGGAAAGGGGGGGTCTGGATGAAAACGGTCCTTTCCCAGACCCTGTTTGCCAACGTGGCCACCTTGCCGAAGGGAACCACCTCCGATTCGGTGACTCCCAAGCTGAAGGTGATGGAACCGGGCGAGTATCCGGAGAATGAAGAACCGGTCGCCGATCACGACTCCAACGGCTGGCCCCAGACTCCTAGGACCCGCGCCCTGCGGTCCATGCGCAAGGCTCTGGCCCTGCACATTGCCGGGGATCAGCATCTGGGCAGCACCATCCAGTACGGGATCGACGAGTGGAACGACGCCAGCTGGGCCATTTGCGTCCCTTCGGTGGCCAACGTCTGGCCGAGGCGGTGGTATCCGCGGGAGGAGGGCCGAAACCGGAAGCCGGGAGCACCGCGCAACACCGGGGAATACCGGGACGGATTCGGAAACCGGATCACGGTCCACGCGGTCTCCAATCCGCTGGCGGTGCCCTTCGAGCCAAAAGCGCTGCACCAGCGCGCCCCCGGCTTCGGGATTGTCGTCTTCGACCGCTCCTCGCGGAAAATCACCCTGACCAACTGGCCCCGCTGGGTGGAGGTTGCGGCGCCGGGCGCCCGGCCCTACGAGGGTTGGCCGATCGAAATCCACCAGACCGACAACGGGCTGCCCCGGAGCGGGTGGCACCTCGAAGCGGTCTCCGCGCCTCCCGGCTGGGGACTTCCCGTGCTGCAGGTCCTCGACGAAGACCGCAACGAAATCCTCTACACCTATCGCCTGCAGGAGCGCACCGTGCAGCCGGCCGTGAGAGGACCTGGCCGCTATACCGTGATCCTGTCCGATCCGGACCGCAATCAGGAACAGACGTTCCGCTCCCGGACCGCCGTCCGGTAAAAGGAAGCCCGGGCGGTGGGGCTGAAGGAACCGGTGGGAACGAATCCGGGCGCATCCGGGACACGCATCGGGGACACCCATTTTCCTGCGGGAGAAAGCGGCTCTCCTGAATGGCTCTTGTAAGGCTCTTGACATTAAAGGCAATCCGGGTAAAATATGGTTCTGCACACGTGTGCACATTAATGTTCCCATGCCGGTCACGATTAAAGACATTGCCAGGATAGCGGATGTATCTCATTCCACGGTATCCCGCGCCCTGACCGGGCATGAAGGGATTCCGCTGGAAACCGCCGGCCGTATCAAGAAAATCGCCTCGGACCTCGGCTATATCCCCAGCGCGGTGGCCCGGGGTCTGAAAACCAACCGGTCGCAGGCATTGGGCGTCATTGTCAGCCGGATCGACGATCCGTTCTTCAGCGAGATCCTGCAGGGCATCGAAGAGCTGTTTCAAGGAGTCGGCTACAGTCTGTTTGTGGCCGCTTCCAACCACGATAAAGTCCGGGAAAAGGATATCGCCCGGTCCATGGTGCAACACCGGATCGACGGCCTGATTATCTGCTCGACTCATTTCCGCGCCGATCATTACAACCTGATGAGGCAGTACGGCTTCCCGATCGTGGTGGTCGGCAACCACGAGATAGCGGATTACCAGCACATGGTCTATCACGACGATTTTTTCGGAAGCTGCCAGGTGGCGCGCTATCTGATCGAGCTCGGACACCGCAAAATCGGCTTCATCGGAAACAGGAAGATGGAACGCACCACCCAGGGGCGCCTGGACGGGTTTGCGCATGAGATGAGTGCCGCCCGGCTGCCGATCCGCAAAGAATGGATTTTTCACAGTTCCTCGGATCAGATCGAGGGCGGAGTCATCGGCACCCGTCATTTCATGAGCCTTGCCGACCGGCCTTCGGCCATCATCTGCTTCAACGACATGATGGCCATCGGCGTCCTGAGGGCCTTGCACGAGCAGGACGTATCGGTACCGGCGGATTGCTCGGTGGTGGGATTCGACGATATTATTTTTGCCGCCTATACCCAGCCGACCCTGACCACGTTTGCCCAGCCCAAGTACCAGCTCGGCCATGAGGCCGCCAAAATGATGTACGCCCTGATCCAGTCGCCGGCGGGAGAAGCAAAAGAAATGAACCAGACCCGGATGCTGCGCGGAAAGCTGATCGTCCGGGAAAGTTCCGCGGAACAAAAGACGCGCTAGTTTTTTCAAAGCGCACATGTTTGCATTCATACTGTATTGATTAACGCTATTGAACAGGAGGTTTTTTTCGTATGGACAAAATGAAGGCACTCGTAATGAAGGGAGTTGGCAGGCTCGTTCCGGAGGAAATCCCGATCCCCAGGGTGAAAGATCCCGATGACGTGCTGTTGAAGGTGAAGGCAGTCGGAATTTGCGGCTCGGATGTGAAAATCCTGGAAGGCAAGCACCACTACAAGGAAAACACCGTTCTGGGTCACGAATTCTGCGGCGAAGTGGTGGAAGCGGGGAGCCATGTGCGCCACGTCAAGGTCGGCGACCGCGTGGCCATCGACAACAATATCCGTTGCGGATTCTGTTCGTTCTGCCGGATGGGGCTGAGCAGCCAGTGCGTGGAGATTAAAACCAGCGCCCTGGGGGTCATGCGGGACGGAGGCTATGCCGAATACTGCCTGGTGCCCGAAAAGCAGTGCTTCGTACTGCCCGATGAAATCGACGATATACTGGGCTCGCAGGTGGAGACTCTGGCAACGGTGGTCAACGGCATGAATACCCTATTGATGCTGCCGTATGACTACGTCATGATTCTGGGCTTCGGCCCCATCGGCTACCTGTTCGCCCAGTTCGCCAAAAATATCGCCGCCAAGGTGGCGGTGACCGAAATCGATCCGTTCCGCATCTCCGTGGCCCGGGAGTGCGGGCTTACGGTCTGGAATCCGGAAGAGGTCAATGTCGTGGACCGGATCACCGAGTTCACCTACGGGAGAAAAGCCGACATCGTCATCGAAGCCACCGGCAACGCTTTTGAGACGGCCTTGCAGTGCGTTACGCCGGGCGGCAAGGTGCTGCCTTTCGGCATGGACTCCAGCATCACGGCCAGCGTGGTGCCCAATGAAATCACCCGCTGGGCCACCAAGATCCTGGGCCTTTACCTGGGGCAGAACACCATGGTTCCCTCCATTCGCATCTTCCAGGAAAACCGGCTGCAGATGGGGCCGTTCTTTACCAAGGTCATATCGCTTGCCGAAGGCCCGGAAGCCTTTGGATGCCTGGGGCTGGATCTGAAGACGCTGGCCCACAAGCCCAAGAGCGCGATGAAAATCGTCATGAAAGTTTGAGCAGAAAACAGAAACCATCACCATTCGATCGGAACGAATCCATAAGTAAGGAGAAGAAAAATGGCAAAGGCGCCGGAAGGATTTTTAACCAGCAACCAGGCGGACTTATTTTTTGAAGATAACGCGGTAGGGCGAATGAAAAAGGAAGTGTGGGAAGCCACGGAGGAACAGATCGATGCCATCCTGGCCGACTACGGCATCCCGTCGCCCGTGGAATGGGGGAAGCCGGGTTCCTACATCCAGACCACGACCCGCTGGCAGGTGGAAGCCAACCGCCGGAAAAACGATGTCGTTTTCATCCCGGTCGGCTGCACCGAACTGCACGGACAGCATCTACCCAGCGCCGCGGACACCCTGTATGTCAGTGCGATATGCGAGGGAGTGCGGCGCTATACGGCCCGGCGCGGGGCGGCGGTCAATCTGGCGCTTCCGCCCCTCAATTACGGTGGACACCCGTATCACCACGTGGGCATGCCCGGGACGGTGATCGTCCGCGAGCATGTGGTCCGCGAAATGATGATCGATGTCATGCTCGGCCTGTGGAACGACGGCTTCCGCAAACAGCTCATCGTCAACAATCACGGGCATCTGTGGATGCTGGAATCGGCCGTTCAGGAGTTCATGAAGCGCTATCAGCTCCCCGGCATTTTCCGCGTCATTGACTGGCATCGCGGGGTGCGCGAATTCTTCCGCCCCGGGGATCGCGGCGGATCGATGGACACCAATTTCGTCCATGCCGACGAGTCGGAAACCTCGCTGAGCCTGCTGCTGCACCCGGAGATGGTGGATATGAACTACGCGGTGGACACCCAGGGCAAAAGCTACCTTCCGGAAGGACACTTCGACAAGTCGGTGGACCCCTTCGGCCGGCCCAGCCGCTGGTCGGAAGGCGAAGGGCATTTCGCGATCGAGATTGCGGCTACGCCGGAAGGAGTGGTCGGAAAAGCGAAATCAGGCGCGGCCCGCAAGGCCAGGCGGCCGATGGCCGCCATTCTCAAGTATCTGACCTTGTGGCATGACGATGTCCTGGCGGCCTTTCCTCCCGGCCAGGTGCCTCCCGTCGAAGAGGTGACCCTGCGCAGCGCGAAGGACATGGAGCCTTACCTCAGGGAGCCGCTCAGCCCGGGATGGAAGCCTGTCTATGCCATCCCAAGAATCGGACAGGGCACGGAAGCCTAGCGCCGCCGCCCGTTTATATGGAACACGGTCGACAATCATGAAATTACATGCAGGAGGGAACGTATGAAAGGAAAAATGGAAGGGGTGACCCTGGTTGCGGATTGGGATCCCAAGCCGGGGTTCAAACTGGGGGCCAAAGATGTGGAGGGGCGGCAGACTTACCTGGGCAGCCAGGTGTGGAGAAATCCGCGGCTGGAAGTCCGGGAGTATGACATTCCCACGCCGGGGCCCTCGGAAGTGCTCCTGGAAGTAAAAGCCTGCGGCATCTGCGGGTCGGACGTTCACATGGCCCAGGCGGACCAGGACGGATATATTTTCTACCCCGGGCTGACGGGATTCCCCTGCATCCTGGGACATGAATTTTCCGGCGTGGTCGTGGAAGCAGGCAAGAATGCGTTCGACAAGCGCACCAACAAACCCTTCCGGGGCGGCGAGCGGGTGACCTCGGAGGAAATGCTGTGGTGCGGAAACTGCCGGCCCTGTGCCGACGGCCAGCCGAACCACTGCGAGAGGCTGGATGAAGTCGGCTTCAATGTGAACGGCGCCTATGCAAAATATCTCCTGCTTCCCTCCCGGACGATCTGGAGCCTGGAGCCGATGGCCGACCGCTATCCGGGCGACGAAATTTTCATAGCCGGAAGTCTGGTGGAGCCTACCAGCGTAGCCTATAACGCCGTCATCGAGCGCGGAGGCGGAATCCGGCCGGGAGATCGCGCCGTGGTCCTGGGCGGCGGCCCGATCGGGATTGCCGCCTGCGCCATTCTGAAGCGTGCCGGAGCCTCCAAGGTCATTCTTTCGGAAACCCAGGAAGAGCGCGCCGCCATCGCGCTGGCCCTGGGAGCCGATTTTGCCGTCAACCCGCTCAAGGAAAGTTTTGCCGACCGGGTGCTGGAACTGACCGAAGGCATGGGCGCGGACCTGTTTGTGGAAGCCACCGGACTGCCCACCGTCGTTTACCCCGACATTGAACGGGTGATCTGGGAGGGCCGAACGCTGAACAGCACGGTAGTGGTCACCGCCCGGGCGGACGCCAAAATGCCGGTGACCGGCGAAGTGCTGCAGGTACGGCGCGGCCGGATGATCGGAGCGCAGGGCCATTCGGGACACGGGAACTTCCCGCGGGTGATCGACTGCATGGCCGACGGGATGGATATGACCCCCATGAGCACCAAGAAGGTCGGCCGGACCGATTTACTGGAAAGCATCATTCGGCTGCAGACCGACCGGAAGGAATGCAAGATTACCTACCTGGCCGGCTAGTGATTTTTATGCGATGATTCGTTTTTGTTTTTCAATCATTTTTTAAACGATTTCAGGAGGAAAGGAAAGATGAACTTAATCATTCGATGGTTCGCGATCGCTCTGCTTTTGCTTTTATCGCCGCCGGCCTTCGCCCAGTTCGAGTCGGCCAGCATGCTCGGAACCGTCAAGGATCCTTCCGGCGCGGTGATCCCCGGGGCGACGATCAGTGTTAAAAATATGGAGACCGGGATCACCACCACGGCCGTCACCGACGAAGCCGGCAACTACCTGGTCCTGAATGTCCGCAACGGCACCTACACGGTGCGTGCCGAAATGCAGGGCTTTTCCGCGGCGGTGGCCGAAAACGTGAAGGTCACCGTGAATTCCCGCCAGCGTGTCGACCTGACTTTGCAGGTGGGCGCCATCACCGACAGCGTGCTGGTGACCGGGGCGGCCAAGCTGGTGGAAACGGATTCCAGCGACCGCGGCACCGTCATTGCCACAGAGCAGATCGTCAATCTGCCGCTCAACGGCCGGGCCTATGCCGACCTGGCCCTGCTTTCTCCGGGCGTGCGCCGCTCGGACCTGGCCACCTCCGGAAGCCCCCGCGATGCGTCGTTTAACGTCCACGGACTCCGCAGCTCGTTGAACAACTTTACCCTCGACGGGGTGGACAACAACTCCTACGGCACCTCCAACCAGGGCTTTTCCAACCAGGTGGTGCAGGCTTCTCCCGACAGCGTTTCCGAGTTCAAGGTGCAGACCAACAACTACTCCGCCGAGTTCGGGCGGGCCGGCGGCGCGGTGATCAATGCCTCGATGCGCGCCGGCACCAACCAGATCCGGGGATCGGCCTGGGAATTTCACCGCAACACGGTGCTCAACGCGGTCGGATTCTTCAAGCCGACCGGCGGGATCAAGCCGGTGCTGATCCGCAACCAGTTCGGGTTTGCCCTCGGCGGTCCGGTGGTCAAGGACAAGGCCTTCTGGTTTGTGGATTACGAAGGCTTCCGGCAGATCCAGCGCTCCATCCGATTCGCCAGCATTCCGACCATGGACATGCGCAACGGCATCCTGGGGAAGGCTGTCCGCAATCCGATCACCGGCGAAACCTACGCCACACAGATTCCGTCGTCGGCCATCATTCCATTTGCCAAAAAAGTGCTGGCCGATCTGCCCGCGCCAACCCGCAGCGGGATCGCCAATAACTACGACTCGCTGCCGGCCCAGAAAAGCTACAACGACAAGTTCGATATCAAGCTGGATTACCAGGTGAGCAGCAAGCTGAGCTCCTTCGTGCGGTTGAGCCACCGCAAGATGAACAACTTCGAGCCGGCCACCCTTCCCGGCATGTCCGGCGGGGATTCCAATGGCAACCTGCGGGTGCTGAACCAGCAGCTGGCCACCGGGGCCACCTACACGATGTCGCCGACCCGGCTGGCCGAATTCCGGCTGGGGATTTCCAAGACCGATGCCGGAAAGGAGCCGATCGGCAAGGGCGGTCCGGGCATGGGGGATTATTACGGCCTCAGCGGATTTCCCACCGATCCCCGGTTTGCCGGCGGTCTGGCCAAACAGTCGATCAGCGGGTGGACGGCGCTGGGCCGGCAGGAATCCAACCCGCAGTTCCAGAATCCTTTCGTCTGGAATCCCAAGGTCAACTATTCCTGGATCATGGGGCGGATGAACTGGAAGTTCGGCTACGAGTACCAGAACATCGCCACGGAGATCGACGACGTTCATCCCAAGTACGGGCAGGACAGCTATTCCGGACAGTTCACGCGGCCGAGCGGAGCGGCATCGGATTCCGTGACCTACAATCTGGCCGATTTTCTCCTGGGGCTGCGGAGCTCCTACACGGCCATATCCCCGTTCATTTTCAATCTGCGGCAGAGGATGCACTTCTTTTACGCGCAGAACGACTGGAAGGTGGACCCCAAGCTGACGCTGAACCTGGGGCTGCGCTATGAAATCGGAACGCCGCAGTGGGAAAAGGACAACTACCTGACCAACTTCGATCCGGGCACCAAAAGCCTGCTGGCCTCCAAGAACGGATCGATCTATGACAAGGCGCTGGTGCACCCCGACCGCAACAACTTTGCGCCGCGCTTCGGAATTGCCTATACTCCGACGGGTCGCACCGTAATTCGCGCGGGTTACGGCGTGAGCTACGTACACTTCAACCGGCTGGGGGGCGAAAACCTGCTGGCGTTCAACGGACCGCATGTGGTGCAGATGACCATCAACCAGCTCACTTCCCAGGCGGCCTGCGTGGGCAACCAGAACCCCACCACCTGCTTCCGCAACACGCAGCAGGGATTTCCAACCGGATACACGGTGCCCGGCATGTACGATCCGCTGAAGGCAAGGGTCAACTTCATTCCTGCCAACACCCGCACCGGGTATGTGCAGAGCTGGCACCTGACCACGCAGTGGGAAGTGCTGCCCAATTTGCTGGTGGATCTGGGTTATATCGGCAACAAGAGCACCAAGCTGGTGATCCTCACCGACTACAACCAGGCCCGCCCGAACAATGTGGGAGAAAGCCTCTCGCTGCAGGCCCGGCGGCCGCTGCAGAACTTTTCGGTCATCCAGGAGGCTTTCCCCGGGGGGATGGGGAATTACCATGCCATGCAGGCCAAGGTGGAGCGGCGCTTCACCGGCGGCCTGTACCTGCTGAATTCCTTTACCTGGTCCAAGGGGATCGACAATGTGTCCGGTCATCTGGAGGCAGGCAACGGGGACAACAGCCGGATCAACTTTGCCAACATGCGCGCGGACAAAGGTCTTTCGGGGTACGACCAGCCTTTCAACAACACCACCAGCGCGGTGTGGGATATGCCTTTCGGCCGCGGTCGCAAGTTTGGAGCCAACGTCCACCCGGTGGTCGACGGCATCCTGGGTGGCTGGCGGCTGACCGGCATCAACACCATGACCAGCGGTGTGCCGATCAATCTTTCCTACTCGCCGACCTCCACGCAGACGGTGAGCGACTATCCCACCTACCGGCCGAATATTGCCGGCAGTCTCTATTCGGCGGAAAAATCGATCACCAACTACTTCGACAAGAATTCCATTACCGTTCCTGCCGAGGTCAATAAGCCCTTCGGCAACGCCGGGCGCAATATCGGACGGGCCAACGCCTTCTACCAGCTTGACATGGGACTACACAAGGATTTCCGGCTGATGCGCGAGCAGAACCGGCTGGAATTCCGGGCGGAGTTCTTCAACCTGTTTAACCGATCCAACTTCCAGGCCGCGAGCGGCAACCGCAGCTCCAGTGCTTTCGGAACCATCAGCGGTACCTACCCGGCCCGCCAGATCCAGTTCGGATTGAAGCTGTATTTCTAACCTGCCTCTTCCGGAAGGGGGGCGCCGCGGCGCCCCCCGGAAGGATCGCGGACCGTGCCCCTGCCTCTCCGGAACAGGCCCAAACCGGACAATGCCGCAATAGTTTCGAAAACCTCGTCGGGAGTTTACTGCCTGCTTCCTCCTTCCTTCCTGATCTTCCCGTCTTCCTGTGAAAAGATGGGGATCACAGGAAGACTTGGAAGAAAAGCGGAAGGGCCTGCCGCCAGGCGGGCGACTTCACCGGGTCATCATTTTCTGACTTCGAATCTTTTCTGGGCGCCCTGCAGTTCGCCATGGGTACGGATGGCGATTCCGGCCAGCAGGCCGATCAGCGCCAGCAGGCCCAGCATCGTGCGGACCAGGACCGCAGGCCGGAGCGGCCGGGGGGAAAAGCGCGGCTTCAGGAAACCGATGGCCAGTGCCGCGGCAGCGTAGTTGACCAGATACAAATACTGCTCCACCCGGTAGGTGCTGAGGAAAGCGCCAGTAATCAGGAGGCTCAGGGCAATGTAGACGGCCCAGTATCCGAAAAAAAAGGCACGCACCTGCGGGAGGGTCAGGCCGGACCGCTTCCGGAACCGGACCAGCCAGAGCACGGCCAGGGCCAGGATCAGGAACAGCGGACCCCAGCGGACTGCCAGCAGCAGAGATGCGCTTTCGACTGCCACCAGCGGGGCGAGGGTCTGACGGATTCTCTCGACGCCGAAGCTTTGCTGCCACAGGATGAAGGGGATTGCCAGGACCAGCCCGGCCAGGGGAAAGGCCGGATGGACCGGGATCCAATCCGGTTCCGCTTCCCTTTCCCATTCGCCGGTCAGCGTGCCGTAGGCCAGGCCGAGTCCGCCGAAAAAGCCCAGCGAGTATTCCATCACGTTCCAGAAGTTGAAGGGGATCCCCGAAACATGTCCCAGGATCTGCAGGAAATTGCCGAATGCAAATCCGAATCCTCCGCCCGCCCCGGCAAACAGCGCCACCCGAAGGGCCGGGTAATCCCGCCGGCGGAGCAGGTGCCAGGTCAGGGCGGCCGCAATTCCCAGGCAGACCGCCCAGGCTTCGGACCGCGGAGGATTGACCCGCCATTCCAGCTGCTCGATGAGAAAATAGTAAGCCACCAGGCCGCCGGCGGCCATTTCGGCAATCAGTGCGCTCCAGGCGGCCGGCCTCTGCGGCGCATCGGAAAGCGCCATGCCGAACAGCCCGCCGCCCAGAAATCCATACAGTCCGCCGATCACAAATAACATGACCAGGCCGTAGCAGGCGTTGGCATAATCCGTCGCCCGGCCGTAGCCGACCACCAGGCCGTAGCTCATCATGCCGCCGAGTCCCCAGCCGATGGCACCGGCCAGGGCGGCATAAAAGGCCCTGGCCAGCCAGTCCTGCCGCCGGGCGGCCAGCAGGGCAGCCAGGGAGCCGACGGCGCCGGCCCAGGCGGCACCGTATTCATGTCCGAACTGGCCGCGGACGGCCCAGGCAGTGCCGAGCGCAATGCCTACCCATAGCGGGCTGCAAAGAAAATCATAGCGCTTCATGGGAACCGTATCCATCTCCTCAACCGATAAACCGATATAATGAAACCAACAACAAGGCCGGCCCCCGGGAGCGAAGGCCGGGGAACGCTACAGGATGGGAAGGAAGCCTTCGGAGCGGACCTGCCAGCGACCGTCACGGGGCCAGCCGGGATGGCTCTCCGCTTTCGAACTGCCCTCCCAGCCGGCGGTCATGACGGCAATGGCCGCCAGAAGCCCCCCGTTGCCGGGAAGATAGAGCGGCAGATTGGCCCGCTGCCAGTTGTGACCGTTGGGCAGGTAGCGGTTTTTGGGCGTTTCCAGCAGCAGGGCATCCACCGCTTTTTCCGGCTCGCCCAACCGGGCCGCCGTCATGGCGATCATCGGATAGTCCCAACCCCAGGTGCTTTCCCAGCGCCAATCCCGCAGGACCGCCTGCAGCGTCCGCCGCATGGTTTCGCGGTCCACGCCCTTCCCGGGAAGCACCCCGAGGGCCGCGAGCATGGAAGGATGGTCCAGATTCTTCTGCTGGAAAGTCTCCGGGCAGTTTTCGTGAGCCAGGTAGACTCCTTCCCGGACCGGCAGGGAGCTGAGCTTGGAAAGAACCCGCAGCCAGGAGGGATCCGGCTTCTGCCCCAGCCGCTGGCGCCACTGGCAGGCGGTCTCCAGCCCCCAGCGCCAGTAAGCCAGTTCGTAGCAGGCATTCCAGGTGCCGGCAGGAGCATGGTTTTCCTGGGCCGGTATCAGCGGGGGACCCAGCACAAAGCGGTCTTTCTCTTTTTGATAATAGGCAAAGGATGCCATGAAGTCGGCGGTCTGGAAGACCACATCCTGAAAGCGCTGCAGGCTTTCCGCTCCGGGCCGGGTCCGGTGGCACAGTTCCGCGTAGTAGATGGGGTGAGGCTGCTGCCAGACGAGCAGCGGCCCGATCGGCGAAGGACTTTCCCGCCCGTCGGGGCCCACCATCTTGGGCCAGCGGGCTCCGGCATACCCCTGCCGCTCGGCCGTTTTGCGGGCTTCGGGCAGGATGGCCCGGTACCAGTCCAGGCTCTTTTCCAGGAGCGCCAGGCGGTTCCACAGGGCAAAGTGCGCCGCGTGCCACCAGTGCATTTCCAGGTGAAACTTGCCGTTCCAGCTGTTGCACGTCAGGCCGGTTTCCTGGGGCGGAACCGATCCGGCGCACTGGATGGCCGTCAGGTACTGGGACAGCACAATTCTTCTTTCCAGCTCCCCGGCGCGGGCATCCGAGCTCCCCTCCAGGTCCACCGCAGCGCCGGAAGCCCAGAAGCGGCGCCAATGCTCTTCGCTCTCTTCGAACGTCCGGGGCGCCGATAAGGGTGCGAAAGGCTTGCTTTTCGGGGAAAAGCGGGCAACAAACTCGAAACCGGACAGTCCTTTCCCCGGTTGGAGCCGATATTCATGAGGGGCCGCCTGCCGGAAACTGCCATCCACGGCCCAGCCCACTTCTACCTGGTAGGAGGCTTCATCGAGCCGGCGTACAATCCGTATCTTTCGGGCCTCCAGAGGCACCAGCGTGGAGGCGTGCCTCTCCGGCTTCGCCCAATCCGAGGCATCCATCCCCGGAGACCCGTACGGAAAAGAAATCATGATTTCCAGGTTTCCCCGGCGGATCAGGCTGCTTTCGACCCGGACCGCAATGGCATCCTCGCGCGGATGAGCGCAGGTCTGGACGGTCACCTTTTCCTCGCCCAGCCGATAGCGGCTGACCAGAACTCCGGTCCAGAGGTCCAGCGTCTGCTGCATTTCCCGCAGGTCGGCCACAACGGCCGCAGAACCGTCCGCCTTCCGGAAAACAAATCCGATACGGGCCAGGTTCAGCCGGTGCGGGTTTTCCCGGAGCCACTGGTACATCTCTTTCTGACCCTCCGCCTTGATGGGGTAGCCGACCATACGACCGTAGGTATCCATGGGAGTCATGCGGAAATCGGAAACCGACATTCCGGCAGGAACAGGAAAGGAGTGCCAGCCCCAGTGGGACTGGGTGCAAAGAGGGATCCCGGACGAATATTCCCCCGGAAAGGACTGCAGCCCGGTCACGTCTGCCGTAAAGGTAAACTCGCCATTCCCCACCGACAAGGGGGACAGCGGATCCATTTGCCGCAAAATCGGATTATGTCTTTGCACCAGGCGCCGGCGGTCAATGGACGGTGAAGCGGATTTTCCCGCTCCCACCCGGCTCAACCCCGCCAGCGAAGCAGTAAACAGTATTCTTCTTGAAAACGGTTCAAAAAGCATGGCACCTCCCAGCACTCATTATACTTTTATACGTGAGCCGGGCTGTTAAAATTCAAAAAATTTGCGGATCCTTTCCCCAAACCGACACCGGGATGCGCGTGTCTATTCCTTCTTCCTTTCCAGAAAGCATGTCCTCCCTTGGCTCCGCCGGGTCCAAATGGTAAACTTCTATCGCATCGATCTTCAAGAATCGGCACCGGAAAAGAAAAAGCGAGTCATGAAACCGGACAGCAAGGCAATTCGCAGGATCATCCTGGAACAGTCGTATCGTGCCGGGGTAGGTCATATCGGCTCCGCCTTATCGGTGGCCGACATCCTGGCCCTTCTTTACGGCCGGATCCTGGAAATCCCGGGAGCCGAAGCCCCCCACCGGGATCGGTTTGTTCTTTCCAAGGGGCATGCCGCCCTGGCTCTCTACGCCGCGCTGTACCTCACCGGCCGCCTGGACGAGACGGCCCTGCATTCCTATTGCGCCGACGACAGCCTGCTCGGCGTTCACCCGGAGCACCAGCTCCCCTTCGTGGATTTTTCCACCGGTTCGCTGGGGCTCGGGCTGGCCTACGCGGCGGGCTCCGCCCTGGCAGCCCGGTTGCAGGGTTCCCCACGCAGGGTTTATGCCCTGCTCAGCGATGCGGAATGCAACGAAGGCTCGCTATGGGAAGCGGTGCTCTTTGCCGGCCATCACCGTCTTTGCGGCCTGACGGCCATCGTGGACAATAACGGGCAGCAGGCCTTCGGCTACACCCGCAACGTGCTCTGCCAGGAATCCCTGCGGGATCGCTGGCAATCGATGGGCTGGCGCGTTGCCGAAGCGGACGGACACGATGTCAACCAGATGAATCGGGAGATGCTGTCCTTCCGGGAAGAGCGAAGCCGGCCCCAGGTTCTGCTGGCCCGGACCGTTTTCGGCAAGGGCGTTTCCTATATGGAAAACGAAATTCACTGGCATTACTGGCCCATGAACCAGGATCAGTACCAGCAGGCAATTTTCGAACTGGAGCGCACGCCGTGAGAAGAGAAGTGCTGCAGGAACTGCTGCGGCTGGCAGAAGAGGAGGAGCGCCTGGTCCTGCTGACCGCCGATCTGGGCTATACGGTCCTGGAGCCTTTCGCAGAACGCTTTCCCGCCCGCTTCTTCAATGTCGGCGTGGCCGAGCAGAACATGATCGGCCTGGCCACCGGCCTGGCCGAATCCGGGATGATTCCCTTCTGCTACTCCATGTCAACCTTCGCCACCCTGCGGCCGTTCGAGGTGATCCGGAACGGTCCGCTGTATCACCAGCTGCCGGTCCGGATTCTGGGCGTGGGCGGCGGGTTCGAGTACGGCTCGGCCGGCTGGACCCATTTCGGGCTGGAAGACGTCGCCCTGATGAGAGTTCTCCCGGAAATGACCGTGGTGGTGCCCGCCGATTCCTGCCAGGCCCGCCAGGCTCTGCGCGCCACCTGGAATCTTCCCGGCCCGGTTTATTACCGGCTCGGCAAGAATGAACAGCAGACGGTCCCCGGCCTGAATGGCCGATTCCGTCTGCAGCAGATCGAAACCGTCCGGACGGGTGAAGATGCCCTGGTCCTGGCCATGGGGCCACCGGCGATCTCCGCCCTGAACGCCGCAGAAAGCCTGGAAAAGGAAGGCGTCCATGCAGCGGTCGGCATCGTCTCCTGCCTGAGCCCCGCGCCGACCGAAGCCCTGATGCAAGACCTGGCGCTTTACCCGCTGGTATTTACCGTGGAGGCTCATTTCGTGTCCGGGGGTCTGGGCTCCCTGGTCGCGGAAACCATTGCGGAACACAGCCTGACCTGCTGCCTGCAGCGCATCGGAGTGTCCTTCATTCCGCGCGGGAGGACCGGAAGCGAAGCTCACATGAACCACGTCGCCGGCCTGTCGGAGGAAGCCATCGCCCGCCGGATCCTTTCCGCCTGCCGCCCGGGAGGTTCCGCAAATGGGTGATCCGGACTATTCCATCATATTGCCGGTATACAACCAGGCGGACCATATCGTCGAAACAGTCTGCGAGTACCGGGAAGCGCTGCAGGACTTCCCGGCTTCCTGGGAAATCCTGCTGGTGGTCAACGGCAGCCGGGACGCCTCCTGGGAAAGATGCCAGGAGCTGGCATACACCTACCCGGGAATCCGGGCCTTCTGCTCCGAACGGTCCGGCTGGGGGCATGCCGTCTGCCTGGGTCTGACGGAAGCCCTGGGCCGGACGCTGTGCTATACCAATTCGGCTCGGACCTCGGCCGCGGATCTGCACCGGCTGCTGCGCTACGCCGTAAACAACCCCCAGACGGTCATCAAGGCCAACCGCAAAATCCGCGAAAGCCGGCAGCGGCGCCTGGGATCGCTGCTTTACAACATGGAGTGCCGCGCCCTTTTCGATCTGCCCTACTGGGACATCAACGGCACTCCCAAGATTTTCCCCCGGGATTTCCGCCCGCTGCTTCGCCTTTCCCGACCGGACGACCTGATCGACCTGGAGTTTCATGTCATCTGCCGGCACTACCACTACCCGATGATGGAAATCCCGATCCTTTCCACCCAGAGGCGGGGAGGCCGGTCCACGACGCGCTGGAGCTCCGCACTGCGACTCTATTGGGGAGCCTGGCGGATGCGGCAGGAGCTGAAAAAAAATCCCATCCTGCCGGCGGAAAGAGGAGACGGCCTTGACGCTGCGTGACGAGCAGAATCGAGCGTGGCGAAGACCGGGCGACATTCTGGCTTCCTGGAAAGAAGCGTCCTGCGTGGCGCCGGCCCTGCTCCACCATCGCACCCGCGGAGACTGGTGGGACATTCTGGCCTCGACCGGCAGCACGCTTCTGGTGACCCGGGAATACGAACACCTTTTCCTGGCCCTCGGCGGCGCGCGCGGAAACCCTGAAGTCAGCTACCTGGGGCTGCCGCACCCCTCGGGGCTGGCTCTGGATCCGGAGGCCGGAATCGTTTACCTGGCCGCCACCCGCAATCCCAACCAGGTATTGGCTTTTCGGCCGGTGGAACGATGGCTGCCCCGTTCCGACCGCCGCCGTCACGGCACGGATCAGGCAAAAGGCACGCTGCTTCCTTTTCGCAGCACCTTTTATCCGGGCTCGCTCTACCTTCACGACCTGAGCCTGATCGGGGGACAGCTCTTCGGTTCGGCCTGCGGCCACAACGCGGTCGTCGCCCTGCACCCGGACGGCACCTTCCAGTACCGCTGGTGGCCCCGATCGATTGACGGAACCGGAAAGCCGCGCTTCGACTGCAACTACCTGCAGTGCAATTCCATTGCCGCCGGGCCGGCGCTGGAGGATTCCTTTTTCTCCGCTTCCGCCGAGCGGCCCGGCCGCCGCCGTCCGGGCCACAGCGATTTCCCGGTGGACCGGCGGGGAGTCCTGTTTTCCGGACGAACCCGCGAGCCCATGGCGCACGGGTTGACCCGTCCTCACTCCGCGCGTATTTACCGCGGGAAAGTCTGGGCGGACAACAGCGGCTACGGGGAAGTGGGATTTGCCGAAGGCGGGCGTTTCCAGGCAATGGCCCGGCTCCCGGGCTGGACCCGGGGCCTCTGCTTTCACGGCACCATCGCTTTTGTCGGGGTTTCCCGGGTTCTGCCCCGATTCCGGCAGTATGCTCCGGGGCTGGATCCGGAGCGCAGCCAGTGCGGGATCTTCGCCCTGGATACCCGCGACGGACGGGTCCTGGGCTCCATCTCCTGGCCGGAGGGGAACCAGATCTTCTCGGTGGAACGGGCCCCGGGGGAAATGGGGCTCCGCCTGCCCTTCCTTAAAGGGAAAAAAGAAAATCCCGCGAAAACCGAAAACCTGTGCTACCGCTACGATCCAGCTGTTCCGCCTGTTCCGGAAGCCAAACCGGGGCCTGCCGCCCGCCGGGGGGCGGACCCGATCCCATCCAATTCGTAAGCCTTCATGGAGCAAACGCATGCAAGCTGATTTTCGCCTCCTGATGATTTCCGCCATGTACGAAAACGGCGGCAATACCACCCACCGTTTTCTCGACGGCCACCCGCAGCTCTGGGTGTACCCTTTCGAATCCCAGCTGGGGACCCGCCTGGTGGTCGATCCCCTCACCTCGACTTTTCCGGTCAAGTACCGCTGGCCCGAGTTTTCCACCGAGGCCACCGCGGAAGAAGACTATTACGCCATCATCGACGAAGAAACCAAGGTTCGGGCCCGCACGCCCCGTGTCAGCAAATTCCGCCACAGCCCCTTTGACTTCAGCGATGCGGACCGCCTGGCCGCTTTCCTTCGCCGAATGAGCTCCCGGCCCCGCACCCGCGGGAACAACGTCGCCGCCTTCCTGGAGTCCACCTTCGAAGCCTGGAAAGACCGGCAGGGGAGCGGCCGGGAGGAATGGCACGTCGGCTACAGTCCCGTCGTGGTAGTGGACACGGAAAAGATCCTTGCGGATTTTCCCCGGGGCCACGTGCTGCATGTGGTCCGCAATCCCTGGTCCGCCTATGCCGACACCCGGAAGCGACCCGTGCCGCTCTCCATGAAAAACTACATGCTGGGCTGGATCTTGAACCAGCACTACGCGCTTTATTTCCGCAGCCGGTATCCGGAGCGCTTCCACCTGCTCCGCCTGGAGGATATCCTCGGAAATCCCAGGCAGGTCCTGGGCTCCCTGTGCCGCCGGCTCGGGCTGGAAATTCCGGAAAGCCTCGATTATCCCTCCTGGAACGGCAATCCACTGGAGGAAGTTTACCCCTGGGGAACGCTCCGCAAGGTCAGCCCCGAAGTCAACCGGGCTACGGCCGAAGAGCTCGGCCAGGCGGAAAGAGAAGAGATTGCCGCCCTGGCGGAAGGTTTCCTGGAACGCCTGGACTACCGGAATTTCCTGACGCGAGGCTGATCCGTGTCGCTGCGAGCCCTGGTCACCGGAGCCGCCGGATTTGTCGGCGCCAATCTGGCCGGCCGCCTGCTGGCGGAAGGGGCCGAAACCCATCTGCTGGTGCGCCCCGGCTCCGACCTTTGGCGGCTCGGTGATTGCCGGGCCGCTGTGGTGCACGAAGTCGACCTTTGCCATTCGCCGGCCGTGGCGGAGGTGGTGAGCCGGGTTCGGCCGGACTGGATCTTCCACCTGGCGGCGCACGGCGCTTATTCCTCGCAGACCGACCTGGAAAGGATGGTGGCGGTCAACCTGACCGCCACCGCCCGCCTCCTGGAATCCTGTCGCCCTTGCGGCTTTCGCGCGTTCATCCAGGCCGGCAGCTCTTCGGAGTACGGCCTCCAGGATCATCCCCCGACGGAAGACGAACGGCCGGAACCGAACAGCACCTATGCCGTCACCAAGCTGGCGGCGGCCCACTTCAGCCGCCAGCTGGCCATCCGCCACCGGCTTCCGGTGCGCATTCTCCGGCTGTATTCCGTTTACGGCCCCTGGGAGGACCCCTCGCGGCTGATGCCGACGCTCGTCCGGCATGCCCTTCATGGCCGTCTGCCGCCGCTGGTTCATCCGCAGACCGCCCGGGATTTCGTTTTCATCGGCGATGCCCTGGACGCCTTCCTGCTTGCGGCCCGGGCGGAGAGCCTGGCACCCGGCGAAATTTTCAACATCGGCAGCGGGACCCAGACGAGCCTGCAGGAGCTGGTGGAAACCTGCCGGGCTCTTTTCGACATTGCCGAGGAACCGCAATGGGCAACCATGCCGAACCGGATCTGGGACACCACCCGCTGGATTGCGGATCCGCGGAAAGCGGCGCGGGAGCTGCGCTGGTCCGCCTCTACCCCCTTGTCCGCCGGGCTCCGGCAGTTGGCCGCCTGGTTTCGGGAGCACCCGGATATCGCGGCACGGTATGAATCTTCTTAGAGACAGCGGCCGGCCCTCCGGGCTTGTATCCCAAGCCGATTGCGGTTAGGATTTTTCCATGGACCAGGCCGCCGTTTTACAGAAAATCCGGGACGAGCGCTCTCCGCTCCTGCGGCAGCTGACCATGGTAGGACTGGTCGGTTTTCTCCTCGAACAGCAGGGAAAACCCATGCCGGTACTGATTGGCGGAGCTGCCCTGTCGTATTACTCCCGGGAAGTCTATTTCACTTCGGACATCGATCTGGCTTACAGCGATCACCAGGCTTTGGACTTGGTTCTGACCGATCTGGGATTCCGCCGGGCCGGCCGCTATTGGATTCACCAGGAATTGGATATCGCCGTGGAGGCGCCGGCCGGCTGCCTCTCCGGCGAAAATGCGCCGAGGGAAATTGTCGAGCTGGAGGGAGGGCTGAGGTGCGAGATCCTGGGCCTAGAGGATCTGGTGATTGACCGGTTGAATGCCTACAAGTATTGGGAATCCCAGATTGACGGCGAAATGACGGAACTTCTGATCCGAAGGTACTCGGCCGAGATGGATTGGAATTATCTGGAGCAGAAAGCCGGACTTCCGGAAAACGACACACGCAAGGAACTGCAGGCCCTGCGGGAAAGGATATCCTGTGAACCGGGCCGGTAAACCCTATCGATCCATTCCGGTGGTGGAATTCCTGCTGGCCCGGGAAGAGATCGGCGCGGGACGATATCGAAAAAGAAGGCCCCGGGACCCGGAAGAACGGGCTGTGCTGATGGACCTGGCATTGCACAAGATGGAAAAGGCGGATCAGAATCTCTTCGTTTCCGTCGGCTTCCGGCGCCGCCGGATTCAGACCGCTAGCCGCGACGGCGGCGGCGGGGATGAGCCAGGATCCAGTCGATCCGCTCCCGTATGAGCCACCGGGAAAGAAAAGCCAGGGCCACGGCCGCCAGGCTCCAGCCGGCGATCACGTCTGTCGGGTAGTGCACCGCCATGTAAACCCGCGAAAAGCCGACCGCCGCCAGCAGAGCGCCCAGACCTGTCGCCGGGATCACGCTGCGGCGGATCCATGCCCAGAGCAGCCAGAGGCCGTAGAAATAGCCGGAAACGGCGGCGTGGGAGCTGGGAAAGGACCGCCCCATGGATTCTTTCAGGCTGAGCAGAATCCTTTCCTTCCAGGAGGACACAGGCGGCGCCTCCTTTCCGGCAGGCGCGGGCGGAGAAGGAACCCTTTCAATGTGGCTTTCCGCGGTGTAAAGGATTCCTGCGGTGGGAGCCCGCAGGCGGTACTCCGGAGTCGGCCGGTCCGCAGCCAGGCGCAGGGGCCAGAGCAGCGGATACCACAGCAGAGTACCAAGAAAGGCCGCGGCCCAGATCTTTCTCCCCTGCCAGAACAAACCGGCCGCCACCAGTAGGGCCACCGGCCCGAGAATATTGATCGAGCCCAGGTTGGTCAGCCAGGCCACGGGACGGTTCCACTCCGCCGAGCGCACCTGCGCCGTCCAGGCCACCGCCTGCCGGTCCCAGGGGGTCAGCGGATCGATCAGCGCCCAGAGGCTCAGGAAAAGCAGCAGAAATCCGAGCGCCGGTTTCATAGCGATCCCTGGCCGGAGAGCGGGAGGCCCGCTCCGGCCGGCCAGGAGGAAGCCGCCTAGAAATTCAGTTTCAGCCCCAGCTGGATCTGGCGGGCGTTGAGCTGGGTGTTGTAGGAGTTGCCGAATCCCGGCGATTCCAGCAATCGGACCGGGATACCGAAATGGGTGTGGTTGAAGAGGTTGAAAAACTCGCTGCGCAGCTCCAGATTCCTCTGCTCTCCGAATGAAAAGGACTTGAACACCGTGAGGTCCACATTGGCCAATCCCCGGGCGCGGTAGGTATTGCGCCCCACCTGTCCATTGTTGCCGATGCCCGGACTGCGCAGCAGCCCGGCGGTTCCCGGGTAGCCGTCATCCACCCCTCCTTTGGGGAGCACCAGCTGAACCGGTCCCTTGGACAGCCGGGTGATGTTGAAGTCGTTGGCCAGGCGATCGGTATAAATTCCATCTCCGTTCATGTCAAAAGTGGTGTTCAGCGTGTAGGGCTGGGCGCTTTGCAGGGTGACCAGGCTGGCCAGCCGCCAGCCGCCGAGCAGCTGATTTTTGCCTCCCCAGGGGAGGTCCCAGACCGCGCTGAATACTCCGCGGTGCCGCACATCGAAGCTGGAGTCGCCGTATTCCGCCCGCAGATTGGCATCCCATTGCGGGAGCATGAAAAAGCCCAGGCCGTCCGACACATCCGACACGTAGTCGCGGGAATGGCTCCAGGTGTAAGCCCCGGAAAACTGCAGCCCCTTGGCAAAGCGCCTCCAGGAAGAGAGCTGCAAAGAGTCGAATTTGGAGGAGGCGGAATTCTCGATCTGGGTATAGGACCCCAGGTTGGTATTCTGCCGAACGCCCGGCGCCAGGATTCGGCCGGTCGGGTAGTCCACCACATTGGGATCCGGTACGATCAGCTGGGTTTTCCCGATGGATCCGCCGTTCGGCATCCGCAGCCGCGGCAGGTGAACCCCGCGCGTACCGACATAGGCGGCGGAAATCATGGTATCGGCAAAAATTTCCCGCTCGAAGGTCAGATGAAAATGCTCGGCATACGGGGTTTCCATCCTGCGCACCGGAAGCGTGAAGGCGATGCCCTGTCCGCCCAGCCCCGAGAGGCTGCCTATAAAGCGGTTGAAATACTTGGAGGGAACCCCGATGGTATTCACCGTGCCGGCGCGAAGCATATCGGAATAGGGAACGTTATAGACATCCGGCGTGTAGCGCCAGAAGTCGGGGGAATTGGTATACAGCCCGTCGATGGGGGCGACGAAGCCGGAAAAATTGATGGGGATCAGGCGGGGAAACACGTTGCGGGACTGGCTGGTCACGGCGGTCAGGTTCTGGTCGTAAAAGATTCCGAATCCGGCACGCACCGTGGTCTTGCTGTCGCAGAATGGGTTCCAGGCGAAGCCGATCCGCGGAGCAAAGCCCCGCGTGTAGGTGTCGAAGATCTGGGAGCGCCCGCCGATGACTCCCTGCAGAGCGCTGATCATGCGATCGTAGGTCAGAGAGGTATATGTCTGCGTGGGGATGCCCGCTTGGGGATTTTTCAGCGCATTTTCGATTTTACCGTTGACTTCGGTCGGCGCGGTGTTCCTTTCGTAGCGGAAGCCGAAGTTCAGTGTGAAGTTCTGGGCCAGCTTCCAGTCGTCCTGCGCGAAAAAGTTGAACTCGCTGAAGCGCAGCCCGATATGGGTGTCGAAATCCGGAATCCCGTTATCGTCGAAATCCGGGCTGAGCGTCTGGGTGACCGAGGAAAAGCCCAGGGTGGCCAGATCTCTCCCCAGGAGCGGCTCGGTGATGGTCTGCGTTTTTCCGGCGGAGGGAATAACGAAATCGGTAATGGAGTTATTGAATTCCATGAGGGCGCGGATGTTGCGGTCCAGCCGGCTGTTCTGCTGGTTGCGGCGCACATCGCCGCCCGCTTTCAGGATGTGCGAGCCCACCTTGGCGCTCACCGTATCGGCATACTGGAAGGTATTATTGGTCCGCTTCTGCGGAAAATTGTTGACATCCACTCCCATGGAGCTGTAAGGCCGGATGATCATCTGGCCGATGGCCCCCGTAAATCCGAACGGGCCGTAGGTTTTCTTTCCGAAATCGGTTTTGATCGCCGTGGATGAGAGAATAATGCTGCCCCCCTCCAGATCCGGGAATTCCTGCAGGTCGGAGGAACCGAAGAGGTAGGGACTTCCGGCCGCTTCCTGAAAGTCGAGCATCGTGCGCCCGTAGGAAACCCGGACCTGGTTGGTCAGGCTGGAGCCGAAAAGGCTGTTGAAAAAGAGCGACAGGTTCTGGGTGCGCACCGAAGCGTTGACGGAGGAGGCCAGCCCTCCGGCGGTGGTGGGAATCAGGGAGTCATCGTCCGTAAAATTGTAGCGGCCGGTCAGGGTGTGGTTATCGCCAAACCGCTGGTCGAGCTTGAAGGAGGCAATGGTCCCGCGGCCATCGGCGTTCAGCCGCTTGGTATAGGTGTTTTTGCTGAGCGAACCGGCCGGATTGTTGGGCAGGGGAACGAAATCCCAGAGGGTGCGACCGATATTGCCGTTCATTTTCATTCCCAGTTTAAAATAAAAGAATTCGATCAGTTCGTTGCGCATCAAACCGTTCGAATCGGTGTAGGAATATGGCGACAGGCCCCAGAAGGTGTTCTCGTCCATGGTGGGAACGGAAAAATGGCGGTCGGGCCGGTCCTTGATGCGCAGCCGCTCGAAGGAAGCGAACCAGAAGGTCTTGTTCTTCACCAGCGGCCCGCCCAGGGTGGCGCCGTACTGATCCCGCCGGAAAGGGCTCCTCCCGGTGGGGTCCTCCCCCCAGCTCGACAGCCCTCCCTGCCATTTGGGGAAATTGAACCCGCCTTCCTGGTCGAAGAAGTTCCTGGCATTCAAAGCCTTGTCGGTCAGGAAATAATAGAGGTTTCCGTGAATCTGGTTGCCGCCGGATTTGGTAACGGCATTGGCCACGGCTCCTGAGTTGCGGCCGAACTCCGCCGAGGCGTTGCTGGAGATGATCTGGTACTGCTCGACGCTGTCGCTGCTCTGCGGAACCAGGGTAACGAAACCCTGGCGCCGCACGCCGACATCCTGGTCGTTGTTGTCGGAGCCGTCGACCAGAAAGCCGTTGTTGCGCCCCCGCTGCCCGTTGACCGCGAACTGACCTGCGGTGCCCACCCCCGGCCCTACGCCGGGGCCCGTGCCTTCGGCGGCGGGAACCTCGAAGACCCCGGGAGCCAGCATGGCCAGGCGGTCAAAGGAGCGCACTCCGGAAATCGGAAGCAGAGTAATCGCCGGAGCCCCCACATCCATCTTTCGCATGGAATCCGTGAGGTTCACGATCGCAGCCCGTCCCTGCACGGCCGGAGCGGCAGCCGCCTCCTGGGTGGTTTTCAGGACAATCGGAGGGACCGGAGTGGTGGTGTCGTTGATCGCCACCTGAAGGTTTTCGTATTCCAGAGTCTGATATCCGGCTTTTTGCGCGCTGAGGGTATAAATCCCCGGCGGGTATACCTGCGAAAAAACGTATTCCCCTTTCTCGCTGGTTAGCGTGCGCCGTGCGGCGCCCGTCCGGCTGTTGGTTAAAAACACCTCCACATCGCCGACCGGCTGGTTGTTCTGGCCGTCGATGACCGTACCGGACACCGTTCCGGTCAGCACCCCTCCCGCCCAGACGCAATTCGGAAGAAAAACCAGCAGAAACAATCCAGCAAAAAGAAAAAAAGTATCAGGGAAGCCTCTGCGCATAATTTAATCTCCTTTTCCGGAATATCCTCTGGTGAGCCGTCCCTCGAATAACCACGGAGAAAAACTCTGTGGAATTCAAGTGTTGAACAGGCTCACCTTCCCAAAGTACTTAACATTTTACAACAAAATCCTTACCGCCGCTAAGATTAGCCGCGGAATTCTTTGCGGCAAAAGGCGGTCTAAGGGCCTCCCTCGGTTCGGATCGAAAACGGTCTGCCGGCGGTCAGGGGTTCATTCTCCGGAATTTTTAGCGTAACGGAAAGGGTGTAATTTCCCGGTGCCATTTTGCCCAGAGAAAGAAAGGCAAAAGCGATCATCCGGCCCGGATCCCGGCGATGAACCGTGATTCCCTCGCGGTCGATCACCTCCTCCACCACCTGATCCCCGCGCGACACCCGGTACTGGACCTCAATCGGCAGGGAGGAGGAAAGAGACGATTCCGGTGCTGTGCATTGGAAATACACTCCCAGGTTCGACTTTCCCGAGAATACCGGCTCGGTCACCGGGTGGATGCGCAGATCCCCGATGACGGCGGCATCCAGAGCGTCCGGCGCCTGGGTGAGCACTTCGATACGGTGAGCCAGGATCAGGGAGCTCATCTTCGCCTGGGCCGGCCGGTCGTTGACCACGGAGATCCCGGTTTCTGCAAAACCGTATTTGTTGGAGACCAGATCCTTCAGGACCAGCTCCAGGCGATAGCGTCCGGGTGGCAGCAGAACCTGCCGCAGAATGACGAATCCGCCGGCGCTCCGCGAGGGGTGGAAAGAGAGCTCCTGCTCGAATTCCCGCGTGATCCGCCCGGTCACGCTGATGACTCTTCCATAGTACTGCACGGAGGAGCTGCGGGTGATGCCATCTCCTTCCATGCGGAAAGCCAGCGCGGAGGACGGCACCACCATGGTAAGGGGAACGAGCACCCTCTGATCGTCCACCCAGATGTGCTCCCAGCGAATGCGGACCGGAATGTCGCGGTATAAAACCCGGGCCTGAACCGACTGCTGCAGCTCCCTGAAGCGGATCTCGGGGGGGCGGTTGAGGTTGGCGCTCTGGATGATCCGCTCGAAAGACTGGTCTTTCCAGGACCGCCCCATCTGCAGGACCGTTTCCTGCTGATTTACACCCAGAACACGATCGGTCTTGGAAGCGACACCGGCCTCTTCCAGCAGGGTTTTGCCCAGCCCGGGTACCCGCAGCAGGGCATCCTTTTCCGAGGGATCGGTGGACAGAGTGTATTGCCCGGTCATCGATTTATCCACGAACTCGATGGTCACGTCGTCGCCGATCCCGTCGATGTGCCGGTAGCGCCAGACCTCAAAAGGAAAGGTCGCGGTGCGGCCTCCGCCCTCGCTCCGGGGACGCTCGTAGGAACTGCCGGAGGCGTTGGCCTCGATTTGCGCCGGCGGCCCGTAGAGAATGTAAATCCGCCCGCGGTCCGTTTTCCATCCGGGGATCCCGGACCCGTAATAGGTGTTCACATAGGCCAACCGCCGGTAATGCTCCTCCTTGTATTCGTTGGCGAAGGTCATCGGATCCGGATCCCGCTTCAGCCAGAACTGGTCTACAAACTGCTCCCGCTCGTCGTCGGTTTTCAGCTGGGTAAAAACCTGCTTCTCTTCCGGGGTGATGATATAGGCCACATCCCGGGAAAGCCACTCCTGGTAGCGGTTCCTGGGCGGCGCCGGTTTTTTCCGCGAGCCGGGGGCTTGTCCCTCCAGCAGCGGGACCAGAAAAAACAGAAGTGCCGGCAGGCAGAAAAGGAAGTGCTTCTTCATCACACTCAATTATAAAGGATACGCCGGGAAAAAGTCATTACCGACGCGAAGCGCCAGCCCTTCCGCATTTCTTCCCGATCTTCCTTTCTTTCTGTAATCCCGATCCTTTCACAGGAAGGCCGGAAGATCGGAAAGGATATAGCAAGAAGCTCTCGGCCGCTGTGTATAATTAGGTCGGAGAAACAGACGCTACCGGTTCTGCGCCAAGCTGATTTTCCGCCGGACCTTGGCAGAAACATGAAACAAACGATTCTATTTTGGCATCGCCGCGATCTGCGGTTTTCGGACAACCTGGGTCTGTATGCCGCGTCCCAGCAGAATCCCAGGCTGGTGGGCGTTTTCTGCCTGGACCCCGGAATCCTGGCGCGGGAAGACCTGGCCCCCGTCCGGCTGGCTTACCTGCTGGAATGCCTTCCGGAGCTGGCCCGGCGCTACCGCGACGCGGGAGGACGCCTGGTTCTGCTGCGGGGCGCCCCGCAGGAGCGGATTCCCGCGCTGGCCCAAGCCCTTCATGCCGCTTCGGTTTTCTGGAACGAGGACGTGGAGCCCTATTCCCGCCGCAGGGACACGGAAGTCGAGCAGGTTTTGCGGGCCTCGGGAACGGGCGTGTGCCGATTCTGGGACCAGCTGCTGCACTCCCCGCAGGAGCTCTACACCGGAAGCGGTCAGGCCTACCAGGTGTTTGGCCCCTTCTGGAGAAAGTGGATCCGATTGCCCAAGCCGAAGCCCGTCGGTGAGCCCCGCGGGCTGGAATCCCTTCTCCCTTCGGAGTGGAGAGCCGCCCAAGGGGAAATTCCGGAAATGCTCGATCCGCAAACCGACTGCCGGTCGATTCGCCGGCAGGCCGGATTGAACTGGAAGGGAGACTTGCCGGCAGCCCCGGGAGAGGCGGCGTCCCGGCAAATGCTGCATGAATTCATGGAAAACCGGATTGCCTCCTACCACACTCAGCGGAATTTTCCGGCCGTGGCCGGCACCTCCGGACTCAGTGCCGCTTTTCACCTGGGAGTTCTGGGAATCCGCACCGCCTGGGCGGCCTCCTGCCGCGCGGAGAGGCAGAGCTTCTCTGCCGGCGCGTCCGAAGGGGTTCAAACCTGGCAGCAGGAGCTTTGCTGGCGCGAGTTCTACCAGCATGCCCTCTGGCATTTTCCCGGACTGGCCGACGGCGCCTTCCGGCCCGGCTGGGACCGCTTCCCGTGGGAGAACCGGGAAGACCTCTTTCACGCCTGGACCCGCGGCGAAACGGGATTCCCGATGGTCGATGCCGCCATGCGCCAGCTGAACTCCACCGGCTGGATGCACAACCGCTGCCGCATGATTGTGGCCGCGTTTCTGACCAAGGATTTGTGCATCGACTGGCGATGGGGAGAAAAGTATTTCATGCGGCATCTGGCAGACGGAGACCTGGCCGCCAATAACGGAGGCTGGCAGTGGAGCGCATCCAGCGGCATGGACCCCAAGCCTCTGCGGATCTTCAATCCCTGCTTGCAGGCCGGAAAGTACGACCCGCGCGGAGACTACATCCGCACCTACCTCCCGGAGCTGGGTGCCGTGGATGCTTCCCTGCTGATTTCCGGAAATATTCCGGCCGGGCAGAGGGGCAATTATCCACCGCCTGTTGTTTCCCACGCGCAGCGCCAGGCTGAATTCCGGGCGCTCTATGCCCGCTGGAAGTCGAAGCTGGCGCCCGGCGTACCAGGCTTATCTATGGCGTGACGGGAAGGAATCCGGCCCCGTCCACCACACTCTTACACCCTCAATCAAAAAGGATCCATGAGAATCAGCAAACTTCTGGACCTGCTCGAGCGGGTCGAATCGGAAATGGCTTCTTTCTATTACCACCAGTATGAAAACCACCTGGAATACAAGCAGGTAGCGGATTTCTTCCTATCGATGCACCAGGAGGAAAATTCCCATGTTCAATTCGTGCGCATGGAAAGGCGGATCATGGAGTCCGCCCCCAAAGTGTTCAAGGAGGCCCGAATCAACCTTTCGGAGATCAACGCCACGCTGAAAAAAATTGCCTGGCTGAAAACCGCGGACCTTTCCTTTACCGAGCTGGTCAACCATATCTACCACTTCGAAAACAGCGAAGCGGAAAGATACTGGATCACCGCCCTGAAAGACACCAACCCGGAGCTCCGGAATTTCCTCATGCAGCTGAGCGTGGGGTTTGGAGCCCATGCCGACAAGGTAGCCGGGTTCGCCCGGAGCGTGGCCGTCGAGCTCAAGCCCGCCGAAAACGACTTTCGGGGCCATACCCGGGTGGGCTACAAGGAGACCGTTCTGATCAACGGGACCCGGTCCGCCAAAGGAGTGGACATGAGCGAAGGAGGCATGTTTCTGATGTCCGATGGCGCTTTCGCTCCCGGAGAATCGATCACCGTCCAGTTTCCCCTGGAGGAAAGGTTCCTGACGCTCACGGCGGTCATTCAATATGAACTGGAAGCCGTGGGAATCGGGATTCAGTTTTCCGGCCTGGAGACCGAAGACCGGGATGCGATTCGCAGGTACGTCGCCCGGAATATCCTGGAGCCCGCTCCCAACACCAAAAAGCGGGTATTGCTGGTCGGCGGCCGCCTGTCCCCCAACTGCAACGTCCAGTATTTTTCCCACGCACTCACTTATGCCGGCCACAAAGCCATTGCGATCAGCACCATCCCGGATGCCTTATCGGCGCTGCGGAAAGGAATGGATCTCTCCTGCCTGGTCCTGATGGTCGAGGCGGTCGCGGACCCCAGTTTCTTTCTTCTGCGGTTTGTGCGCTCCGTAGCCCACTATCAGGACCTTCCGGTCATAGCCGTCGCCGGCCTCCAGGAAAAAGGATTGCGGGAAGCGCTGACCAGCCAGGGAGTAAACGTCCAGCTGGATGTTTCCATCGCCACCCCCAAAAGGCTTCTCGAGGAAATCGAAAAAATCCCGTCCTGACCGGCTTTCCTTCTTCTTTCCTTCCTGATCTTCCCGTCTTCCTGTCAAGGGCATGAACTCACAGGAAGAAAGGAAGAGCGGAAAGAAAAGCGAAAGGGCGTTTCGCAAGGATAGGGTGGCACCTTTTACCGCAGCGTTAAAGCTACTTCTTCCGGCAGTCGAAGAGCAGGAACGGCACCGGCAGGCAGATTCCCCCGGGTTCCGCCTCCCGGTTCAAAAGATATTCCAGCCGGGAGAAAACCGCCGGCCGGTTTTCCTCCGGGACGACCTCCTTCCAGGCCGGCAAAAAGGCAAGCTTCATGAAGAAGTGGCGAAAAAGGGCCGTCCCGTCCGCAAAGCGGTAGGAGAAAGAGTCCTCCTGCACGGCCTGCACGACAAAGCCATTCTGCCCCAGAGTGGTTTCCCACACCGGCACGGACGGCCTTTTCCGCCGGATGTGCTCCTCCATGCCGCCGCAGAGGTCCGGCCGGCCCAGCTCCGTCAGCACCCCGGCCAATAGAGCATAGAAGCGGTGAAAGGTGCGATCGGTGTTGGCGGTGAAAATCAGCCGCCCGCCCGCGCGGCACACGCGGCGGCACTCCCCGAGCGACCGGCTCAAGTCCTGCACATTGTTCAAGCCGTTGTTGGAGACCAGCAGGTCGAACGTTTCCTCCCGAAATGGCAGCTCCTCGGCGCACCCCGCCACGACGAGGGCATTGTCGAGCCGGTAGCGATCCAGCTTCTGGCGGACCCTCTGCCGCCCTCCGGCCCAGGGCTCCAATCCTGCCACGAAGCAGGACGGCCCCAGGCGCATGGCAAGTTCCAGGAAAGGAAATCCGGTGCCGCAGCCGATATCCAGAGCCCGCTGCCCGCGCCGGTAGGGTATGGCCTCCATAAGCCGCAACCCGAACGGAGCCGACCAGAAGGGCAATTCGTCCAGGACCGGCGGAAGGCCCGGGTCCTGCAGATCAAACGTTTCCTGCCAATAACCGCTGTCGCTCATTTTATACTCCTGGTCCGGCTTTTCCGGATTATAAGTTATCTTCGTGTGGAATGCATGGCTCCACCTTGATTTCCCTTTGCCCGTTTCCTATGGCAGAATTATGTATTTAGGAGCGATACGGCAACGGCTCCGCCGGATTTCGGCGAGTCGGGAAGCAGCGGGCGGTTGCCGGCAGGAAAGCGAACAATCGATTATGAAAAAAGCCATTGCCGTGCTGGGCGCAGTGCTGATCCTGGTGCTGATTGCCCTTCTCTGTATTCCCATTCTGATGGATGCGAACCACTTCCGGCCGCTGGTGCAGTCCAAGCTGGAGCAGGTTCTGCGCCGCAAGGTTTCCTTTGACCGCCTGCAGCTCAAGACCATCCCGTCTTTTCGGCTGCAAATCGAAAACCTTCACATTCAGGACTCGCGCCTGCCGGCCGGCATGGACCTTATGGTCTCCCCCTCCGTCGAGATCCATGTGGACCCCCTCGCCTACCTGCGGGGGAAAACGGAGGTGGAGTCCATTCGGATTTCCAAGCCGGTCCTGCAGCTCAACAGGGAAGTCCTGAGCCAGAAAGCCCCGAAAGAGGATGCCGCGCCAGGGACCTCGCCGGCCGGCACTTCTCCTGCCGGCGAGCGGAATGAAGCCGGCTTCCCCAAAGGCCTGAACGTGCAACTGGACGAAATGACCGTAGGATACTGGGATGACAGCTCCTCGTCCCGTCCGGCCTTTCAGATTCAAAATATCCGGGCCCGGTTCTGGGATCCCGATCCTCCGGAAGGAAACCCCTTTCTGAGCGCCCAGGCGGAAGTCAACCTGGAAGGGGCCACGATTCAACTCAGCCGGCTGACCCCGCCCCTGCTGATTGATGAGGGGCTGGCGCGCCTGGTCCAGAACCGCCTGCTTATCGAGCAGGTAAAAGCCAGGCTGGACAACAGCACGTTTGAAGGGAATATCCAGGTCAACTCTTTTCTGGAACCGATCGTCCGTTTTGAATTGCGCAGCCCGGAGCTGAAGCTGGAAAATATCGAGAGATGGAGAAACCTGGTCCAGGAAACTTCCGTCGCCATTCCCGCCGGCGGCAAAAGCCTGACCTCTTCCCCTTCCAGCGCCTCGGACATCCAGGGCACTCTGGCGGTCGAACGGCTGGGGATCGGTCCCCGGAATGCGGAGCAGGTGGTCATGCAGCTCCGCTGGACCGACAATCAGCTGGTCATTCCCCAGCTCCAGGGTCAGATTTTTGGCGGCCAGCTTAAATCTTCGGGACAGATTCTCCCGGGCTCCCGTCTTCCGGAGTACCAGCTCAAAGTCGAAATCCGGCAGGCGGATCTCGGTCTGATTTTCGCCTCCGCTTCCGGCAAGCCGCGCATGGAAGGTCTTCTGGACCTGACCGGAAACCTCCAGGGGGCCGGGCTCGACTTTCACCGTGAGCAGTCCATCCAGAACCTGCGCGCCGACGGCCGCTTCACCATTCAAAAAGGAAAAATCAATACCTTCGAGCTCTCGGAAAAGCTGAAATTCCTGAACACCCTGACCCGGATCGCCTCCGGTGACGAAAAGCTGTCGAGCGACCTGAATGTGCAGTCCGACTATCGGTTTACGGGAAAGGAAGTAAAAAGCAGGTCCATGGAGGCCCGCGCCGGCCTGCTAACCCTGCTGCTGGACGGATCCTTTACCACCCAGGGCTTTCTCGACTACCAGGTACAGCCTAAGATGCAGGCTCCTTCGCGGGGCCAGGATTCCCTTTTCGGAGCCATTATGGGGGTCGTCTCCGGAGCCGTTCAGAGTGCCCCTCCCTTCCGGGTGCGCGGCACGCTGGACAACCTGGAAGTCATATTATAGAAACTGACCTGAATTCTGCGCGACCAGATCGGTTGCCGCACCACGGATACCGGGAGAGAAACGCAATTAATCTTTTGCATATCAAGGAGCAAGCTTTCATGAGAGCCATTCCCCTGTCCTTCTGTTTTATTCTTTTTGCCGCCTTTTGCTGCAGTTCCCTGCTGATGGGCCAGCCGCCGACTCCCACCGGGAATCCGGCCGACTTCAAGCTCAAGACCTGCCTGCACTCCATCAGCTACGCCGGCATCTGGCGCGGCCAGGCCACTCTTCCCGTGGAGGAGTTTCTGGTCAAAGCCAAGCAGTTCGGATACGACGGAGTCATGCTGGTAGCCAAAAGGCCTCACCTCTCCCTGCTGGACTACGACGCCGCCGCCCGCAAGCGGCTGCGGGCCCGCATCGAGGAACTGGGGCTCAAGCTGGTCTGCCTGGCAGCCTATTCGGATTTCACCGCCGGAATTGATCGCGCCGGAATTCCCCACCTGGAGATACAGGCTGCGTATATCGGCGAGCTGTCTAAAATGGCCGCTGACCTGGGAACCAATATGATCCGGATTTATACCGGGTATGAACGCAGCGGCATCCCTTATGACAAGCAGTACGCCACCGTGCTCGAAGGGCTGAAGCTGGCCGGAGCGCAGGCCGCCAAATACGGCATAACCCTCGCCGTCCAGAACCACCACGACATCGCCCTGCACCACGACGTCATGTCCTGGCTGCTCAAGGAAGTCAACCTGCCCAACGTGAAGTCCGCCTGGGACGCCTGGTCGCCCACCCTGGAGGGGCTGAGCAAAGAGGAAATACGGCAGTCCATACTCACCATGAAGCCCTTCATTGTCCATACCACTACAGCGCAATATGTCCGCCACCCGCGGTTCAATTACTCCCTGGAGCTGACCAACTACCTGAAAGCGGAGGCCGTGGAAAGGGCCATCCCGATGGGGCCCGGGCTGGTCGATTACGACAGCTTCATTTCCACCCTGCGGGAAATCGGCTACCAGGGATATATTGCCTACGAGATGTGCGAGGTGCTGGAAGGCGGGGGGAGCGTGGAAAACCTGGACCGCACGGCCCGACTTTTCATGGACTACATCAAGAAGTTTCGTTGAGCGGGCCTTTCATCGGGCAACCCCGGGAATGACCGGGAAGAAAAGCGAATGCTGCCAGGAAAGATGATGGCTTCGTAATGAGTCAGAAAAACAGGAAGTCAGAATGCAGAAGTCAGAAGCCAGTAGCCAGAAGCCAGAATATTAAAGACATATTTTCAACAGGTTACCCCTATCCTGAATTCTATCTTCTGGATTCTGAATTCCAAAACGGAATTTTTGCGAAGCTGTCATGATGGCTTCGTAAAGAATCGTTTTTTCGTCCGGTTCTGCCGTCCCGATGGGACTATGCCTCGGAATCACAGCCTGGGCCGGATTACGCGAGGCCCGACAAGGCAAGGTCGGAGTACAACGGTACGACATCCGCCATTTCGTCCCGTGCGGTACACACGCAAATCCCGTAAGGAACAGCAGAACAAAACGAGATTTCGACTTTTTAGGAGTTTGCCAGGAAAGGATGTTGTGTATTTCTTTTATGTACAAAAAGAAAAAGGAACACAACGATGAATAAACCCAGCGGGGCGGGCGGAGCTTTCATTTCTATACTCATTCAGGAAGCGTCCCGCGGCCCCGGAGCCGAATAAACCTGCTGCAATCAGGCCTTGGCAGGCTTGGTCGCTTTCTTTTTCCTGTACTCCTGCCAGTACTCTTTCATCCGCTCGGAGCGGCGCTTCTTTTCTTCCGGCGTAACGGTGATTTCTCTCTTCTTCGCGGGAGCAGGCGGCTTGGCCGCCGGCTCTTCTTCCACCGCCTTCCAGCCGGCGATCAGCTTGTCCAGGCTTCGCTGTATTTCCTTCAGCTTGTTTTCCTGTTTCTCCTTCTCCAGCAACAGACGTTTCAATTCCGATTCCTGTTCTTCCCGGGTCTGCTTCATTTCTACTCCTTAAATCCGTATGGATCCCGAAGTTCTAATTATGTTATATACTCACGCGCTTTAAGCAAAGTACACATCCTACCAAATAAACTACGGACCCACAATACAGTTCTATACTCAGGAACCTTACCCTCGACGCACCCGGCGGATTGGAATATAATCCTTTGGCTATGAACTCGATCCCTTATCCCTCCCGCCTGCCGCTGGCCCAACTGCCTACTCCCATTGAAAAAATCTCCTGTTCCCTGCTGCCCCGCAGCGGGGCGCTGTGGGTTAAAAGAGACGACCTGACCGGTACATTGACCAGCGGAAATAAAATCCGCAAGCTGGAATTCCTGCTCTCCGAAGCCCGGGGCGAGGGGTGCGACTCGGTCCTGACCTGCGGCGGGATTCAGTCCAACCATGCCCGGACCTGCGCGGCGGCCGCCGCTTCCCTGGGAATGAACTGCCACCTGTTCCTCCGGGGCGGCGCGGATGCCCCCCTGGAAGGGAATTTATTTCTGGACCGCGTTCTGGGTGCAGACCTGCACTTCCTTTCCGCCGAAGACTACAGCCGGCGCAGAGACCAGCTCATGCAGGAATTCGCGGACCGTCTGATCCGGGAAGAACATCGCCCCTACATCATTCCGGAAGGGGGATCCAATTCCCTGGGATCCTTCGGCTACATTCTGGCCGCCGAGGAAATCTATCACCAGGTGCGGCAGGCCGCACTGCCGGTCAAAGGCCTGGTCTGCGCGGTCGGCTCCGGGGGCACTTACACCGGACTCTGGCTGGGCACCCGGCTGCTGCATTGGGATATTCCGGTCTGGGGAATCAACATTTGCGACAGCGCCGCTTATTTCCAGGAACGCATTCTGGGCGAAATGGAACGCGCCGTCCGACGATTCCGTCTCCCGGTAACCATCCGCCCGGAGGAAATACGGATTGTCGACGGCTACGTTTTCTCGGGATATTCCCAGGCCCCCGCGGAGATTCACCTGTGCATTCGCCGGCTGGCCGCGGAAACAGGTCTGATCCTGGAGCCGGTATACACGGCCAAAGCCTTCTACGGCATGGTACAGGAATGGGAAAAAGGCCTGTTCGGACCGGATCCCGAACTGCTCTTCCTTCACACCGGCGGACTTTTCGGCCTGATGACCAGCCATTATTCGCCCTTTTATGCCTGAGCCGACTTTTTCCTTCGGCCGTCCCCCCGAACGAAACTACCAAGGAGCCTTATGCCCCCGACCCTGCTGATCAAGAACATTCAGCTGCTGGCCACCATGAACGACCGGCGCGATCTCCTGTCGGACGCCTACATCCAGATTGAGGGCCCGCGGATTCTCTCCGTAGGCACCGGAGAGCCGCCCCTGGCCGCCGAGCGGATCATCGACGGGAAAAACTGCCTGGTGATTCCCGGCCTGGTCAACACCCATCATCACCTGATCCAGGTGCTGACCAAGAACATCCCGCTGGTGCAGACCGCCGGGCTTTTTCCCTGGCTGCTGACCCTGTACGAGATCTGGAGGGAAATCACTCCGGAAGCCGTATACGCCGCCTCTCTGACCGGCATGGCCGAACTGCTGGCCAGCGGCTGCACCTGCACCAGCGATCATCTTTACCTCTTTCCCCGGGTCGGCTCCGGACATTTCATCGATCGGCAAATCGATGCCGCCCGGCAGATAGGGATTCGCTTTCAGCCCTGCCGGGGGTCGATGAGCCGGGGCAAAAGCCTCGGGGGATTGCCCCCGGATGACATCTGCCAGAGCGAGGAGGCCATCCTGGAGGATTGCCGCCGCCTGCTGGAAACCTACCACGATCCGGCTCCCCTGGCCATGACCCGGATTTCCCTGGGCCCCTGCGCTCCTTTCAACGTGACCGACCAACTGATGAAGGAAACCGTCCGGCTGGCGCGGGAATACAAGGTTTCCTGCCATACCCACCTCGCCGAGACTTTGGACGAAGAAGAGTATTGCCGGAAGACCTATCACTGCCGGCCTTTCGATTACCTGGAGAACCTGGGCTGGCTGGGGCAGGATATCTGGCTGGCCCACTGCATTCACCTGAACGAACCGGAGATCGAAAAAATGGGACAAACCGGCACCAGCATCGCTCATTGTCCCACCTCGAACCTCCGCCTGGGGTCGGGAATCGCACCCATCCGCCGGCTGCTCGATCGCCAGGTGCCGGTCGGCCTGGGGGTGGACGGCTCCGCTTCCAACGACTCCTCCCACATGCTGGCGGAAGCCAGGCAGTGCATGCTGCTGCACCGCCTGGAGCCGGGCGTGGCCTGGATCACCGCGGAAGAAGCGCTCTGGATGGCCACCCGGGGGGGAGCCCGGGCGCTCGGAAGGGATGACATCGGCAGCCTCGAGCCCGGAAAAGCCGCGGACCTGGTGCTGCTGCGTCTGGACCGGATGGCCTATGCCGGCGCGCAGAGCGACCCGCTGGCCGCAGTCCTCTACAACCTGTCGCCCCACCCCGTCGACCTGACCATGGTCCACGGGCAGATCGTTTACCAGAACGGGAGCTGCCTGCGGATCCGCGAAGAAGAAGCGGTTGCGGAAACCAACCGTCATGCGGCCGCCATGCTATCGGCGGCGCTGCACAAGAGCGGCCTTCCCCTGCGGAAGCGGCCGGACTTTTCGATCCCGCTCTCCCCCTACCGGCTGCAGAAAACCTAGCGGAAAAGGTTGTACTTGAGGATGCAACGCAGGGCGCTGACCCCGTCCTTCCACCCGATTTTTTTCCCTTCGGCGTAGGTCCTTCCGTAATAGGAGATCGGAACCTCGTAAATGCGCACCTTCAGCGAAGAGACCTTGGCGGTGATTTCCGGCTCGAAGCCGAAGCGGTCCTCCTCGATTTCAATGCCTTCCAGGACCTCTTTGCGGAACAGCTTGTACCCGCACTCCATGTCGGTAAGATTCAAATTGGTGAACATGTTGCTGAGGGTGGTCAGCAGCTTGTTTCCGATATAGTGCCAGAAATAGATCACCCGGTGCGCGCCGCTTCCCAGGAAGCGGGAACCGAAAACCACATCGGCCTTGTTCTGAAGAATCGGCCGGAGCAGGGCCGGGTAATCCTCGGGATCGTATTCCAGGTCGGCATCCTGAATGACGGCCACGGGCGCACTCACCATGCGGAAGGCGGTCCGCAGGGCGGCGCCCTTTCCCCGGTTGTTGAAATGGCGGCTCAATCGAATGCGGGGCTCCTCACCCGCCAGCTTCTCCAGCACCGGCCAGGTTCCGTCCCGCGAGCAGTCGTCGACGATGATCAGCTCCTGGACGCATTCCTGCTTCAGAACCTCCTGCACGATCGAATGGATCGTTTTTTCTTCGTTGTAAACCGGTATGACCACCGAAAGCATGGGAACAGCAGATGGGAATGAAGTCATAAGGATCCTCGGCAGGTTAAAATGGTTTCCCTGGCGCGGTGCTTTCCAGAGCGGAAATCGCTTTTTCCGCCGCCTCCAGAAGGGCCTGCGGCCCCACCGCGGTACCGACCGCCTTCTTCATCCAGAGGTCCGGAGCGATGTTCCCGGCCTGGGTCATCCGCTCCATTTCCGGACCCACCACTCCTGCCTGGCGGATGCGCTCTTCGATCTGAAAGGAAATCAGGTGACCCAGAGCGTAGTCCGGGAGGTAGAGGTACGACTGAATGATGTGCGAGTAGATGGCGAGCAGCGGGGTATCGCGGACCCGGAAACACGGGGCGTAATATCGATTCCATATGTCCCTGGCGATTTGCACCACCGCTTCCTTCAGTTCCGCGGCTGTGGCCGAAGGGTGTTCGTACATCCAGTGCCAGATGGCCATATCCACCAGGGAGACGGCGGCAATCTCGCAGGTGTTCCAGTATTCATTCACGATGCGAAGATTTTCTTCCCCGGGATCCGGCGCCTTCCGCCCCAGCAGCTCGAGATCCCGGCTCTGAAAGACGAAGGCAAAAGCCTCGGTAAAGGCCGTATTCGGCACCCCCTGCAGCAGGGTGTGGTCCATTCCGTTCAGGGTGAGCACCTGTTCGACGTTATGCCCCAGCTCGTGCACCGCGATATTGTATCCCTTGTAATTCATGCCGCCCTTGCCGACCCGGGTGCGCAGGCGCGCCTGCGCCGTGCGCATGGCAGCGCCCATGGCGTGCCCCGATCCGCGGGCCGGGTCGACGGCGATGTGGCCGGCGATCCACCGGGCTTTGTCGGGCTTGAATCCCAGCTTCTCCAGAATGGACGGGATATCCTTCTGAAAGGCTTCGGCCGAAGGGTAGCGCTGGGCGACCAGGGCATCCAGCTCCGCCTCGCTGCTGCGCCCGCGGGAGCGGAAGCCGTTGTACCAGATATCGAAAGGCTCCAGCGGGCGCTGCAGCCTTTTCTCCACCAGCCGCGCGGTGCGGGCCAGCAGGGGGGAGGCCAGGACCTGCTCCAGAACCGCACGCACCCGGCTTTCGGGTATTTCGCGGTCCTCCTCGAAGCGGCGGGCCATCAGCGTCGGAGTGAGCGGGCTGAAGGGATCCACCCGGCGGGCGGCCTGAAAAACTTCCCGGAGGCGCGCATAGCGCGTATCCGGTTCGGGGTCCGCCTTGGCCCTCAGCCCCGGGGGCACCGGAAGGTCCGCATCGCGCACATCCGAAAGCCGCACCTGGTTGCTCCACGGATTCCAGTCCAGGTAGGGGTTGTCGATCACCGGTGCCGGAATGGTCTGCTGGATGATCCGCTCCATGACCTGCCGGATGGTCCGCTGCTTGGCAAGGCCCTGGACCGGATCCCCATAGCTGGCCTTGATCTCATCCCGCAGATTCCAGTGCAGCAGCAAAAAGAGGCCGGGCGGAAACAGCCTCTTGCCGTCCGCGGTGAGCAGATGATGCATCCAGATGTTGTAGGAGGCGATGTAGCTCTCCGCCCGGGCCACCGCCCGGGTCATTTCCAGGTAAACCTCCGCCGGAATCCGCTTGGCGAAGCGCGCTGTCAGGCGCGCTTCCGCCCACTCCCGCCGGCTCCAGGACTCGCCTTTTTGCAGACGCTCTTCCAGGGTGGTCAGGGGGAAATTGAGCAGCACCACGAAGGCCAGCCGGTTATGAAAAAAATCCTCCTGGATGTGAGCCGCAGGATTATACCCGGCAAACAGTTCATCCATGGGCAACACGGGGCCCCGGTCCAGCTCCGATTGCTGCCGGAAGTGGCGTACGATTTCGGTCATATGCCCGTCCAGCTGCTCCAGGAGGGCCTCCAGCCGCTCGAAAAGGGCATCGCGCACCGCGGCGGTTCCGGCATAATTTTCCCGCACAAAGGCCGCAAACTGCCCGGCGTCGCCGTCTTCCGCTCGCCAAAAGGATGCCACCTGGTGCAGGCCGCGGTGCAGCCGGGCCCTCTGCAGCGGACCGTACCGGGCGCTGAGCTCTTCCTCGATTTTCCCGAGGCTGCCGGCCATCCAGGCCGGACGCGGCGCGGATTCGGAACTCCCGGAGGCCGGAGCGCCCGGCGGCGGAGCCGCCTGCGATGCGGCCCGCGCCGCCCCCGCCTCCATACACAGCAGGATCGCTCCCGTCCAGACCAGGGATTTCACCGAGAAAACCATCCTTCCTCCTTTATCGCTGTTCGGATTTTTCCGGCTTGAAGCCACGAGGATGAATTATAACCTTAAGCGAGTTTGGGACTTATATTGAATAACCCGCCTTATTTTGCTAAACTACCTTGGCTATTTTGGAAGGGTGTATTTCTGTATCAATTTTTTTATGGTACCAAAACCTATGACAGCAAAAACCAGCCGCCGGTATTGGCTTCATTCCTCCCTGGCTGCCAGCACTCTTGCTGCGGCCGCTTTCCCACGGAACGTCAAAGCAAGCAATATGATTCAGGGTGCCAACGACGCAGTGCGTCTTGGCATGATCGGCATACGGGGCAAAGGGCGACAGCACATCGATGTGTTCCGGGCGATCCCCGGGGTGCGGATCACCTCGCTCTGCGACGCCGATGACGAAATTCTGCAGCGCGAAAACGCGCGGTTCGCCGCCCGCAGCGAGAAGGTCGACACTTTTATCGATGTCCGCCGCCTCCTGGAAAGTAAAAATGTGGATGCGGTGGTCATTGCCTCTCCCAACCACTGGCATTCGCTGATGGCCATCTGGGCCTGCCAGGCGGGCAAAGACGTCTACGTGGAGAAGCCGGTTTCCCACAATCCCTGGGAGGGACGCAAGCTGGTGGAAGCCGCCCAGAAATACAACCGCATTGTCCAGGCGGGAACGCAATCCCGATCCGACAAGGGATTGCAGGAAGCCTTCGCCTACCTGCAGTCCGGCGCCCTGGGCAAGATCCTGGTTGCCCGGGGATTCTGCTACAAGGATAGAAAAAGCATCGGCAAGGTGCCCGGGCCGCAGCCGATACCCAAGAGCGTCCACTACGATCTCTGGACCGGGCCGGCCCCGCTCGGGCCGCTGATGCGCAAGGAGCTGCATTACGACTGGCACTGGAACTGGGCGACCGGCAACGGCGATATCGGCAACCAGGGAATCCACGAAATGGACATGTGCCGCTGGGCGCTGGGGCAGCAGGGGCTGCCGCCGCGGGTGATGAGCATCGGCGGCCGTTTCGGCTACGACGACGACGGCACGACTCCCAACACGCAGATTGCGGTCTTCGACTACCGCCCCGCCCCGCTCATTTTCGAGGTCCGCGGACTGCCGCAGAAAAAGGGGATGGCCGCCATGGATCAATACCGCGGCGTGCGCATCGGGGTGGTCATCCAGTGCGAACAGGGCTATTTTGCCGGCGGTGCCGGGGGCGGCTGGATCTACGATAACGACAAGAAAAGGGTCAAGCAGTTTCAGGGGGACGGCGGGGGGGATCACACCGCCAATTTCATCCGCACCCTGCGCAGCCGCCAGAGCTCCGAGTTGAACGCCCCGGTTCTGGGAGGACACATTTCCTCCGCGCTCTGCCACCTGGCCAACATTTCCTACCGCCTCGGGCAGCGAACCGCGCCGGCCGCGGTCCGGGAGGCCGTTGCCGCCCAGCCCGACGTCAAGGACAGCCTGCAGCGCTTCGAGGAGCACCTGGCGGCCAACGAGGTGGATCTCAGCGCCGCCCCCCCGGTGCTGGGTCCCTGGCTGAACGTGGACGCCGCCCAGGAGCGCTTCGTTTCCCAAGGGGAGTATGACATCACCCGCTGGGCCAACCAGCTGGTCAAGGATCCCTACCGGCCGCCCTTCGTGGTGCCGGAGCAGGTCTAAGGCCGCCGCCCCGCCCCCCGCGAATGCCGCCCCGGGGGCTGCGTCGGCGCCGACGCAGCCCCCGGGGCCTCCTCCGCCTTCAAACAAATTCGTACCGCAGGATTGCTCCCGCCGGAATTATGTGGTATATTGGTATTGAAATACTTAAATATATATTTTCCAGAAAGGTGGAACACCATGACGAAAAGAGAAATCGTACGAATCGATCGGGACCTTTGCAACGGCTGCGAGGCCTGCATACCCAACTGCCATGAAGGCGCGCTGCAGATGATTGACGGCAAGGCCACCCTGGTCAGCGAACTGATGTGCGACGGGCTGGGCGCCTGCCTGGGGCATTGCCCGGTGGGAGCCATCACCATCGAAACCCGGGAGGCGGAGCGCTATGATGAGACCGCGGTCATGAAGGTCATGGTGCCCCAGGGCAAGAACGTGATCCTGGCCCACCTGAAGCACCTCAAGGAGCACCAGCAGTTTGAATTCTTAAAGGAGGGCGCCCGGTACCTGCGCGAGCACCGGGAGGAGATCCCCTTCGACGTCGACGAGATTTTTCAGACCATTCACGCCTTGCCGGCTCCGCCCCGCAGCCCGCAGCCCGCACCGGCTCCGGGCCCGGCCAAGCCCGCCGCTCCCCCTTCGGGCGGCTGCCCCGGATCCCGCGTTCTTTCCTTTGCCAAAGAGGAGAATGCCAAACCGGAGGACCTGGGCCCTCAGCCGTCGCAGCTTCGCCAGTGGCCGATCCAGATGCACCTGATCAACCCCAACGCCGCCTATTTCCGGAAAGCCGATCTTCTGCTGGCGGCCGACTGCGTGGCCTTTGCCCTGGGCGGATTCCACAGTCAATATCTCAAAGGGAAGTCGCTGGCCATTGCCTGCCCGAAGCTGGATGAGGACCAGGACACCTATCTGGCCAAGCTGGTCGATCTGATCGAACAGGCGGAAATCAACACGCTGCAGGTGATGGTCATGGAAGTGCCCTGCTGCCACGGGCTGGTCCGCCTGGCGCAGACCGCGCAGCGCACCGCCAAGCGTAAAGTGCCCGTCAAGACCACCGTGGTCGGCCTCCAGGGGAATATCGTATCGGAATCCTGGCTCTAAATAAAACGGAATGGGCGTCTGAACCCATTCTCTTCCCACAGGCCGCCTCCCTTTTCTTCCCGCTCTTCCTTTCTTCCTGTGAGCCAAAGCTTTTCACAGGAAGAGGGGAAGATCCGGAAGGAAGGAGCTGGAAGCCAGGGCAACCCGGACGGCAAGAAGGCTTGCTTTTGACAGCTCCATCCGCGAAGACAGGCCCGTACAATCCCATTTATCCCGGGTCCGTCCAAGGGCCAGAGGCCCGTCCTGGAAATTCAAATCCGTACCGGTTTGGCTGTCTTTCCCCGGGCAGGGAAAGGCGGCTGCACACGTTTGCCAAGCCGTCCGGCTTCGATCTCCTCTGCCCTACGGGCTGCAGGAAAGAGTTGCCCAGTCGACCAGCAGCGTGTCGGTGTAGGAACAATACATTCCTATTCCTACAGATCCGGACGAAAGGGAGGCATCCGAACCGCTCCAGAGCAAAGCGCCGTTGGCATAAAAGCTCAGGCTGGTTCCGCTAGCCACAACGCGCAGCGTGTTCCAGGCACTTCCCTGGTACAAGGCAGCGGAGTCGGTCCAGGACTGCAGGGTGGTGGTTACCCCCGCAACCCTTTTAAAGACAAAGTACGAACCGTCGCGGGTAAACTGGAATCCGTAGCCGCTATACCACTGATTGGAACTGTCCAGCGGGCTCACGGTTCCCCGGATATAGAGCGTATTGGCATCTGTGTCCGTGCCGTATCGCATGAGCTTCGCCTCATAAACCAAATTGGAATAGGCGGTGGCCCGGCTTACGGAAGACCTTACTCCTGTCAGGCCGGTTCCGGTCATATATTGGCTGCCGGCCGTCCAGGAGCCGGAATGGACCTGCCAGCCCGACATATCCCCGTTGAACGGAGAGTCAAATCCGCAGGCCAGCGCCACGACATCCTTTAGAATAACCGGCAGATAGCCTTTGCGGTTCAATGTTGCGGCGGCGACAATATTGAAAGGAAGCATATTGGATGTACCGCCGCCGGGGCTGCCATTGAAAACGGTGACTCTTGCCGTTCCCGCGGTCACAATATCGGTGGCCGGGATATACGCGGAAAGCTGATTGGCGCTGATATAGCTGGTTGTACGGCTGCTGTCGTTCCACCGAACCGTGGATCCGTTGATAAAGTTGGTTCCGTTCACCGCCAGAGTAAAAGCAGAGCTTCCTGCAATCGATCCGGACGGAGTAAGGCTGCTGAGAGCCGGCACCGGGTTGGAAACCGACTGAATGGTGAAGGTCAACGTGTTGGAGGTGCCGCCTCCGGGCGACGGATTGAACACCGCAACGTTAGCCGTCCCGGCCGTCGCTACATCCGATGCCGAAATGCTGGCGTTCAGCTGGGTGGAATTCACAAAGGTGGTGGTCCGGTTCCCTCCATTCCACCGCACCACCGACCCGCTCAGAAAGTTACCGCCGTTCAACGTCAAGGTAAAGTCTGAGCTTCCCGCGCTCACTGAGGACGGGCTGAGGCTGCTGGCGATCGGCACCGGGTTGGAGATCGACTGAATGGTAAATGTCAAGGTGTTGGAGGTGCCCCCCCCGGGAGATGGATTGAACACCGAAACAGTGGCCGATCCGGCTGTAGCCACATCCGATGCCGAAACCGACACGGTCAGCTGGGTGGAGCTCACATAGGTGGTCGTTCGATTCCCTCCATTCCACTGCACCACCGATCCGGCCAGAAAGTTACCGCCGTTCAACGTCATAGTGAAGGCAGAACTTCCCGCAGTCACCGAGGACGGGCTGAGGCTGCTCAACATGGGAACCGGATTGCTGGGACTCAGAATGGTGAAGGTAAGGGCACTGGATGTCCCTCCTCCCGGGGTCGTATTATGCACCGTAACGCTGGCACTTCCGGCAGCGGCAATATCCGCGGCAGTGATGGCCGCGGTCAGCTGGCCGGCGCTTACAAAGGTGGTGTTGCGGCTCGATCCGTTCCACTTCACCACGGAATCGGATACATAATTCGTGCCGTTGACTGTAATGTTGAACGCCGTGCTTCCGGCCGTTGCCGAGGTCGGGCTCATGCTGCTGAGGGTCGGAACCGGGTTGCTTATGGGAGTGATGCAGGTGCCGACTTTCAGATTGATCAGCGGGGCGATTTTGGCCACACAAGTCGGGTGAAATACCGGCGTGCTGCTGCAGCCGCCCAGCATGTGGCAGTAGCTCATGAGTGTACCCCGCACGTTGGCAACCCCGTTGATGGTGGTTGCGGCCGGGCAGCTGGTGGCACCGGCGTAACAGCCGGTCTGGTTATAGCACAGGTCGATCGGCGGGGAATAGCAGTGGGTATGGGGCGATCCGAAGTTGTGTCCGATTTCGTGCGCCGCGACGGATACGTCGCTTGCGGCGGTGCTGCCGGGATACTTGAACACCTGAAAAAAGCTGTACCCGTAGGTCGTCGAGCACAGGCACTGCCCGGTATCCCCGACCCAGGCGATGCCCGAAGAGCTATAGTTGCTGGTCTGCTTGCCGGAGAGCATCGTCGCCAGCCCGCGGCTTGCCGCCCCCATGTTCGCGGACCAGTAATTGCCGAACTCCTGCAGCTGGGCCACGGTAGCCCCTCCGGCGCTGGTCTGGGTATAGGGATCCGGGCTGGAGGACACGCGCAAGTAAGTGGTTCCCTGCAAAAGCCGGACCAGCAGATCCCGCTCGTAGACCACGCTGATGCCGCTGATCAGGGCGGCGACATAGTTGGTGGCATTGGTCGTGTTGTCGCTGAACTTCAGCGACATGAATTCGTTATCGGTATCGACCCCCAGAATCATTCCATGCAAAGAGGTAATGGAAGGCTGCTGCTGGTTTGCGGATCGAAGGTGTATGGGGCGCGGGGGATTTTCTGTAACCGGCAGGTCGTCGGCCCCGCATGACCAGTTCAACCGGGAAACCGCTTCTCCCAGCTCGTTGTAAGCCCAGCCGTCTTCCATCAGCCGATACCGGCCCGCACCCGGAACATCATCCTGCCGGATGTGAAACGTTCCCCGGGTGCTGACCTGGAAGGATTCCATTTTCCCGGAATCCGGATCCAGGCTCAGAGAAAAGCGCTCGCCGGAATCCTCCTGGCCGCGACCCTGAAAGAACATCCATCTCGAGCGCGGAAGTTCCACAAGGCCTTTTTTGTCGACCCGATAGATTTTGGCCTCCGGGGAGTAGATCTCCACCCGCTTCAAAACCGCAGCGATCCTCTTTCCGGGAGACATGGGCCAGTCGGTCATCAGAACCTGACCGCCCGGGGGAATTTTCCGCAGGGTATCCGCCAGGGAGCCATGGAAGGCGAACCTCTCGGTCTGCACTCGTGTTTTTTCGGCCATCGACAGCTCTCCCGGTCCGGCGGCTCTCAGGGTCTGGGACCCGGAGGCAGGAGCGAAGGGCTGGGAGCAGGGCCAGGCCAACCACTGAAAACCGAGAAGCAGTAAAAGTTTTCCCCTGAACAGTGGCCTGCGGCATGTCGGGATCCGATGCGGCATCCCCATTTGTACTCGTTCTCGCAGCACAAACGATCTCCCGGTCAAAGGGTTGATCTTCGGAGATTGGAAACCCTCCTGCCATTTTCACAACCAAGGGCAGGTCCGGCAAATCTCTCCGTTTCAATCGCAATGTAAATAATATATCATGGAAAATGTTCGATTGGGTTAAATGGATTCTCGATTGGCTGCTCCCTCCATGGACCTCTGTCCTCAGGGCAATGCAGAATCACGATCCCCTTTTCGAGGTAAAAGATATGTCCATCAGGAAAAATAGAGTCTCCGGGCTGCGGCGGTCCTGGATGCTGCCGGCATTCCTCCTTTTACTGGCCTCCGGTGCCATGAAGGCCGAACCCATACGTACGCCCGCACCCGGACCCGAGCCGCGAATCAATGGCCCCCGGGTTTACGGTTGCCGCCCCGGCCGACCCTTTCTCTATCGCATCCCCTGCACCGGAGAGCGTCCGATCCGTTTTGAAGCCCGCAACCTTCCCGCCGGGCTGATCCTGGACCGCGATACCGGCGTTATCCGGGGGCGAACTCCGGAAAAGCGGGGAGAGTACCTGGTGGAGCTGCAGGCGACCGGGGAAAAGGGCAAGGCCAGGCGTCCGTTCAAGATTGTGGTCGGGGATACGCTGGCCCTGACCCCGCCCATGGGCTGGAACAGCTGGTACACCTGGTACAACCGGATCACGGACTCCCTGATGCGCCAGGCGGCGGACTCCATGATCCGTTCGGGAATGGCCGACTTCGGCTATCAATACGTGAATATCGACGACTGCTGGATGGTCAGCTCCGAGCAGAAGGATCCGATGATCCACGGGGAGCCCCGCGGAGCCCGGGGAGCCATCCTTCCGAACAGGCATTTTCCCGACATGAAAGGCCTGGCCGATTACATTCACGGGAAAGGGCTCAAAGCGGGCCTTTACACCTCTCCCGGCCCTTATACCTGCCAGGTTTATGCCGGCAGCTGGCAGCACGAAAAGGAGGATGCCCTGCAATTTGCGGCCTGGGGCTTCGATTTCCTGAAGTACGACTGGTGCTCTTACACCGGGGTGGCCCAGGGCGAAGGACTGGAGCGGGCCCAGCGCCCTTTCCGCCTGATGGGCGCCCTCCTGCAGCAGCTGGATCGGGATATCCTGTTCAATCTTTGCCAGTACGGCAAAGATGAGGTATGGAAATGGGGAGCCGAAGTGGGCGGACAATGCTGGCGAACCACCGGCGACCTCGGGCTGGAGCGGGGAAACGAGCTGCCCGGTTTTTACCACATCGGCCGGAAGAACGCCCGGCACCATGCGTTTGCCGGCCCGGGAGCCTGGAACGATCCGGATTATATTCTGATCGGCTATGTAGGCAATGCGCATAACATCGACGATCCCCCCCGGAAAACGACTTTGACCGCCGAAGAGCAATACAGCTACATGTCCCTCTGGTCCCTGATGGCTTCCCCCCTGTTTTTTTCCGGGGATATCAATCGGCTGGATCCCTTCACCCTTAACGTGCTCTGCAACGCAGAGGTCATTGATGTCAATCAGGACCCCCTGGGTCGCCAGGCAAAACCCATCCGGGAAAGCGACCGGCAAATGGTTTTCCTGAAGCCGCTGGAAGATGGCTCCCAGGCTCTGGGGCTGTTCAACCTGCTGCCGGAAGAGCAGCAGATCTCGGTCCGCTGGAGCGATTTGGGCCTTTCCGGAAAACAGAAAATCCGGGATCTCTGGTACCAGCAGGATCGGGGCACCCATGACGCCGAATACGCGGCGCGGGTGGCCGGCCACGGAGTTGTCCTCCTTCGCCTGTGGCCTTCTTCTTTTTAAGTCGAAGAAACCGGTCAGTTGTTCTATAATTACCATCTTATGTCGGACGGGGTGCCGTTTGGGGCCATAGTGCGGAGCCCCCTATAATTCCGCACTGCAATCATTTTCCGACAGCGTGGTTCTTATGACCTTGAAAGAAGTACAGGAAATCATTCGACATCTGGTCGAATACGATATTGAAGAGTTCGAATACGAGAAAGCGGGGACGCACCTGCGCATCCGCAGAAACCGCCTGCGCAGCACGGAGCCGGCGGAAGCCAAGGCTGTCATGGCCATCGAGGCCAACCTTTCTCCGGCGGCACCGGTCCCGGCGGCCGCCCTTCCCGTTCCGACGGCCGCCGCTGCTCCGGTCGATGCGCGGTCCGAGGAGCGCCCCGTCGACTATCATATTATTCGCTCGCCTATCGTCGGCACTTTCTACAAAGCCCCCAATCCGGATGCCCCTCCCTTCGTCAAAGTCGGCAGCAAGGTCGAAGAGGGCCAGGTGCTCTGCATCGTGGAAGCCATGAAGCTGATGAACGAAATCGAGTCGGATATCGCCGGGGAAATTGCCGAAGTGTACGCAGAGAACAAGCAGCCGGTGGAATATGGCCAGCCGCTGTTTGCCATCCGCCAGTCCAGTCGCATGGTCCGCTGAGTGCCGGCTGCCATGTTCAATAAAATCCTCATTGCCAACCGCGGGGAAATCGCTCTTCGTATTATTTGCGCCTGCAAGGAGCTGGGAATTCAGACGGTGGCCATCTACAGCGAGGCGGACCGCCATGCCCTGCACGTCCGCTTTGCCGACGAGGCGGTCTGCATCGGGCCGGCGACCAGCTCGGAAAGTTACCTGAACATTCCCAGCGTCATCAGTGCCGCGGAAATCACCAACGTCGACGCCATCCACCCGGGCTACGGCTTTCTGGCCGAAAACGCTCACTTCGCCGAAGTCTGCGAGTCCTGCGGCATCAAGTTCATCGGGCCCCGCTCCGCCCTGATCCGCCTGATGGGCGACAAGGCCGCCGCGCGCGCCGCCATGGCCGAAGCGGGCCTGCCCATGCTGCCGGGCACCGGAAAGCTGAGCCACGATCCGGCGGTTATCACCATGGAGGCGGAAAATATCGGCTACCCGGTCATTGTCAAAGCGGTCGGCGGAGGCGGCGGCCGGGGAATGAAAATCGTGCGGGATCCCGCCATGCTGGTCAATGCCGTGCATCTGGCCCGCACCGAAGCCAACAAGGCCTTTCATAATCCGGAAGTATACCTGGAAAAATATCTGGAGAGCCCACGGCACATCGAGTTCCAGGTTCTGGCCGACGAGCACGGCAATGTCGTCCACCTGGGGGAACGGGAGTGTTCCATTCAGCGGCGGCACCAGAAGCTGATCGAGGAGGCTCCCTCCACCCTGCTGAGCGCCGAAATGCGGCAGCATGTGGGCACCCTGGTCTGCCAAGCCATGACTCGCGTCGGCTACACCAGCTGCGGCACGGTGGAATTCCTGTTTGAAAGCCCGGAGCGCTTTTACTTCATGGAGATGAACACCCGCATCCAGGTGGAACATCCGGTAACCGAGCTGATCACCCGCATTGATCTGCTCAAGGAGCAGATCCTGATTGCCGCTGGCGAACCGCTGCCGATGCGCCAGGATGACGTGCTCTGGGACGGCTGGAGCATGGAATGCCGCATCAACGCCGAGGATCCGGTCAAGTTCACCCCCAGCCCCGGAAAAATCAGCACCTTCCACACGCCGGGCGGCCCGGGCGTGCGGGTCGATTCCGCGGCCCACACCGAATGCGTCATTTCTCCGTACTACGATTCGCTGATTGCCAAGCTGATCACCAACGGCCGGGACCGCCGGGAGACTCTGGGCCGCATGCGCAGAGCCCTGGAAATGTTCGTGGTCGAAGGCGTGAAAACGACGCTGCCCCTCCACCGCCGCATCCTGCAGGATGAAGACTTCATTCAAGGCAGGCTCAACACCCATTTCCTGGACCATTACTTTCAGGATTCCGGAAAAGCCGCATCCTGATTTTTCGCCGTCGCTCTTCATGGAAAGGCAAAGGATCATCGGCGTCCCGGGAGGGCGGACCCTGCCGGTGCTGTATGCGGTCACCGACCGGCAGCTGGCCGGCATGGCCCACCCGGATATCGTCCGCGAACTGCTGCGCGGCGGATGCCGCTGCATACAGATTCGCGATAAGGACTTGTCCGACGAGGAGCTGTTTCCCCAGATTGCCGAATCCGTCCGGTTGTGCCGGCAATCAGGCGCCCTGCTGATTGTCAATGACCGGCCGGGCCTGGCGGCCCGGACCATGGCAGACGGGGTGCACCTGGGGCAGGAGGACACCCCCCCCGGAATCGCCCGGCAGATGCTTGGGCCCCGGGCTCTGATCGGCCGATCGGCCGAGAACATGGAACAGGCGATCCGGGCGGACCAGGATGGCGATGTGGACTATGTCGCCATCGGCCCGGTCTTTGCCACCCTCACCAAAAAAATCGAATGCCCTCCCCTCGGAGTGGAGGAATCCGCAAGAATTCGGGCCCGGGTAGGCAAGCCCCTGGTGGCCATTGGAGGAATCAGCCTGTCCAATGCCGCCGGCCTGATTGCTGCAGGGATCGATTCCCTGGCAGTCGTTTCCGGCTTGATGGCTCCGCCCCCCATCACGCGCCGGACAGAAGCGTTTATCGCCCTGTTGGGCTCCCTCCGACAGGTATCCCTCACCCTGGGCTGAACTTTCCCGGACCGATCCTTTCCCGTGAATATCCTGCGCCTCTACCTGTTCGGAAAAAACCTGATTCCCTATTTCGAAGAACGGGAGGAGGAAAAGGCTGCCGGGGAAGAAAGCGGGACGGCGGAAGAAGGTTCTTCCTGGCTCCGGAAGGTACACCGGCAGGTTCTCCATCTCTACAGGATGCTGGAAAGCAAATTCCCTTTGAATGAAAGACTGTGCACCCGGCTCCTTTCGGCCGGGAGGGCGCATGCCGTCTATTCCTCCGCGGCCACCCCGGAAGAAGCCCGCATCGCCCTGCATCGCTTTTTTCATCGCCAGGCCAGGCGGCACCGCTTCTGGTTTGGAACCGATTTTTTTCTGGCCTGCCTGGGCGCGCTGCTGATGCCTTTGCCCGGTCCCAACATTTTCTTTTTCTACCCCGCGGTCCGGGCCTACAGCAACTATCGCGCCTGGAGGGGCGCGGCCCGCGGGCTGCATTTCGCCTTTCAATGGGAGCCTTCGGAAGAGATCCGCAATTTCGAGAGCCGGCTGCCCCGCGCGGCGGGCCGCGACTTCAACGCGCAGGTCGGACTTTTGAGCGAGCGTCTTCTCCTGCCCGGGCTGACAACCTTTCTGGCAAAGAAAAAAGTCTATCGCTGAACCGGGGAAGTGATACCTTATTGTAACCAAATGAAGGAGGGACTGGGTATGGATCGAAGAACCTTTCTCGGCGGCCTGGGCATGGGATTGAATGCCGGCCTGCTCCCGGCGGCCGATGCCGCAGCCGCAGCCGCCCAACGCGCGCGGCCCAACATCCTGTTGATCATGGCCGACGATATGGGCTTCAGCGACATCGGCTGCTATGGCTCCGAAATCCGGACGCCCAACCTGGACCAGCTGGCGCGGAAAGGCCTGCGCTTTTCTCAGTTTTACAATACCGCCCGGTGCTGCCCGACCCGGGCCTCGCTGCTGACCGGCCTCTTTCCCCACCAGGCCGGCATCGGGCACATGGTGGAAAACCGGGGCCGGCCGGCCTACCAGGGCTACCTGAACGACCGGTGCGTAACCATCGGCGAGGTCCTGCAGTCAGCCGGGTACCGAACCATGATTGCCGGCAAATGGCACGTCGGAGAGAACCGGCCGCACTGGCCCGTAGACCGCGGATTCGAGCAGTCGCACACCCTGATCAGCGGAGCTTCCAGCTATTTCCGCCTGGATGCCGGCCGGAAGATGGCCATCGGAGACCGGGAGTTCACCCCACCGGAATCGTTCTATATGACCGACTGGATTGCCGACAGCGCCGTCCGGATGATCGGGCAGGCGCCTCCGGGGCAACAGCCCTATTTCTGCTATGCGGCCTTCACCGCGCCGCACTGGCCGCTGCACGCCCTACCGGAGGACATTGCCCGTTATCGGGGAAAATACCGTATCGGCTGGGACCGGCTCCGGGAGGAGCGCCACAGACGGCTGAAGGAGCTGGGGCTGGTGCGGAAGGACTGGCCCCTTACCCCCCGGGACTCCCAGGTTCCCGCCTGGAAAGACCTCGGTGAAAAGGAGCAGGAAGCGTGGGATCTCCGCATGGCGGTCTACGCCGCCCAGATTGACCGCCTCGATCAGGGCATCGGCCGGATCCTGGCCAAAGTAAAAGAGAGGGGCGAGGAGGAGAACACCCTGGTTCTTTTTCTGGCGGACAACGGCGGATGCGCCGAAATCCTCGACCGCGGCAAAGCGGGCGCCCCGGCCGGAAGCCCCGACTCCTATACCAGCTACGGGGTCGGATGGGCCAACGCCAGCAACACACCGTTCCGTCTCTACAAGCACTGGGTGCACGAGGGCGGCATCTCGACGCCTCTGATTGCCTCCTGGCCCTCCGTGTTGCGCAAAGAGGGGAAGATCTCCCACGAAGTCGGCCATCTGGTCGATCTCATGGCCACCTGTGTGGATGCGGCCGGTGCGACCTACCCGAAGGAATTTAGGGGCAAGCCCATCCCCCCCATGGAGGGCCGGAGCCTGGTCCCTGTTCTGCGCACCGGGAAGCGCTCCCCGCACCCGGTCCTGGCCTGGGAGCACGAAGGGAACCGCGCCCTGCGGCAAGGCCCGTGGAAGCTGGTCTCCCGGTATCCCGGGCAATGGGAGCTCTACAACCTGGAAAAGGACCGCACGGAAAGGAACAACCTGGCCGCCGCCCATCCGGCGAAGGCGGAAGAGCTGAAAAAGCTTTACGAGCAGTGGGCCCAGAGAGCCGGCGTGGCGCCCTGGGACGAAATCAACCGAAAGAAATAATCCGGCCAAAGGAGCCATCGCATGTCAAATCCCAGCCAAACCTCCCCGTCCTCCGAGCCAACGCTGCGGCGCCGCTTTCTGGCGGCCGGCACCGGCCTGGTTGCCGGAAGCCTGATGGAATCGAGTTCCCTGATGACCGCCGCCCCGGGAGGGCGGATTCTCGGCGCCAACGACCGGATCCGCATCGGAATCATCGGCTGCGGGGATCGCGGCATCCATGCCCACATGGAAGGGATCCACAAGTTCGTGCAGGAGACCAACTTTGAAATCATCGCGGTTTGCGATCCCTGGCGGCTGGCCCGCGAGGAAGCCAATGCCAAGGTGCGCGAGTGGTTCGGCCGCGACGCCCGGCAGTTCGTCTCCTACCGCGACCTGCTGGCCCTCCCGGAGGTCGACGCGGTGATGATCGCCTCCTGCGACCACCAGCACACCACCCACCTGGAGGCTGCCGCCCGGGCCGGAAAACATATATATATCGAAAAGCCGATGGCCCGCGAAATGGATGCCCTGGTGAAGGCCTACGATGCGGTCAAAGCAGCCAGGGTGGTGGTCCAGGTCGGCACCCAGATCCGCAGCCTTCCGGAAATAGTCGGCTGCCGCGAGCTTTTCAAGAGCGGCGCCTTCGGCAAGGTCTCGCGCATCGAGGAATGCCGCAACACGGAAAGGCCTTACTGGTACCAGTATCTCAAGCCGGTTCAGGAGAAGGATGTGGAGTGGAAGGAGTTCCTGCACGGGGCGCGATGGAGGCCCTTTCACCCCGATCTCTACTCGGGCTGGTACGGCTACTACGACTTTTCCAAGGGTCCCATTCCGGGCTATGGAAGCCACTATATCGACCTGGTCCATTACATCACCGGGGCGAAATTCCCGTCCTCCTGCGTCTGCCTGGGAGGAACGTTCACCTGGAACGACGAGCACCGCTTCACCTCTCCGGACTGCATCCAGGCCACCTGGGTCTATCCGGAAGGCTTCCTGGTCAGCAGCTCCAACAACCTGGGCAACGGCTTCGGCAACACCCGCAAGCTTTTCGGCGACCAGGGGGTGCTGGACTTCGGGAACTGGTCCGCGCCGACCTACCACGCCAAGGGGGCCCCGAATCGTCAGAAAGGCCCGATCCGCGGGGATAATGAAGTCAAGCCGGTTCCCAACCCCGACCACTTTCTGAACTGGCTGCAGTGCCTGCGTACCGGGAAGGAGCCTCACGCGCCGATCGAAGCCGGCTTCCAGCACGCCGTGGCGGTGATCATGGCCATGACTTCCTATGAAACGGGCCGCCGGACGGTGTACGATCCGGTCCGACGCAAGATCCGGACCGCCTGATTCCGTTGCGGAACAAAACCAGTAACCATGTTAAGGGAGGGAAAAAGATGAATCGTCGCCAACTGCTTCAAACCACTCTGACCGCCGCGGTTGCCCAGAGCGCGGGCTCCGGCAGCAGCCGGGCGGCTGCGGAAGAAAAAGGAACTCTCCCGCAGGGAAAGATCGGAGACCTCAAGCTGAGCCGGATGATCCTGGGCGGCAATCTGCTGACCCACTACACCCACAGCCGCGATTTAAAGTACGTTTACAACCTCTGCGCCCATTACAATACCGACGAAAAGATCATGGAGACGCTGGCCGCGGCGGAAGCCAACGGCATCAATACCGTATCCATGCACAATCCCCCGCGCCCCATGGGGGTGCTGCGCAAGTACCGGGCCCGGGGCGGCAAGATCCAGTGGATCATTTGTCCCACCGCCAAGGTCACCGAAGACATGGAGGAATACAAGACCCAGGTGCGGGAGCTCATCCAGGAGGGCTGTGAAGCCATTTACCTCTGGGGCGTCCATTCCGACAAGCTCATGGCGGACGGGAAAATCGGCCTGATCGCCAAAGCGGTGGAGGTAGCCAAGGACGAAGGCGTTCCTTCCGGCGTCGGGGCTCACGACCTGCGGGTCATCGCCGAATGCGAAAAGCAGAAAATACCGGCCGACTTCTACATCAAGACCTTTCACCACCACAAGTACCCGAGCGGCCCCAAGCCAGGACAGATCAAGGGCCCCTACGCCGAGAACCCGGGGTACTGGTGCAGCGATCCCGAGGCGACCATCGAACTGATGAAGAACGTGACCAAGCCGTGGATTGCCTTCAAGGTGATGGCCGCCGGAGCCATCCCTCCCAAGGATGCCTTCCGCTACGCCTTTGAAAACGGGGCGGACCACATCCTGGCAGGCATGTTCGACTTCGAAATCCAGGAAGACGCGGAAATTCTGCGCACCACGCTGGCCGGCCTGAACCGCACCCGCCCCTGGAGAAGCTGAGCGAAATCCCTTCCCCCCTCCACCCGGCTATTTGCCGAGGAAGCCCTGCTCCTTCAGCCACAGCAGGCACTGGGCCGTCCAGGGATGCCGGGCTTCCGGATCCCACTGCCGGGTTCCCAGCCCGATGCCATGCGGCCCCCGGGTATACAGGTGCAGCGCGAAGGGAACCCCGTTGCGGCGCAGGGCATATGCGAAGTCCAGGCTGTTTTCCACTTTGACACCCGGATCCTCCACGGTATGAAACAGGAAGGTGGGCGGAGTGTTCCGGGTGACCTGCTTCTCGTTGGAAAGGGATTCGATCCGCTCCGGCGAGGGGTTTTCCCCCAGCAGGTTTTTTCTTGAGCCGGCGTGGGCGTTGGGATCCGCCATGCTTATGACCGCGTACATCAGGATGCCCATGTCCGGACGCGAGCTGACGCGCTCCACCGGATCGGCTGCTCCCGGGTTTCCGCCGTCGAAGTGGGTCAGTAGCGTGGACGCCAGGTGACCCCCGGCAGAAGAGCCCATCACCCCGATTCTCCCGGAATCAAGCTTCCACTCGGCAGCGCGGGAGCGAATGGTTCGCATGGCCCGGCTGACATCCTGCAGCATGACCGGATGGCGATAGCCGTTCGAGCCCAGACGGTATTTCAGGACAAAGCCGGCGATCCCCTGCTCGTTCAGCCACAGGGCATAATCCCGCCCCTCGTGGGGCGCCAGCGCCCCGTACCCGCCGCCCGGACATATCAGCACGGCAGCCCCGGTTGCCTTGGAGGGATTGGCGAAATAAGGGGACAGCGTCGGGATATCCTTATCTTCTTTCCCGAGCGCTCCCGGAGCGCCCTCCGGCCAGAGGGGGAAAGGATCGCGCGGCTGGTTTTGAGGAAAGGCCTTTGCCGCCAGGACAAGTATCAGAAAGGCGGCGAAACAGAACCGGTGTGCCATGGTTTTTTCTCCGAAGGAAAGTTTGTACTAAAGGAAATACTCGATCCCGGCTTCAAAAATCTGCTGGTCCTTTTCCCCGGGGACGTTCGAGGCCACGTAGGGCCCGATCCGCTCCGAATGCCCCATTTTGCCGAACACACGGCCGTCCGGACTGGTGATCCCCTCGACGGCGCCCGCCGATCCGTTGGGATTAAAGAGGCCCTCACAGGTGGGCACACCCTGCAGATCCACATACTGCGTGGCGATCTGTCCCCGGGCCGCCAGGCGCTCCAGCCATTCCGGATTGGCCGCAAATCTCCCTTCCCCGTGGGAAACCGGGATGATATGGATGTCCCCGACCCTGCGCTTCCCGAGCCAGGGCGAAAGCGTGGAGGCAATCCGGGTCCGGACCATGCAGGACACGTGACGGCCGATCCGGTTATAGGTGAGCGTGGGATCCTCCGGCCCCAGGTCGCGGATTTCTCCGTAGGGCAGGAGGCCCAGCTTGACGAGAGCCTGGAATCCGTTGCAGATCCCCAGGATCAACCCGTCCCGCTCCTGCAGCAGGTGGCCGACCGCCTCCCGGACCGCCGGATTGCGGAAGACGGCCCCGATGAATTTCCCGGAGCCTTCCGGTTCATCCCCGGCGCTGAAGCCCCCGGGGAGGACAAGAATCTGCGCCTGCCGGATCTGACGGACCATTTCCGCCAGGCTCTCTTCGATTTCCGGGGGGTGCAGGTTGCGAAAGACCGCAGTCCGGACCCGCCCGCCGGCCCTGCGGAAGGCCCGCTCGGTGTCCACTTCGCAGTTGGTCCCCGGGAATACCGGCATGAATACCTGCGGGTGAACCGTCCGGATCCCGGCCCGGCGCACTTTCTCTTGCGGATAGCAATAGGCTTGGGGCGGCGGCCCTTCCGCCGGAGCTTCCACGGGAAATACTTTTTCCAGGGGTGCCCTCCAGCACTGCAATGCCTCCTCCAGGCAAATCTTCATATCGCCGAAGCGGAGGACCGGCTCCGCCACGGTCATCCCGACTTCGCGCCACAGCAGTCCGCCGGCCATGGAAGCCGGATCGAAGGAGGGCGCCACTTCCAGCAGCAGAAATCCGTAATCGGGCCGGAAAAGCTCTTCCGCCGGAAAGGAGGAATCGAAAGAGAAGCCGACCCAGTTGCCGAAGCACATTGTTGACACCGCTTCCGCAATCCCGCCATGCCGGACGGAACGGGCAGAGCGAATCCGCCCTTCGGCCATCAGGGCATGCACCCGGTCATAAGAGCGGTGCAGGCTCTCCCAGCGGGGCATGTCCTGCGCGTCCCGGACCAGGGGAACGCAGATCACCCGGCTGCCTGCTTCCTTGAATTCCGCAGAGTGCACCCGGCCGGCCCGGACAGAGCTCACGGCAAATGCCACCAGGGTGGGCGGCACCACCAGCTCCTGGAATGTGCCCGACATGCTGTCCTTGCCCCCGATGGCGGCAATTCCCAGCTCTTTCTGGGCATGGTAAGCCCCCAGCAGGGCCGCAAAAGGCTTTCCCCAGGCGTCGGGATTTTTTCCGGGCTTCTCGAAGTACTCCTGCAAACTGAGGCGGATTCCGCGGTGGCTCCCGCCCATGGCAACCGTTTTGGCCACCGCCTCGACAATCGCGTAGACGGCCCCATGGAAGGGACTCCAGCGGGCCAGAACGGGATTGTATCCGAAGGACATCAGCGTCGCCGTATCCGTTTCCCCTTCCAGGACGGGGATCCGGGCGGCCATTCCCTCCTCGGGAGTCCACTGCCGGCTGCCTCCGAATGGAAGAAGAATGGTCCCGGCTCCGATGGTGCTGTCGAATCTTTCCGCCAACCCTTTCTGGCAGCAGGTCAGGAGCCGGCTCAGGTTGGCCAGCCACGCGGCTTTCAGCTCTGCGGCGGATCCGTGCGGGGAAATCCCGGCGCCCCCCCGGAAATAGCTTTCCTCCGGGCGCGGCGCGCGGATGCGGACCCGGGCCGTCTGCTGCACGCCGTTGGTGTTGAGAAAGGCCCGGCTTAAATCGACGATGGGGCGATCCTGCCACCTCATTTTCAACCGGGGCTCGGCAGTGATTTGAGCCACGGCCGTCGCTTCCAGGTTTTCTTCCGCCGCCGCCGCCAGAAAATCGCGGAGGTTACCGGGTGCAATCACGACCGCCATACGTTCCTGGGACTCGGAAATAGCCAGCTCTGTGCCGTCCAGCCCCTCATACTTCCGCGGAACGGCGCTCAGGTCGATTTCCAGCCCGTCGGCCAGCTCTCCGAGAGCGACGGATACGCCTCCGGCGCCGAAATCGTTGCACCGCTTGATCATCCGGCTGACCTGCGGCTTGCGGAACAATCTCTGCAGTTTCCGCTCGGTGGGCGGATTCCCTTTCTGCACTTCCGCCCCGCAGGTCAGCAGCGACTCTTCCGTGTGTGCCTTGCTGGAGCCGGTGGCCCCCCCGCAGCCGTCCCGGCCGGTCCGGCCGCCCAGAAGGATGACGCGATCCCCCGGCTCGGGTTCCGAACGAACGACATTTTGCGCCGGCGCCGCCCCCAGGACGGCGCCGATCTCCATCCGCTTGGCAATGTACCCGGGGTCGTAGAGTTCGACCACCTGGCCGGTGGCCAGGCCGATCTGATTGCCGTAGGAGCTGAAGCCGGCCGCAGCGCCCCGGGTGATGGTGCTTTGCGGCAGCTTGCCGGGCAGGGTTTCCGAAACGGGGACCCTGGGGTCGCCGCTGCCCGTGACGCGCATGGCCTGGTAGACATAGGCCCTTCCGGAAAGCGGGTCGCGGATCGCCCCGCCCAGGCAGGTGGCTGCCCCGCCAAACGGCTCGATTTCCGTGGGATGGTTGTGGGTTTCGTTCTTGAAAAGAACCAGCCAGGGCTCTTTCCGGCCGTCGACCTCCGCTTCGACGCGTATGCAGCAGGCATTGACCTCCGCCGAAAGGTCCACATCCTCCAGGAGTCCGTCCCGGCGCATTTCCTTCATGGCCAGGGTGGCGATCCTCATCAGCGACAGCTCGCCGGAATCCTCCGGGGAAATTCTTTTCTGCGCTTCCCTCACCTGCCCCAGCGCGCTTTCCAGGAGGGAGGCGAAAGGGCCGGGCTCGATATCAACCTCACTGATCCGGCTCAGGAAGGTGGTGTGCCGGCAATGGTCGGACCAGTAAGTATCCAGAACGCGTATTTCCGTGAGGGTGGGATCGCGCTTTTCCTCCCGGCAAAAATAGCCGCGGCAGAACTCCAGGTCCTCCAGGGACATGGCCAGCCCGAGCCTGCGGTGCATCCTTTCCAGCGCCTCTCCGCCGGCTTCGGTGAAGCCGTGCAGAATCTCCACCTCCGAGGGGGGCTCCACCCTGGTCTCCAGCGTCCGGGGCTTTTCTTCTCCGGCTTGGCGCGACTCCACCGGATTGATGCAGTATTCCTTTATTTTCCGGAAATCGGCATCGGAAATGTCCCCTTCCAGGACCAGCAGTCGGGCCGAACGGACCTCCGGACGCTCGCGGTGGGAAAGGATCTGCAGGCATTGAGCCGCGGAATCGGCGCGCTGGTCGTATTGTCCGGGCAGGTACTCCACAGCCAGGACCCGCGATCCCAGCGGCGGAAGAAATGTTTCCTCCCGCAGGAGGTCGACGGTCGGCTCTCCGAACACCACCCAGCGTGCTCCGAGGTATTCCTCCCCCGTAATCCCTTCCACATCATAGCGATGCAAAATCCGGACCCTCTGCAACCCGGAAATACCCAGGTTTTCTTTCAGGTCCGGGAAGACGGCTCCGGCTTCCACGTCGAAGCCCGGCTTTTTTTCGGCAAAAATCCGGTAGACACGGCTCATGAATTCTCCTTGTTGTCCTGAGGCGGTCGCAAGGTCCAATTTTAGGAGCCGGGGGTACGGATGTCAAGACAGGCGCGGAAGGAGGAAAACCGCTATTGACAGAATGCGCCTGGTCCGCTTACCATTCCACGGTCAGCGGGATCAGGAGAGGAAATCATATGATCGTTCAGAAATTCGGAGGCACTTCGGTCCAGGATGCCACCGCCATGCGGCGGGTTGCCGGGATCGTCACCCGGGAAACGGACCGCCCCGTCCTGGTGGTTCTGTCCGCCTGCGCCGGAGTTACGAATGCGCTTTTAGGCCTGGCAGGAACGGCGGAATCGGGGGATGTCGGCGAGGTTCTTGCCGCCGTCGAATCGCTGAAGCAGAGGCATCTGCAGCTGGCCGAGGAGCTCCTGGCAGGAAGACCCCAGCACCGCCTGGCCGAATACAACCTCGAGGAGTGGTTCCGCCGCCTGGAGACCTTTGCCAATGCCATCGCCGTGACCAAGGAGCTGACCCCGCGGGCCAAAGACTATATCGCCTCCTTCGGGGAGCGGTCTTCCTCGCTGATTTTCTCGGCTTTTCTGGAAACCCTCGGCGTGGACTCGGCCCTGGTCGATGCCCGGCACTGCCTGATTACCGATGCCTCCTTCACTTCGGCGGTGCCCCTCTTCGAAAAAAGCCAGGAGCGGCTCGACAGGGAGGTGCGCCCGCTCTTTTCCCGGTGCCGCTGCGTGGTAACCCAGGGATTTATCGGATCGACCGAAGACGGGCTGACCACCACCATCGGCCGGGGCGGATCGGATTATTCCGCGGCCATTTTCGCTTCCCTGCTGGATGCCGAGGAGTTGCAGATCTGGACCGACACGGACGGCATTCTTACCGCCGACCCGACCGTCGTCCCTTCCGCCAGGAATATTCGGGAAATGACCTTCAGCGAGGCCTCCGAGCTGGCCTATTTCGGAGCCCGGGTTCTGCACCCCAGCACCATTCTGCCGGCGGTCCAGAAAAAGATCCCGGTGCGGGTCCTGAATTCCCACCGGCCCGACTCCGCCGGCACGCTGATTCTTCCCAAAGCCCTGGCCTCCTCGCCCGGGTCCATCAAGTCGATCGCTTACAAGGAAGGGATCATCCTGGTCAACATCGTCTCCACCCGCATGTTCCTGGCGCACGGATTCCTGGAAAGCGTCTTCGATGTTTTTCACAAGTACCAGACGGTGGTTCACACCGTGGCCACCTCGGAAGTGAGCGTTTCGGTGACCATCGATTCAGGGAAAAATCTGGAGGAGATCGCCCGGGAGCTGAGCGTCTTTTCCACGGTCACCATCAGCCCGTCCAAAGCCATTGTCTGCGTGGTGGGGGAGAACCTACGGAACATGCCCGGCATTACCGCCCGGGTCTTCAAGGCGCTCGGCAATACCAGCATCAACATGATTTCCCAGGGAGCCTCGGAGATCAACCTCAGCTTCGTAATCGAGGAGCAGGCCGTGGACGAAACGGTCAATCATCTGCACCGGGAGTTTTTTTCCGACACCGCCGACCGCCGGGATCTGTCCTAGCGCACCGGGAATCGACGGGGTTTGGCGAGGATGGTCCGGCCGACGGTCCCGGTCCTTGTCAGGGCAGACCTGACTGCCTCCTCCTTGCTTCCTGACCTTCTCTCCTTCCTGTGAAAAGATCAGAGAGGATGAAGGGGTAAAAAGTCCGAAAAACAGGAAGCCAGAAGTCAGAAGTCAGAATCCAGAATATAAAAGGATTCAGTTTGCGCCACCCAAGCTAAAGCTTGAACTCCATACAGATTTCGTGTGCGAGATCGTTACGGATCGATTCAAGACTTTATTCGAACCCCTCAGAGATAGTCCATCGGATGGATTTCCAGCTGCTGGACGATCTCCTCGTTGAGCCCGACAATCGACTCCTCCTGCTCCCGGGCCGCGCGGCCGGCGAGGTCCAGGCTGAAAGGCGGCACCCGGGCTTCGCGCCGGTAATCGTAGATGATCCGCAAAACCGGGTGCAGCAGGTCATCCTGGCGGTGGGTAATCACCACGCCCACCCTGCCGGACTTCAGGGTTACCACCGACCCCGTCGGATAGATCCCCACCACCCGTATGAAATTCTCCACCAGGCTCGGCTCGAAGTGCTGGGTGCTCCACTCATACAGCTTGCGGATGGCTTCGTGCGGCGCGATTCCTTTGTGGTACACCCGGTCGGAAGTAATGGCATCGTAAACATCGACGATCGCCGCCATTCGCCCCAGCATGGAAATTTCGTTGCCGCACAGGTTCTTCGGGTACCCGGTACCGTCGTAGCGCTCGTGGTGCTCGGAAGTCACTTCCATGGCGAGGGGGCTGATGTGCTCGGCCCCGATCAGGCAATCCCTGCCGAAATTCACATGGCCTTTTACGATTTCGAATTCCGGTTCGGTCAGCCTCCCCGGCTTGTTGAGGATTTCATCCGGGACCATCATTTTCCCCAGGTCATGAATCAGGCCGCCGATTCCGGCATCCTGAATGCTCTTCTGGTCCATGCCGAGAGAGCAGGCAAAGGAGGTGAGCAGAGCGCAGACGCTCACGCAATGCTCGAAGGTATAGGTATCCTTCTTCTTGATGCGGCACAGGCTAAGCAGCGCATCCGGATTTCGAAAAATGGACTGGGTGATCTCCCCCACCACGGCGGCGACTTTTTCCGACTCCACCTGCCTGCCCATCCGCACGTCCATCATCACGTCGTGCACCACCCGCAGGGCCTCCTTCTGGACCTTCTGCGCCCGGGCCATCTCCACGCGGATGGAAACGGGCTCCGGATGAGCGGCCGGGCGCGGGACGGCGCCGGAGGCCTGCACGGTGGCCAGGAGCTTGTTTTCCAGGTCGGCTTTGACCTCCATTTCCGTCGGGGCGTCCAGATAGTCGTCCCCCTTTTGGGTGTCAATATAAAGGTAGCGGATTCCCAGTTTCTGAATCTTGGCAATCTGCCCCTCGCCCCTGATCCGGAAACGGTTGAGCAGAAAATCGTGATCGGCCCAGCTGCAGTTCAGGTCATGAATGTACATCCCGACTTGGAGCGCTTCGATGGGTATCTTCTTGATCATGATCGTTTCGTTTCTGGTCGACGGAACATGGAAATGAGCCCGGTCACTGCGGCCGGCGGTTCCGGGCGGCAATGGCTTCCCAGGCGGCATGGCGGTAAAGGTCCGAGAGGGTGGGATAATTAAACAGGGTTTCCGCCGCCTGCCAGGCATCGGCGCCGGCCCGGAGAAAGGCCTGCCCGATGTGAATCAGCTCGCTGGCGCTGGTTCCGATCACGTGGGCCCCCAGCAGCTGCAGGGTGGAGGCGTCGAAGAGCAGCTTCAGTAATCCCTCCCGGTCCTCCAGGATCTGGCCGCGGGGATTCATGCCATATTGCGCGCGGCCGACGACATAGGGAACCCCTTTCCGCTGCAGCTCCTCTTCCGAAGGCCCGATAAAGCTGATTTCGGGAATGGAATAGACGGCAAAGGGCAGCACATCGGTTTTCCCTTTGGGCCCGGATATGTGCAGGGCATGCCGCATGGCCTGCCGCCCCTGCTCCGCGGAGGTGCTGGCCAGGGCCGGATAGCCGATCACGTCCCCCACGGCATAGATGTGCGGGTGGGCGGTCTGGTAGTATTCGTTCACCTCCAGCAGCCCGCGCGGGTTGGGGCGCAGCCCGATGCGGTCCAGTCCCAGGCGGGCGGTGTTCCCGTCGCGGCCCACGGAGTAGAGCAGCACATCCGCCCGCAGCTCCCGTCCGGTGCGGGTTTCCAGGCGAATCCCCCGGCGCTCTCCCCGGAGGTCTTCTACCTGGCGATAATGTTCGTTGGAAATCAGCCGCACGCCGACCCGGGCAATTCCTTTTTCCAGCAGGGAAACGATTTCCCGGTCCAGGTAGGGCAGCAGCTGCTCCCGGGTATCCACCAGGGTGACTTCCACGCCGAGCGCCGCGAAAATGCAGGCATACTCCAGGCCGATAACCCCGGCTCCCAGAACGATCATGGTTCCCGGCATTTTTTCCAGGTCCAGGATGGTGGTGCTGTCAAAGATGGTCTGGCGGTTGAAGTCCACGTCGTCCGGATGGTTGGGGCTGGAGCCGGTGGCAATTACAATCACTTTGCCGGCCAGGCGGTCCCTTTCCTCTCCGTCCGGCCCGGTAACCGAAACGGTATGCGCATCGATAAAGCTCCCGAACCCTTCCCGCACTTCGATGCGGTAACGGCCCAGCGTCCGGTTGATCACCTCCAGCTCCCGCTGCACGACGGTCTGCTTGTGGTACATGACCTCGGCCATGGTGAACGGCCGGGAGATCTGGCAGTGAATGCCTTCGATCTTGCGCTGGGTCAGCCCGAGCACGAAAAGCGCGCTCTCCCGCAGGGTCTTGCTGGGAATCGTGCCCCAGTTGACGCAGGTACCGCCGACCACGCGCTCCTGCTCCACCAGCACGACCTGCTGACCGGCGCGGGCGGCCTGCACCGCGGCCCGCTCGCCGGCCGGCCCTCCGCCCAGGATAATCACATCCGTGTTATGAACCGCCACCTTTCCTGACCCTCGCGCCCCTCTTCCTAGCCCTACCAGAAAGTTACCCGATTATGGCATGAGTATAAAACACTTGCCCGAATTCCGACAATAGGCGGAGTGTGATAGTCTTTAGGCAAATAAAAATAGTGGATCGGATCGAAAATCTGTCGGCACGTCGCGGGAGAACCATGCGCAGGCCGCTCCGGCAGGAAAGCCGGTGCGACCTCCCGCCCAGGGAAGCGCGGCTTGCTTTGGAGAAAAAATATGGATACTGCCGTGCGGCCGACCGGAGCGGCTTTGCCTCCGGAAATCGAAAAGCTGCTCGAGAGCCTGGTTGCCTCGGCCCAAAGCTGCTTCGGCGACGATCTGCAAAGCGTAATCCTTTTCGGCAGCGGCGCCGAGGGGCACCTGCGGAGCACCTCCGATCTGAACCTTCTGTTCGTGCTGCGGCGGTTCGAGAAGGATCGCGTGGACTCTTTTCGGGAGCCGCTGCGGGCCGCCTACATGGCCGCGCGGGCCGCAGCCATGTTTCTCCTCGACTCCGAGACGGAGGCCGCCGCGGAGGCCTTCGCCGTCAAGTTCGAGGACATGCAGCGCCGGCGCCGTGTTCTTTTTGGTGAAGACGTCATCGCCCGGCTGAATCCCTCCCGCGAAGCCCGGAAGGTACGGCTGCGCCAGGTGCTGATGAACCTGTTTTTGCGCCTGCGGGAGCGCTACACGGCCATCGGGCTGCGCGAGGAGCAGCTGGTGGCGGTCATCGCCGATGCCGCCGGCCCGCTGCGCTCTTCCGCCGCCAGCCTGCTGCAGCTGGAGGGCACCGCGGTCCGCTCCCCCAAGGAAGCGCTGGCCCGGGTTGCGGAAAAAATAGCAGGGACCCGCTGGTCGCCAACCCTGGAGCGGGTCAGTCAGGCGCGCGAGACCAAAGCCCTTCCCCCGGGCACGCCCGGCCCGGTGGTCTTTGAGCTGATCGCCCTGGCCGAGGCCATGTACCGGCGCTCCGAAAGGCTGGACTGAGATGAACCTCAATCCTTTCGATCTTTACGGACCGGGATTTCTCATTTTTTATATCGCTCTTTGTGCCCTGGGCGCCCTGGCGATCATTTTGTGGCAGCGCGCCGCGGAGGGGGGACGGGCGGACTTGGTGGATGTTCATGCCCGCTACCTGGCTCAGGATCCCCACGCCGTGGCTTATCTGCAGGGAGGACGTGGAGAGGTCATCCGGGTGGCCCTGGTCTCGCTCCTGGAGCGCGGCCTGCTCACCTCCCGCAGCAGTTCTTCCCCCGGCGGAAAGTCCACGCTCCAGGCGGTCGGCCCGGACGCCGCGGCCAAGGCGCGCCGGCCGCTGGACAAGGCCATTCTGGTTAAGTTCGCCTCGCCGGGCATGGTGGAATCCCTCGCCACCGACCAGGTGGTGCTGGCCGAGGCGGCAATCATCGCCGAAGGGCTGCAGGCCCGAAAGCTGCTGCCCGGTCCGGAAACGCAGGCGCAGCGCAGGAAAAGGATCCAGGTCGCCATCCCCGCGCTTTGGGCCGTGGCGGCCCTGAAAATTTTCATCGCCCTGGAGCGGGGCCGGACCAACATCCTGTTCCTGGTTGTCCTCGCCCTGCTGGTGCCTTTCGTTTTCTTCGCCCTGATACGCCAGTTTCGCACCGCGCTGGGGGACCAGGTCCTTTCGCAGATCCAGTCCATGTTCTCCTCCCTTAAAAATCGGCGGTCGGAATTCGCTCTGGGCCGGACAACCAGCGAATTCACCTTTCTCGGCGCCGCTTTCGGCCTGGTGGTGCTCCCCTCGACTCTTTCCGGGGCAGTGGTCCCCCACGGCAGCCGGACCAAAAAATCCCAGGGCGGAAGCAGCTGCAGTTCCAGCTGTGCGGCGACCTCCTCCTGCGGCAGCGGATCCTCGTGCGGAGGCGGGTGCGGCGGAGGCTGCGGCGGGTGCGGCGGAGGTTAATCCGTTGGCTTCCGCGCCAGAGAAAAGCACCCCCGAAACGAACCTGCCCGCGGAATCCGGCCGCCTGACCGGACACATGATCGTCTGCGGCCTGGGCCATGTCGGTCACCGGATCCTGTGCGTCCTTTCCCGCCTGGGAGAGCGCGGAGTGGTCATCACCCGGGAAACCCAGGAAGAGTGGCGGCTGGCCGCGGAGCCCTGTTTCCCGGTCCTTCTGGGAGATGCCCGGGATGAAAAGCTGCTCATGCAGGCCGGCATCCGCGAGGCCCGCGCGATCCTGATCGTCACCGACGACGACCTGGCCAATGTCTCCGTCGCCCTGGATGCCCGGCGGTTGAACCCGAAAATCGCCATCGTTATGCGGCTTTTCGACCGCGAGCTGGCCGTTCACCTGGAAAAGTCCATGAAAATCAGCCGGGCTCTTTCCGCCTCCGCCCTGGCGGCGCCGGCTTTCGCCGCGGCGGCCCTCGGGGAAACCGCCCTGGGAACCTTCGAGGTATCCGGCATGACCTGCTTTCTGGAGGAGCACCGCATCGAGGAAGGCTCCCCCTGGGTCGGTAAAACAATCGAGGCCTGGCACAGGGTAAACCGGCTGGAAGTGGTGGCCCGCCTTTCGGGAAAGAAAACAGTTTTTCAGCCCGCCGCGGATGGCCTCCTCGAACCCGGAACCCGGCTGATCGGACTGCGTCTGACCAACCCCCGGCGCCGGTCCGACGGCAAGGCGGGGAAAGGCCCGTTCCGGCGGCGGAGGCCGGGCAGCTGGAGGGCGGCATGGGCCGGCATCGGCGAGTGGTGGCGCGACGCTCCGGGAGCCCTGCGCTTTGCGCTGGTCGCCCTTTTCCACGTAGTCATCCTCAGCGTCGTCCTGTTTCATTACTACCTGGGCCTGGCCTGGGTGGATGCCTTCTATTTTGTGATCGCCACGGTCGCCACCGTGGGATACGGGGACTTCAACCTGATGAACGCCCCGCCCTGGATCAAGCTGTACGGCTCGCTGGTCATCCTGAGCGGGGCGGCCACCCTGGCCATCCTGTTCAGCATCATGACCGACCTGATGCTGGGAACCCGGCTGCGCGACGTGCTGGCCCGGGGATGCTCGCGGTTCAAGGGACATATCATCGTCGCCGGACTGGGAGACATCGGCTTTCGCCTGGTGCGGGCCCTGGTCGGAAGCGGGGAAACCGTGGTGGCCATCGGCGCACGGGAGGACGGCGAATTCGTCCAGACCGTGCGGGAAATCGCCTCGGTGGTAATCGGCAATCCGCAGATGGAAGAAACCCTGCGCAAAGCCGGCGTATCCGGGGCCAAAGCCATTTTGGCGGTGACCGACGACGACCTGGCCAACCTGAGCATCGGGCTGGCGGGAAAGCGCGCGGATTCAGCCTGCCGGGTGGTATTGCGGATTTTCGACGACAAGCTGGAGGAGAAGATCCGCCACGACCTGCACATCGATGCCATTCAAAGCGTTTCCGGAGCCGCGGCCCCGACCTTCGTGGGAGCGGTCTTCTGCCCCGAAATCCTGCAGGGCATTCTTCTGCCGGACAGCCTGATGCTGGTCAGGCACCAGGTGATACCGCCCGGCCCGCCTACCCAAGGCGCTGCGGCCGGGGAGGAGAAGTCCGACGGATTTCCTGCCCTGATCAAAAAGCAGGGCGAAAAGGATTACGAGAGCTATGCCCGGTACGGCTCCGGGTCGCCGGGCGACGAAGTGATCGGCATCCAGTGGATTCCATTTCCCGACCCGGCGGAAGTCGCATGATCCGCGAGCGGGCGTGGGGCGGCCGCAAAGCGGAAACCTTCACTTTGCAGTGGCACCTGACCAACCGCTGTGCCTATCGCTGCCGGCACTGCTACGACCGCTCCGATCGCCCGGAGATGGACCGCACGGAGTGCCTGGCGGTGCTGGAGGATCTGCGCGCCTTCGGCCGCAGGCACCGGGTTAAAACCCGGCTGTGCCTCACCGGAGGGGATCCGCTGCTGCATTCCTGCTTCTGGGACCTTTACCGGGCCGCCGCGGATGCGGACCTCCCCGTCACGCTGCTCGGGAATCCCGCGACCGGCCGGCAGATCGACCGGCTGATCGGTATCCGCCTGCCCGGCTTTTACCAGGTGAGCCTGGAAGGGCTGGAAGAGCACAACGACTCCATCCGGGGTTCCGGCCATTATGAAAAGGTCATGGCTTTTCTGCACCTGGCGCGGCAGAAGGGTCTCCCGACCCGGGTCATGCTGACTTTGACGCGGGACAATCTGGACCAGGTCCTCCCCCTGGGAGAAAGGCTGCGCGGGTTGACCGAAGGATTTACCTTCAACCGCCTGTCGCCGGTCGGCGAAGGGGCGGCGCTGCTCCTGCCGTCCCCGCCGGATTTTGCCGGATTTCTGGAAGCCTATTCTCTGGCCCGCAAAACAAATCCGGTCTTCGGTTTCAAGGACAACCTGTTCAACATTCTGCGCGAACGGCACCGCCGTCCTTTGCTGCCGGGCTGCACCGGTTATGGCTGCGGCGCGGCCTTCAATTTCGTGGCCCTGCTCCCGGACGGAGAGGTGCATGCCTGCCGCAAGTTCCCCTCCCTGCTGGGGTCCATTCGAAGCAGCGACCTGGATTCCATCTACCGCTCCCGCACGGCGGAGGACTACCGGCGGGGAAGCCTGGGCTGCCGGAAGTGCCGGCTCCGGAAGGCTTGCGGCGGATGCCTGGCAGTCACCGCGGGAACCGGCCGGGACCCGCTGGCGGAAAAAGATCCCTTCTGCTTCCGGGTCCCCTGACGCGCCGGGAGAGGCTTTCGACTTCCCCGGGCGTCAGGTGGCGCCAGCAGCCCCTGGCCAGCGAGCCGAGCGGCAGGGGGCCGATGGAGATGCGCACCAGGCGCAGCACACCCACCTCCAGAACCTGGAGAAGCCGGCGGATATGGCGGTTGCGCCCTTCGTCCAGCGTGATTTCCAGCCAGCAGTTTTTCGTTCCGCGCCGAAGCAGATGCGCCGCTTTCACCCGGAGGCAATCTCCCCCGGCCAGAGGCACGCCGGCCGCCATCCTCTCCAGGAGCGCTTCCTCCGCCACCCGGTCGATCTGCACGTGATACATCTTGTCGAGGTGCGTCGCCGGATCGGTGATCCCGCTCGCCCAGCGGGTGTCATTGGTAAAAAGAAGAAGCCCCTCGCTGGCTTTGTCCAGGCGCCCGACGGGCGAAACCCAGGGCAGGCCGGCATCCTGCAGGCAGCGGTAAACGGTCTCCCGGTCGCGCTCGTCCCGGCAGGTGGTCACCGTCCCCCGGGGCTTGTGGAGCATCAGGTAGACCTTGACTGCTTCGCGCACCTCTCCTTCATCGACCCGGATCCGGTCTTTCAGAAGACAAACCCATTGCCCGGCGTCCCGGACCACACGGCCGTTCACCGTCACCCGGCCCTGCCGGATCCGCTCCACGGCAAGGCTCCGGGAGCACAACCCGAGCTTGGACAGGGCACGTGCCAGACCAACCCTTGCTCCCGCATCCGCAAAGCAATCCCCTTTTGACATTCTGATATAATTAGCCACGAAGAACGTAATGTAAACCCGACAGGATTATTTTATCTCCCCAGGCGGAAAGGAGAACAAGAGATGATGCGCACCTATGGAAATTTCATCGGCGGCCAGTGGTTGCCTTCCTGCACCGGGGCCACTTTTTCCACCCGAAACCCGGCCGACACCGAGGAGCCGGTGGCGGAGTATCCGCTCGGCGGACGCGAAGACGCCGCGGCGGCGGTTTCGGCCGCCGAAAAGGCCTATCCGGCCTGGAGCGCTCAGACGGCGGTGGCCCGCGGACGCATCCTCAGCAAAGCCTCGCAAATCCTGGAAGGGCGCAAGGCCGAGCTGGCGGAGCTGCTGACCCGGGAGGAGGGTAAGACGCTGGCCGAGTCCCTGGGCGAGGTACAGCGGGCCATCGATATTTTTCGCTTTTTCGGGGGAATGAGTTACGTCCTGGGCGGCCAGACCATTCCGCACGACCTCCCGGGCAACCTTCTCTTCACCCGACGGGAGCCGGTGGGAGTGGCCGCGCTGATCACCCCCTGGAATTTTCCCATCGCCATTCCCGCCTGGAAGCTGGCGCCGGCCCTGGTCTGCGGAAATTCCGTGGTGATGAAGCCGGCCAGCCAGGCCCCGGCCATGACCCTGGAGCTGGCCCGCGCCCTGGCCGAAGCGGGCCTGCCCGCCGGCGTGCTGAACGTCGTCGTCGGAGAAGGCCGGTCGGTCGGCGCAGAGATCGCCTCCCACCCGGCCGTTGCCGCGCTCAGCTTCACCGGCTCCTATGCTGTGGGACAGGGCATCTACGAGCGGCTGGCCCGCCGCATGGCCCGCGCCCAGATGGAAATGGGCGGCAAGAATCCCACCCTGGTCCTGGCCGACGCCGACCTGGACCTGGCGGCCACCCTGGTGGTCAAGGCGGGATTCGGGCTGACCGGACAGGCCTGCACCGCCACCAGCCGGGTCATCGTGGAGCGCGTCGTCCTGGAGCCTTTCCTGGAAAAGTTGTTGCAGAAGACGGCCGCCCTGCGGGTCGGCAACGGACTGCAAGCCGGCGTGGAAATGGGGCCGGCGGTCAGCCGCGACCAGCTCGAGGGCGACCTGGCCTACGTGGAAGGTGCGGTGGCCGAAGGCGCCCGGCTGCTCTGCGGAGGCCGGAGGCTCCTCGACGGGGAATACGCCCGCGGCTGGTTCCTGTCCCCGGCGGTGCTCTCCGAGGTCACCCCCGGAATGCGCATCGCCCGGGAAGAGGTGTTCGGCCCGGTCGTGGCGGTTCTGGCTGCGGAAGGATTCGAGGAAGCGCTGCAGATCGCCAACGGAGTCGAGATGGGGCTCAGCGCCAGCCTGGTCACCCGGGATCTCAAAAAAGCCATGCTGTATGCGGAGCGGATCCAGGCGGGGGTGGTAAAAATCAACCAGATCAGTACCGGACTGGCTCTGCAGGCGCCTTTCGGCGGAGTGAAAAAGTCCAGCACCGATTCCTTCAAGGAGCAGGGGGCCTCGGCCGTGGAGTTCTACAGCAAGTTGAAAACCGTATACCTGGATTATTCCTGCTGAGGAGCCGGAACCATGAAACTATGCCGATTTCAAGACGCTTCAAAGAACATCCACGTGGGACTGCTGGCTGAGGACGACCGGGTCCTGGACCTCGGAGCCGCAGGAATCGACCGCATTTTCCCCCTGCTGGAAGAAGAGGAAGGGCTGGAATCCCGGCTGGCTGCGCTGGCCGCCCAGGGGCTTCCTTCCCTGCCGGCCGGCCAGGTACAGCTGCTGCCGCCCGTCGAACGCCAGGAGGTCTGGGCCGCCGGAGTCACCTATCTGCGCAGCAAGACCGCACGCATGGAGGAATCCAGCTTCAGCGCCAATGCCTACGACCGGGTGTACGACGCTGCGCGCCCGGAGATTTTCTTCAAATCCCTGGCGGAAAAAGTCGTCGGCCCCCGGGAGCCGGTCGGCATTCGCCGCGATTCCCGATGGAACGTACCGGAGCCCGAGCTGGCCCTGGTGCTGAACTCCAGGGGGCGGATTGCGGGCTACACCATCGGCAACGACATGAGCTCGCGCGAAATCGAGGGAGAGAACCTGCTCTATCTCCCCCAGGCCAAGACCTATCACCGGTCCTGCGCCCTGGGGCCGGCCATCCGCATCGGCGCCGGAGAAGAGGACGCCCGGGCCTGGAGCATTTCGCTGGAAATCCGGCGCGCCGGCTGCGCGGCGTTTGAAGGCCGCACTTCGGTATCGAATATCAAGCGCACTTTTTCGGAGCTGGCCGAATACCTGTTCCGCTGCCAGAGCTTTCCGCACGGGGCGGTTCTGCTTACCGGAACAGGCGTGGTTCCCGCCAACGACTTCACCCTGCAGCCCGGCGATTCGGTGCACATCGCCATCAGCGGGATCGGCCGGCTCGAAAACCCGGTGACGGAGGTCTGAGCCGCGGAGTCTACTTCATATAAGCCCCGGCCATCGCCGAGGCGGCGCTTTCCGCATAGCGCTTCAGGATTCCCTTCTTGGGCTTGAGCTCCGGCCGGGTCCAGCGGGCTCTGCGCTCCGCCAGGAGGCGCTCGATTTCCTCCCCGGACCTGCGCTCCCCCTGCGTTCCGACGATTTCCAGCCGGCGGCCGGGAATATCGATGGAAACGAGATCGCCGTCTTCCACTAGCGCGATGGGCCCGCCCTCGGCGGCCTCCGGCGAGACGTGGCCGATGCAGGGCCCGCTGCTGGCGCCGGAAAAGCGTCCGTCAGTGACCAGGGCCACGGTGCCTTCGAGGCGGTCGTCATACACCAGGGCATCCGTGGTCATGTACATTTCCGGCATGCCGGAACCCCGGGGGCCTTCGTAGCGGATGACCACCACCGCCCCGGGATCCACCCGGCCGGCGACGATGGCCGATTGCGCCGCTTCTTCCGAGTCGAAGACCGCGGCCGCGCCGGTGTGCACCTGCATGGAAGGCACCACCGCGGAGTGCTTGACCACCGCCCCCTCCGGAGCCAGGTTTCCCGAAAGGACGGCGATGGAGCCGAACCGGACCGCCTTTTCGGGCGGGCGGATAATCTCCTCGGCGGGGATGTGGAAGGTTTTCAGGTGGGCCAGGCAGCGCTCGAAAAACCCGTCGACCCAAAGCTGGGCCAGGTTCTCTCCCAGGGAAGAGCCGCTCACGGTAAGCACATCCAGGTCAAGCCGGTCCCGGAGGAGCCACTGAATCATGGGCACGCCGCCGGCGAACCAGAAGAGCTCGGCCACATACTGGCCGCTGGGCTGTATGCTGGCCAGGTGGCGAACCTCGCTGCCCAGGGTGTCGAACCAGCGCGGATCCAGCTCGATGCCCAGCTCGTGGGCAATGGCCGGCAGGTGGATCAGCACGTTGGTGCTGCCGCCGATGGCGGCATGCACCTGGATGGCATTCCGAAAAGCGGGCAGCGTAAGAATTTTTGCGGAGGTGAGCCCGGCGGCCGACAGCTCCATGATTTTCTTGCCGGCCAGGCGGGCCATGCGCCGGATATCGGCAAAGGTGGCGGGCATCAGCGCCGTTCCGGGCAGGGCCATGCCGAGCGCTTCCGACATGCACTGCATGCTGCTGGCCGTACCCATGAACTGGCAGGACCCGCAGGAAGGGCAGCCCGTAAGGCGGTAGCGGCGCAGCTCCCCGGAGTCCACCAGCCCTTTTTTGGATCGCGCCGAAAGCGGGCCGGCCACGCCGGAGGTGGTGGTGTCGGGCCCGGAGCGCATGGTTCCGCCGGGAATGTGGATGGTCGGCAGATCCATCCGCGCCGCGGCCATGAGGTGCGCTGGAACGGATTTGTCGCATCCCGAAAGGAGGACCATCCCGTCCCAGGGAATCACGGAAGCGTGCACCTGCACCATGTCGGCCATGACCTCCCGGGAGGCAAGAACATAGTTCATCCCGTCATGCCCCTGCGCCCAGCCGTCGCAAATGTCCGTCACGTGGAAATGAGCCGGCTTGCCTCCGGTCTCGTAGACACCGATGGCCACTTCCCTGCTGAGAACATCCAGGTGGCTGCTGCCGGGGTGGCTGTCCCCCTGGACGTCATCCACCAGGATATGCGGCTTCTCGATGTCCTCCTCGGACCAGTTCATGCCCATCATGAGTGCGTCGACCTGAGCCCAGGCTTTGCGTATTTCCCGACAGCGCTGTTGCGGCATTTTCTATTTCTCCTTTGGAACAGCCGATTCTTTGGCGCCGGTCTTCCCGGCGGTCTGCGGCGGCAGAGACAGGGTAAGAATAAAGCCGGCCGCCAGGGAGGCGGTCAGCAGGTAAATCCCGGCATCCGACGTCCGGAACAGCCCCCGGGCCCAGCCTACCAGGAAAGGCCCGAGAAAGCCCCCCAGGTTCCCCAGGGCATTGATCATGCCGCGGACCCCCCCGGCAATGCCGGCCGGAAAAAGGAGCGGCGGGATGGTCCAGAAAACGCTGGAGGCGGACTGCAGAAACAGACCGCAGGCCACCAGGAAGGCGAACGAGATCCATATTTCCCCGCGGAACAGGCTGGAGCCCAGCAGGCAGAGCGCCAGCAGGGCGATGGGCAGCGCCGTATAGCGCCGCCGGTTCATGCTGGCATCGGAGAGCCTAGCGAAAAACCAGAGCCCGAACATCATGGCAAAGTAGGGCAGCGTGGACAGAAATCCGACCGCCGTCATGCCCGCCCGGGTCAGTTCCTGAAGCAGGGTGGGCAGCCACATGGTAAACCCGTAGATGCCGGTCTGGTAAAAGAAATAGATCAGGATCAGCTTGACCATGGAGGCATCCAGCAGGATCCGGCGGTAGGAAAAATTCCGGTTTTCCGCAGCCTGGAAAGACGCCTGCTCCGCACGGATCCGGGAGGTCAGGTACTCTTTTTCCTCGCGCGAGATCCAGCGGGCGTCCTCGGGCCGGTCCTGAATGAGAGGCCACCAGACGAAAATCAGAGCGATGGAGAGCAGGCCTTCCAGGACAAAGACCCAACGCCAGCCGAAAGCACTAATAATCCAGCCGGACAAAGGGCCGGTGATAATGGAGGCTATGGCCAGGTTCATGAAAAAGATGGCATTGGCCCGGCCCCGTTCCTCGTTCGGAAACCAGTGGCTCAGGATGACCAGCATGGCCGGCCATACACCGCCTTCCGCTACCCCGATCAGGAACCGGACCAGGAGAAGCTGCACGGGAGTCTGCACCCAGCCGCACAGCATGGACAAGCCGCCCCAGGCCAGGATCGTCGCGGCAATGAACCTTTTGGCGCTGCCGTGTTCGGCGAGATGTCCGCCCGGGATCTGCAGAAGGATATAGCCCACAAAAAAAATGCCGGCGGCCAGGCCGGAAAGGGAGGCGGTCAGGCCGAGCTCCTCGTTCATGCCGCCGGCCATGGCAAAGCCGATGTTGGTGCGGTCCATGAAGGAAAAAATGTAAACCAGGATGGCGGGCGGCAGGATCCGCCACCAGCGCTGGGCGGGAATGCGGCTGCTCATCCGTGGTTGCGGTCCGGTTTCATTGCGGAGATCCGGGGAGAGTGGTGGTAGTGGTGGTAGTGGCATCGCTTCCGCCGGAGGCGGATTCCGCGGAAATCTGCTGCCAGATATTGCGCAGGGTGCGGATGCCGGAGCGGATATTCTCCGGATTCAGAGCGTTGCGCATGCCGGAGCGCAGGGCCTGCTGGTCCAAGGCAAAGGAGGGCTTTTCCAGAAAGCCGGTGATGCGCAAAGGGACGATCATGCGCCCGCTCTCCTCGCGGAAAAACAGTTCCGCCGCTCCGCTGATCAGCTGTCCGAGAGCGTTGCCGGAGGGCTTCCACTGGCTGCTGAGCTGCGCCGTGGCAGTCAGATCCATGGTCCGTTCCTCGGGCTGCACCGTCCCCGCGGCGGAAACCAGGGCCTCCGGTGTGCGGATCCGTGTGTCGGTCAGCCGCAGCGTCTTCCCTTCCACCAGGTAGTTTCCTTTGGCTTCCGGGATGTCGGTACCCTGCGCGGAGATATCCCAGCCGGTCAGCCGGGTGATGGCCTGGATCTGGCGGGCCAGGCTGACACTGGTGAGCCGCCCCTCAGTGACCTGATACTGTCCGGATCCGCGCAGGGTGCCGGCCGGATCCCCGGCCGGTTCGATCCGTCCCTGCAGGGAAAGCTCCGTCTGAAAGCGCCCGCGCAGGGCCCCGCGAAAATGAGGGCTGTCCTGCAGGAACTTCTGGAGGTCCATGTTCTGAATCCTTCCCTGGTACTGCACCGGGGGCGGATTGGTTCGAAAGTCGGCCTGCAGCTTCCCGTGGTGGATGCCGTCGTACAACTTGAAATCGAGCGAGGGAACCGAAAGAGTCCTGTCTTTGTAAGCCAGGGTCAGGTCGACATCGGAAACGGTCTTTTCCCGGAAAACGGCGCCTTGAATTCTCAGCCGGCCCTGTTCGATCTGGAACAGCTCCACGGCACCCGCCGGCGCCGGTGCCGAAACCGGCTTTGCCGCCGGAGCCGGCGCAACCGCAAGCTTTGCCGCCCAGCGATCCAGGTCCAGGCGGTCCGCCTGCAGGTCGAACCGGACGACCGCCGGACCTTGATTCGGGATGGTCCCCTGCAGGTTCCCGCGAAAGGCGACACCCGCCAGGCGCCCTTTCACCGCGTCGAGGGAAAAGCGCCGGCCGGAGAGATCGAACCCGCAGGTTTCTATTTCCAGGCTTTCCCCGAGCTGCTTCAGGGCGACGGTTCCGTTCTGAAATCGTCCGGTGGAAGAGAATTCGAGCGGCCGGCCCGGATGACGCTGCATCTCCGCGGAAAGCGTCAGCCGCCCTCCAACCAGGCGGACCGTTTCCGGGATCCCGGACAGCAGGGGCTGCACCACCTTCAGCCAGCGGTCGGCAGACAGGCTCTGCAGAGACCGCGCCCGGGCCAGGAAGGCAGGACCCTCGGGCCGGTCGGTCAGATCGAACTGCGAAACTTCAACGGCTTCGCTCCCCCCCAGCGATAAGGTAAACCGGCCCGCCTGGATCCGGTTGCGATCCAGCCGTACCTCCACCGGGGAGAGCAGCAGCGTTTCTTTCAGGTCTTTCGGCTGCAGAGCCAGCTCCTGGAGCGACATCTGTCCGGTAATGTCGAAATGTCCGCTCTGCAGGCCCACGCCCTGACCGTTCAGCTGGAAGGAGGCATGGCCGGAAACGACCTCCAGGGGCACCGGCCAGGAAAGGCCGAAGGAGGAGGCCACGCGCAGCATTTCCCGAAGGGGAATCGGCCGGCTGGTTTCCGCATGAAAGTGCAGCAAGGGGTCGGTGCCCAGATGATCGGCCTGCAGGGAAAGGGCCACGGAGCTGCGGCCGCAAAGCCCGGCCTGAAAAACGTTGCTTTGCACCTGGTCGCCGTTCAGGCTGAACGCCAGGCGGGACAGGCAGACCGGCTCGCCCTGGTCGGCATAGAAAAAGCGCAGCTCATCCGTCTCCAGACTTCCGGAAAAACGGGGATGGGCCAGGGAGCCCTCCAGGGACAGGTCGGCGCGGATCGTTCCAGAGGTTTTCAGCGGAAGATTTCCGGTGCGGAACAGGGCCATAAAACGGAGGAGGTCCTCCGGCCGGGCCTCCCGGGCGACAAGATGCACTTTCCCTTTTGCCCGGGAGCTCAGCCCTTCCATCCGGACCTCCGCCTGAAACCGGCTCTGACCGGCCTGCACTTCCGCTTTCTGCAGTTCCAGGACCCGGGTTTGCGGCTCGTACCCGCCCGCAACGACCGCTTTCAGGGGAGAGACCTCCGCGGCCTTTCCGCGCAGGAACTCGGCTTGGAGCTCCGCCTGAAAATCGACCCAGCCGGGGCGGGAAGCCTTATTCTTCCGAAAGGAAAACCGGGTAATGCCAAGTTCCAGAGGATCCGCGGAACCGTGACGGAACAGTTGGATGCCGGCATCCTCCACCTGCAGGGAATCGGGAATCAGAGGCAAAGTCCGCCCGGGGGCCCCGGGAGCTTCCCGGGATGTATCCGGCAACGGGGAGGGAAGGCCCTCTCCGCCGCTCCGAATTTCCCAGGAATCGTTTTTTTCCTGGAAGGAGAGACGGACCTTTTGCAGCAGGACCCCGGAAGGTTCCGTTTTTCCGCGCAACAGGGAAAACAGGGAAAAGGAAAGCGAAACCCGCTCCACTTCTCCATAGGGTTGAGCGGTCCCGATCCGGATGCCGGCCGCCTGAAGCTGCATTCCGCCCCACAGCGAAAAGGAACAGGCCCGGATTTCCACCGGCAGGCGCAGCTGCTTTTCCAGCTCCGCCTTCAGGAACGGCTTCCACCGGTCCGCAGAAAAAAACAATCCCGCTACGAGAAGGATTCCCGTCCCGAACAGTAGAAAAGCAGCAGCAATGATTACGATCCGACGATGCCGAAACATGGGCCAAGCCTATGATCCTATATTACCAAATCGGTGGCCCGGTCCAAAGCCATGGATCCAAATAGAATTCCGGTTTCATATTCCTTATTCTGACGAAAGCGCACACTGGCATGAATGACTGCTCCATACTTTGACAATCGCGCGGGCCACCTGTAAAATCGCCGGATGCGGGAAAGAAGACCAGAACGATCCGGACAGGGGATCGCCAAACGGGCCGCCGCTGCCTGCCGGGAGCTTCGGGATATTTTCGTCCTCGCCGTGGACACGCTTTGGGCCAACCGGCTGCGCTCCTTTCTCACCATCCTGGGAATCGTGATCGGTATTGCCGCCGTGGTCCTGGTGGGCGCCGCCATCGAAGCGCTGCGGACCATCGCGGTAGCCACCACCACCCAGACCTTCGGGGCCAACACTTTCATTCTGGCCCGGGTGGCCTCGAGCGGAACTCTGAGCCGCAGGGAGCTGGCGGACAAGCTGCGGAAAAATCCGGAAATCCTGCTGCCGGAAGCCAGGAGGCTGGAACGGATGGTCCACGCCAGCACCCGGCTGGCCGCCACCCTGCAGGAAATCGCGGACGTGAAAAGCGGCAACCGGGTTTTCCGTGCCGCTTCGATCACCGGGGGAGACGGCGCCCTGGAGCTGATCCGGGACATCCGCATCGCTCAGGGTCGCTTTTTCCGGCAGGAGGAAAACATGCGCGCCCAGCGGCTGGTGGTGATCGGCCAGGATATCGTCGACGAAATTTTTCCATCCGTCGATCCGCTCGGCAGGCAGGTCAAAATCCAGGGCATTTTTTTCACGGTCATAGGCGTGCAGGAGCGGCAGGGCTCCAGCTTCGGTTCCTCCCTGGACCGCTCCGTCTGGATGCCTCTGCTTGCCTTTCAGAGGATCTGGGGCACACAGCGCTCCCTGACGGTCTTTGCCCAGCCCCGCGAAACCCATGACTTTGAAGCCGCGCAGGAAGAGACCCGCGTTGCCCTGCGGCTCATTCGCGGCCTGGGCCCGCGCGAGGAGGACACCTTCGACCTGCTCATCCCCGAGGCCGGCCGGGGCTTTGTCGGCCGCCTGACGGACGCCATTTCCCAGGCTATCATTCCCATCAGCTCCATAGCTCTCCTGGTGGCCGGTGTGGTGGTGATGAACATGATGCTGGTTTCCGTGACGGAGAGGACCCGGGAAATCGGCATCCGCAAATCGCTGGGCGCCACACGGCGCAACATCCTGATCCAGGTGCTCATCGAGTCCACTCTGCTTTGCAGCCTGGGAGGCGGACTCGGGCTGCTCCTTTCGTATGTCGGCACCTTTGCCCTATCCGGCGCTTTCGGAACCGGCGTCGGGCTGCCTCTTTCCTACCTTTTCCTGGCGCTCGGAATTTCCGCCCTGATCGGCTCGGCCGCCGGCACCTACCCGGCATACCTGGCCGCCCGGCTGGACCCGGTCGAAGCCTTGCGATCGGAATAGGATGCGCCTGCCTGCCGCCTTCAACCCGGAGCTCCCGGTCTTCGCCCTGCAGCAGCTGGCGGCACACAAGTTCCGGTCCGCGCTGACTGTCCTGGGAATCGTCATCGGGATCGTCACCGTCGTGCTGGTGGCCACCGTTCTCATCGGGGTAAGAGCCAATGTGGTCCGGCTGTTCGAGGAATTCGGGCCCAATAATATTTTTGTTTTTCACCTGCAGGGCGACCCCTACCAGCCGTCCGTCAAGCCCGAGGAAATCACCCGCCGGCCCCTCAAGCTGGAATTCGCAGCGCAGCTTACCCAGGCCTGCCCTTCCCTGGATTCCACCGCGGTTCAAATCATGCTGCCCAACCTGGTGGGCGGCCGGGCCGTCGTGGCCCGACATCGGAAGCTGGAAAACGACCGGGTACTGGTCCAGGGAGTTTCCTGGACCTTTGCCCCCATTACCCGGGCGGAGATCCGCAGCGGGCGGAACTTCGACAGCGAGGAAGAGCGGCGCCGCGCCCGGGTCTGCGTCATCGGTCCCAATATCGAAACCTCTCTTTTTCCGGTGGAAAGCCCTCTCGGCAAGCAGGTCGAAATCGACAGCGCGCTTTACACGGTTGTGGGAGTCCTGGAAAAGCGCCAGGGAACCTTCATGGGAGAAAATCGCCAGGACAATGCCGTTCTGATTCCCGCCAATACCTTGCGCAGCCGCTACCCGGAGGCCGAACTGGTGGTCTTTTACTGCCATTCCAAGCCGAACCTCCGCGAAGCCGCCTACCAGGAAATCGAAGCGGAGCTGCGCCGGCTGCGCGGGCTCAAGGCGGACCAGCCGGACGACTTCGTAATGTCCACCTCCGACATGATCATTCAGACTCTGGACCAGGTAACCGCCCTGATCCGCATCGCCACGCTGGCCATATCCAGCCTGGGGCTGCTGGTGGGCGGCATCGGGGTTATGAATATCATGCTGATGTCGGTAACCCAGCGAACCCGGGAAATCGGCATCCGGAAAGCCATCGGCGCCACGCGCCGGGATATCATCCTGCAGTTCCTGCTGGAAGCCAGCCTGCTCACCGGCCTGGGCGGCGCGGCCGGAGTGATCCTGGCCTTTCTCCTGGGCCTGGCTCTGCACCTGGTCATTCCCGGCATGCCGGTCATCCCCCCGCTCTGGGCGATCGGCATGGGCCTGGGAATGTCCGTTTCGGTCGGCTTGATATTCGGAGTGTGGCCGGCCATGAAAGCCGCCCGGATGGACCCGGTCGAAGCCCTGCGCTATGAATAAACCCGCACCGCAAGTCCAATAAAATTAAGGACACCCGTTTCCTGACCACCCGTCAAAAAGTCTGGAACCCCGAAAGGGGTTCCGGATCACAGCCCGGGGTTGCGCCGCATGGGCGCTACCCCGGGTAGGCGGATTGTCTGAAAATCAGCCCTGTAAGGGCTGCGCAAACACCTGGTATGGCTGGATTTTGCGCAACCCTTTCCGGGTTGCCTCCTGCGGGTGTCCCTACCCGGGGCATTTTGGACCAAGGCAGTGCGGCAAAACGACTCTTGCCAATGAGATTGCATCAAGACAGAATGCGCAATATTTCGATCTGGAGGATCCGGAGTGTCCCCTCCATCCGGAATCGATGGGAATCACATTGCGATCGGCGCAAGGTCTGGTGGTAATCGATGAATTCCAGCGGATGCCCCAGCTTTTCAGCCTTCTGCGCGTACTGGCGGACCGGCGGCCGCTTCCGGTCCGCTTCCTGATCCTTGGAAGCGCGTCTCCCGATCTGGTAAAGGGCAGTTCGGAGACGCTCGCCGGTCGAATTGCCTACGTGCCGATGAGCGGATTCAACATGGAGGAGACAGGACCCGATTTATGGAAATCCCTTTGGGTCCGGGGCAGGTTTCCCGATTCCTTCCTGGCTGCGACTGAAGTTCAGAGCTATGACTGGAGGCAGAACTTTATTCAATCCTTTCTGGAAAGAGATATCCCGCAGCTGGGCATCCGCATTCCGGCCGCCACTTTAAGGCGTTTTTGGATGATGCTGGCTCATCGGCATGGCCAGATCTGGAATTCCTCCGAAATGGCCCGCGCCCTCGATACCCGCCAGCCTACGGCCAGGCACTACCTGGATATTCTTTGCGACGCTTTCATGATCCGCCAGCTGACTCCCTGGTTTGAAAATGCACGCAAGCGTGTCGTCAAAGCTCCGAAAATCTACCTCCGGGATTCCGGTCTGCTGCACACTCTGTTGCGTCTTCAGAGCATCGACCAGGTTCTTTCGCATCCCTGTCTCGGATTTTCCTGGGAAGGATTTGCCCTGGAGGAAGTCCTATGCCGGCTGAACGCGGAGCGAGATGCCTATTTCTACAAAACCCATGGCGGGGCGGAGCTGGACCTGCTGATCCAGCGCGGCGGAAAGCGCTTCGGTTTCGAGTTCAAATTTCAGGATGCGCCCCGTTCCACCAGGTCCATGCATCTTGTTTCGACGGACCTCGGGCTGGAGCGGCTGTTTGTTGTTTACCCCGGATCGCTATCCTATCCTTTGGGAGAGCGTCTTGAAGTGATTTCGCTTTCCGGAGTTAAAGAAGAACTGCTCCATTGAAAAGTTGAAGAAGCCTGATTTTACTCCCGGGCGGGGCGCACTCAGGATGGACGCAGCTCATAAATTTGCCCCGGCGCGGTGGCGAACTCCAGGATCCCGTCCTTTTCGGTGCAGGGCACCGGCAGCCGGACTTTCCGGCCCGGCCAGGGATTGGCGACGCGCGCCCGGGCGCCTTTCTCGCTGACCAGGGCCAGCTCCGTGACCTGGCTGCCGTCCCAGGCGGCCGACACCAGGAAGGCCCCCGCGGCCCGCAGGCGCGAGAAGCGCGCCCGGCCCAGGTTGGTGGTGTTGGGAAAAATGCGGATGACCCCGGAGTAGCTCTGCAGAAGGCATTCGTTGATCACCGCCGGCAGCGAGAGGTTCTCGGTCCAGACTCCCATGCGCATCATGAAATCGTAGTTGGTCTCGTCGCGGTAGCGACCGCCGATCTGCCGCACCCGGTCGTTGGCCACGCCGAGCGGCAACAGGCAGTAGCGCACTTCGCGCTTGAACCATTCCAGGTCCAGCATCCCCAGGCGGGCCCGGACCAGCGGCTGCCAGACCAGGTCGTTTCCCCCTTCCAGGCGAACGGTGCGGGCCGTCCGGCAGGCCAGCTCGTACCATTCCGGCCGGAGCCCGAGGCCGGCCTGCTCACCCGGAAAGACCGGGGCCAGGGTCACCGGAACGTTATACACATACTCGGCCGGAGCGCCGGGCACATCGAGCCAGACGGTTCCGTGGGGACCCTCCACCGTGGGGTAGGGCGCCAGGCCGCGGCGCACTTCCTGCCACCGGGCAGAGAGCTCCCGGTCCAGGCCCAGAATCCGCGAGGCCTCGACTACCGCATCCAGAAGAAATTCGGTAAGGGCCAGGTCGATGATGCAGTCCCGGTTCAGGCGGAAGTCGACGGTGGCCCCCCAGTTTTCCGGAGAGACGGTCGGCACGATGTGGTATTTGCCGTCCTCTTCCTTTTTGACATAGGCCACCAGGAAGTCGGCCGCGGCCCGCAGCATCGGGTAAACCCGGCGGAGATACGCCACGTCCAGGGTGTAAAGGTACTGCCACCAGAGGCTCTGCACGGTCCAGGGCGTTTCGCAGATCTCGTAGCCCCAGGGCGGCGCCGGGTACGGGTTGACCTGGCTCGGCACCGGGTAAGCGGTGTGGGGAAAGTAGGCGCCCGGCAGCCCGAACTGAACCCGGGCGTTCCATTCGGCCATGGGCATCAGGTTTTCCACCAGGCGTACGTAGGGCTCGTGCTGCTCGGCATGATTGCTGGAGAAAACGCCCCACCACACCTGCTGGGTGTTGTAGTTCATGTGGTAATCGCCGTGCCAGGCGGTGCCGATTTTCCCGCTGGTCCAGTTGCCGAAGAGTCCGGGAGCCACCTTGCCCGGCTTCAGGCAGCAGGCCAGAAAATACTGGTTCTGATACCAGAGAGCCTCCAGCTCCCGGTCCCCCAGCTCGATGGCCGATTTCGACCAGAAGCCGGCCCATTCCCGGGCGGACTCCGTCTGCAGCCCTTCCAGGGAAGCGGCGGCCAGGCGCTCCGCTTCCGACCGGGCCCGGGCGACCGGATCCGGCGCCTCCAGGGAGGTGAACAGCGCCAGGTCGAAGCGCAGCGGCATCTCTTCGGAAGGACGAAGAAGCACGCGGCGGCGGGCGGCGTCCACCGGCTCGGCCGCCCACCGGCCGGCCAGGAGGCCATGCAGAGCCAGGCTGCGGTCCTTTTCGGAGCGGGGCGGATCGGGCTGTTCCCGGGTAGGAGCGGTGGCCGGAAAATACTGCCGGCCCTGAAACCGGCCCGGACCGGCTCCAAGCTCCGGCTCGGGGAGCTGGGCCTGGGCATCCCAGTTCGGGTAATAGCCCATCGAAAGCAGCGGCAGGGGCTGATCGCTGGAAACGCAGACATGGTTCTGCTCCCGGCCGACCCATACGGTCAGCCGCACCGGCCGGAGGTTTCCGCGCAGGTCATCCCGCTCCAGCACCACGGAAAGCACGCCGCAGGAAATGTCCAGTTCCTGCCGAACCACGCGCAGCCATCGCGGGTCCCAGTGAAACCAGACAATGCCGCACGGCCAGGGGCGGGGCCACGGCTTGCGGTAGGAAGACTGCATGAGGGTGGCGTACTCGCGAAAAAAATCGATGTTGGATTCCAGGAAGATCATCTCCGGCTTTCCCTGCCGCCGGGCCTCCGCCGAGGCCCGCTTCCACATTTCCAGAACTTCCGCGAAAGGCTTGATGTGAGCGGCGTGCTCCTCGCTGACCCGTATATCCCAGGAATCGTTTTTCCCGAGATGCAGGCCCAGGGCGTCGGGCCGCACCGTGACGCAGACCCCGATATCCCCGTTGCCGAGCAGGATTCCTTCGAAGAAGTCCGGAGTCGGCCCCACCCGCACAATGGGGTGGCGGCGGGCGATGAGGGCCGCATCCGGAGAGCCGGGGCTCGGGGCCGCGGGCCCGGGGACAGCGGCCGCGGCAACAGCGGTTCCCATGAACGTACGTCTTGTCGTTTTCATACTGCAGTCTCCTGTTTCTTCCGGCCACCGCCGGATATTTTCCCGTCGACTAATCGCGGCGCTTCAGCGGAGGCGCCGGTCCGAGGTGAATTCCGGAATCCACGGTGATCACCTCCCCGGTGGTCATCCGCGCTCCTTCCAACAGCCAGACAATGGTCTCCGCCACGGCTTCCGCCGGAACGATTTCCCGCAGCGGGGCGCTTTCCCGGTACATTTTCTCCAGGGCGCCATAGCCGCTTTCGCCGATTCCGTTGCGGATCCAGCGGGTGTCGATAGCCCCCGGGGCCACGGCATTAACCCGGATTTCCGGCCCCAGGGTCCGCGCCAGGGCCAGGGTCATGTTGTTGACCGCCGCCTTGGAGGCGGCATAGGCGATCGAGCTTCCCGTTCCCTGGATGCCGGCAATGGAGGTCACATTGACGATCGACCCGCTCCCCGACCGCTTCAGGTGAGGAACCGCGGCACGAATGCCATAAAAGGTGCCGAAAACATTGGTGCGGAAGATTTTTTCCCACACCTCTTCCGAGAGCCTTTCCAGCTCCTCAAAAGGGATAAACTGGGTGGTGCCGGCGTTGTTGACCAGGTAATCGAGACGCCCGAAAGAGTGCACCGCCGTATCCACCAGCCTCCGGCAATCTTCATCGCGGGCCACATCGGCCTCCACCACGCAGACCTCGGCGCCGGCGGCGCGGCACAGCGCGGCGGTCTCCTCCGCTTCCGCCCGACCTTTCCGGTAGTTGACAACGACATGGCAGCCATGGTCTGCCAGCCGCACGGCCGTGGCCCGGCCGACGCCCGCCGAGCTTCCGGTGACAATAGCAACTTTTTTCTGGGAATCCATATAATCCTTTCTTTCTTCCAACAGGGGTCAGACAATTGTAACGCCTTCCGGACTATTTACAAGCCAGGCAATACATTGTATCGTCTCTGGCAACCCGCGCATGAGGCGCAGAAGCGCGAAGGGCCGGCGCAGGGCGCATCCGGCCCGGACAGTCAAAAAAGGAGAGGAACAAGGATGAACGGCGGAACGGCATCGACCCTGGTAGGCCTGGATTGGTTCATGATCGGTCTTTATTTCTGTCTGCTTCTCGGCATCGCCTGGTGGGTGGTCCGCCGCGGCAAAGATAATGCCACCGATTACTTTCTCGCGGACCGCAACCTGAGCTGGTGGATTATCGGCGCATCGATTTTCATGTCCAACATCGGCTCGGAGCACATCGTCGGCCTGGCGGGCTCCGGGGCCAGGGACGGAGTGGCCATGGCCCACTACGAGCTGCACGCCTGGTGCCTTCTGGTGCTGGCCTGGGTGTTCGTGCCTTTTTATGCGCGCTCCCTGGTGTTCACCATGCCCGAATTCCTGGAGCGCCGCTTCAGCGCCAGCTCGCGCTACGTGCTCTCCATCGTCTCGCTGGTGACCTTCATCGTGTCCAAGATCGCCGTCGGAATTTTCGCCGGGGGCGTGGTTTTTGCCACGCTGCTGCCGGAAATTCACTTTCATATCGGCAGCCTGGAAATCGACAGCTTCTGGGTCGGCAGCGTGGCGGTGATCGTTCTGACCGGGCTTTACACCATGCTCGGCGGAATGCGCGCCGTAGCCTACAACGATGCCATGCAGGTGGTGGTGCTGATCGGCGGATCCCTGCTGCTGACCGCCTACGGGCTGGTGCAGCTGGGCGGATGGTCGGAGCTGCGCCGCATCTGCGGATCGGAAATGTTCAACCTCTGGAAGCCGATGGTGCCGGCCGGAGTGGTCTCCACCTGGGCGCCGGTGCTGGAGAAAAATGCGGCCGGCGAGGTGGTCCGCCAGGCCTGGTATTTCAACACCAACTTCCCCTGGCTGGGCATGGCCATCTGCGCCCCGGTCATCGGGCTCTGGTACTGGTGCACCGATCAGTACATCATCCAGAGAGCTCTGAGCGCTCCGAACCAGAAGGTGGCGCGCCGCGGCAGCCTCTTTGCCGCTTTCCTGAAGCTCTTCCCCGTTTATCTTTTCATTATTCCCGGACTGATCTGCTATGCCCTGGCCACCAGCGGGAAAAATCCGGCGCTGGCTGCCGCCTTTGCCTCGGAAGGATCGCAGGGCGCTTTCCCGATGATGGTGAAATACATGCTGCCGGCGGGCTTGCGCGGCGTGGTGGTCGCCGGGCTGCTGTCGGCGCTGATGGGCTCGCTGGCCGGCGTCTTCAACGCCTGCTCCACCCTCTTTACCGTGGACCTTTACGAAAAGCTGCGGCCCAAAGCCACCCAGCACCAGCTGGTGCGTATGGGCAGGATCGCCACCGGGATCATGGTGCTGATCGCCCTGGCCTGGATCCCGGTGGTCAAGGGGGCGCACGGCCTGTACAACTACCTGCAGGCGGTGCAGAGCTACCTGGCTCCACCCATCTTCGTCGTTTTTTTCCTGGGCGTTTTCTGGAAAAGGATGAACGCCCAGGGCTGCTTCTGGGCCATGGTGGTGGGATTCATTCTTGGCGTTTTCCGCATGGCGGTGGATACGCCGGTGACCGTGGGCATGCAGGGCTTCGAGCAGGGGTATGAGCCGGGATCCTTCCTGTGGATCATCAACAACATCAACTTCCAGTATTTCAGCATCCTGATCACCCTGGCTTCGATTGCCGTCATGGTGGGCGTCAGCTTCCTGACGCCGGAGCCCGACTATTCCCGGATCGGGGGGCTGACCTTCGGAACGGCCACGGACCGGGACCGCGCCGAAACCCGCGCCAGCTGGGGATGGCAGGAGGTGGCCGGGTCGGCCTTCGTTCTGGCCGCGATCCTCGGCGCCTACCTCTATTTCAACGGCTAGCGCCGGAGGCTCCGCACAAATTGCGAGAAAAGGCAACCCGGGATAATCCCGCAATAAGTCGAAAACCCCAAAGTCGTTCCTATCAGGCCGCCCTTTCAGGGCTCCATGCTTGATACAACATCGCTTCCCGAGGCTTCCCCCCGGGCTGAGATCCGGAACCCCTTTCGGGGTTCCAGAATTTTGATCGAACCGCCTTTCTTGAGGAAGCCGCAAAAAAGTCCCATATTTTCGGATTTCCTTTGGGGAAAGCCCTGAAAGGGCTTCGTAACATAGCCCGGGGTTTGCACGCTTCGCGCCTACCCCGGGTAGGCACACCCGCAGGCACAACCCGGAAAGGGTTGCGCAAAATCCAGCCATGCCAATTGTTTGCGCAGCCCTTACAGGGCTGCAGGGTAAAAACCGCCCACCCGGGGTAGCGCCTATAAGGCGCAACCCCGGGCTGTGATCCGGAACCCCTTTCGGGGTTCCAGAATTTTGATCGGACCGCCTTTCTTGAGGAAGCCGCAAAAAAGTCCCACATTTTCGGTTTTCCGTTGGGGAAAGCCCTGAAAGGGCTTCGGTACACAGCCCGGGGTTGGCGCGCTTCGCGCCTACCCCG
>CAINFC010000215.1 GCA_903847975.1 uncultured Acidobacteriota bacterium | reverse complement strand
GACAAGGGCCATGGAGGTCACCGGCGGTGAAGTATCAACGTATCGATGTCTGGTCTATGTGGCCCAGACGATGGAGTATCGTTGGAGTTTTCATCCCCTCTCCCAGTGGGCCTCAATTTACACACAAAATGCCGCTTGACCGATTTACTCCTACGGTCACCGTGCTCGTCGTATTCGTCGCCCCGTTGATTACCGTCACGGTATCGCTCCCATAGTTGGCCACATAGATTTGATCGGTCACCGGATTCACCGCCACCGCATTCGGATACGTCCCTGCACTCACCTCACTCACCGCATTCGTCGCCCCGTCGATCACCGTCACATTATTACTCGTCCTGTTGGCCACATAGATCTTGTTCGTCACCGGATTCACCGCCACCGCATTTGGATACGTCCCCGCACTCACCTCACTCACCGCATTCGTCGCCCCGTCGATCACCGTCACATTATTACTCCCGCTGTTGGCCACATAGATACGGTTCGTCACCGGGTTCACCGCCACCGCAATCGGGTACGACCCCACAGACACCGTTCTCGTCGCATTCGTCGCCCCGTCGATCACCATCACGAAATGGCTCCAAATGTAGGCCACATAAATCCGATTGGTCACCGGGTTCACCGCTACCGCATAGGGATACGTCCCTGCACCTATGGTAGCGGTCACCGTTTCCGCGTATAGGACAAACGGGCTGAAGGCAACGGCCGTCGAGACGGCAAGAAGATATGCAATTCGAAAGGAATGAGAAGACCGGTTTTTCCCATCACGGGAATTTATTGCATGAACGTCCATAAGCTTACGATCCTTTTGGATGTGTAGGAAACCATCTTCTTAACCTCGGTTATCCTAATCAATAGTCCGTCCTCTTGCAATACCGAATATTTCTGAATATTTCGTAAGAAATATTCTCGATGGCCGCCGGGCCGTGGCACGATATACGGATTTGCATTATCGGGGCGGGCTGAAGGCCCTATGCTTACCCGTAGAAATTGAAATTCGACTTTTCCCGGGCTTTCCCAGAAAGTCGATTCGCCCATGGTTGGTTTTTTTATATTGCTCCGCCGTCCCGACAGGGACCGGCCCCGTGCGGCATACAGATCCGCGAGAGTTCCGGATCGTACCGGCGGCGGGGGGAGGTCAGCGGTTGCAGAGGGCCAGCTCGCGGGCCCGGATGCGGTGGCGGCGCAGCAGGCGCAGCCAGTCGCGGAATCCGAAACGGCGGCGGATGCGGCCCAGATTGCCCCGCTTACGCCAGATCTCGGGCATCCCGCGCCAGGCGCTGCAGTGCGCCTGCCACAGGCTGCGGGCCAGGGCCGCGGAGCTGCGCTCCCGCACCAGAGCCCCGGCCGAGCCGCGCCCCGTAAGGGCGCTGAAGGCGTGCCAGCCGTAGCGCCACACGCTGAACCAGGGATTGAGCGCCAGCAGCCACCAGGGAAACAGCTTGCAGGCCAGCCAGATGCGGTTGCGCTCCACCAGCATGGCCTTCCAGGGCGAGGTGGCCCCCAGGCTGGCGCTGTGGTAGTGCCGCACCCGCGCCCCCGGCACGTAGAGGCACTTCCAGCCGAAGAGCCGCGCCCGCAGCCCCATCTCGGCGTCGTCCCCGTAGGCGAAGAACTGCTCGTCGAAAAGCCCGGCGGTCTCGAACACCCGGCGCCGGTAGAGCGCGGCGCAGCCGTCCGGGAAGAGGACCTCCTCCTGCCGGTCGAACCGGGGGCCGTCGGGCCGGCCGAAGCCCCGCCCGCCGTTGAGCCCGTCGGCGTAGAGCAGGTGCCCGGCCTTGTCGATTTTCCCCTCCTCGAGCGCCAGGGTGATCCGGGCGGCGCACATTCCCACCTCCGGCCGCCCGCGGGCCGCCTCCAGCATGGCGCCGAGCCAGCCGGGGTCGGCCACGGCGTCGGTGTTGATCAGCGCGACCCACTCGGCGCGCGAGGCCTGGATGCCGGCATTCACCCCGGAGGTAAAGCCCAGGTTGCGCGGGTGGCGCACCAGGCGGAGCCGGCCGGCCCAGCACTCCTCCAGGTACTCGAGCGAACCGTCGGTCGAGCCGTTGTCGACCAGCACGACCTCGTCGGGCGGCCGGCTCTGGGCAAAGAGGGAGGCCAGGCACTCCGGAAGCCACTGCCTCCCGTTCCAGTTGACCACCACCACAGCCACCTCCTCCCGGGACTCACGCATGGCCGCGGGCGCTCCGGAAAAAGGCCCAGGCCCAGACCCAGAAGCACCAGGCCAGCGCAGGCGCAAGCAGCAGAAAGCGCAGGAAGGGCCCGGGGCCCCAGCGCAGCGTCCGCCCGGCGGTCAGCAGCAATCGGTAGGGCGGCAGGGCCAGGGCCAGCAGCGGGGCGCGCACCAGGAAGCCCCCGGGAAAGCCCGGGCGCCGCCGGACGCGCGCCGCCCAGAGCCCGTGGCTGCGCAGCTGGGCGCGGAGCACCGCCCATCCTTTCTTATTGATGTGCCGGGCGCGCAGCGCGGGGTGAAACCGGATCGGCCGGCGGCACAGCGCCCGGAGCCGCAGCGAGAATTCGAAGTCCTCGAGCATGGGCAGATCCTCGGCAAAGCCGCCCGCGGCGCGGGCCTCCGCGGCGCGGAGCAGCAGGGCGAAGGTGGCCGCCATGGGCGGCTCGGAGCGCGGCGTCCCGGGGAAGTACCTGGAAAACTGCACGTGGAAAAGGCAAAGCCCCGGGCGGTTCTTTTCCGGATAGGGAGCCAGCGCCCCGAGGATCGCGGCATGCCCGTCGCCGAAGTGCTCCAGGGCCCGCTCCAGCCAGTCGGAATCAAGCACCACGTCGGAGTCCACGAAGGCCGCCAGCGCGCCGCGGGCCTCGGCCAGCCCCCGGTTTCGCGCCGCGCCCGGCAGCAGCCTGGCTTCGGGAAAAATCCAGCGCGCCGCGGGAAAGGAGCGGACCAGGGACTCCTGTCCTTCCCCGCCGGAACTGTCGATGACCAGCACTTCAAAGGGGACCGCCGTCCGCTGGCCGAAAACCGACCCGAGGCAGCGCGGCAGGGTCTCCGCCGAGCGATAGCTCGGAATAATGAAGGAGACCCGGGGCTGTTCAGCAGAGGCTGGCATAGCGCCGGATCAGGGTTTGCATCTCGGCCTCCCGGCTCTCCATTTCGGCCACCATCCGGAACTGCACCCGGGCGCGATCCAGGTTGTGGTCCGGGCGGTGGGTCTTGAAGTAGACGTCCCCCTGGAGGTAGTCGGCCAGGAAGCGGATGCCGATGGTGAAGGTGATCAGCGGCCCGGCGAAGGAGAGCAGCCCGATTTCCTCCGGGACCAGGAAGGTCGCTTCCCGCAGGTAGCCCCGGACCAGGGCGTCGAAAATATCCATGCGCAGCCCCACCCGGCCGAGGTCGGTTTCGTCTTCGGCCGCCGTGGGGGTGAAGGTGCGGACCATGTCCCCGAAGTCGTACAGCGCCGAGCCGCTCATCACCGTGTCGAGGTCGATGACGCAGACCCCCTTCCCGGTGCCGTCATCGAGCAGCACGTTGTTCAGCTTGCAGTCGTTGTGGGTGGTGCGTACCGGCAGGGCCCCGCTCTCCAGCAAATCGGTGACCCGGGCGGTCATGCCTTTATGGGCCAGCGCGAATTCGATTTCCGCGCGGGCCCCCAGGGCGCGGTTCCGGACGTCGGCCTCGATGGACTTTTCCAGCGCCTCGAAGCGCCGCGGGGTGTGGTGAAAAAAGGGAATGGTCTCGTGCAGCGGCCCGCCGGGCAGGTCGGCCAGGAAGTTCTGGAAGCGCCCGAAGGCCCGGGCCGCCTCCTCGGCCTGCTCCGGCCCCTGGCAGATATCGTAGGACCGGGCGTCTTCAATGAAAATATAGGTACGCCAGGTGTTCCCCCCGGCATCGACGTGGCAGGGCCGGCCGTCGCGGGCCGGGATGACCGTCAGGGTTTCGCGCCGCGGGTCGGCGCCCGGAATCCGCGAGAGCTTCTCCGCCAGGTGGCGGGTGACGCGCAGGACGTTT
>CAINFC010000214.1 GCA_903847975.1 uncultured Acidobacteriota bacterium | reverse complement strand
TGATGGCCCGGCAAAAAGTCGAAATATCATTTTGTTCTGCCGTCCCGATGGGACTTGGGTTGCTCCTGCCCCAACCCGGCACTCACGTGCCGGGCCACAATCTGCCGTCCCTTACGGGACTTGCGTCAGTGCCATACGGGGCGAGATAGCCGAGGTCGTAGCGTTGTGCTCCGCCATGGCCTTGGGATGCCCCGCGTAAACCGGCACAGGACTGTTTTCCCGAGGCAAAGTCCCGTCAGGGACGGCAAGATTGTAGCCCGGCAATTTATTGCCGGGTTGGCTTCCGCACGAGGCAAGTCCCTATCGGGACGGCAGAAACGGACGAAAAAGCGATTTTTTGCGATGCTATCTTTCCTGCCGGCTTGGCAAAAGTCCGGGATGCGAACCGTAATAATCGTGAGAATTCCCATGAACCCCTTGCAGGGTTTCCGCGAGAAGGCGACTTTTTACCGGGTCGTCAATAAACAATAAAAATGGATGGTCATTTTCGAATTTCTGTCATAATAATCTGGGAGAAAGCAACTCCATATTTGAGAAAGGGACGATATGTGTCTGGCGGTACCGGGAAGAATTGAACAAATCGACGGGGAGGATCCCTTGAGCCGTGTGGGGAAAGTGGACTTCGGCGGCGTGCGCAAGGAGGTTTTCATGGCCTACGTTCCCGAAGCCCGGGTGGGCGATTATGTCATCGTGCACGCCGGGTTTGCCATCAGCGTGCTGGACGAAGAGGAAGCCCGGCTCACTCTGGAGGATTTCCGGCGCATAGCCGAGCTGGCCGGGGACGAGGCGACCGATGAAGTATGTGGATGAATTCCGCCAGGTGCCGCAGGCCCGCCGGTGGGCTGCCGCCCTCAAGAGTTCCTGCTCCCGGGACTGGACCATTATGGAAGTGTGCGGAGGGCAGACGCATTCCATCGTCCGCTTCGGCATCGATGCGATTCTCCCCGGCCGAATCCGGCTCCTGCACGGACCGGGCTGCCCGGTATGCGTCACCCCGGTGGAGAGAATCGACGCCGCCTGTGCCATTGCCCGGCAGCCGGGCGTGATCCTCTGTTCTTTCGGCGATATGATGCGGGTTCCGGGGAGCGGGGGGAGCCTGTTTACCGCCAAGTCCAAGGGTGCGGATGTCCGCCTGGTCTACTCGCCGATGGACGCCCTGCGCGTGGCGGAGGAAAATCCGGATCGTCGGGTCGTTTTCTTTGCGGTCGGTTTTGAAACCACGGCGCCCGCCAACGCCATGACCGTTTTTCGGGCCCGGGAGAAGGGAATCGGCAACTTCAGCCTGCTTTCCTCCCACGTGCTGGTTCCCCCCGCCCTGCGGGCCCTGCTCTCGGATAAGGACTGCCGGGTGAACGGGTTCCTGGCCGCCGGCCATGTCTGTGCGGTGATGGGCTACGAGGAGTACGGACCGATCGCCGCCGGGTTCAAGGTGCCCATCGTGGTCACCGGGTTCGAGCCGATGGACCTTCTGAAGGGAATCTCCTGCTGCGTCCAGTTGCTGGAGCAGGGCCGTCCGGTCGTGGAAAACCAGTATGCCCGGGCGGTTCGAAAAGAAGGCAACCGGGAAGCCCGGAAAATGATCGAGCTGGTTTTTCAGACCGTCGACCGGAACTGGCGCGGAATCGGCGTCATCCCCGCCAGCGGGCTGGATCTTCGCCCCGAGTTCCGGGACTTCGATGCCCTGCAGGTTTTCGGGCAGCCCGCTGCGCTGCCCCGGCAGAAAGAGGAATGCCGGAGCGGGTTGGTGCTGCAGGGCCGCATCAAGCCGGACGAGTGTCCCTTTTTTGCGTCGCGCTGTACTCCGGAAAACCCGATGGGCGCAACCATGGTCTCCTCGGAAGGAGCCTGCGCCGCTTACTTCCGCTATCGGCCCCCCTCCGCATGAACGGCCGTCGGGCGTTCCCAAAGGATTCGAAGGCAGCCATGAACCAGCTTCCGCGCAGTCAACAACTTGGATTGCTGCTGCTCCTCGCCCTGCTTCTGCTCTGGGCCTGGATCCGGTACCTGCTCCGATGACCGACTCCCCCCTGATCGCCCTGGTGGGGCCCACTGCATCCGGGAAATCCGCGCTGAGCCTGCACCTGGCGGCCCGGTTCGGCGGCGAGGTGGTCAATTTCGACTCCATGCAGGTTTACCGCGGGGTGGAGATCGGAACCGGGAAACTGCCCGCCGCCGAGCGCGCCGGGATTCGTCACCATATGCTGGAGGCGGCCGATCCCAGGGAATTTTTTTCGGCCGGGGAGTTTGCCCGCCGGGTGCAGCTTCTTTTGCCGGAGATCAGCGCGCGCCAGAGCCTGCCCATCCTGGCCGGAGGGACAGGCCTTTACCTGCGGGCCCTGCTGGAAGGGCTTTTCGAGGGGCCCCCGCGGGAGGAATCCATCCGCAGTCGCCTGCACCGCCTGGCTGCCGCGGGGCGCCTGCCACGGCTGTACCGCTGGCTTTCGCGCGTTGACCCGGAGTCGGGGTCGCGCATCATGCCCCGGGACCGGCTGCGCATCATCCGCGCTCTCGAGGTGCACCTGCTCACCGGGATCCCCTTGAGCGAACACTTTCGCCTTTCCCGCCGGCCGCTCGCGGGATACCAGGCTTTTTTAATCGGGTTGAATCCCGCGCGGGAAGAGCTTTACCAGCGGATCAACCGGCGGGTCGGCCGGATGATCGAGGACGGCTGGGTGGAAGAAGTCCACTCGCTGCTGGCTGCCGGAGTCCCGCGGGACAGCCAGGCTTTTGCCGCCCTCGGCTACCGCCGGATCATCGAATTTCTGGATGGGAGTATTTCCATGGAGGAGACTGTGGAACAGATTCAAATGGCTACCCGGCGCTACGCCAAGCGCCAGTGGACCTGGTTCCGCGGCGAATCGGGGGTGCACTGGCTGAACGGCTTCGGGGACAGCGCGGAAGTGCAGCAACAAGCCGAGGCGATGGTCCGGGAGCACCTGCGGCCTGGTCCGGACGGCGGGGCTTGCGGATGAAAAAGCAGGAAAGATGAAGGTGCAAAAAGTAGCAGGAGGAACCCCAAAGGGGTTCCGGAACACAGCCCGGGGTTGCGCCGCAGGCGCAACCCCGGGTAGGCGGATTTGTTTGAAAATCAGCCCTGTAAGGGCTGCGCAAACATCTGCATTGCCGGATTCAGCGCAACCCTTTCCGGGTTGTCGCCTCCGAACATCCCTGCCCAGGGTAGGCGCGAAGCGCGCCGACACTGGGCTGCGATCCAAAGCCCTTAAGGGTCTTTCACGATGCTTTGCACCTCCATCAGGATATGCCGGGCAGCGGACTGCGTCGGTCCGACGGCGGCCGGCATTGCGGGTGGGGCGGTCTTCTTTTTTTTCGGTTGGATGTCGGAAGGGAGTTGTCATGCGCGGGTTAAAGTTCCTGGTTCCATGCCTGGCGGGGCTGGGCATTTTATTTTTTTTCATCGGAACGGTCCTGGCAGTCGATGGCTCTGACGGCGGGCGGACGCCGCAGGACCCATCCGGCCCAAACCCCGGCGGATTGTCCCTGGCGGAAGTCCTGGTGCGGGTGCTGGAGAAAAATCCGGAACTCGGGGTGGCGGCCGGTGAAATCGAAGCGCTGCAGGGGCGCATCCGGCAGGCCGGCCTGCGCCCCAATCCTTCGCTGGATACCCTAGTGGAGAACGTGGCCGGAACCGGGGAGATGGGCTGGATCCATTCGGCGGAGACCACCATCCAGGTTCAAATCCCGCTGGAAAGGGCTTCCAAGCGCCGTACCCGAGTGCAGAGTGCGGTCTGGGAAAAGGACCTGGCCGTGAAGGAATCGGAGGTGCTGCGGGCGGAAGTGGTCGCCGGGGCGGTGGGCGCTTTTGCCGAAGTTCTGGCCTGCCAGGAACGCCGCAAAAACCGGAAGGAGCTGCTGGAGCTGGCGGAGAGGATCGACCAGACTGTGACCGGACGGGTTTCCGCCGGGAAGGTCTCTCCGATTGAAGCCTACCGGTCCCAGGTCACGCTCCAAACCGCCCGGCTGGAAAAGGAAAAAGCGGACCAGGCGCTGGTTTCCGCCCGGCAGTACCTGTCTTCCTTCTGGATGGGATCGGGCGCCGAGATCCCGAATGTCCTTGGGTCTTTCCGGCTTCCCCCCGCGGCGGTGGTGCAGAACAACGGCGGGAGCGGCATCCATGGAAACCCCCAGTGGGAGATGGCGGACGTCCGGATCGAAGCACAGAAAGGGGCGATCGCCCTGGAAACGGCCGCCGCCAGGCCGGACCCGGTGCTGACCGCCGGATTCCGCCGTCTTACCCCGCTGGGGGAATCGGCCCTGGTGGCCGGGGTCTCCTTTCCTCTCCCGTTTTTCGACCGCCGCCAGGGTGCGATTGCCGAAGCCCGGAGCCGTGTCGAAAAGGCAAGGCGGGAAAAAACGGCCCTCGAAAACCGTCTGACTACCATTCTGCGACTGCGCCAGGAGTCGGCGGGATCCACCTTCCGGGAGGCGGCGGCCCTCCGGGATCAAATCCTGCCGCAGGCCGAGGAAGCTCTGCTTCGTCTCCAGGAAGGATACCGGCAGGGGAAGTTCGACTTTCTTCCGGTTCTCGATGCGCAGCGCACCTATGCGGAGCTGAAAGGGCGCTACGTCGATGTGATCGAAGCGGCCATGAAAGCGGCCATTGAAATCCAGAAGCTGAACGGCAGCATCATGACCCCGGGTTCCCTGAGCTACCTGGATCCGGAGAAGAAGGAGAATCATGAGAATCAATAGCTTCCCTCTATGCCGGGCGGCCTTTCTGGCCGGTCTGCTGCTGCTCCCGGGCTGCGGGGGCGGCCCGGGGCCCAAATCAGCGGCCCCCGCTTCGGACGCGCCGGGTGCATCCAGGGAGGAAAAGGAATCGGGGCCCGGACCGGGAAGCGATTCGGAATCCCGGTCCGCGGAAAAATGGATCCAGCTGACTCCGGAGCAGATCCGTCAATTTGGAGTGGTTCTGGGAACGGCCGGGCCAGGCAAGCTCCGGCAGTGGCTGAATCTTTCCGGGGAAGTCACCATCAATACCGACCGCGTGGCGCACATCGTTCCCCGGGTGATTGGCGTGGTGGTCGAAGTGCGCAAGTTCCTGGGCGATGCGGTCCGCAAGGGGGAGGTGCTGGCCGTTCTGGAGAGCCGGGAGCTGGCGGACGGCAAGGCAGCTTTCCTGGCTGCGGAGCAGCGGCTTTCCCTGGCCGAGTCCACCTTCCGCCGCGAGGAGCAGCTCTGGCAGAAGAAGATTTCCGCCGAGCAGGACTATATTCAGGCTAAAAACGGGCTGGCCGAAGCCAGGATCGAAAGGCAGACGGCGGAGCAGAAGCTGCACACCCTGGGGCTGTCCGAAGAACAGATCGGCCGGCTGCCGGGGGAGCCGCAGAAAGAGATGACGCGCTATGAGATGATCGCTCCCTTCGATGCCGTCATCGTGGAAAAGCATATCGATCTGGGAGAGGTGCTCAAAGACGACACACCGGGTTTCAAAATCGCCGACCTGACCTCGGTCTGGGTGAACCTGGACGTGCACCAGAGGGATACGCCCTTTGTGCTCATCGGCCAGCGGGTGGTCCTTTCTGCCGGACCCGGGCGGGCGGAGACCGAGAACCGGATTTCCTACATCGAGCCGCTGGTCAACGAACAGACCCGCACCCTGCACGCCCGCGTTACGCTGGACAACCGCAGCGGGCAGTGGCAGCCCGGCCTGTTCGTCACCGGCCGGATCATACGCGAGGACCACCCGGCGGCGGTGCTGGTTCCCAACGAGGCCCTCCTGCTGATGGACGGGCAGCCGCATGTCTTCGTGAAAACCGAGGCCGGGTTTCAGGCCCGGCCCGTACGGGTGGGCCAGACGAACGAAGCTTACTCCGAGCTGCTGGAGGGGCTTTCCCCCGGACAGAGCTATGTGGTGCAGGGCACTTTTGTGCTGAAATCCGAGTGGGATAAGCCGGTAAGCGAAGATTGAGCCGGGCAGGAAGGAAACAGTCATGGAACGGTGGATGAAGATTGCGCTGGAAAACAGATCCCTGGTGCTGTTGCTGGTCCTGCTGATCCTGGGAGTGGGCCTGCTTTCCGTGAGGCATCTGGCCATCGACGCCTTTCCGGATGTAACCAGCGTGCAGGTCGAAGTGCTGAGCAATGCGCCCGGGCTGTCCCCTCTGGAAATCGAAAAGTTTGTCACCTTCCCCATCGAAAACACCATGCGGGGGCTTCCCGGGCTGGCCGAGATGCGCTCGGTTACCAAATACGGCTTGTCGGTGATTACGCTGGTTTTTGAAGACCGAACCGACATCTACTTTGCGCGCCAGCTGGTCTTCGAGCGCCTGGCCTCCGTGGAGAAGCAGCTTCCGGAAGGGGTTTCCTCCGAGATGGGGCCCATCGCCACCGCCATGGGGGAAGTGTACCAGTACACCCTGGAGGACCGCCGGCCGCTGGCTCCGGATCAGCGCATTGCCCGTCTCACCGAGCACCGCACCCTGCAGGACCGCGTGATTGTCCCGGCCCTGAAAAGCATTCCGGGAGTCAACGACATCAACTCCTTCGGCGGTTATCGGAAGGAGTTTCACGTGGTGGCCGACTCCGAAAAGCTGCGGAAATACGACCTGTCGATGCAGGACCTTTTCGCCTCGCTCCAGGAAAACAACAAGAACGTGGGGGGCGGCTTCATCGACCAGGGGGCCGAGCAGTTTATCATCCGGGGCGTGGGCCTCATCGCCGGGGAGTCCGACATCGGCAATATCGTGCTGAAGGCTCACGGCGGGATCCCGATCTTCGTGCGGGATGTCGCCGAAGTGCGCACCTCCTATGCCCCGCGGCAGGGGTTGGCCCTCCGGAACGGCCGGGAGGCGGTGGGCGGGATCGTCATGATGCTCAAGGGAGAGAACAGCCTGGAGGTGGTCCGGCGCGTGGAGGCCAGGGTCGGCGAGATCAACGGCGGCACCCTGCTGCCCCCGGGGGTTCGGCTTGAGCCCTATTACGTTCGCTCGGAAATCGTCGGGCAGAGCATTCAGACCGTGACCCGGGCGCTGATCGAAGGGTCCCTCCTGGTGGTAGCGGTCCTGTACCTCCTGCTGCGCAACCTGCGCGGGGCTCTGGCGGTGCTGTTAGCCCTGCCCCTCTCCCTGCTGCTGACCTTCGCGGTGATGAATTCCCTGGGGCTCAGCGCCAATCTGATGTCGCTCGGCGGGCTGGCGATCTCCATCGGCATGATCATCGATACCACCATTATCCAGGTGGAAAACGTGCAGCGGCACCTGTCGGAAAAAAAGGGGACCGGGTCCGGGCTCTCCGCGGTGCTGCATGCCGTCCTGGAAGTGCGCAAGCCCAGCATCTTCGGCGAACTCATTATCGCCCTGACCTTCCTGCCCATCGTTACCCTGGAGGGAATGGAAGGGAAAATGTTTTCCCCGCTGGCCTTCACCGTGGCTGTGGCGCTGCTCTCTTCCCTTTTTCTTTCCGTTTTCGTGATCCCGGTGCTCTGCTCCCTGCTGCTCCGGCCCGGCGACGAGAAGGATAACCTGCTTTTGCGCCTGCTGAAGAAGGGGTATCTGCCGCAGCTCCGGGCGGGGATGCGCATGCCCCTGCTGGTCTTTTTCGGTTCCCTGGCCTTGATGGCCTGCGGTGCCTGGCTGGCGCCGCAGCTCGGTACGGAGTTCATTCCGGTCATGGACGAAGGCGCCTTCGATATGGATATCCAGCTGCTGCCCGGAGTCTCGCTGGATAAATCGGGGCAGATCGCCACCCTGGTGCACGAGAGGCTGATGCGCTTTCCCGAGCTTACCACCCTGGTCTCGCGGACCGGGCAGACCGGAATCGCCCTGGAGGCGCGCGGCGTGGACAAGACTGGCTTCACCGGCCTGCTGCGGCCGAGGTCGGAGTGGAAGTCGGCGGTGGAAAAAGAGGAGCTCATCGAGAAAATGCGCCATTCCCTGGAGGATATTCCCGGAATGGCTTTCAGCTTCAGCCAGCCGATCCAGTGCCGGATCGACGAACTGGTGGCCGGCACGCGGGCCCAGCTGATCGCCAAAATTTACGGAGACGACCTCGAGGTTCTTAAAAAGAAGGTGTCGGAGCTGGGAAGGATTTTGTCCGGCATCCGCGGCGTGGCCGACCTCGTGGTGGAAAAGGTATCCGGGCAGCCCTACATCACCGTGGAAATCGACCGCAAGCGGCTGGCGCGCTACGGGGTGAACGTGGCCGAAGCCCTGCGCCTGGTGGAAATTGCCGTCGGCGGCAAGTCGGCCACCCAGGTCTTCGAAGGAAACCAGGCCATTGACCTGGTCGTCCGCCTGGCGGAGAAGGAACGAAATTCCATCCTGCGCATCGGCAACCTGCTGATTCCGGCCAATGACGGGGCCACGGTCCCTCTCAACCAGGTGGCCGACCTGCGGGTCGGCGAGGGGCCGGTGCAGATCAGCCGCGAAAACGGGCAGCGCCGCATGGGAGTGGAAATCAACCTCGAAAACCGCGACATCGGCTCTTTTGTCGCCGAGGCGCAGCAGGCGGTCCGCGAAAAGCTGCGCCTGCCCACCGGCTATGCGCTGCGCTGGGGAGGGCAGTTCGAGAACCAGCAGGCGGCCATGCGGCGCCTGATGGTCATTACCCCGGCGGTGCTGGCGCTGATCCTGGTCCTGCTTTATGTGACCTTTCACGACCTGTTTCCGGCGCTGCTGGTCTTTCTGAATCTTCCTTTTGCCCTGGTGGGCGGAGTGCTGGCCCTCTGGGCTTCCGGCCTCTATCTGTCGGTGTCCGCCTCGGTGGGATTCATCGTCCTGCTGGGAGTGGCCGTGCTGAACGGGCTGGTGCTGGTTTCCTACATCGTCCAGCTGCGAAAGGACGGAGCGGCGGCGCGGGAGGCGGTGGAAAGGGCCTGCGATTTGCGCCTGCGCCCGATCCTGATGACCGCCACGATTACCGTCTTCAGCCTGGTGCCGATGCTTTACACCACCGGCCCGGGTTCCGAAATTCAGAAGCCCCTGGCGGTGGTGGTGGTCGGCGGGCTCTTCACGTCCACCATGGCCACCCTCCTGGTGCTCCCCTCCATGTACACCTGGTTTTCCCGCCATCCGAAAGTTGCGCCGAAAACAGCCGGCAGTGCGGATGTAAACCGATCCGATCCGCTGTGATCCGTGAAATCCGCCGTTTCCGCGTAAACGGAAGAATTAAGCGGGAAACAAAAAGGACACCCGCTGATCCGCGGGAAGGAGGATGTCCTTTCCTTTGCTCTTTCCCTGGGGAGCGGATCCCGCCTGGGAAACCGCTGCCTTTATCGGTGGGCCGTTTGACTTCCCGGTCTGCTCTGGATAAAATCGCTGAGCGATGACTTCTATGAAAGGCCGCTTGCGTTTGGGCTATCCGTTTCTCCTGGCGTTCGCCTCCGCTTTATTTTGCATCCCTGTTCCCATGGCAGGAAACGGCTCTCCCCGCCAGGCTCCCCCTCCTAACTTTATCGTCATTCTGGCGGATGATCTCGGCTACGCCGATGTCGGCTGTTACGGAAACAAGGCCGTGGCCACGCCGCACATCGACCGGATGGCCAGGAGCGGCCTGCGGTTCACCGATTTCCACTCGAACGGCCCGATGTGCTCCCCCACACGGGCCGCCCTGCTTACCGGCCGATACCAGCAGCGCTTCGGCATTGAAACGGCACTTCCCCTGATGGAGTTTCCGGCAAAACGCCTCGGTCTGCCGGGCGAAACGGAAACCGTTGCGAAAAGACTCAAAGCCGCCGGATACGCCACCGGGATTTTCGGCAAATGGCACCTCGGCCACCACCCGGAGGAAAATCCCACCCGCTTCGGATTTGACGAGTTTCGCGGCCTGCTCTGTGGCGACGGGGATTACGCCGCCCAGATCAGCCGCAACGGTCTGGCCGACTGGTGGTACAACCATACTCTGCGGCCCGAACCGAGGGCCGCCGGCACGACCCGACTCATCACCGAGTATGCCATACGGTTCATCGAAAAAAACCGCCACCGGCCGTTTTTCCTCTATGTGCCGCACCTGGCCATCCACTTCCCCTGGATGCGCCCCGGCGACCCGCCGCACCGCCGGTTGGGGAAAAAGTTCCTGGGGGTTGGCGATCCTGCCGAAAGCAAGCTGGGTCCTTACGTCGGCAGCAGCCATGTGCCCGATGTGGTGCACGAAATGATCGCCGACCTGGATCACAGTGTCGGACGGATCCTGGAAACCCTGCAGCTCATGGACCTGACGGAGCGCACCCTGGTTTTTTTCACCTCCGATAACGGCGGATATACCGACTATGAAGGTTTGCACCGGGGCCAAATCTCTGATAACGGTCCCCTGCGCGCCGGAAAGACCTCGATCTATGAAGGCGGGCACCGTGTGCCGGCCATCGCCTTCTGGCCAGGTCGCATCGCAGCCGGCACCGTATCGGATGCCACCTCGATGAGTTTCGATCTGGCTCCTACACTCCTGGAGCTGGCTCATCAAAAACCGCTCCGCTTCCAGGATGATCCACCCGCCGACGGCATCAGCCTGGCCGCCCATCTGCTGCGCCATGAGCCTCTCCCGGAGCGCCTCCTGTTCTGGCGGATGAGACAGGCGGCCGTGCGCCAGGGAGACTGGAAGCTGGTGCGTAATTCGGGCGGTTCATTGGAACTCTACCGCCTCAGCACCGACCTCGGAGAAAAGACGGATCTGGCCTCCTCCGAACCGGAACGGGTCCACCGCTTGAAGGATGCCCTGATTTCCTGGGAAAGGGAGGTCGATCGCCGCCCTTCTGCGATCTCCCCGGTCCGGTAGACGGCGGGCAATTAAGCAGGTGAGCAAGGACACCCGATTTTCCGGTTACACGGAAACAGCGGAATTTCCGGATCACAGCGGATCGGATCGGCTTTCATCCGTCCCCATGTCCAAAATCAATTTTCATGTCGTAGAGGGGAAAGCCGGTTGTGACGGCGGTGGCATCTTCCTTGACCGGCGATTTTACCACGGATATACTCATTTCGACGTTCCCTTGAAACAGCGGATCGAGCTCCTGACAGCCTGATTTCCCTACAAGTACCTTTGGTTTTGTTGCTCCGAGGTAATCGAGCCGATCCCAACTGCGGCGGAGCCAGGTGCTGTCGCTGTCTGCGCTCACCTCGTCGAGGGGGGTATTCTCTGTGATCGGCAGGAATTTTTCGCATTACCGGATTATCGAAAAGCTGGGGCAGGGCGGCATGGGCGAGGTTTTCCTGGCCGAGGATTCTTCGCTTCACCGGAAGGTGGCCCTGAAATTCCTGCCTCCGGAACGGCAGCGGGACACGGCCGCCCGCAAACGTCTGCTGCGCGAGGCCCGCTCGGCCGCGGCACTGAATCATCCCTACATCTGCAGCATCCATGAGGTAGGCGAATCCGAAAACCAGGACTACATCGTCATGGAGTATGTAGAAGGCCAGTCGCTCAAAGAGCGGCTGGAGAAGGGGCGGCCGGCTGCCGAGGAGGTGCTGTCCGTCGGCATCGAGGTGGCGGAAGCGCTGGAAGAGGCCCACGGCAAGGGGATTGTCCACCGGGACATCAAGCCGGGCAACATCATGCTTACGCGGACGGGCCACGCCAAGGTGATGGACTTCGGGCTGGCCAGGCAGAACCTGGCGGAAGCCGCCGCCGCCGATCAGGATACGGAAACGGAACTGACCCAGCGGGGGATGGT
>CAINFC010000213.1 GCA_903847975.1 uncultured Acidobacteriota bacterium | reverse complement strand
GTCTACGATGCCGGCTACCATGTGCTGGCCGGCAGGCTGGGCTGCCATTTTGTGACCGCAGACCGGAAGTTTTGGGAAAAGGTGAAAGGAGCCGGAGTGGCGCAACTGTTGGCCGTTTAGAGTACAGGCTTTAGCCTGCGTGGCAAAAGCAGGATCTCGCTCGCGGCACGCAGCCTGAAGGCTGTACTCTGAGCGGATTTTGGATGGGAGCGGGATCTTGCTTGTGCCACGCAGGCTAAAGCCTGTACTCTGAACGAAGAATTGATTGTTATGCTCGATTTTACCGGAATTACCAACCGCAACGAGTTCTACTTCGATCACTACCTGACCACGCTGATGGAGGAGGACCTCAAGGAGCTCTTTGCCGAGTGGCGGCAGGCTGCGGATTCTTCGCGTACCCCTCGGGAGCAACTGCGCGCCCTGGCCGGGCGCTGGTACCGCTTCACGCAGCGATCGCGGGAAGCGGAAAACGCTGCCGACCGGCTCGGTTTGCAGCGGGAAATGGGTTGCGACCTGCTGGCCGCCTTGGGGTATGAGTATGCCCCGGTGACGGTCGTTCTCCGCGAAGGGGCCCACTTTCCCCTGGCCTGTGCCGTGCAGCGACCCGATCAGACCCCCGGCATCTGGGTGGTGGAGGCCTTCCACGATTCCTTCGAGGAAGGCGGCGGCCCTCTGGAAGCCTGTCTTTCCACCCATCAGCAGCCGGAAATCGATAAGTCCATCGCCGGCTTGAATTACGAAGAGCTGCTCGGCCGGCAGATCTTTTCCCTGGAAGCCCCGCCCCGCTGGGTGGTTCTCTTCGACCACACCCGGCTGATCCTGGCCGAGCGCAGCAAGTGGGCCGAAAAGCGGCTGCTCTGCTTCGATTTGAAGGAGATCTTCGAGCGCCGGGAAAATTCCACCCTCGATGCCATGGCGGCTCTTTTGCACCGCCGGAGCCTCTGTCCCGGGGAAGGGACCTCGCTGCTGGATGCCCTCGAGGAAAAATCGCACCAGCACGCCTTCGGGGTCACCGGCGACCTGAAATACGCGCTGCGGGAGTGCATCGAAATCCTGGGAAACGAAGCCATCCGCTACTTGCGCGAGATCGCCAAAAAAGGCATTTTCGGCGAGGCCATCCCGCCCGAGGAGCTGACCCGCGAGTGTTTGCGCACCATGTACCGGCTGTTGTTCCTTTTTTATATCGAGGCCCGGCCCGAGCTGGGGTATGTCCCCAAGCCTTCCCGGAAACGCAACCTCGATCCCTACTGGACGGCCTACAGCCTGGAAAGTTTGCGGGACCTGGAGATGACCCCGCTGCTTTCGGCCGAATCGCGCGAGGGAACCTTCATCGGCGATTCGCTGTCCCTGCTCTTCGAGATGATATTTAACGGCTTTGCCGAAGAGAAAGCATTCGACCGGCTGCTGGCCGGGCAGGAGAGCCGCCTGGACACCTTCCGGCTGCGGCCGCTGGTTTCGCACCTTTTCGATCCGGCGCGCACCCCGATCCTGAACCGGGTGCGCTTTCGCAATGAGCCCATGCAGCGCATCCTCCGGCTGCTATCGCTGGCCGGGATGGGCAGCGGGCGCCGGCGGCGCCGGGGACGCATCTCCTATGCCCATCTGGGAATCCACCAGCTGGGAGCGGTCTACGAGGCGCTGCTCTCCTTTTCCGGTTTCTTCGCCGAAGAGGACCTCTACGAGGTGCGGGCCCTGGGCAAGGCCGCCAAGGAGGAAGCCGGGGAAGAAGAGGAGGAGATCGGGAGCGATGCCGATGGCGATGGCGATTCGGACGAAGAGAAAACCGGGGGAAAGGCTGCGGCCGGCGATGAGCTTGAAACCGGCTACTTTGTCACCCAGGGGGATCTGGCCCGCTATCGGGAGGAGGAGATTGTCCGCGACCCGTCCGGCGGCCGGGCACGCTGCTACCCGAAAGGGAGTTTCATCTACCGGCTGGCCGGGCGCCGGCGCCAGAAATCGGCGTCTTTCTATACGCCCGAAGTCCTGACGGTCTGCCTGGTGAAGTATGCGCTCAAGGAGCTGCTCGAAGGAAAAACCGCCGACGAAATTTTGCAGATCACCGTCTGTGAAATGGCTCTCGGCAGCGCCGCCTTCATCAACGAAGCGGTCAATCAGTTGGCCGATGCTTACCTGCAGCGCAAGCAGCAGGAACTCGGCAGGACGATTCCCCTGGAGGACTACGCCCACGAAAAGCAGAAGGTCAAGATGTTCCTGGCCGACAACAACGTTTTCGGCGTGGATCTCAATCCGGTGGCCGTGGAACTGGCGGAGGTTTCCATCTGGCTCAACACCATCCACGAAGGAGCGCATGTGCCGTGGTTCGGCATGCAGCTGGCCTGCGGCAACTCCCTCGTCGGCTGCCGGCGCGTGGCTTACCCGGTGGAGCGGCTCGGCAGGAACTGCGCCAATCCCTGGACCGAAGGGCGCGGCGAGCGCATCAACTGGGGTGGGGATTTTCCGGAAAAGACCGTCTGGCACTTTCTGCTCCCCGATCCGGGGATGGCCCGCTACACCGACAAGGTGGTCAAATCGATGGCCCCGGAGGCCATCCGCAAAATCGATGCCTGGCGCAAGACGTTCTGCGCGGCCTTCGACCCCTGGCAAATCGAGCAGCTGGTCCATCTTTCCCGCCATGCCTTCCGCCTTTGGGAGCAGCATGCCTGGCAGGAGGCGGAAGTTCGCGGGCGCACCGTCGATCCGCTCGGACTCTGGGGCCACTCCGCCGTCCGGCCGGAAAACCAGACGGTCAAAGAAAAAGACCGCATCTACGAATCGGAGCTCAGCAACCGGCGGAAGGTACAGGCCGCCAGCCATCAGGATCGCCTGAAGATGGTCATGGATTACTGGTGCGCCCTCTGGTTCTGGCCCATCGAGCAAGCCGATCTGCTCCCCACCCGGGATCAGTTTCTCGTCGAGTGCCACGCCATCCTGGTGGGCGGCCCGATCGAGGATCGTCCCCGGCAACAGTCGCTCTTTCCCGAAACCACTCCGGTGGAAAAATGGCTGCGGGAGGCGGGTCGTTTCGGTTTCGTCAATCTCACCGAGATGATCGCCGAATCGAAGCGGTTGCGCCTGGTGACCGAGCTTGCCGACCGTTACCGTTTCCTGCACTGGGAGCTGGAATTTGCCGACATCTTCCGCCAGCGCGACGGCTTTGACCTGATCCTCGGCAACCCGCCCTGGATCAAGGTCGAGTGGCAGGAGGGCGGCGTGATGGGCGACGCCGATCCCTTCTTCCTGGTCCGCAAGCACAGCGCCCCCGAGCTGGCCAGGCTGCGCGAGGAGGCCATGGCCCGCCGCCCCAGGCTGCGAGCGGATTATCTGGCGGAATATGAGGAAGCCGCCGGCACCAAGAACTTCCTCAATGCCATGGGCAACTATCCTGAACTGAAGGGCGTGCAGACGAACTTGTACAAGTGTTTCCTGCCGATGAGCTGGCACGTTGCCGCGAAAAAAGGGGTGCAGGCCTTCGTCCACCCGGAAGGGATTTACGACGATCCAAAAGGCGGTGCCTTTCGGTCGGAGCTGTACCCAAGGCTGCGAGCTCACTTTCAGCATGAAAACCAGCTCTGTCTTTTCCCCGAAGTGCATCACAACACAAAGTACAGTCTTAACGTGTATGGCATGCAACAACCTCTTCAGTTTCTGCACATTGCCAATCTTTACCACCCAAACACGCTGGCAGCCTGCTTGGGGCATCACGGCTACGGACCGGTGCCCGGAATCAAGGATGAGAACAGTCGTTGGGAACGAGCCGGACATGCGGCGCGGGTACTGCATATCGGCCAGGAAGAATTGGCCTTGTTCGCTAAACTGTATGATGAAGCCGGAACGGAAGCACAGGAAGCGCGCTTACCCACCCTGCACACGTCCACGTTTGTCGACATCCTGAAGAAATTCGCCGCCCAGCCCAAACGCCTCGGCGATCTGCAGGGCGAGTATTACTGCACGGAAATGTGGCATGAAACCAATGCCCAGCGTGATGGCACCATCAAGCGTTCTACTGCATTCCCGCAAGACGCCAGCCGGTGGGTTCTATCCGGCCCGCACTTTTTCGTCGGCAACCCATATAACAAAACCCCTCGTAAGACATGTAACCACAATAAAGACTACGACATTCTCGATCTTACGGATCTTCCCGACGACTACCTCCCCCGCACCAACTACCTCCCCGCCGTCTCAAGAGATGTATATGAAGCCAGAACCCAGCTAGTTCCATGGACTCAGAAGGATGACAATACCTCAAGAAAAGTTACTGCCTTTTACAGAGTCGTGAATCGAAGTATGCTAAGTCAATCGGGGGAAAGAACTGCAATCGCCTCCATATTCCCGCCGGGTATTGGGCATATTGATCCTTGTTTCTCTATCGCCTTTACGGAGCGAAGAAATACAATTGCTTATGCGGGAATGATGCTTTCACTGCCATTGGATTTTTTCGTGAAAGCGACCGCCAAAGCTCGATTACGCGGCGATTTAGCTGTTCTTTTTCCAATGATTCCAACATCAATCGATGGACAATTGCGAGTATTAATCCTCACTTGCCTTACAAAACACTATTCAGATTTATGGGTTTGCGGTTGGTCGGAAGATTTTATGAAGGCCTTCTGGTATAAGTCCGATACACGCCTCCCCAACGCCCATTTCGCCAACCTCACCCCGGAGTGGAACCGCAACGTGGCCTTGCGCACGGACTACGCTCGTCGTCAGGCTCTGGTGGAAATCGATGTTCTCGTGGCCCGCGCCCTGGGGCTGACGCTCGAAGAGCTGCTGACCATCTATCGGGTACAGTTCCCGGTGATGCGCCAGTACGAGGCGGATACCTGGTACGATGCCACCGGACGCATTGTCTTCACCGCTTCCAAGGGACTGGTCGGCATAGGGCTGCCGCGCAAGGCGATCAGGAAAGAGAAATGCTATGGCATCACCACCTCGGGACACGAGCAGCGCGGCATCGCTCTGGGCTGGGAGGACATCCGCGACCTGAAGGAAGGGACCGTCGCCCGCGAGGGTATCGACGACACCCTCCCCGGCGGGCCGCGCAAGAAGACCATCACTTACGTAGCCCCCTTCGACCGCTGCAACCGCGAAGATGACTACCGGGAAGTGTGGGGGAATCTGGAAAAAGCAGAATCGAACAACTAACGATAACTGTTTAGAGTACAGCCTTTAGGCTGCGTGCTGCGAGTACGATTTCGCTTGTACCACGCAGCCTAAAGGCTGTACTCTGAACGGCTGCGTGCTGCGAGTACGATTTCGCTTGTACCACGCAGCCTAAAGGCTGTACTCTGAACGGATTCGGGACGAATTGGTTATGTATGACTGGCGAAAAATGACGGAGGCGGAACGGGGGGAAACGCTTCGCCTCCGTCGTCGGCATCGCTCGCCGGACCATTCCCCGCCTCACCGGGAGATGAAAGGAGAGCACACCTTTCTGATCACCGCCGCCTGTTTCGAACATGCCCCCATCATCGGCGCGAGCCCCGGGCGCATGACCTCCTTTTCCGAGGCGCTCCTGGAAACCTGCCGGGGCTGCAGCCGGGAAGTCCACGCCTGGTGCGTGCTCCCCAACCACTACCACCTGCTGGCTACAACCGAGGTCATTGCCGATTTGCGGCGCGCCCTCGGACAAAATCACGGCCGGACCTCGTTTCGATGGAATGCCGAGGACCGCCGCCGGGGTCGGCAGATCTGGTGTAACTGCATGGAGCGTCCGATGCGCTCGGAAAACCATTTCCTGGCCACGATAAATTACATTCACCACAACCCGGTAAAGCACGGTCATGTAGAGCGCTGGCAGGATTGGCCCTGGTCCAGCGCAGCGGATTTTCTGGAGCAGATGGGACACGAAGAAGCGGTTCGCCTCTGGAAGGAGTATCCGATTCTGGACTACGGCAAGAAATGGGATTGATGAAACAGAAAGAAGCGTTTAGAGTACAGCCTTTAGGCTGCGCGCTGCGAGTAAGATCCTGCTTGTGCCACGCAGGCTAAAGCCTGTACTCTGAACGGATTCGGAAAATAGATTATTTATGCTTCTACCGGCTATCGTCGACACTCAGATACGACAGGGAATTACCGATTATTTACATACTACCTTTCCGATCACTACGCCCCATCTGGCCGGGCTGCTGGAGGGGCTGATTGCAGAGCCGGGGGGCATCTTTAAGGGGCCTTATGTGTCTCTGGCCCTGCCTTTTCGAAAGGGGAGCGGGCGGCAGGACTATTTCCGGAATATTCCTTTTCCTTTCCCTCCCTACAGCCATCAGGAGAGCGCTTTTGCCCGTCTGGCCGGCGATAATCCGCAATCCACGCTGGTGGCCACCGGCACCGGCTCGGGGAAAACGGAATGCTTCCTCTGGCCCATCCTGGATTATTGCGCCCGGCGGGCGCCGAGCTCCGGCATCAAGGCCATCCTGATTTACCCGATGAACGCCCTGGCCGGAGACCAGGCCCGCCGGATTGCCCGCATTCTTTGGGCCAACCCGGCGCTGAAGGGCAAGGTTACCGCCGGGCTCTATGTCGGCGGGGAGGAGGGCGAGCCGCGCACCTCCATGGGGCCGGAGATGATTCTGACCGACCGGGAAACCATGCGCCAGTCCCCGCCCGATCTGCTGCTGACCAACTACAAGATGCTCGATTACCTGCTGCAGCGGCCCAGGGACAAGCCCCTCTGGGCCACGACCGACGCCGCTGCTTTGCGTTACCTGGTGGTCGACGAGCTGCACACCTTCGACGGCGCCCAGGGAACCGACCTGGCCTGCCTGATCCGGCGTCTCAAGCACCGCGTGGGGCTGGCCCCCGGGCGGCTCTGCTGCGTGGGCACCTCGGCTACGCTGGGCAGCGGTCCGGACCACGGGGCGCGCCTCGTGGAGTATGCCGGGCGCATCTTCGGCGAGTCCTTCCCGGGCGAAGCCATCATTACCGAGCAGCGCCAGCGCGCGCGGGAGTTCCTCTCCGGCGCCTTCGTCCGCTATGAACCCATGCCCGGCAGGGAGCACACCGAGGTGATGTTGGGCGAGGGGCAGCCGGCCCGGAACGAAAAGTACCTGGCCGCCCAGCTCGAGATCTGGTTTCACGGGGAGATGGTCGCTGAGCCATTCGAGGCCGCCGACTGGCGCGTGGCTCTCGGACAGCGGCTGAAAGAGCTGCCGCTACTTCGCTCGGTGCTGGAGATCCTGGACGGGCGCATCCGCCCGGCAGACGAAGTCTGCGAGGAGCTTGGACAGATCTACCGCGAATTCGGGGAGGAACGCGATGCGGCTCCGGAAGCCGCGCGCCGCTACCGCCTGGCCTTGCTGATGTCGCTCTTTTCCATGGTGTCGGCCGCCCGCACGCAGGAAGGGGAGAGGATCGCTCCCTTTCTGCAGGTGCGCTTCCAGACCTGGCTGCGGGAGCTGCGCCGGATGACGGCCGAGGTTTCCGCGGCGCCGCGGATGCGCTTTTCGGCCGACCTCGGACTGGAGCAGCGCGAAAACCACCTGCCGGTGGTCCACTGCCGGGAATGCGGGGCGGCCGGGTGGGCGGGGAGCGTCCGGAAGAATCGTCCCACCAGCGTGCGTGCCGATCTCCAGGAGTTCTATCCCAGGTTCTTCGCCGAGAGGGTCAGCCTGGACGTCATCTTCCTCTTTCCCGGGGATGCAGAGGATTTCCAGGAGAGCGGCATCGACGGGCAGTTCCGCCGTCTCTGCAGCCATTGCCTGGAGCTGGACCCGAAAGAGCCAAAGTGTCCGCAATGCGGCGCGGATACCATCCGCGTTTTTGTGCCGGTCAACCGGCGCCAGGTCAAATCGGGAGAAAAGACCTTCCTGGTGGGGACCAAAGACTGCCCGGGCTGCGGGGCCCGCAATTCGCTGATGCTCATCGGGGCGCAATCGGCCAGCCTGGCCAGCGTGGCCCTCAACCAGCTCTTTGCCTCGCGCTTCAACGGGGACAAGAAAGCCCTGGCCTTTTCCGATAACGTGCAGGACGCCTCGCACCGGGTGGGCTTTTTTTCCGCCCGCACCTGGCGGTTCAATCTGCGTGCCGCCATCCGCCAATACCTGGAGCAGTGCGAGCCGGAAACGCCTCTGGATGCCTTCCTGGAGGGGTTCACCGCGGAGCGGCGCCGGACGTTGGGCGACGCCGACTTTGCCGCGGTGTTCACCCCGCGCGACATGATGTGGCTGGAGGCCTTCGAGCAGCTGACCGAAGAGAAGGATGATTCGCTGCTGCCCCGCCTGGTGGACATGGTTACCCGGCGGGTGCACTGGGAAATCCTGGCGGAATTCGGCTTCGATTGCCGCCGGGGAAGGACGCTCGAAAAATCGGGCTCGGCCGTGCTGCTGCCGGTGGTCGCGTGGGAAGCGGCCATCGATGCCCTCGGCTGCCGGCTGGAAAACGGACACGAGCGGCTGCGCGGACAGCTGACCCCTCTGCGGCTGCAGCACTTCCTGCTCGGACTGGTGGAGTATGTGCGCCGGCGGGGTGGGATTTTTAACCCCATGCTCGAAACCTACCTGGCCTCGGAAGGCCAGGCCTATGTGCTCTCGAATAAGCCCTGGATGCCCAACTATGGTCCGGGGATGCGCCTTCCGGTCTTTTTTTCCGAGGAGCCGCTGCGGCGGGCGCGTTCGCCATTCGAATCCTGGACGGATCCCAATGACTGGATCCGCCGCTGGGCGGTCAAGCTGTTCCTCCCGCTGGATGCCTTCGTGGTCCAGTCGGCCTTCGATATCCTGCGGGCCGGCTTCGAGGTGCTCGGCACCTTCGGGCCGCTGGGGAAAGAAGAAGGGGAGAACCGGACGATCTGGGGCCTCTCGCCTGCCGGGTGCCGGGTGACCGCGGATGTGACCCAGCTGCGCTGCAGCCGCTGCGGCCACCAGCTTTCGCTGGGGAGCGCTCATGCCGTCGGGGCCGAAGGGATGCCCTGCTTCAAGCCGGGTTGCCTCGGGCGCTACGCGGCCCTGGCCGCCAGGCGCGATTATTACGACGAACTGTACCGGCACGGCGACATTGTGCGGCTGTTCGCCGAGGAGCATACCGGGTTGGTGAGCCGCCGGGAGCGGGAGAAGATCGAGACCCGC
>CAINFC010000212.1 GCA_903847975.1 uncultured Acidobacteriota bacterium | reverse complement strand
GGCATTGCCCCCTCCCGGGAATGCTCCTTCCGGCCGGCCGGCCAGAAAGGCCTCGAACTGCTCCTGGTTATCGTTGAAAACAAACAGGGCGGCTGCGTAGCGCTCCTGGCGGATCATCCAGACGAAATCGCCTTCCTTATCCGGCCCCCGATAGATCGTTCCCGTAACCCGGACTGCCATGTTCTTCTCCCGGCGCTCTAATGGGTGGAATCCTCCTGGTGCAGGAGATAGCGCTTGATTTTCTGAGTGGTGGTCTTTTCGAATTCCTGCTCCCGGATTTCCACCTTGCGAATCACCTGGTGTCCGGGAAGAGTCCGGTTCAGCTTGCGGATCTCCTCCATGATTACCTTTTCCACCAGTGCCTTGTTCAGCTCGCAATTTTCCTCACGGGAGTACTCAATGAATTTTTCCGCGTTGGGGACCACCACCGCCTGAATCTCCTCGTCCCCTTCGCGACTTCGGCTGCCCAGGACGACCGATTCGAGCACGAAGGGGATCTTGAGGATTTTTTCTTCCAGCTCCTCGGGGTAGACATTTTCGCCATTACGGGCCACGATCACGTTTTTCTTGCGCCCGCTGATGTGCAGAAAGCCGTCTGTGTCCAGGAAGCCGATGTCCCCGGTGTAGAACCAGCCGTCCCTCAGCACTTCCCGGGTTGCCCTTTCATTCTTGTAGTAGCCCAGCATGACGGACGGTCCGCGGGCCACGATTTCTCCGCGGCCGTGCTCGTCCGGATCGGCGATACGCACCTCCAGGCTGGGCAACGGAAGTCCGGCCGCTTCATCCTTGAAGCGCCGGGGACGGTTGACCGCCAGGATAGGCGATGTCTCCGTCAGGCCGTACCCCTGCAAAAAAGAAAACCCGAAGGAGCGCAGCCCCCTGGCCGTTTTGGGATCCACGGCGGCTCCCCCGGCGATGAACAGGCGGATCGACCCTCCGAACTTTTCGTGGATTTCGGAAAAAATGCGCCGGCGCACCTCTTCGATTCCCAGGGTCTCCAGGAAGCCGCTCAGGGAGCGCAGGGTCGGCACCAGGGCCGCGGTCATTTTTTTCTCCCGGATTCCGGCCGTGATGCGCCGGAACATCTTTTCATAAAGCAGCGGCACGCCGAGCAGCATGGTTGGCCGCACCCGCTTCATGTCCTCCACCACGGTTTTCAGGCTGCGGGCGTAGTGGATGGAGCACCCGGCGGAAAGGGGGCAGAGCAGCCCGCAGGTGCACTCGTAGGTGTGGTGAATCGGCAGGACCGACAGGAAGCGATCGGTCGGGAACAGCTGCACCATCCGGCGCATATCCATAATGTTGGTGCAGATATTCTTTTGCGACAGCATCACTCCTTTGGCGTTTCCCATGGAGCCGGAGGTGAATACGATGACCGAGACCTCCTCCGTCTGGACCTTCGGCAGCCTCTCCGCCGGAATCTCCGCGGGAGCCTTGCGCAGCAATTCGGTCATCGAGAGAATGCCGTTGCTCTGCTCCTCCAGGTCCATGTCGATCAGGCAGTGCATCTCCGGGATGGAGGAGCGGAATTCGGCGAACATGTCCCGATAGGATTCCGAGAACACCGCGGCCCGGGCATCCGAGGCGTGCAGGATTTTCACGATCTCGTTTTCCTTCAGCTTGCTGTCGATCGGTATGACCACATAATTGAAGATCGTGGCGGCCAGATAGGCCAGGCCCCACTGGACCCGGCTCTCGCTGATCAGGGCGATGTGCTCCCGTTCCCGAAGGCCCAGGCTTTGCAGGGAGGCTCCGAATTTCAGGACGCCGTCCAGCAGCTCGTCATAGGACAGGCGGGAAACCGGCCTGGAGCTCAGATCCTGCAGCGCCAGGGCGCTGCCGAAGCGGTCTTTCGACTGCCGCAGCATATCCTCGAAGGAGGCGATCGGTTGTACGGGACTGAGCGGGTAATCTGCTTTGAGCGCTTTCATAGGGACGAATCTGTTCCTTCCACCATACCATGTTTTTTCTTGCGGAATCGATCCATGGATAATACCCCGAGAGAGCCGCCGGCACGAAAGGAAATCAGTTTTTTCCCGGGGTGCGGATCAGCCATACCTCCGCCACCTGGCACCCCCGCCCCTGACGGCGGCGCCACTCCAGCTGCAGGGTCCCGTCGGTAATGGCCTGCCGCGGAATGTCGTATTCCGCCGCACCGGGGAAAAGCGCCGACCCGGGCCCGGCTTCCGCCGGTACCGGCTTCTTTTCCTGCAGCTCCAGGCCGGGTCCCGCCCACAGGCTCATTTGCGACTGGAATCGGCCGCGGTAAAGAGCCCGAAGGGTGTAGGCCGCCGCCGGGTCC
>CAINFC010000211.1 GCA_903847975.1 uncultured Acidobacteriota bacterium | reverse complement strand
GCAACGGCCAAAGCCAGTTGGGAAGGAGCGGACGGCGATGATTCCGGTGGAATCTACCTGGTTCCTGTCGAAGGCGGTATGCCAAAACGAATTACGGCACCGCAGCCTCCGCTCAAAGACTTTTTTCCCGCTGTTTCCCCCAATGGAACGCAACTGGCTTTTGTCCGGTGCCCGATGGTGCCGAATTGTGATGTCTACTGCCTGGCGTTGGACCGGGACGGATCTTCTTCGGGGGAGGTCCGGCGGCTCACACGACAGTTTTCTTATTTCTCAGGCGTGTCCTGGACTCCGGACAGTGAGTCGGTGATCTACAGTGCGTCGAGGTTCGGCGGCCAGAGGTTCTATCTCTGGCGAGTAGGGAAGGACGGCCGTAATCCCCAGCGCCTGGAGTATGCCGGCCCCTATGCGTCCCAGCCGGCGGTTGCCCGCTCCGGGTACCGGCTGGCTTTTACGAGCACCCCGGACCAACAGGAGCAGGACATCTGGTGCTATCGCGAAGGCCAGGCGCCCCGTCTTTTCACGAACTCCTCTCAGATCGATTACAGTCCCGAATTTTCGCCCGATGGCCGGCGAGTCGCCTTCGTCTCGTACCGGGCCGGGGAAAGCGCGGATATCTGGCTGGCCAATGCCGACGGCTCCGAACCCGTGCAGCTGACCTTCGTCAAAAATTCGGCTGCCGGCACTCCGCGATGGTCCCCGGACGGCGGCTCCATCCTTTTCGACCTGAACACGCCGGACGGCGAGGTCGGTTTGTGGAGAGTCAAGGCAGACGGCGGCCCTGTCGAACGGATCACTTCAGATCCGAATCTCGAAGTGAACGAAAGCTATTCCTCCGACGGGAAATGGATCTATTTCCGATCCGAGCGCAGCGGCAAGTCGCAGATCTGGCGGATGCCAGCCGCCGGCGGAAAGGACGAGCAGATCACCCGGCATGGCGCCGATTGGGGCCTGGTCTCCATGGATGGCCGGACACTCTATTACACAAGCTGGGGCAACTCGGGATTGCAGGCGGTCCCGGTAGCGGGAGGAACGCCTGCCGTTTTGGATCCCCTGGCTCAAAGGCGCGCGTTTGCGGTGCGCAGCGAGGGGGTCTATTATCTGCGCGGGCAGCCGGAGACGAACCAATTGGAACTGGTTTTTCTTGATCCGGCGACATCGGAAAAGCGGGTGCTCACCAGGCTGGACGGCCCCATTTTTCAGGGTCTGGCGGTCAGCCCGGACCGGAAGACCTTTCTCTACACCCGTCGCAAGGAATCCACCTTCGACCTGATGCTGGTGGAAAACTTTCGCTGAGCGGGAAACCACGAATCCTGCATGCCGTATAGAACGATCGAGCTGGGATGAATCGACAGAACCACTGCCACAACGCCTTTTCGAAAAAGTGGAGCCGGATATGAGAGAAGATGACTCCGGTCAGGTCACCCGGTTACCGGGGCCGTCGCGCTGCCGCCGCCTGGTCGTGCGGCGCGACCGGACGACCGCCAGGGCGTGGCTGGAGAGGGAAATGAAGCGGGCGGAGGGATCATGACCCCGGAGCGCTGGCGGCAGGTCAGGCAGCTGGTTCAGTCGGCTCTGGAGCGGCCTCCGGAAGACAGGGAAAGCTATCTGGAAGCGGCCTGCGCCGGAGACCTGCCGTTGCGTCAGGAGGTCGAATCGCAACTTGCAGAGCGCAACGGCTCCGAGCCCCCCTCGAATTCTCCGGCGCCCGAGACCGCACACCGGGCCCCGGTGCGGAACAGTCCGCCGGAACCTCTGCCGGATCTTTCCGGGCGAACCCTGCTTCAATATGACCTCACCGAAACGATCGGCAAAGGAGGCATGGGCGTCGTCTACAAAGCGCACGATCGCCGCCTCGACCGGACGGTGGCCATCAAGGTGCTGCCCGGGAAAGCCGTCGCCGATGCGGAACAAAGACGACGCTTTTTCCGGGAAGCCCGGGTGTCCTCTTCTCTCAGCCACCCACACATCGTAAGGGTCCATGACATACAGGAAGACGACGGGATGGACTTCATCGTCATGGAATATGTAACCGGGAAAACCCTCTCCGATTACCTCGATCGCCGAAAATTACCCCTGGGCGAGGCGCTGAAGTTCGCGGTCCAGATCGCCGATGCCCTGGCAGCGGCCCATGAAGCCGGTATCGTTCACCGCGACCTGAAGCCCTCCAACATCATGATCACCGACCGCGGCGAGGTGAAAGTACTCGACTTCGGACTGGCCAAACTCATCCGGCTGCCGGCCGGAACCGATTCCGGAATCTCCTCATTCGGGAAAGACCTGACCCGGGAAGGCAGCATTCTGGGTACGGCCGCCTACATGTCCCCGGAGCAGGCGGAAGGAAAGCCGGTCGACATGCGCACCGACATCTTTTCCTTCGGATCCCTGCTCTATGAGATGGCCACCGGCCGACGCGCCTTTGCGGGCGACTCGTTCATCTCCACGCTGGCTGCCGTTGTCCAAAAGGATCCCATACCGCCATCGGAACTGGCAGCAGATATACCGCCGGTTCTGGAAAAAACCATTTTGCGCTGTCTTCGCAAGGATACCGCCCGGCGCTGGCAGCACATGCAGGATGTCAGAATAGAGCTCGAAGAACTGCTGGCAGAAATCGGCAGCCTTCCCGGCTCCGGCCGTTGGCCTTCCGCCAGAGCGCGCCGCATCGGATGGTGGGCCGCGCTACTCCTTCTCGCGTCGGCCGCTGCGGCTGCGGCATGGTTCTGGCGGACCCTCACGGAAAGCGAGCCGCCAGCGCCCCGGGTTACAGTTCTGACCTCCGACCCGGGATCGGAGACTTTTCCGAGCTTTTCTCCGGATGGAAACCAGTTGGCATTCGCCTGGAACGGGGAGCAGGGAGACAACACGGATATTTACGTAAAGGTCGTAGGCGAATCGTATGCCCTGCGGCTGACCACCGATCCGCTGCCGGACACCTACCCCGCATGGTCTCCCGACGGGAAGCAGATTGCCTTTTATCGTACCGGCGAAGGCAAGGGAGGCATTTACGCCATCTCCCCGCTCGGCGGGCAGGAACGGAAGATCTCGGACTTTCAGGGCGTCTCGCTATCCTGGACTCCGGACGGCGAGTGGCTGGCGACAGCCAAATCCAGCTGGGACGCAGCGGACCGCCAGGAGGGGAGCGGCCTCTACCTGATTCCTGTCGAAGGAGGCCGCCCGCGGCAGATCACCGTGCCCGGCTCCCCGCAGAAAGACTGGCATCCCGCCGTTTCGCCCGATGGAAGGCGGCTGGCTTTTACCCGCTGCCCCATGTACCCGGTCTGCGACATCTATTGTCTGGATCTGAGCCCGGACGGATCTGCTTTGGGGAAGGCCCGGCGGCTGACGCAGCAGTATTCTTTCTTTTCCGGCGTCGCCTGGAGCCCGGATAGTGAATCGGTGATCTACAGCGCCTCGAGGTTCGTGGCGATGAAGCCCTACCTCTGGCGCGTCGGGAAGGATGGCCGTAATCCCCAGCGCCTGGAGTATGCCGGCCCCTATGCGTCCCAGCCGGCGGTTGCCCGCTCCGGAAACCGGCTGGCCTTTTCCTTCAACAAAATCAATCAGGACCAGGACATCTGGTGCTATCGGGAAGGAGAGGCTCCCCGCCCTTTCATTGTCTCGTCCCTGAGAGAATTCAGTCCCGCCTATTCACCGGATGGCACCAAAATCGTTTTCGCCTCCGACCGGGCCGGCGAAAGCGCGGATATCTGGCTGGCCCATGCCGACGGCTCCGCTCCGGTGCAGATGACGTTCATCCCCAAATCATCGTCAGGCTGCCCGCAGTGGTCCCCGGACGGTAAATTTCTCCTGTTCGACCTGAACACACCCGACGGCGAAGTCGGCCTGGGCCGGGTCAAGGCCGCAGGCGGGCCTGTCGAGCGCGTCACCTCGGATCCGAATACCGAAGTCAACGGCAGCTATTCTCCCGACGGGAAATGGATCTATTTCCGATCCGAGCGCAGCGGAACATCCCAGATCTGGCGTATGCCTGCCGCCGGCGGAAAGGCCGAGCAGATCACCCGGCATGGGGCCGACTATGGCCAGGTTTCCATGGATGGCCGGACGCTTTATTACACCGGCTGGGGCCCGGGATTGCGGACGGTACCGGTGGCGGGAGGAACGCCTGCCATATTGGACCCCTTCGCCCACAGGCGAGCTTTTGCGGTGCGCACCGAGGGAATTTACTATATCCGCAAGCGGCCCCAGGAGGTCTGGTACGAACTGGTCTTTCTGGACCTGGCGACATCCGAAAAGCGGGTGCTCACCAGGCTGGACGGCCCCATTTTTCAGGGCCTGGCTGTCAGTCCGGACCGGAAAACATTTCTCTACAGCCGCTACGAGGACCCGAACATCGACCTGATGCTGGTGGAAAACTTTCGCTGAAAGGTGGCTCCGGAACCACCCGGGAAATTCGATACCCGGACTTTTTTCGAAGGAATCGGAAATGGCTGCTTTCCGAAAGGAAGGCGCCTGACTTATTTCCTCTTGCCGATCTCTCCGGATGCCCGCGAAAGATGAACGCTCACTGCCGACGGCCTGGCCCCGGCGGCGCGCTGCGTGGCCGCCAGCTCCCGCCAGACGGCTGCTTCGGCTTCCCGGGCCGGTTTTTCAATCGCCTCGCGCATGAGCTCCACTTTTTTAGCTCGGCTCCGGATTTCCTCATGAAAGGCCGTGCCTTTGTGGCGGCAGATATCGTGAAGGAGCCGCTCGGCCTCCTGCTTCAGGTCTCCGGTCAGGCGCAGCGGATCTTCACGGGACAGGATCTGCAGTGCATGCGCCATTTCATGGCCAAGCACCTCCGCGTATCGAAGCGGCCGGCTGGAAAGATATTGGAAAGGAAGAAACCCGTCGCTCCGGCGGGCGACCTCCGCGGTGGAAGCACGGTCTATGTCCTGGAGAAAGAGACGAATCACGCCGATTCCCGGGGTTTCGCCGGACGAGGTCTTTTCCACGACGAATTGTCCTCCGGAACAGGAAGAAACCCCTTTCGGTTCGGGAAACTCAATGGCAACCAGGTAGCCGCTGATTTCCAGCTGCTGCCAGAGGCTGTAGAGCATAGGGTGGATGGGAAATCCGGAGGAATCCCTCGCCAGGACCACAGTCTCAATCTCCCGCCAGATTGGCAGCTGGCGCGGCGTCAGCCGGTCCGCCAGAATGCCGGCTGCCCGTAGGTCCACACCAGCGCAACCAATCAAAAATGCCGCCGCCAGCAATGCGAATCGATGCCTGAGCGCCATTTTGCCTCCCCTTTGGAGTGCGCAGAATAATCCCCTCTACATAATAAAAGCGGGAACGGCAGGCAAAAGCGGACATGCTTTCTAAAAAAACCCGGTGCGCTCTTGAAAACCCGGTGAAACCCCTTGGAAAGAAAGCCATATATATCATTATCTTTCTTGACCTTATCCGGTTATGGGACTAACATTCCTTTCAACAGGAAAAGTTAGTCAACCACCATAGCTTGACGAAACCATCTTCCCGTCTTTTTTAAAAAGGGGAACCGGGTATGGGGAAGGGGTATTCCCTGCAGGTTACTCAGCTGCTCCGGGATTGGTCCCGCGGGGACCAGGAGGCCCTGGAGTCTCTTATCCCGCTGGTTCACAATGAACTGCACCGGCTGGCCCATCGTTTTTTGCGGCACGAACGCATCGACCACACCCTGCAAACCACGGCCCTGGTCAACGAGGCTTACCTGCGTCTCATCGAATCCGACAAAGTAAATTGGCAAAGCCGTGCTCATTTTTTCGCTATCATGGCCAACCTGATGCGCCGGATCCTGATCGATTTCGCCCGGGCACGGGATTACCGAAAAAGAGAAGGAAAACTGATCCGGCAGGAACTGCTGGAAGAGTGTGCCATGACTCTTCAGCCGGATGTGGACTTTCTGCTGCTCGATGAATCCCTGCGGCGCCTTGCAGGCTTCGCTCCGCGGGAAGCCCGGGTTGTGGAGCTGCGCTTTTTCGGAGGGCTGAGCGCGAAGGAGATCGCCGAGGTTCTGAAGGTCACCAGTCGGACGGTACGGCGCGACTGGACAGCGGCCAAGGCATGGCTGGAGCGGGAGATGAAGCAGGCGGAGGAAGGATGACCCCGGAGCTCTGGCAGCAGGTCAAACGGCTCTATGAATCGGCACGGAGGCACAAGCCGGAAGAGAGGAAGGGCTTTCTGGATTCAGCCTGCGCCGGGAATCCGTCGCTGCGGCGGCAGGTCGCATCGCTTCTGGATCAGAGCGCCGGATCACAGAGCCCGCTGGAATCGTCGGCGCTGGAGGTGGCCGCCCGGATTTTAGCCCGGGATCAGCGACGGGACTTCCCTCCGGATTTTTCGGGCAGAAACCTGGCACATTATCACATTACCGAAAAAATCGGGGAAGGCGGCATGGGGGTGGTGTACAAAGCGCGGGACTGCCTCCTGGCACGTTCCGTAGCCATCAAGGTACTGCCCGGAAAAGCCGTCGCCGACCCGGAATATAAGCGGCGCTTCATCCAGGAAGCACGGACCGCCTCCCTGCTCAACCACCCGCACATTATACAGATCCACGATATTCACGAGGACCCGGAGGCGAACTTCATTGTCATGGAATTTGTGGACGGACAGACCCTTTCCGACTGCCTCCGGCACCGGAGGTTGCCCCTGGGAGAGGGACTGAAATACGCCATCCAGATTGCCGATGCCCTGGCAGCGGCTCACGAGGCAGGCATCATCCACCGCGATCTGAAGCCTTCCAACGTCATGATTACCCACCGGGGCGAGGTGAAATTACTGGACTTCGGACTGGCGAAAATCTTTCGGCCGTTGTCCGCCGACGATTCCAGGTCCTCCGCTTCCGGGCAGCTTCTGAGTCGGAAAGGCGGCGTCCTGGGTACGGTCGCCTACATGTCCCCGGAACAGGCGGTAGGAAAGCCCATCGATGTGCGCAGCGATATCTTCTCGTTCGGATCCCTGCTCTATGAAATGGTCACCGGCCGCTGCGCGTTTGCGGATAAATCATTTTTTTCGACCCTGGTGACCCTGGCTGCGGTTGTCAAGCAGGACCCCATCCCGCCGTCGCAACTGGCAGCGGATATCCCCTTGCGTCTGGAAAAGACGATCATTCGGTGCCTTAGAAAAAATCCCGACCGGCGCTGGCAGCGCATGGAGGATATCCGGATCGAGCTCGAGAACCTGTTGGTAGAGATAATGTGCCTGGCCGGCACCAGCCGGCTCCCATCCTCAAAAGCACATCGCTTCCGATCGCGGGAGGTGCTCCGGTTTCTCCGATTGCTCCGGATGCTGGTAACGACAACCGCCGCAGCCTGGGTTTAGCGAATCCCTTCTGCCCCTTTTCCAGGAAGAAGGAGGCGGGCAAAGCGATCCCGGCCTGGAGTGGAACTTTCTGCCGGCCCATCTTCTCTGACCAACCGGTAAAAAGTCATCATCTCCTTTTGACAAGCCCTTCTGCTTTTCTTCCCGCTCTTCCTTTCTTCCTGTGAGCGAAATCTTTTCACAGGAAGAGGGGAAGATCAGGAAGGAAGCAGGAACACTGCAGGGGCTCGGAATCCCGGACTTCCGGCCGGGCCGAGAAACGCTCATCGAACCCCGAGCCTCCATGACATCTGCAGGGTCACCGGGCCCAGCAGACCGGAGGGAAGCAGGGGTGAGTCGGCCGTGTAGTACTTCCAGGTCGTGAAAGTCTGACGGCGCGGTTCCGGCCGCGGCCGTCCCTGCAGGAACCATTCCGGCCAGGCGGGGATGGGACCTGTTTTCCAGGTGCCTCCCGGAGTGCAGTCGTCCGGAAAGCGCTCATCGCCGATCAGCCGGTTGGGCCACAGGTTGGTCACCTTCACCTCCAGCCGGTTGGTGCCTGCCTTCAGGGCCCGGGTCGCATCGACGACAAACGGCGGCTTCCAGAGCACCCCGAGATCGGTGCCGTTCAACTGCACTTCGGCAATCACCTCCACCCGGCCCAGGTCCAGGAGAAACCGGGCCTCCGGCTTCGATTCCGCCGGCCGGCCGGCTGGCGGCGGCTCCCAGCTGAACTCCGTGGCATACTTCGCCGTGCCGGAGAAATAGCGTATCCCCTCTTTTTCATGCCGGGACCAGTCGACGAGTGCCGGGAACTCCTCCGAAGCCGGGGCACCCCGCCCGTCCGGAAATCCGACCCGCCAGGGGCCGCCGATCATGGCCGCCGCGCGCGGCGCATTCACCGTAACGATGCGCGCTTGCCCGTCGGCAAATTCCATCTCGTAGCGCCCCGGCAAGGCGGTTTCCAGCTCGACTCTCGTATCGCCGACGCGGATATCCGGGAGGATCGAACCCTGCACCTCTCCCCGGGCCAGCAGGACCGTGCCATCCCGCTTGAGGCCCGCCAGCCGGGCCTGCGGGCGGATCGGCTCCCGAAACAGGACCAACAGCGACCCGGCCGGCGCGAAGCGTATCGGCAGATCAGTCGCCCCTTCCCGGACTTGGAAAGCGGCCGGACGGGTGATCTCGCCCGTTGCCGGGTCCCAGAGCTCCGGCTGCCGGCCGGCAACCCGAAAGCGGCACCAGGCATCCACCGCCCGGTGCTGCGGGTTGGCCAGGAAATAGATCTCCGTTTCCCCGTCGCGGCGATGAATCCAGTTGATTCCCCGGGTCGGCATGGGCAGGGCCGGCTCGTCACCCATCGGCTTTCCCCAGCCGACGGTGATCGAACGGACGGCTTCTTCGGTGGGCGGCGGATCCAGCTTCCACTGCAGGTCCGGCTCAAGGCCTGCCTCGCGCAGAACCTCCGCCATGGGCTTCCCCCAGAAAACCCGGCCCGCGCCCAGCCGATGCTCGGTGACGGTACGGCCGTCGCACGGGCCCCAGAGTTCCGCCGCCAGGCTGCGGACCTCCTCGTCGCAGCGCGGATGGTTCTGCAGGCTCGGCGAGCTTTCCGGGCGGGGGCCGGATACCATCGCCCCGGCCCGCACCAGGTCCCGGATTTTGCGCAGCAGCTCCGGAGTCATGGCCCTGTCGTCCGGCAGCTGCAGGATCCGGTAGCTCATCCCGGAGGTCAGACGGATGCGCCCTTCCGATACGACAGCCTGGCCGAGCAGCAGCTTATCCGAAAGATAGTCGTAGTTGTATCCGTCCGGCAGGGCGGGAAAGCGCGCCGGCAGGGCGCCCATGCCGGGCTTGAAGCCGTGGTTTTCCGCGTCGGGCACCAGCCGGCCGATATCGCCCACGAACCGCCCCTTCTGCAGCAGGTACTGGCAGCGGGCCAGGTACTCCATGAAGGCCTTCCCCTGGCCCCACCAGGTCTGGTTGCGGTCGAAATGCGTGCCGTAGGGCCCGAAGGACATCCCCGGCTCGTTCCCGGCCCAGGGCTGCAGCACGGTCCGGTGAAAAATAAAGCGGTTGATCCCCTCGCTGAAGGCCCAGTCGCCGACGGCCTTGATGGAGTATGGGTGCTCGGTAAAACTGTCGTTTTCCCCCAGGGACGTGAAGCTCTCCGCCCCGACCACGGTGCGGCCGACGGCATGGGCCGCCGAAGAGATCAGCCGCGCCGAAAGCAGGTGCCAGGCGCCCCAGCGTCCCACCCAGAATTCGGCCATCGGCAGGTCGGCTTCCGCCGCGTAGTCGAGCGGATGGATAAAGTCCCCGCTGGGCCCGTAGGCCTCAATCGACAAGCGCATTCCCTGGCGGTTGGCAAGCTCGCGCAGCGCGGCGGCGTAATTTTCGTTCAGCAGTTCCGTTTTGGTGCGCTTGAAGTCGCGCAGAAACCGGCGCGTCCGATCCTCGCTGCCCACCGCCGGTCCGCCGGCCAGCGGAATCAGATACGGGGTCAGATCGTATCCGCGCCGCCGCGAAAACTCTTCCGCCATACGCGCGGTCCAGCTCTGCCCGCCCACCTCCCAGCTGTCGATGTGGGTAAAGGAAAGAGTCCGGGCCGTTTCCGGCCCCAGCTCTTCCCGCAGCTTTCCCAGGAATCCCTCGAAATGCCGCCGGATGCCCTCGGCGCTCAGCTTGTCGCATTCCAGGCCCAGTCCGGCTTCCGGGGCGGGAAGATTCCTCTGCCCCGTGGAGGTGTGGCCGATGCGCCGGACCACCCAGCTTCCCGCGGGGACTTCCCAGTCCAGGCGGCCTTCGGGGTTCATGCGAGCGGTCAGGTCCACGATCCGCTCGGGGGCAACGGCCTCGCCCGGCGCGGAAGAAGCCGGGTAAGCCAGCACCCGCAGATCGCGGTAAAAATTCTGCACCGCGACAGGCATCGACATCACCTCCCCGCAGCGCCCCGGCCCGCCGACCGCGAGGCTCGTCGAAACCAGCTTCTGCATGGAATACTCAGGGGTAATCCAGGGCCCTCCGCTGCCGGTCCACCCGGCGTCGTTGTTCATGTTGACTTCCATGCCGAGACGCCCGGCCTCCGAAACGGCGTGGCGGAAAAGCTCCCGCCAGGCCGGCGTACCGAAGGCCACCGGCCCGTTGGGGGCCATCATTTTCGGCCGGGCCACCTCCATGATCAGCACGCCGTGAATTCCGGCCTGGGCCATCGCCTCGAGGTCCGCGGTAATCCCCTCCCGGGTGATGTTGCCGTTGATCCAGAACCAGTAAGTCCAGGGTTTGGCGGAATCGGGCGGATTCCGGAAGGAGGCGGCCAGCGGATCGCTGCCGGCGGCAGCCGTGCCGCAACAATACAGAACAACGAGCCCGAGCGCAAGAAGTTTTCTGAGAGACATGGCGTGATCCTTTTCGTTCATTTCTCGAGGAGCTGCAGGGTGACCGGCCCCAGCAGGCCGGAGGGAACCAGGGGGGAATCCTTCCGGTAATGCCGGCAGGAGGTAAAGGTAAAGCGCCCCGACGGGCGCGGGCCGCCGTTTCTGAACCATTCCGGCCATTCCAGCAGGGTTTCGAAATCCTTCCAGTTCCCGTCCAGCGGAAGCTGCTCGTCCCCGATCAGCCGGTTGACCCAGAGGTTGACGGCGGCAATTTCCAGGGAGTTCTCGCCCTGGCGTAAGGCCGCAGAGATGTCGACCGTATAAGGCGGCTTCCAGGCGATGCCGCAATCCCTGCCGTTGACGGTCACCCGGGCCATCACCTCCACCGATCCCAGGTCGAGAAGGACGGGTGCGGAGCGGGAGAGCGGCATCTGCCAGGGAAAGCGGGTCCGATAGGTGGCCGTCCCGGAATAGTAGCGAATGCGGGCATCGGGGTGGCGGCTCCAGTCCGAGAGCTGCCCGAAAAGGACCTCCTCCGGCGGGCCGCCCCATTTGGGATCGAAGGAGACCCGCCAAGGCCCGGTGACCGCGGCCTGCTCGCGGCGTCGCCCGAAGTTGCTCCCCGGGCCCGCCTCTCGGGAGGAGGAGCGGCCGTTCCTGCGAAAGACGACGAACCAGCTCTGCATCGGTTCGAAGCGCAGCGGAACGGTCACCCGTCCGTCCTTTTCCTCGAAATCCGGCAGATCGCGGATGGCGCCGGTTTCCGGATCCCAGAGCTCCGGACGCCTGCCGCCGACCCGGAAGGTGCAGCGGACGTCGAGCGGACGGTTTTCCGGGTGGGAAAGGAAATAGATATCGGCATCGCCGTCGCGGCGATGAATGTACCGCAGGCCCGGCCCTTCGAAATCCGGCGGGAGCCGGTCCCCGGCAAAGACTTCGGCCCACGGACGATCGGCTACCGCCTTCCGGGCATCCCACAGCTCCGTGGAGATGGCGGCCACTTCCTCATCGGACCGGGGAATGCCGGACAGCCCGGGAGTGCCGATCGGCTTGCGGCTGCCGACCAATCGCGCGCCGCCTGTGGCCAGCTCGCGGATCTTGCGGGCCAGCGGGAGGGTGATCCGCTCGCTGTCGGGCAATCGCAGATAGCGGTAGGTGGCCCCGGACGGCAGCACCAGCCGGCCGTCCTTCACCTGCATCTGCAGCAGGGCTTCCGCAGAAAGGAAATCAAAATCGTAACCAGGAGGCAGCTCCAGGTGCATGTCGTTGACATTCAGCGGGGCCCCCTCGCCGAACGCGTAGCCGACATCGGCCACGAATTCGCCCTGCTGCAGCAGGTACTGGCATCGGGCCAGGTACTCCATCCACGGGCGGCTGTAATTCCACCAGGTATTGTAGCGCTGGATGTGCTCCCCCCACTTGCGGTGCGTCAGACCGGGGATCATGTTGGCATAGGGCTGGTGGGCCGAAAGATGGAAGATCACCCGGTTGAGCCCCTCGCAGAACTTCTGGTCCCCCATGGCCTTGAGCAGAAAGGGGTGGTCGCGCCAGCCGCGGTCGGAGGTGAACGACTCGGCACCCACCACGGGCCGGCCGTAGGTGTGGGCCGCCGAGGCCATGACCTTGGTGGAGCGCTCATAAGAGGTGCGCGTGCCGGGAAAAAGGCCGTCGCCCATGGCCCAGAACTCGCTGATCGGCAGGTCGCCGACGCCGGCATAAGCCAGGTTGTCGATGCATAAATTGCCGTAGGCCTCCGTGGAAAAACGGATGCCGAACGGCCGGGCCAGCTCGCGCAGCCGGCCGGCGTAGTTGCGGCGGATCATTTCGCTCACCGTGGTGCGAACGTCCCACAGGAACCGCTCCGACAATTCCAGGCTGCCCACCGCCCGGCCGGCCAGCACCGGGAGCCACGGCCGCAGGTCATAGCCCCGCCGCGCCCGGAACTCCGCGGGAAAGGAGGCGGTCCAGTTCTGGCCGCCGGCCTCCCAGCTGTCGACGTGAACATGCGTCAGGGCGTGGCCCGCCGGCGTCGACGCGGCATCGGTAAAGATCCTTTTCAAAAAAGCGCCGAAGTGAGCTTCGATACCGGCGGGAGAAAGGCGGTCGCACTCCAGGCCGACCGCCGCCGCCGGGCTGGGCCGGGTCATCTTGTAATTGGAGGCGTGGCCGCACCGCAGGATCAGCCAGCGTCCGGGCGGCGCTTCCCAGGATAGCCGGCCGTCCGGGCCCATGCGCTCCGTCAGATCCAGCACCTGGCCGGAGGGAGTCACCGCTCCGGGCGGCGGCGCCTCCGGGCTCGCAAGCTCCGGCCGCCGCCAGTCGGTGCCGTCTTTCCGGCCGATCTCCGGCAACCGCCAGGCCCGGGCCGCATCGGAGGAGGGAGCGGGAATGGCCACCACTGCCACATCCCGGTAGGAATCGATCTTCTCCACCTGCTCGCGGACCCGGGCGCTGATCTCGGCGCCGGGCCGCAGCCACGCAGAAAGGTTCCGGGGAACCGACGGTTTGGGCAATGTCGCAGTGACCGTCCGCCCCCCCTCCACCTCGGTTTCGCTCCAGTACAGCTTCTGCATGGAAAGGTCGGGGGAGATGTGCGGTCCGCCGCTCCCGTATCCGAAATCCACGGAGACATCGAACGTCAGGCCCAGACGGGCGCATTCTTTAATGGCCCACTGAAAGCACTCATGCCACTCGGGGCTGAGCGCGGTCACCTTCCCCTCCGGCGCCCACCAGGGCCCGCTGACCTCCATCCAGAGCACGCCGCCGATGCCGACGGCCTTCATGGCCTCCAGGTCTGCGGTGATCCCTTCCTTGCTGATGTTGCCGTTGATCCAGAACCAGAAGACCCACGGGCGGGCCGACGGCGGCGGAGAGGCGAAATTCCCGGCCAGATCCTCCGCATGCATTGGGAGAGCGGTCAGCCATAGAAACGCCAGCAGCAGGCCAAGCCTTTTCCTCATAATTTTCCTCCAGGCATTCTTTCAGAAAATGAGCTTCGAAAAATTCCTTGCTTCGTGAATTTCCTGACCATATTATAATGGAATTTAAAAGGGAGAAGGAGATGAGCAAGGTACGGAAAATGCTCGGCAGAGCGGACTCACCCGGCATTGTGGCGCTGATGAAGCAGATTGAAACCCAAAGCAAAACCACGATTGCCGGCTGGTGTGTTCAATACGCCGGAGAAAATATTCTTCCGGTTTACGAAAAAGCGTATCCGGAAGACAAGCGCCCGGGAAGGGCGCTGCAGGCTGCCCGGGAATTCCTGAACGGGAAAATGAAGCTGCCGGCGGCCAAAGCGATCATCCGGGAAGCGCAAGCCGCGGCCCGGGAAGCGGAGGGGAATCCGGCGGCGCAGGCCGCGGCCCGGGCGGTGGCCCAGTCGGCGGCGGCCATTCACACGCCGACCCATTCCCTGGCCCTGGCATTCTACGGCGCGGCGGCCCTGGCCTATGACCGTGTCGGCACGGAAGAGGCGGCGGAGGTCTACGACGGGATCGCCGCCGGGGAATTCGAAACAATGGGAAAAGCCCTGCGTGCCGTTTCGGTGGAAAACGAACCCGATCCGGCCAAAATCGACTGGTACTGCGGAAGCCGGGAATAATCCGGGCGAGGACTCCGGGAAGACTCGGGTCCGGCCTGCCATTTAGGCTTTGGACTGCCGCCGGGCGGAAGGCAAGCCCTGCACAATACATATCCTTAACGTCCCACATGCCTTCCTCCGGAGAAGGATAGGCCTTTTCCGGACGGCGCGGGCTGGGCGGGTTTATGCACCTTCAACCTAAAGCATCCGAAATGCCGGACGGCTGCTTTCTCCCTTCCTGATCTTCCTGTCTTCCTGTGAAAAGATGGGGCGCACAGGAAGAAGGAAGAGCGGGAAGAAAAGCGAAAGGGTATCCATGTCCATAATGGTCCTCTCCAGGCCCCGCCGGCGGATCGTCGTCACCCGGTTCCCGGCAGGGACTCTTCCCTTCCTTTTTTCCTTTGACTCCTGTTTTTACCACCCGTATAATGTTCGTGATGAAAAACCAATTTTCTGTTTCTTCATCGCAATGTCTTCTTCCTTGGGTCCGGAGCTGGGAAAGAATAATGGAGACACTCCTGCCGGTCGTATTCCTTGCGCCCCTGGCTCTGGCACTCGCCGGATGCCAGACAAACAGAACGGATCTCGTGAGCGAAGCGTTCCCTGCCGACCAGAAGGCGGTCGAAAAGACCATCCGCGAAATTTTTGATGCCGCCCAAAACAGGGAGCTGGATAAACTGGAAGCCTTCCATTTGCGGGGTCCCAAGTTCACCAAGTTTGACGACGCCGGAGAGCAGACGCGTCAGGATGATCGTGCCGCGATCCGGGCGGAGCGGGAGCAGCTGGCTGGAGCCGCCGAGTTTCAGGCCTCCCTCCACAACCTGAAGGTGGATGTTTTCGGAGAGGTGGCCGTGGCGACGCTGGAGCCGGAGTTCCTGGTCAGGACCGGAGAGGCGACCTTCCAGGGCAAGGACCGAAGCACCTTTGTGCTGGTGAAAACGGACCAGGGGTGGAAGATTGCCCATGAACATCATTCGCCGTTCCGGCAGAACTCCCGGACCCCATGAGCAAACGTTGTCAAAGACCATACTTCGAGCGCCGCAGCCGTCCGGCGCCTGGAGGGATGGCCGGCCTAATTCCTGGAACCCGTCAAGGCGGCTTTCGGACAGGAGAATGGAAATGAACAAAGAACATCTCAGCCGCAGGGCATTCCTGGGAACCGGCGCGGCCGCCGGCTCTCTGTTGGCCGCACCGCCTGCCGTAACCGTACCGGTCGATCCGGAACGGGACGAATGGCCGAAGCTGCGGCCGGCGACGATCCATAAAATCTTCATCGGACGGTCGGGCTCCAGCGTCAACGCCGCCGGCAAGACCGTGCAGTACCTGACCTGGGGGAAAGAGGAGCTGGCCAGGATGAACGACTACCTGACCGCCCTCGAAACCCGGCTCGGCGACGTAAAATTCGTCGGCGGCGAGACCATCCCGCCCACCGACGTGGCCCAGATCGCGGCCCGGGCCGCCTCGGCCGACGGGCTGCTGATCATCTGGCTTTCCGGGCACGGCGGAGATTATGCCACCCTGGAAAAGCTCAGCTTCGGCATCGACAAGCCGGCGGTCTCCTTTTTCCAGCCGTTCAGCGGCCATGGCTGGATGTGGCACCAGCAGTGGAAAGGCCGCAAGGTCCTGCTGCTCTCGACCTCCGACTGGGGCGAACTCGAGGAGGCGGTGGCGCTGCTGCGCGTCCCCTCGCTGATGAAGCAGACCCGCATACTGGCGGTCAACGGCCCGCGCGGCACCAAGGCGGCCTGCTCGGCCGAGCAGGTCAAAAACAGGCTGGGCGCCGAACTGATCACCATCCCCAACGAACAGATCCTCGAACTGGCCAAATCGATCGATCCCAAAGCGGCCGAAGCGGAAGCCGAGAACTACTGGATCAAGCCGGCCATCGGCATTCTTGAGCCCACCCGGCAGGAGATCATCGACTCCGCCCGCTACTACCTGGCCGCAAAAAAGCTGATGATCCAGGAGCGCGCCCAGGGGATCTGCAGCGCGGCGTGCATGGGAAACCCCCGGGGCTGTCTCACCTTCAGCAAGCTCAATGACCTTGGCATGGTCGGAGCCTGCGAAGGGGATATCGATTCCACGCTCACCATGCTGCTTTTCGCCCATGCCTTCCGGGCCCCCGGATTCATCACCGACCCGGTGATCGACGAATCCAAGAATGCCGTGGTTCAGTTCCACTGCACCTCCTTTACCCGCAGAGCCGACGGCAGCCGCATGCCGTTCGTGATCCGCAACCAGACGGACAGCGGCGGCGGCGTGGCCCTCCAGGTGCAATGGCAGGTCGGAGAGGCGGTGACCATGGCCAAGCTGGTAAACCTCGAGACCATGCTGGCCGTCCCCGGGAAGATTCTGGAAACCGGCGTCAGCCCCCTGGCCTGCCGTACGCAGTTTACGCAAAGCGTCCGCAGCGCCCGGCAGCTGTTCCTCAACTGGGGCGCCGGCCAGATCGTCAACCCCGGCAGCCCCGGCGACCTCTCGCAGTACGCCGGCGCCATGCCCATGCTGCACCGCGCGGTCTTCTACGGAAACCACGTCCGCGGCATGCGGCGCCTGGGAGACCTGATGGGCTTCAAGGTAATCGAGGAAGACCTCGCGGTGTAAGGACACCCGCTGTCCCGGTTACGCGGAAACGGCGGATCGGATCGGTTTTCATCCGTTCCATTCGCTGTTTCCGCGTAACTGTCATAAACTTGTTCTTATGAAGCTGGTCCCGTTTCTTGACCATTCCTGCCTGACGGTGGCCCTGAGCGGCCGGCTGGATTCCGGCACGGCGCCGATGCTCCGCGCGGTCCTGGACGAACCGCCTTCCGGCGTCACCGAACTGGTCCTGGATTTCGACGGACTCACCTACGTCTCTTCCGCCGGCCTGCGCATCCTGCTCTCCGCGCAGAAGAAGATGAGCGATTGCGGGGGCCGCCTGCGCATCCGGAACGTCTGCCGCGATATTGTCGATATATTCGAAACCACCGGTTTCGACCGCCTGCTCGCCTTTGAAAAGAAGCGGAGGCAGCTCTCGGTTGAGGGGCTGGAGAGAATCGGCCGAGGGGCCAACGGCGAATGCTACAAGGTGGACGAGGAAACCGTCCTGAAGCTCTACTATGAGTACATCGACGAAGCCTGCGTGGCCCGGGAGAAGGATTTGGCCCGCAAGGCCTTTCTGGCCGGCGTGCCCACCGCCATTTCCTTTGATGTGGTAGCTTGCGGGAACCGCAAGGGGGTCCTGTATGAGCTGCTGAAGGCCGAGACGCTGGCCCGGTACATCGAAAAGAATGTCCACCGCCTGGAGGAAGTGACGGATATGTATGTCGGCTTGTGCCGGCGGCTCCACTCCATCGAGGCGAGCCGGGAGACCTTCCCGGATGCGGTCGAGCTGGCCTGCGGCTACATCGATGCCTGCGACGTCTTCAACGACGCGCAGCGGGCGGCGGTCCGGGACCTCCTGCTGCGCGCCGAACGAAAAAACACCCTGATCCACTGGGACCTCCACCCCGGCAACATCATGATGCAGGGAGACGAACCCTGCCTGATCGACATGGGGGATGTGGCCATCGGCACGCCTTTTTTCGACCTGGGCCAGATCAAACAGGTCCTTTACTATTACGCCCGCATGGGGCTCTGCCACCGGATCATCGGGCTCAACGACGAGATCGCTCCCCGGGTTTGGCAGTTGTTCATCGGGAAATACCTCGGCCACCCCGCGCCGGATGAGTTCGCGGCCCTGGACGGGAAAATCAACTTTTTCCGGGCCGTCAAGAATGTGTTCCTCTATCTGAGCGGCAGCGGCGGCGAGGCCATGCGCTCCCGGCGCAGGGACTTCATCTTTGAGATGCTTCCTCCGGAAATCGCGGCTTTGAAGTAAGCCGATCCGGAGAAGATCACCGCAAGGATGCCTCGGCCTTCGATCCCCAAACGATGCCCGTCCGCCGGACGGGCATCGGCATCAGTCGCCCGAAGGCTCCCCTCCGCCGATGAATTCCCGGTACAGCCGGGCATAAACGCCTTCCCCGGCCAGGAGCCCGTCGTGGGTGCCGCGCTCCACAATCTTCCCGGATTCGAGAACCAGCACCTGATCGGCGTGCCGGATGGTGCTGAGCCGGTGAGCTACGACGAAGCTGGTGCGCCCTCGCAGCAGCCGGGCCAGGGACTGCTGGATGCGGGACTCGGTCAGGGCGTCCACGGAACTGGTGGCCTCATCCAGAATCAGGATCCGCGGGTTGGCGAGCATGGCCCGGGCGAAACAGACCAGCTGGCGCTGCCCCAGAGACAGGCTCGCGCCGCGCTCTCCCACCTGGGTGGCAAAACCGGCCGGCAGGGCTCCGATGATGTCGAGAAAGTCCAGCGCCCGAACGGCGGCGATAACCTCCTCATCGCCGGCTTCCGGCCGCCCGAAGCGGATGTTGTCCATGATGCTGCCGGTGAACAGGAAATTCTGCTGGTTCACCAGGCCCATATTGCGGTGCAGCGAGTCGGCGGTGACGGTGCGAATATCATGGTCATCCAGAAGGACGGTGCCTTCGTCCGGCAGGTAGAACTTGGTGATCAGGTTGACGATGGAGCTCTTTCCCGAACCGGTGTGCCCGACCAGGGCAAGGGTCTGCCCGGGTTCGGCGATGAAGCTCACCCCGCGCAGCGCCGGCCGGTCTTGACCGTAGCTGAAAACGACTTCGCGGAATTCGACGCGACCCCGGATGGGCGGCAGGTTTCGGGCTTCGGGGGAATCCTCCCAGTCCGGCCTGGTGTCCAGGAGCCGGAAGACCCGCTCGCAGCCGGCCATGGCCACCAGGGCCTGGTTGTACATTTCGCCGATCGGGCGTATGGAGCTGAAAAAGACGTTGGCCAGGAAGAAAAACTGGATGAGGCTGCCGATGGGCATATGAATGTCCGGGGTCAGGGCCCGATAGCCGCCGATGATCAGCAGCGCGGAAGTGAAAATCTGCCCGTTGAGGTCCAGCATCGGCAGGAAGATGCCGGTAGCCCGGGCCACTCCGTAGTTGTAGCGCGAGTGGTCGAGGATCAGGTCCGAGAACAGGCCGGCATTGATGTCCTGGCGCACGAACCCCTGGGTCACCCGGATGCCGTTAACCGATTCGGCCAGGGTTGCCGTCACCCGGCTCCAGCTCTCCTGAACCTGGCGGCTGGCGGTGCTGAGGACCCGCCGGAAATGCCGGTTCAGCGCGGCCAGCACAGGGCCCATGGCCAGCACTACCAGGAACAGCACCCAGTCGTACCAGACCATCAGGATTGCCGCTACGGCCATCTGCCCGGCCTGCACGGTGGTGATAAAAAAGACGTCCTGCACGCCGGCGCGCACCGCCTCGGCATCCGAGGTGAAGCGGCTGATCATCCGGCCCAGCTTGGTGCGGTTGTAAAAGCTCATGGGCATCCGCAGCAGCCGGGCGAAAATGTCCCGGCGCAGATCCTGGATTACCGACTCGCCGATTTCCAGGGCCAGCCGCTGCCGGAAATGAAAGCAGAACTGGGTGAAGGCGGCAAAAGCCAGGAACGCCGCGGCTCCCCGGAGAGTACCGGCGAAATCATGCCGGGCCACCGGCCCGTCGATCACCGCGCCGATCGCCCAGACCAGTACCGGCAGCTGGATGGCGCGGAGCACCACCAGCACGATGAGCCAGTTCCGCTTCCGGGCGTACGGCGCGGTGTAGCGGAACAGTCGCCAGATGAGGCGGAATTCCAGCGGCTTCTGGCGGGCTTCGTCCTCCGATGGCTCGCGGTGGATATGGGTGATGGTAGCGGCAGGCTTCGGCTTCATGACGCGCCTGTCCCCTCGCCGAACTGCAGCAGGGCGGCGCTGCGGTAAGCGCCGGGAACGCGGATGAGCTCCTCGTGCCTTCCCGATTGGACGATGCGCCCTTTTTCGAGGACCAGCACCCGGTCGGCCCGGCGCAGGGTATTGATCCGGTTGGCGACGATAAAGGTGGTGCGGTTTTTCATGGCGTGTTCCACGGCCTCCAGGATTTCCGCTTCCGTCCGGGGATCCACGGCGGCGGTGGGATCATCGAGCAGCAGGATGGAGGGATCGAGCAGCACGGCGCGGGCGATGGCCAGACGCTGGCGCTGCCCCCCGGACAGATCCTTGCCCCCCTCGCGCAGCAGCGTTTCATATCCCAGCGGCATTCCGGTGATGAAGTCGTGAGCCGCGGCGATGCGCGCGGCGCTTTCTATTTCCGCGGCGGTGGCCGCGGTGTGGCCGAAGGCGATATTGGCGGCGATGGTGTTGCTGAAAAGGAAGCTTTCCTGGAATACCAGGCCCACGTTGCGGCGCAGGTCGTCGAGGTGAAGCTGCCGAACATCGCAGCCGTCCACCGTGACCGTGCCGCGGGAAGCATCGTAAAAGCGCGGAATCAGGCTGAGCAGGGTGGTCTTGCCGGAGCCGGTCGGGCCGAGAATGCCGATGCACTCCCCGGGTCGAACCGCGAAGCTGATTTCTTCCAGCACCGGCTCGCCGGGCTTATAGCCGAAGGTCACCCGGTCGAAGGTCACGGCGCCGCGGGCCCGGGGGAGCGGCCGGGCATCGGGGGAATTCCGGATTTCGACCGGGGCGTCGAGCACCTCAAAGACGCGCTGCGCTCCGGTCAGGCTCTGCTGAATGGTATTGGCGATCTGGGCCACATTGGAAACCTGGGCGGAAAACTGCTGCAGCAGACCGGCGAAGACGATCAGGCCGGCCCCCAGCGGAAGCTCGCCCCGGATGACCAGGTGGCCGCCGTAGGCCAGGAGAATGCATAAGTTTACCTGGGTCAGGAAGCCGGTCGAGGGAACGAAGAAGCTCACCCGCCAGAAGATGGACTGCTGCTGCTCCCGGACGGTGCGGTTGGCCTGCTGAAAGGCGTCGAAGCGCTCCTTCTCCCGGGCAAAACCCTTTACGGCGGCGATGCCCTGCACCGTCTCCACCAGGGTCAGGATCAGGCGGTCGGAAAGGTCCCTGTTTCGCTCGTAGGCCGGGCGCACCTTGCGGGAAAAGGAGGCGGTGATCAGCCAGAGCAGCGGGGTGGTGGCCAGGCAGGCCAGGGTCAGCCGGACATGGATGGACAGCATGTAAGCCAGGTACACAGCCAGAGAGAGCGCCATGATCAGGCTTTGGAAAAGGACGTTGTTGACGAAGTTGCCGACGCTGCGCGAGTCGCCGGTGACGCGATTGATGATGGAGCCGCTGGCGTGATCGTCAAAAAAGCGGAAGCTGAGCCGCTGCAGCTTGTCGTACACTTCGGCGCGGAGCTTCACCATTACCCGCATTTCCAGCAGGTCCGCCACTTCCAGGCCGTAGGCCAGGTTCAGGCCGGCGCGGGCCAGGGCCATCAGGAGCATCGCCGCGGCAATCGCCGTAACCACGCCGAGCGCAGACCACGCGGCGGGAGGCGCCAGGCCGGCCGGCCAGTCCGGCGGACGGGTGGCCGGCTGCAGCTCGTGGCGAAGGAAGTCGATCCCCAGTCCCGTCAGCCCGAGCCCTCCCATTCCCAGGGCCAGCAGCACGATCTGATAGAACAGGACTTTCACGCACGACCACCGGTATTCCCAGGTCATGGCAAGCAGGCGTCGGATCAGCCTCCCGTTGGAATACGGGTTGCTCATGGCAGCTTATTCCGGAAATCGGCACAATCCATCACCGATGCATTCTAGAAATCCTGGCCGGCAATGTCAATCGTGGTCTCCGGTAGCCGCCGGGACAGGCTCAGGTTATAATGGGGCTTTCCGAAACCGTCTCCGGAAAATGCGAACCACTCGCCGCATTTTCCAACCGGGAATTTGTCCGAAGGACTTGCCCATTCACAACAACTGCTTTTTGCCGAAATGTCAGGGAGGATTATGGAATCGAAAAAGAATACCGCCGGCTGGACTATTACTATCTGCGCCTTGGGAGTGAACCTGGTTTTTGGATTGCTCTACGCCTGGAGCGTCATCAAAAAAGCCCTGGTGGAATCCGGATGGAGCAATACGGATGCCTCCCTCCCTTTTACGGTTTCGGCGGCGGTCTTCGCCCTGGTCATGGTGTTCGCCGGTCGGGCCCAGGATAAAATCGGCCCCCGCTACATCGCCATGCTCGGCGGCCTGCTGCTGGGTCTGGGCCTGATCGGCTCCCGGTTTGCCACCACTCCCTTACAGATGGTGATCACCTTCGGGCTGCTCGGCGGAATCGGCATCGGCTTCGGGTACTCCGCCACCACTCCCTGCGCCATCAAGTGGTTCGATTCCGGCAAGCGGGGACTCATTTCGGGCATCGTGGTTTCGGGCGTGGGGCTGGCTCCGGTGTATGGGGCCCCGCTGGCCGATTATCTGCTGCGCCAGTTCCGGTCCGCGCAGGCTTCTCCCGTCCGGCTCGAGACCTCCGGTCTGCCGGAAACCTTCACCGTTCTGGGAGCCATGTCGATCGGCATCGTTTTCTTTTTTTCGCTTTTCCTGCGCAATCCGCCGGAGCCGGTCGGCACCCCTAAAAACGCAGCCGCCAAAAAGGCGCCCCCTGCCGCGGGCAATTACGACTGGACCAGCCTGCTGCGCATGAAACCCTTTTACCTGCTGTGGCTTCTTTACCTGCTGACCGCTACCGCCGGGTTGATGCTGATCGGGCACATGGCCACCATCGCCTCTACGCAGGCCAAGTGGCAGGCGGGATTCCTGCTGGTGGTGATTCTGTCCATATTCAATGCCCTCGGCCGAGTTCTGGGGGGCATCCTTTCCGATAAGATCGGCCGGACGTCCGCCATGATGCTGGTTTTCGCCATCCAGGCGGCGAACATGTTCTCCTTCACCTACTTCACCAGCGTGCCGCTGCTGGCCCTGGGGGCCGCCGTCGCCGGTTCGGCCTACGGCGCCCTGTTCAGCCTGTTTCCGGCCACCACTGCCGATTTCTTCGGGGTGAAGAATCTGGGTGTCAATTACGGCCTGGTCTTTACCGGATGGGGGGTGGCGGCCATCGTCGGCCCCATTCTGGGTGGAATTGCGGTGGACAAGACCGGATCGTACACCATCTCCTATCTGACCGCAGGCGTTCTGCTGGTCCTCGGCATTTTCCTGGTGAGAGCCATTAAAACCGTACAGAAAGCGTAATCGAATTCAGGAAAGGGCTCTATGAAAGCAATGACAAGGAACGAATTCATCAAAAATTCCGTAACCGCAGCCGGCGGGATGATGGTGGCCCCCGCCTTTGTGAAACAGATGATCAGCCGCAGCCCGAACGAGAGGATCAACGTCGCGCTGCTCGGCATTGCCGGCAGGCGTCCCGCCATCCGGGGGATCATCAGCGGCCGGGGAATTGTACACATCCAGAAATACGCGGAGATCCCCAACGTCCGTCTGGCGACCCTCTGCGATGTGGACGAGCGGCTGTTTCCGGCCAATGTAAAGCTGGTCGAGGAGAAATTCGGGGCGGCGCCGAAGACGGAAATCGATTTCCGCAAGGTGCTATCCGACCGGGACATCGATGTGGTTTCCATCGCCACCCCGGACCACTGGCACGCCCTGATGACCGTTATGGCCTGCCAGGCCGGCAAGGATGTTTACGTGGAGAAGCCGGTCTGCTTCACGATTTCCGAAGGTAGAAAAATGGTGGAGGCGGCCCGCAAGTACGATCGGATCGTGCAGTCGGGAATCTGCTACCGCGACAGCAAGGCGGTCAAGGAGGGGGTCGGCCTGGTCCGCAGCGGCAAGCTGGGCAGGGTGTACATGGCCAAGGGGGTCACCTATCGCTACCGGGAGTCGATCGGTAAAGTAGCCGACAGCCCGGCCCCGGAAGGCCTGCACTGGGACCTGTTCCTGGGCCCGGCTCCCTTTCGCCCTTACAACGAAAACCGGTTCCTCTACAACTGGCATTTTTTCTGGGACACCGGGGGCACCACCGAATTCGGAAATAACGGCATCTACCGCATGGACACGGTGCGCTGGGCGCTCGACCGCAAGGAGCATCCGGTGAAAGTGAGCTGCGTGGGCGGCAAATACGGCCGGGACGACGATCAGGAGGTGCCCAACATCCTGGCGGCCGATTACGAATACAGCGACGGCGTGATCGTTCAGAATGAGGCCAGGTGCCTGCCGACCAATCCCGAAGGGCTCCCGGATTCGGGCGACGTCTTTATTTACGGCGACCAGGGTTGGATGACCTTCTCCCCCGACGGGTACCGGACCTATTTCGGGAGGAAAAACGAACCTGGCCCGGCCCGCTCCGATAAGGATTTTCCCCCGGAAGAGCAGCACAACGGATGGAAGAACCTGATCGACTGCGTCCGGAGCCGCCGCCGTGAGGAGCTGGATAATGAAATCCTGGAAGGCCACATGTCGGCGGCCCTGGGTCACCTGGGGATCATATCCTGCCGCCTGGGAAGGAAGCTGGCATTCCGACCGGAAACCGAAACCTTTGTCGGCGACCCGGAGGCGGACCGTTATCTCACCCGGGAGTACCGGAAGCCTTTTGTGATGCCCGACAAGGTCTGATCGCCGCGGCGCGGTCGCAGCCGCGGCATTACCAGGGCTTCAATTGAGAATTCGACTGCCTTTCGCCCATGCCGACAGGTTCGCCCCTGCTTTGCGGTTATAATGAATTCATAAGTTCGAAAGCCCAAAAACATCCGCCTGCGACCTTTCCGCGAAGTTCGTCATGGCAAGGGAGGTTATCATGACAAAACGATGTCTGGCCGTCCTTCTTGTTTGGGTGGTGTTAGCGATGGAATGGCTTCCTGCCGGAATCATTCCGGGACGCTGGGAAAAGGTGGACCGCCTGGGAGCCGGCACGACCGTTGTTGTCCGGCTGAAGGCCGGAGACCGCCTCGAAGGCGTTTTCAAAAGCTCGGATCCGCAGGAACTGGCAGTGGAAACTACCTCCACCGGCGTGCGGCGCGTATCGAAGACCTCTGTCGAGCAGGTGCTGCTGCCCGACGTAAAAAGCAAAACGCCCTATCGCCTCGGGGCAGCACTCGGAGCCGGTGCCGGCGCTGCGGCGGGCGCCGCCGTCGCTCAATCCTTCGATGAAACCATTATGGCCCGTACCGAATTTCAGGCCCTGATCTTCGGCTGCATCGGCGCCCTGGCGGGAGCCCTCATCGGAAATGCCGTCGCCAGCCGGCAGGACGTGGTTATCTACCAGGCCGCCCATTGAGCGCAAGCCGGTGCCGCGATGTAGAAAGTTGGACGGAACCAGGGATCGCTTTCGTTTCCGGAAGCCCCGCGCTGTCCCAGCGGGGAAAGCAGTTGGCTCTGGCATTCACTCTTGACTTGGCCTACAATAGGTGGCTTGCAATCACTCTGCTGGAAAGGAAGCGATCATCATGAACCTGCAATCGGGCTGCCCGACGGCCAACCCGCCGGTTGTTTTCCGGCGGGAAAATGGCGGCCGGACCGTTCTATTCAACTCCGACATCGGGAAAAGCCACGGACTCGACCCGGTCAGCCCCTTTTTCTGGAAGATGCTCGACGGCCGGTACGATGCCGCCTCCATCCTCGGGGCGATGCGCGAGGAGTGCGAAGGCTGCATCCCGGACACGGCCCCGGAACACCTCCGCCACTTTCTTGCGGACCTGGAAAAACGCGGCCTGATCGCAGTCGAATGCTGAAGGTACCCTCGCCATGAGAGTGCCGTTCTCCCCCAGGAAGATCGATATCGATATCACCTCGCGCTGCAATCTGCGCTGCTCCTACTGCTACTTTTTCTCGAGCGACGGGGACACCGGCGTGGATCTGCCGCTCGAGAGCTGGCTGCAGTTTTTCGAAGAGTGCACCCGCGCTGCGGTCCTGGAAGTATGCCTGGCAGGCGGAGAGCCCCTGATCCGCAGGGACTTCCGGCAGGTGATCGAAGGAGTGGTACGCAACCGGATGCGCTTTTCGGTGCTGAGCAACGGAACGCTGCTCGACAACGAGACCGCCGCCTTTTTAAAGTCCACCCGGCGCTGCAACTCCTTCCAGGTATCCATCGACGGGCCGGGCCCGGAATCGCACGACCGCTGCCGCGGCGACGGCTCCTTCGAAAAAGCGCTGCGGGGGCTGCAAGCCGCCCTGCGGCACGGTCTGCCGGCCACGGTCCGGCTGACCATCCACCGCCACAACCTGGACGCTCTGGACGAGGCCGCCCGGCTGCTGCTGGAAGAAGTGGGGCTGCACAGCTTTTCCACCAACGTGGCCTCCTACAGCGGGCTTTGCCGCCAGAACAGCTCCGAGGTGGAGTTGAGCGTCGAAGAGTACAGCCGGGCCATGGTCCGGCTCGAAGCCCTGGAGCGGAAATACCCGGGCCGCATCTCCGCGCAGGCCGGGCCACAGGCCTCGCTGCGCATGTGGCGCAAGATGGAGAAGGCCCTGGCCGACGGGCGCGAATCGCTGCCCGATTGCGGTTTCCTGCGAAGCTGCGGTGGGGTGTTCGCCACGATGGCGGTGCGCTCCGACGGGACCATGGTCCCCTGCACTCAGCTCAACCATATCGCCCTCGGCGAAATCAACCGCGATCCGCTGATGGAAATCTGGCAGAACCACCCCGAGCTGCAGCGGCTGCGTGAACGGCGCGATATGCCCCTCGAGCGATTCGACCACTGCCGGGGCTGCCGCTATTTGCGCACCTGCCGTGGCGGATGCCCGGCCATGGCCTACAACGTAATTGGCGATGAGAACAGGCCTTCACCGGATGCCTGCTACCGCGACTTCCTGGCGGCCGGCGGACGCCTGCCCGCCTGAGGGGGCGACGGGCACTTCCCCTTCTTCAACTTTTCCTGAACCGACCGACAAGCAACCGTCTGAAAGAGAAAATGAGCGAAACGAAAGTGCCCTCTGAAAAAAGCGCCGCGCCTCCCGCACCGGAGTGCGGCTATTACCTCAACACCATCTATTTCTACCTGACCGAAGGGTGCAATCTGCGCTGCCGCCACTGCTGGATCAACCCTCCCTACGAAGGGGGTGCGGAAATGAAAGCTCCCTGCCTGCCGCTGGACCTGTTTAAGGACATTGTCCGCCAGGCTCGACCGCTCGGAATGAACTCGATCAAGCTGACCGGCGGGGAGCCGCTGATCCACCCGGAAATCGAAGCCATCCTCGACTTTATCCAGGGAGAGAAGCTCGGTTTGACCCTGGAAACCAACGGAGTCAAGCTGACTCCGCCGCTGGTGGATAAGATCCTGGCCAATCCGCGGCGCTTTATTTCGGTGAGCATCGACGGAGTGGATCCGGCAACCCACGACTGGGTGCGCGGCGTGGAGGGCAGCTTCGAGCAGGCCCTCGAAGGGGTGCGTCTGCTGGTCCGTACCGGCTATCGTCCGCAGCTGATCATGTCGGTCATGAAGCACAACGCCGGACAGATGGAGGCCGTGGTCCGGCTGGCCGAACGGGAGGGGTGCGCATCGGTGAAGTTCAACCTGGTCACCCCGGTGGCCCGCGGCGAGCGGCTGGCGGAAACCGGCCACACCCTGTCGATCGGGGAGCTGGTGCGCTTCGGGGAGTGGGTGGAGCGCGAACTGGTGCCCGGCTCGAAAATCCGGGTGGTCTACTCGCACCCCGCGGCCTTTCAGCCGCTGCACCGCCTGCTCGGCGCGGAGCGCAGCCGCTGCGGCATCTTCGGTATCCTCGGGGTGCTGGGCAACGGCAAATACGCCCTGTGCGGCATCGGCACCACCGTGCCGGAGCTGGTCTTCGGCGATGCCCGCGCGGACCGCCTGGCCGACGTCTGGAACCGCAACCCGATCCTCCAGGAGCTGCGCCGCGGTCTGCCTGCGGAGCTGAAGGGGATCTGTGCCGACTGCCTCAACCGGACCTTTTGCCTGGCCAGCTGCGTAGCCAACAACTATTACCGGCACCGCGACCTGCTGGCCCCGTTCTGGTATTGCGAGGAAGCGTTCCAGGCGGGCGTTTTTCCGACCACCCGACTCCGCCCCGGCAGCCCCTCGCTCCCCTGATCTCTTCCACCGCCATCCCGCCTTCTCTTGAGAGCCGGATGGCCCGCAAAAAATCCGGATACGAGCCGCTACCGTCTCCCAAGCGAAAACGGCTGGTATTTTCCTCAGCAATACCGGGTACTAAGGCAACCATTTCAGGGTCTTCCGAAGAGATCCAGGTGCAGAATGGCGGCCAGGGTGAGCTGAACGGTCGCCCGGGCATTTTCATAATCCACCTTGTCGGCCGTGTCCCCTTCCTGGTGGTAATTGGGATCCGCGTAGGGCATGGACCCGATATTCAGAACGGACCACGGGAATCCCGCCTTGATAAAGGAACCGTCGTCGTCGTTGGGCGAGTCGCTGCGGTATTTCGATTGCAGCAAGCCAAGGGAGTGGCGCGCATTCAGCGCGGCCATCAGATCGGCCAGCCTTTCCCCTTCCGCCGAGGTGTTGCGGGTGACGTTCGTCAGCAGGCCCTGCTGCGAGGGAGCCTTGGCCCCGATGCCGTCCAGATTGATCAGCGCCAGCACCTCCAGCCCCCCGGCTTTGATCTCTTCGGCCGCGGTAACGCTGGTCCAAGGCGTGTGCTCCTCATTGCAGAAAAGGAAGCGAATGGTATGCAGCGGCGGATGGCCGCTCAGAACCCGCGCCAGTTCCAGCACGCCGGCGGTCCCCACGGCATTGTCGTTGGCCCCGGGAGATGCGATCCAGCTCTGGGAATCCTTGTGGGCGATCAGGACCAGGAGCTCGCCGGGATGTTCGGATCCTTTGATTTCGGCGATGATATTGCGTGCGGAAAACCAGGCAGCGTCCTGCGGCGGCTTGGCGTACTGGCGGGCCAACGGCCTGGAAAAGTCCCGGCCGAATGCTCTTACCTTCGTTTCGTCGGTACGCGGTGCATATCCGGCGCTTTTCAGCTCTCCGAGGATCCACTCATCCGCCTCCTCCAGGGTGGAAGCGGCATGCCCGGGGAGGGAAAAGTTCAGAACCCGCCTGGGCAGAGGGTCCCGGGAAAGGTGATCGACCGTTTTCCTGATCCGGTCGACGCTGACCCGGGTGCGAAGAGTTTCAAAAGCGGTTTCGTATTTTTTGTCCTTCAGCCGGCTTCCCTCCTGGCCGCTGCTGTTGGCAGCCATGCAAAGAAAAAAACCAAGTCCGGCCCAAACCGTCAGCCCTGCCCGAATGCCTGCTTGATTCATACTTTTTTCCTATCGATTTCCGTTATTTATCTCTGCGGATAATGTACCTCAAAAGCAAGCGATTCCCCAGGATCGGGAAAAAGCCCGGCCTTTTGCACCGGACGGAAGCGGAAGCGGTATAATGACAGGTATCAGCCCGACAGGAGGTTCCCATGAAGATCAGATTTGCCTTGCCGGCCCTTGGCGCATGGATTGTTTTCCCGTTTCTGGTTGGTACGCTCCCCGCCGCTTCGCGGAACACGTACCTGGCGGACAACCCCAATCCCCCGTCACAGACCGTCCGGTTGATTTTTATCCACCATTCCACCGGTGAAAACTGGCTTTCGGATGACAACGGCGGACTGGGAATTGCCTTGCGGGATAACAACTATTATGTCAGCGACACGAATTACGGCTGGGGTCCCGAAGGGATCGGCGACACCACCGACATCGGCCACTTCTGGAACTGGTTCCGCGGACCGCAGAGCGGTTCCATCCTGTCCGCCCTCTACGCGGAGAGCGAGCCGCACTGCAGTTACTCGCGGCGCGCGGTCAATCCCGGCGGGCAGAACCAGGTGATCCTGTTCAAATCCTGCTTCCCGAACTCCGCGCTGCGGGGCAGCCTCAGCGATCCCGTGCCGGCCATCGGCAGCAATCCCCTGCGCGGGGAGGATGCCGGCTCCGATTATCATACTCTGGCCAACGCCAAAGGCATATACCTGGATTTACGCAACTATTTTCAAAGCCGCCCGGACAAGCTCTTCCTTCTGATCGCCGCCCCGCCCCTCAGCGATGCGACCTACAGCGCCCATGCCCGGGCGCTGAACAACTGGCTGGTCCAGGAGTGGCTCAGCGGATATCCGCTGAACAATGTGGCGGTTTTCGATTTCTACAATGTGCTGACCACCAACGGCGGCAATCCCAACATCAACGACCTGAACAGCTCCGGCGGGAACCACCACCGCTACTGGCAGAGCGCCGTTCAGCACAAGACCGACGGAGACAACGATTCCAATCCCAACATACTGGAGTACCCTTCGGGAGACGATCATCCCAGCCAGGCCGGCAACCTCAAGGCCACCGCGGAGTTCATCCCTCTGCTGAACATTTTTTACAACCGCTGGGCAGCCGGCCAGTCCCCCACGACAACCCTGGGTCCTGTTCCCACCAGCAGCAGCACCACCAGCTCCATCCGGCCGACTACCTCCACCAGCACCACCAGCAGCAGCACGTCCCTGCGGCCGACGACCACGACCAGCACGGTCGTTCCGACGACGACCTCTTCAACCAGCAGCAGCTCGCTGCGGCCCTCCAGCACCACCTCTTCTACCAGCAGCTCGCTGCGCCCGTCGACCACGACCACCGTGACCGGCAGCAGCACCACCGTAACGGTTTCCACCAGCACCAGCATTCCAACCACCTCGACCACCACGCTGCCGGGCGTTTCCTGGCGCTTCTTCCCGAAGGCGGTTCAGGACCCGGCCATGACCACCGGACTGGCGGTGGTAAATGCCGGGGAAAAGGAGGCGGAAGTCCTGTTTCGTTTGTGGGGAAGCTCGGGGGCCGGCATGGGCTCGGCAAGGAGGAAGGTGCCCGCGGGAAATCAGCTGACGGAACTCCTTTTCCAGATGTTCCCGGGCCTGGCCCGCATCGAGGGGTGGCTCAGCATGGAAAGCAGCCTCCCGGAAGCCGACGGATTTTTCCTGCTATACAATGACACCCTGACCCTGATGGACGGAACCCGGGCCGCGACCCAGGCTTTGCAGTATTTCGTCCTGCCGGTCGTCGATAACGCGGAGATCAGCCTGGTGAACCCATCGGAAAAGGCCGTGAGCTACAGCCTGTTTTATGTCGCCCCGGATGGAGTACCCGGCAGTACGTCCCAGGGAACGATCCCGCCCCAGGGGAGGACTACGCTCCTGTCCGGAGCCATCGTGCCGGCGGGAACCGGCAGCGGGTACCTGGCCGGAGAGGCGGATGGCGGATTAAGCGTGGTCGAGTATTTCGGCCCCTCCGCCTGGAAAGCGGTTCTTCCGGCTTTGCCCTCGAATCCGGTCGGCACGGATGCCCCCTTGAGCCTCTATGCCGCCCAGTGCGCCATGGGGGGCGACTGGTCTACGGCGGTTTACCTGGTCAACCTCGAGGACCACGGAAACCGCCTTACCCTGCAGCTCATGGGGGATGACGGCCGCCGGCTGGGCTCGCCCGGCGTTCTGAATCTTGCCGGCCGGGGATCCGCCAGGGTGGACAGCGCTTCCTTTTTCGGTTTGTCCGGAACCGGGCTGACCCAGGGCTATGTCCATATCCGCAGCGAAGGGGGACGGTTTACAGGCGCCGTGCGGTTCTCCGATGCGGCCGGCGCTCAGTTCGGCAGCGCCCTACCCCTGCTTTCCGGTGGCGCCACCCGGTCTCTTTTTCATCACGTGGCCCAGGATGCCCTCTACTATACCGGCCTGGCGGCGATCAACCTGAACGATCAGCCGGTGAGCGCTTCCCTGGCGGTTTACGACGCGAAGGCCAGGCAGCTGGGCACGGCTTCCTACACCCTGCCCGCCGGAGGCCGCTTCTCGCGCCTTCTTTCCGAGCTGATCCCCTCGCTGCCGCCCATGACCGGCGGCTATTTTGAGCTTCGCGCGCCCCGGCCGCTGGCGGCCTTCGCCCTTTTCGGCACGCGCAGCGGAAGCGTCCTGGCTGCCGTTCCCTCCCAGGCCGCCGCCGGCCTCACGCCGGAATGCCACTACCCGTCTAATTTTTCTTTTGTCGAGGTTCCCAACCCGGTCGCGGAAAGCAATCCGGTCTATTCCGCTCTGCCCGCGCCGGTCCCCGAAATCGGCGCCTGCTTCAAGGACAGCCGCTTTCAAACCACGCTTCGCCGGGCCACCCGGATCGACGGAGCCACCGGCCGGCATGAGTACTCCCGGTTCGATCCCTTCAACCGGGACCAGACCCTGATCCTTCTCCTGGGGGATCCCTTTCATGTTTACCGGACGGCCGCCTTGCCGTTCAACCAGCCGGCCAACTGGGTCTCGGCCGTACCCCTGCTGGAACCCCGCTGGGACCGCACCGATCCCTCCGTGCTCTGGGGGCTCGAGGATTTCCGGATCCGCAAGTTCCATGCGGCCACCTTGTCCCTGACCACCGTCAAGGATTTCAGCAAAGATCCGGTGCTGGGGCCGGTCATTGCCAGGGGCGGGACCTACCGGGTCACCACCCTGGAGGAGGGGGAGGCCTCGCTGGACGGGCGATACTGGGCTCTGTTCCTGCAGGGGGACGAGAAAAAAGACTATGCCGCCACCCACATGTTCACCTGGGACCGGCAGCAGGACAAAGTCCTGGGGCTCTATGAAATCCCGGCTGGTGAGAGGGACCTGGACTGGATCGGCATGTCGCCCTTGGGAGAATACGTTCTGATCGGCGGCTCGGAGTCCAACCGCGGGAACCTGCAGGGGTTGACCATGGCGGACAAAGGATTCACCCGGTTCCACCGCCTCGATGCCACAACGGCCCACTCCGACGTGGGACTGGACATCGCGGGCCGCGAAATCATCGTCATGCAGAACGTGATCAACGACTACATCGACCTTATCCCCATCGACTGGAAGACACAGCCCATTCTCCAGAGCGACAGCAGCTATGGCGGAACCCAGCGCACGCCGCTCCTGAGGCTGTTCTATGCCTCGGAGTCCTCTTCCGGACTTCACGCCGGAGTTCATATTTCCTGCAACACGCCGGGATACTGCCTGGTCTCCACCAGCCTGGAAGCGCCTTTCCCGGAACAGAACTGGCTGGATCGGTCGCACCTGCTGCTGCGCCTTGACCCGGCCCGACCGCGGGCCTTTTACCTGGCCAAGGTTTACAATACCTGCGGCGCTTATTTTGAGGAGACCCACGGCAGCATTACCAATGACGGAAGCATGGTGGTCTGGGCGGACAACTGGGGACAGCAGGCGGGGAAGGAGCAGGTGTTCCTGATGCAGCTGCTGATGCCCGCGGACTGGCGCAGCAGGACGGCGATTCCGTGAGAACTGTGATTCGACAATGGAACTCCTGCCGCCATTCCGGCGGAGGCCAACCGGAGAATCTTCCGAATTCGTGAGGGTGTGATGAAAATCAAGATCCTTCTCTTCACCACGGCTCTGGTTTGCGCTGTCCTGGGCCTTTTGTTTCTGATAAACAGCCGGACGGAAAGGCAGGGTGCGGTGGCCTTCATGGCGTTGTCCCGATATAACAACAAGGTGGCGGTGATCGGCGGGAAACTGCTGATTTTCGGCGGCCTCCGCAATGTCCGGAACAAAGCGGAGCAGATCGAAGAATACGATTTCTCCACAGGGAGGCTGACTCTCCGGAAGGCGGTGATGAAAACGATGCAGCACTGTTTCGCCGTAGCGGCGGCCCGCGGCAAAGTATACCTGATCGGGTCCGATCAGAAAGGCTCCGTGGAGGAGTATGACCCGGATCGGGATGTTACCGTTTCAAGGAAGCCCTCCGCGGTATGGAGAAATGATGTCGCCGCCGCAGGGTTGAACGGCAGGATCTACGTAGCGGGCGGCTTCCTCAACGGAAAGGCCACCGGCATGCTGGAAGAATATGACCCGGAGACCGAAACATGGAAGCGGTGCGCGGCAATGCCAACCCCCCGGGGCGGTTTGGGCCTGGTGGTTCTTCAAGGAAAGATATATGCCATAGGAGGATCCGATGAAAAAGGCGGATCGGCCGCCGTGGAAGAATACGACCCTTCGGCGGACCGCTGGCAGGTAAGAGCCCCCATGCGCCATACCCGAACCTTCTTCGGCGCCGCTGTCGCGGAAAATACGCTACTGGCGTTCGGCGGGCAGAAAAACTCCCAGGAGATTGAATTCCTGCAAACGGTGGAGGAGTATTCTCCCGACACCAATTCCTGGACCGAAAAGGAGCCGCTGCCTTACCGGTTGGGCTGCATGGACGTCGGAATTTACAAAGATAAAGCCTATGTGTGCGGCGGCCTGACCTTAGCCCGGGCGATCAAGGCGGTCGCCTGGCCCGGGGACATCGGGGCACGGCAGATTATGGAGTACCCGATCCGGTGAATCGTGCCGGACGACCGCCGGATCGGGAACGGATGGAGTGATATCGAGGAACCCGGCAGGCAGCCTGACCTTCATCGTATGGCATTGATTGCAATTCTGGAAGACGACGCGCGAAGAACGGAAACCATGCGGGCCTGGATCGAGTTTTCCGGCCTGCAGGCCGCCTTCTTCGATAATGCGCCGGAAATGATTTCCTGGCTTCCGGAAAATCTGGCCTCCGTGACACTGATCTCTCTGGACCACGATCTTGGCCCCGATCGGCCGGGTCCTGACGGCGATTGGGATCCCGGCACAGGGCGGCAGGTTGCCGATCTGCTGACGGCATTCCGTCCGCAATGCCCGGTTATTGTGCACTCGTCCAATGCCCCGGCCGCCGAGGGGATGCAGTTCGCCCTCGAGGGAGCAGGATGGACGGTGCTGCGGGTCTTTCCTTTCCATGATCTGGAATGGATCGCCTCCAGCTGGCTGGAAAAGGTCCGCGCGGCGCTGCCGGAGCGTGGATAATCCGCGATACCGGCCCGGTCCGGCATGCTTTTGAGTTCTTTTTACGAGACTCCGCGCAAACCGGCACCGGACTGTTATTCCGAGGCAAAAATCCCGGCAGGGATGGCGGAACCGGTCCCGTCAACCACTTTTTGCACCTTCATCACCCCTGATGGCTTCGTAAAAAATCGTTTTTCCGTCCGGTTCTGCCGTCCCGATGGGACTTGCCCCGTGCGGGAGCCAACCCGGCAAAAAATTGCCGGGCTAAAATCTTGCCGTCCCTGACGGGACTATGCCTCGGAATCACAGTCCTGTGCCGGATTATGCAGGGCCTGACAAGGCAAGGCCGGAGTACAACGGTACGGTCTCCGCTATTTCGT
>CAINFC010000210.1 GCA_903847975.1 uncultured Acidobacteriota bacterium | reverse complement strand
TGAAATCCGGGGGGGTCTTTTCCGTATACCGCAAAAATGAAAACAACCTCGCAGGCAGCAATGAAGGCAGCTTCAGCGCGTTCGGCACCTCCTACCCTACCGGGCAGACCTTCCCCCAGAACCTGGCGCTGCCGGACGGCACGGTTCTCCCCAATGCCCTGACGACCACGGTGGCTGCCAATCTGCAGCGCTGGGCCAATTTTATGGTGGGCAATGTCACCACCTTCAGCCAGGCGCACTACGACTACACCGGGGATCTGCGGCAGAAAACCCTGGAGGCTTACGTGCAGGACGAGTACCGGGTGCGGCGAAATGTAATCCTCTACCTGGGGCTGCGCTACAGCTATTTTCCGGCGCCCTACGACCAGAATGGGCGGCTTTCCAATTTCATCCCCTCCCTGTACAACCAAGCCAACGCCCCGCAGGTTACCGGTGCGGGCAACCGGATCGCCGGTAGCGGCAACTTCTGCAACGGAATGATCGTCAACTCCCAGAACTACAGCACCGGGCCGTCCGTTTACAACTGCAACCCGACCCGCTCGCCCTGGGGCAAAAACGTCATCGATTCCGGCAGCGGGGACATCGCCCCGCGCTTCGGACTTTCCTGGGACCCCTTCGGCAAGGGGCGCACCGCCATCCGCACCGGCTACGGGATTTACCACGAGCAGGTGCTCAACGGCACCTTCCTGCAGATCATCGGGCAGAATCCGCCCTACCAGGAAACCATGACCGGCAGCAATACCCGCATGGACGCCCCGGCGGGGAGCATCTCTTTTTCCGCCTCGGCGCCCGCCATCCGGGCCATTCAATCCGACTGGAAAACCCCCTACATGCAGCACTGGTCCCTGGACATCCAGCACCAGCTCTCCCGGTCGACCTACATGACCATCGGCTATTACGGATCCAAGGCCACGCACCTGATCGGGATTACGGAAATGAACGACCTGCCGGCGGGCAAGGCCCTCCAGTCGCAGTGCGCTCCGGGCAACAACTATTACGGCCAGTCGCCGGCACCCGCTCTGGTCAACTGCCAGCCCGCCGGCTACGCCTTCCGCGGCAGCGCTGCGGTGACCGGCAACCCCAACGTGGTGGGAACCACCTCCTACACCGACGCCTACATTCTGGACCAGCTGCGCCCCTATCGCGGCTTCCGCGGGATTTACATGATCCAGCCGCGATACGATTCCAATTACCACAGCCTGCAGGCATCGGTCCAGCAGCGCTTCGGGCGCTACTCCCAGGTGAACGCCGCCTATACGTGGTCGCGGAATATGACCAACAGCCCCAACGACCGCTCGGGCTATCCGCAGGATTCCTACGACCTGCGCAGCGAGTACCAGCGGGCCACGCTGGACCGGCGGCACATCCTGACGGCCAACTACGTCTATGAGCTCCCCTTCCTCCGCCAGCAGAAAGGCGTCACCGGCAAGGTGCTGGGCGGCTGGCAGGTCTCGGGCATCGTCAGCTTCAACACCGGCTTGCCTTTCACCGCCGTTACCAGCAGCCTGGACTACGCCGGCCTGGGGCTGGTCACCGCCGGTCCGACGGCCCGTCCCAACCTGCTCTGCGATCCGAATCAGAACGCTCCGCATACCGTACAGCAGTGGTTCAATACCTCCTGCTTCCAGGTCAATCCGCCGACCACCGGTGCCGGGTCGACCGGCCTGCCCAACACTCCCGGCAGTGCCGGCCGTGGAGTGATCAACGGTCCGCCGACCACGCGCTTCGACTTCACGCTGTCCAAGTTCGTGCGGCTCTGGGAGAACGTCCGGCTGCAGCTGCGCGGCGAGGTGTTCAACCTCCTGAACCATACCAATTTCCGCGGATTCACCAGCCTGAATGTGACCAGCACCGCTTTCGGGCAGATTGGCAGCACGCGCGATCCGCGCACCATGCAGGTGGCGGCCAAGATTCTCTTCTGAGGGATTGGGACAAGGGCTCGGGGGCGCGGCCGGCGGCGCCCCCGATTCTTTTTTCTAGCGGCGGATCTGGGTGAGCAGGGCCTGGATGGCCGCTTCCAGCTGCTGGTCCCGGCCCCGGCTCAGCGCTTCGGGCTCGTTGCGGACCTCGATATCCGGCGTGGTCTGGCTGTTCTCCAGGTATTTCCCCTTGCTGTTTTTCACCCCCAGGGGAGGCACTCCCCAGCGGACCGGACTGTCGGCCAGGACTTCCCACCCGGCCCAGGTGCAGGTTCCGGGGACCGGCATCCCGACCAGCCAGCCAAGCTTCAGCTCCTGGTAGGCGTAGGCGAAGCAGTGCCCGTCGCTGTAATTGGCTTCGTTGGCCAGGGCAATGCTCGGCCTGGTCCAGCGGAAGTTCGGTTCATAGCCGAAGCTCCGCGTATCGGTCACATAGTCGAAGAATTTTTTCCCGCTCAGAAACATAGCCAGGTCGGAAACCAGGTCGCCGCCGTTGTTGAAGCGGGTGTCGACCACAATGGCCTGGCGGTCCCCGTAGCGGCCCATGACCTCTTCGTAGGCCGTCCGGTAAGCGCTGTCGTTCATTCCGGGCACGTGGATGTATCCGAGGCGGCCCTGGCTCAGACGTTCGGTCTCCTCCTGGTTGCGGCGCACCCAGCGCCGATAGAGCAGGGCGCGCTCCTCCTCCAGGGAGATCGGCTTGACCGACAGCTCTCTCTTTTTGTCGCCGTCGGCCAGCCGCAGCAGAATCCGTTTGCCGGCTTTGCGGTTCAGGTAGCGGGGCAGGTCTTTCTCCGCGGTGATGGTTTCGCCGTCGACGGCTTCCAGGACCATTCCCGGCCGGATGTCGAACCCGGAGGAATCCATGGGTCCGTTTTTCAGAACCTCTTCAATTTTGAGGCCCGCCTCACGGGATGTGCTGTCATAAAAAAAGCCGAGCGAAGCGGTTTCATCGCTGCCCGGCGCATGGGGATTAAAGCTGGCGCCGCTGTGGCTGACATTCAGCTCCCCCAGCATCTCGCTGAGCATTTCCGCGAAGTCATGGGAATCGGCGAGGTGCGGGAGGTACTTTTCATAATCGGCGTGCAGCCGGTCCCAGTCGGCTCCGTGAAAACCGGCGGTGTAGAAGGTTGCCCGGGTCCGGCGCCACACGTGCCCGAAGGCCAGCCGGCGTTCGGCCGCCTGGTCGGAGGTCATTTCGCCGCGCATGGCGATCGGCTCTTTTTTGCCCCCGGCCGGATCGATTTTGGAGAGGCTGCCGTCGGCAAGCAGGAATAGGGACTTCTGTTCCTTATCCCATTGCATGGAAGCCCGATCGGCATTCAGCGCAACAACCATTTTGGTTTCCCGGGTGCGCAGGTGTGTGGACCAGAGGTTCACTCCTTTTTCGAACCGGGCCAGGTAGTAGAGCATGTCTCCATCCTTGTTGACCAGGGCGTCCGACAGTGTCGAGGAATGGATGGTCAAGCGGGCTTTCCGCAGCTCCAGGCTGTCCCAGTCGATGGCCAGGGGCTCCGGTTTGCTTTCCTTCTCCTTGGCCTCCTTGCCGGTTTCCTTCTTTTCCTTGGCCGCCTCGGCTTTTTCCTTTTCTTTTTTCTCTTCCGCCTCCTTGAGCAAGGCGGCCTCGTCTTTGCTCAGCCGGAAGCGGTCCCATGCCTGGCGGGTCAGGAACAGGGCGTAAACGTCTTCCTGGGCGGAGCCGCTCTGGGCCACCGATTTAAGGCCGTCGCGGTTGCTGAACCAGAGGATGGCTTTCCCGCCCAGGATCCACTGGCCCCGGCTGTCGTTGAAGCCGCTGCGGCTGAGATTCACCGCCTTTCCCGTGCCGTCGGCGGCGATCAGTCCGATTTCCGTCGGAGCCAGGCCGGGAATGGAATAGTTGAAGAGAATCCATTTGCCGTCCGGGCCCCACTGGAAGTACTGATCTCCTTCCTGCATGGAAAAGAGCTCGCGGTCGGTGAGCAGCGTGCGGCTTTGCCGCGATTCGGTGTGGAAAACCTTCAGATTGGTCCGGTCCTCCACGAAGGCGATCTCCTTGCCGTCCGGCGAAAAGAGGGGCTGGGTGTTTTCCCGGTCGTTGTCAATGAGCGCCGTTTCCCGCAGGACGGTCGAGGCATAGAAGTAGGGCTCTTCGTCGCGGGTGCGGCGACTTTCGTAAATTTTCCAGCGGTTCCCCCTTTCGGAGGCATAAAGCAGCGCCTTGCCGTCGGCGGAAAAGCTTACGCTGCACTCGGCCTCCGGAGTCCGGGTGATCTGTTTGGTAGCACCGCCGTCGACGCCGGCGGCAAAAACTTCGCCGCGGGCCACGAAAGCAATCTCCTTCCCGTTGGGGGAGACCGCAAATTCCCTGGCTCCGCCGGTGATCTCGAAAATCTTCTCCCGGTTGATCCTGGCTTCCGCGGCCAGGCGGATGGGTACTTTTTGCGGACGGGCGTTCCCTTTCTGGGTGTAAATTTCCCCATCATATCCAAAGCACAGCAGCCCCTGGCAGGAGACGCTGAGGAAGCGCACCGGGTGAACCGAGAAGGAAGTTACGGCCTGCGAGGCTCCCCCCTGCGCCGGCATCCGCCGGACATTCGAGGAGCCGCTCTCCTCGCTCAGGTAATATATGAACCGGTCCTCCTCGGCGAAGACCGGGTTGCGGTCCTCGCCGGCAAAGGCCGTCAGCCTGGTATGGGCGGAGGTCTTGCGGTCCAGAACCCAGATGTCCCGGGCTACTGCCGATGTGTGGTGCTTGCGCCAGGCGTTTTCCCCCCCTTTGCGGTCTTCGTAAAGCATCCGCTGCCCGTCCCGGCTGAGGTTTACGGCCTCGGCCGGCGTGGTCAGGATCTGTTCCACACGGCCGCCCTGGACGGATACCTGGTAGAGCTCCGGCTGGTAGCCGACGGGAAAGGTGCGGCTGGCGGCCGAATCCAGTCGGGAGGCCCCGAAAAGAACCGCCGAGTCGTCGGGCGTGAAGGCATAGGGAAACTCCGGCGAGGAGTGGTAGGTGAGACGGCGCGGTTCGCCGCCCTCGATGGAAGTAAGAAAGAGGTCGAAGTTCCCGTAGCGGTCGCTGGCGAAGGCAATCTGCCGGCTGTCGCGGCTCCAGACCGGCATGAAATCGTGGCCTTCGTTCATGGTCAGGGGGGTCGCCGTGCCCCCTCCGGAGGGCACCAGGTAGAGGTCCCCGCGATAGCTGAAAACAATTGTTTTGCCGTCGGGGGAGATGGCCGGATATCGTATCCAGAGCGGGGCGGTCTGGCCCGCGGCCAGAAGGCAGAAGCAGAAGGAACAGAATGCCAGGCTTAGCGTCTTCATCATTTTCATCGAAAACCCTTCGTTATAAGAGTCCCATCGGTCGCATTCTTCCCGAAAGAACCGGTTCAGGTGACGGGAGCGGGATTGAACAGGCACAAATCATTGCTGAGTTTCCAGCGATCGGCCCAGACTTTTTTACGGCCGCTGGCGACTTCGAGGATCCGGAGGAAAATTTTCCGGCCGACCTCTTCCACGGTCGACTCGCCGGTCAGGACCGCACCGGCGCTGATGTCGATCAGATCCGGCCACTGGTCGTGAAGTTCGTCGCGGGTAGAAACCTTGATCACCGGAGCCATGGACAGGCCATAGGGAGTACCCCGGCCGGTGGTGAATACCTGCAGATGGATACCGGAAGCCAGCTGCAGCGTGCCGCAGATGAAATCGCTGGCCGGGGTGGCGGCAAAAACCAGTCCCCGGCGGCGCACCCGCTCTCCGGGAGCCAGCACGTCGGAAATGGCCGAGCGGCCCGATTTGGCAATCGAGCCCAGGGATTTTTCCACGATGTTGGCCAGGCCGCCTTTCCTGTTGCCGGGCGTGGTATTGGCGCTGCGGTCCACGCCTCCGGATTCCAGGTAGCGGTCGTAATATTCCATTTCGCGAATCAGCGCCCGGGCCGTTTCCGAATCGGCGGCCCGCGGAGTCAGCAGGTGGATCGCGTCGCGCACCTCCGTAACTTCCGAAAACAGGACGGTGGCGCCGGCTCGGACCAGAAGGTCGGCGGCGTATCCCACCGCCGGGTTCGCCGAGACGCCGGACAAGGCGTCGCTGCCGCCGCACTGCAGGCCAACCACCAGGTCCGAGAGCGGACAGGTTACGCGGCTTCGGCGGTTGAGCCGGATCAGTCTTTCCTCCGCTTTTTCCAGGAGGGATGCCACCATTTTTTCAAAACCGCGGCAATCCTGCAGGGAAAGGATGCTCCCGCGCTCTCCGTCCGTGGACAGCCGTTCCGGCGGCAGTTTTTCGCACCCCAGGCCGACGATCAGAATCTCGCCACCGAAATTAGGATGCCTTGCTAAATTCTGCAGGGTGCGGATCGGCACCACCGCCTGCGGGGCATCGATGGCCACGCCGCAGCCGTAGGTGTGGTTCAGGGCCACGACATCATCGACGCCCGGATAGCGGGGCAGGATCCGCTCCCTGATTTGCCGGACCGCGTGGTTGACCACCCCGGCAACGCACTGCACGCTGGTGTGGATCCCGAGAAGGTTTTTCGTGGCTGCCGACCCATCCGGGTTCCGGAAGCCCTCGAAGGTAATTCCTTCCAGCGGCGGGAGCGGTTTCGGAACCCGCGTGGCCATGGGGAGTTTCTCCAGAGAGCGGGGCGGAGGCATCTCCACCAGGGATTCATCGACCCAGCTTCCGCGGAGAATTTCACGCCGCGCAAAACCGATGATTTCGCCATAGCGAAGGATGGGCTCCCCGGGCGACAGATCGGTTAACGCTATTTTGTGCCCCTGGGGGACCGACTCCTTCAGTTCCAGCCCGCAGGGGAACAGGGTGCCGCCGGGCAGTCCGCCTTCCGTGGCGATGACTGCGACGTTATCGGCCTGGTGGACCTGGATGTAAATGGGCCTCTGCTGCTGGCGCCTGCCTGCCATCTTCGCTGCTCCTTCTTTCATTCCGGTTTCCGGAGGGAACATTTTACCTGATAGCATCGCAAAAAATCGTTTTCCCGTTCGGTTCTGCCGTCCCGAACGGGACTTATGCCTGGAGATTACCGTCGTGGCCGGCAAACGCAGGGCCTGACGAGGCAAGGCTGGAGCACAATGGTACGATCTCGTCTATTTCGTCCCGTGCGGCACACACGCAAGTCACGTAAGGGACGGCAGAACAAAATGAAATTTCGACTTCATGCGAGATTGCCATTCCTGATGGCTTCGCAAAAAGGGGAGTTCCCGCGAAAGCCCTGCAAGGGCTTCGTAACACAGCCCGTGGTTGGCGCGCTTCACGCCTACCCCGGGAAGAGATGCACGGAGACGACAACGCGGAAAGGGTTGCGCAAAATCCAACAATACCAGGTGTTGCGCAGCCCATACAGGGCTGGTTATGAAAAAAACCGTCTACCCGGGGTAGCGCCTTTGCGGCGCAACCCCAGGCTGTGATCCGGAACCCCTTTGGGGTTCCTGCCCCTTTCACGAGATTGTCATTCCTGATGGCTTCGCAAAAAGAGGAGTTTCCGCGAAAGCCCTGCAAGGGCTTCGTAACACAGCCCGGGGTTGGCGCGCTTCGCGCCTA
>CAINFC010000209.1 GCA_903847975.1 uncultured Acidobacteriota bacterium | reverse complement strand
TGAAACGGGACCTGCTGGGGATTTTGGAAACCTCGGGTAGTCTGGAAGCCGTTGGATTTGCTCGTCAAAGCCTTACCCTGGTCCTGCAGTTGTTTCGTTTGTGGCATCGGTATCAAGGAAATAGCTTGAACCGGGAAGAACTTCAGAATCGGGCTTTGAAAATCGAGAAAAAGATTTTTCGCTTGGCAGAAGAACATGTCAACAGCAAATGCGCGGAGGTGCGTTGTTTGGCGCGAGTGTTTTTTCTGCAGACTGAAAAGCTGTTTGAATTTATCCATCACCCCGGGGTAGAGCCGACCAACAACCACGCCGAACGGGCCCTGAGAATGGCGGTACAATGGCGAAAAATCAGCTTTGGGAATCGTAGCGAGGCGGGAGAAAAAGCTACCTCCCGTTTGTTGACAGTCATTCAGACCTGTAACCTGCAAAGCCGGAATTCGTTTCAATATTTGGTGGAGGCAATTGTGTGTCATCGGAAAAACCTGCAGGTCCCAGGTTTGATTTCTTAGCTTAACCGGGCTGAACTGTTACAATATTTAATGTATATGGTGATGATCATGGATGTACAAAGCCCAAGAATACAGCTTGTTTTCATCACGTACAATCGCCTGGCTTATACGAGCTTAGCGCTGGCTTCTATTTTAGCTGATCCCAGTGAATTCTTCAATTTGACGATTTGGGACAATGCGTCTACAGATGGCACAGTGGAATACCTCCGCAAGGAGGTCAATGACCCACGAATTGACGATATCATCTTCTCACAAAAGAATGTCGGACAGACATCGGCCATCAACACGATTTGGGGAGGATCAAAGGCTGATTTGCTTGGTAAGCTAGACAATGACTGTCTCATGACCCCTGGCTGGACTCGCAACCTTGCAAAGGCCCACATGGACATCGCTAGACTTGGAGTGATCGCTTGCTGGCATTATCCGTTAGATGAATTCGATGAGGAAGCAGCCCGAAGGGCTGGTAAGATCCAGGAATATGGCAATCACAAGATTTTACGTCATCCTTGGACTTGCGGAACCGGTCTACTTATCAAACGTGAGACATTCAGGCAGTTTGGCCCTATACAAGGCAAGGCAACGACGCAGTACTGGTTACATATGGCCTTGAAGGGATATGTTAATGGGTACTACTATCCATTGGTACGGCAAGAACACATGGACGATCCAAGATCAAAACATTCCCTGTTATATGATGATGAGAGCATCATCAAACGTCGGCATATGTCAGTAGTGCTGAGCAATAACAACATACGCACCATGAAGGAGCTTTGGCGACGAAGGCGGAGAATTCTTTATAATCTCAACTCTGGGCCCTGGGAACCGAGATGCTATGTCGGTTGGCGCGGCAAGATACGATCATTGGTTGCAAAGGTTCGCGATGTACGCGCGTTTAGATGGAAAGAATAGCATGAACCGTCGCATCAAGAAATGGGGGATAATGCACCCGTGGATATGTTGCACGATTGCTGCAGGTACAACCATCTCTCGTGATCGCTTTGGGCGAGGTCGCCGTAAGCAACTACATCCCCCGGATGCACATAGCTATATCATGAACATCATGTTTAAGTGCAGCTTCGTCAACAGTCTCGTTATTATCGACAATCCCACGATCTAAGGATTGATCGTTGATATGGATTGAGAGGCTGAGGGTAAAGATATTCCGAAGATTTTCGGCGTTTTTACATGCCGCCGAGATTTAGCTGGCCCAGCGTTGAGAGTATCAAATGGTTGATGTTTCGATAATCATCGTTGCTTTGAATGCCGTGGAGCTGTTAGAAGAGTGCCTCGCATCAGTCTTTGAGCAGAGTTCCGGGGTCACGTTCGAAGTCATTTATGTGGATAATGCTTCGACTGACGGCAACTCAGACATTGTCAAAACCAGACATCCGTCGGTTAGGATAATCCAGAACGAACGGAATCTTGGTTTCGCCAGGGCGAACAATCAAGCCATCCGGGTTGCCAAGGGGCGCTACGTATTGCTTCTCAACTCCGATACCTTGATTCTCGATAACTCCGTTATGAGAATCGTTCGCTTTGCAGATCAACATCCCGAGGCAGCGGTCGTGGGGGGCCGAGTCCTCAACCCCAACAGGACCCTCCAGCGGAACTGCCTTACCTTCCACTCTCTTACCCAGATATTCCTCGGCGCAACCTGTCTGCACAAGGTATTTCCCCGTTTCGCCAGCGAACGCATGAGTTGGTGGGATTATAACGAGGTCCGCGCCGTGGATGTAATTGTCGGATGTTTCTCGTTGGTTCGGCGAGAAGCCTTCGCCCAAGTGGGTCTTATGGACGAAGATTATTTTTTTTATTGCGATGATCGCGACTGGTGCTACCGCTTTCGTAAGGCAGGATGGAAAGTACTTTTTACCCCTGAGCCGCGCATCATTCATTATGGGGGGCAAACATCCCAAAAGGCGGCGGATAGGTTCGTACTGCAACTCTATGGCAGCCGTCTGCAGTTTATGCAGAAGTATAGTAGCCCCATCATTTTTCACCTGTCGCGATTTTTAACGGCACTCCATTTCTTTATTCGTGCGCCTTTCTGGGTCATGAAGGGTCTTGTTGATAGTGGTGATAGGGCCCGTTGCTTGCAAACGGCTAGAACGTTCGTCCGTGGCGGCATGTACTCGCTATTCAACTGGACGCGCCTGTTGATGAACCGGGACGAAGTGTTCGGTGAGCATTAGGTATCCTCCGACGTGGAACCCTTGACTCCCTTCTGACTTCGAGCACACGCTGAAGCAGGTTTTTCACATTCTGGAACTATTGTACCGATGCCTCCCCTAGCCCTGGCAATTCTGCTGTTCTGCGGAATAATGATAGTAGTAATGCCGCAGAAATATGTGCTTATTCCCGTGTTTATCGGGACAATTTTTGTCCCGATGCATGGGAGAGTCATGATCGGAGAGCTAGATTTTTTTTCCCTCAGAATCATAGTTCTCTTCTTGTGGGCCCGTTGTCTGGCGCGGGGTGAGCTTAGGTCCGTAACTCTAACCAGACTCGACAAATCTTTTCTTGCTTTTATCGTCGTCTGTGGTGCAATGTATGTCCTCCGGGTCGGAACCATGAGCGCCTTTGTGTACCGCGCGGGAATCGCCTTTACGACTATCGGCCTGTTCTTTCCGTTTCGGTCGCTTTTCCACAATTTTGACGATGTTAATCGATACGGCAAATGCCTAAGCATTGTCCTCTTATTTCTGGCCGTTGGCATGACTGCGGAAAGCCTCCTACAAAAACCACTATTTTACCCCCTCGGCGGAAGAACCGAAATTGTTGAACGTGAAGGCAGAATCCGAGCTCGCGGCCCTTTCGCTCATTCGACTAATGCAGGTATTTTTGCTGCGACCACACTTCCACTAATGGCCATGTTCGCTTTCAGGAACAGAGGTTATTGTGCAACTGGCACAGCAGCGGCTTTCGCATCTATAATTGCTTCTAACTCCGGTGGCCCAGTCATTGCGATGATATATTCGGCAATTGGATTGGGTGCCTGGGTATTCCGCAACCGGTTGCGCATGCTGCGATGGATGATTCTCCTCGTGTTAATACTCCTGCACTTCTCGATGAAAGCCCCCGTCTGGCATATTATGACACGAATGGGTGAATTGACCGGCGGTGGCGGTTGGCATCGGGCGGCACTCATCGAAAGAGCGCTCTCGCATTTATCTGAATGGTGGCTGGTAGGCACCTCATATACCGCCAATTGGATGCCCACTGCTTACACGGTCTCCGATGCGGACATCACCAACCAATTCATCCGATATGGCGTCGATGGCGGTTTGATCAGTGTCCTATTATTCACCCTAGTTATCGTAATCGCTTTCAAGAATGTTGGTATCGGCCTACGTGCGGTCGCGAGCAGTACGACCGAAAAGAAACTCCTGGTCTGGGGTATGGGAGCGTCTCTTTTGTCTCATATGGCTGGGTTCTTCTGTACGAGCTATTTCGATCAGGGACAGGTTGGTTGGATTATGCTGATCGTGGTGGTCTCCTCGCTGACTGATCCTGGCTTCACGTATGATGGTAGCGTGGTCGGTCCTGCTAATGGCGCTACCCAAAACCCGCCGATTTCTTGCACGCTCTCCTGATGGGCTGCTGATTACTAATTAACGTATTATACAGTGACTTTTAGGTCAAATAGAAAGACCGGCATGTTTCAGATAACTATAGGAAAGCGAACGTTTCTGCTGGATACGGGCCATGCCCTCGTGGACGGCATCGATGAATTCACATAGATTTTTGCACTGCGGTTGGCCAGTTCTGGACCTTTGATATTTCCCCACAACAATTCCACGGGATTAAAATCGGGGGCATACCTGGGAAGTCTTTCTACACTCAGCCAGTGTCGCTGCGAATCCAAATACTCAACCATCACCCGGCTTTTGCGAGCGAGAAGTCCATACCATATCAGAAACCTTAGTAATGATGAAGCATGATTTGAGATAGCTCAGCGGCAAGAAGATCCTGATTGTAAGCAGAAACATGAAATTATTTCGGAACCACAAAATGTTTATAGAGAAAGCCCACACCTACTTCGGGTGCAAACCCAAACAGACCATCTTAATAGATCTGTGCAAAAGTAGAGATACTTTTGGTGACTTTGAGAACGCGAGGTTTTGCAGGCTGTGGCCCAGATTACTTTCGATGCTTACTGCATCGATCCTCTTGGCCCTTTGAATTTGGCATCTAATCTCATCAATCTTAAATCTCAACTGCTCTCCAGGATGTTGCGCCATAACATTTTTAAACCTACTCACTGCACCTATTCAACCAGACCGGGTGCGGGTGACTATATTAATCTTAATCCTTTTCGAGGGTACATCTTTTCATTGGTCATATCCTTTATCCTCCTTTTTGGGCAGGTAAGGGCGGCTATTCCCAATCTGGAGCGTGCCGCACTGCTCGCACTCTATCAAGCCACAAATGGGTCGAACTGGAGAATCGGGACCAACTGGATGGGAGCAGCAGGTACCGAACATACCTGGTATGGAATTGAAGTTGTTGATGGGCACGTTACTGCATTGGATCTTTCCAATAATAATTTAGTTGGTTATCTTCCTTCCAGTTTGGGTGATTTGCTCCAGTTAAGACTGCTTAGATTAGAAGAAAATGAATTAGGTGGGAAGTTACCAGCTGAATTGGGAAAACTCACGAAACTAGGGGTGTTGACATTGCACCTCAACCGGTTTACAGGAAGCATACCTCCAGAACTTGGGCGAATGACTCTGCTGTATTCCCTAGACCTGCATGAAAATCAATTGAGTGGAGCCATTCCGACTGAATTATCTGAGTTGAGCAGCTTGAGCTCGATGAATCTGTCTCGCAACCAACTCAACGGAGTTATTCCACCTGATTTATCAAAGCTATCTAATCTTCGAGGACTTTGGTTGTCGGCTAATCAATTGACAGGAAATATTCCACCAAAGCTTGGTGATTTGTTAGAATTAGAGGCTCTCTCCCTATCAAATAATAGTTTAATCGGTGCAATTCCTGTCGAAGTAGGCAAGATAAAGGGCCTTAAAAGTTTGATTTTGGGTAACAACATGTTGATCGGGGTGATTCCTGTTGCTCTTTGCAATATTTCTGAGTTAGTAGAATTAGATTTAAGCAATAATCATCTCTCAGGCTCGCTTCCCGCTGATATTAAGAAATTGACTAAACTCTCATCTCTATTTCTGAATGGAAACCAATTAGACGGTACGCTTCCAGTTGAAATAGGCAATTTAACCAGCCTTAGTACATTTTCAATTTCTTCCAATCTTTTTACGGGTAACCTGCCCCCTGAGATCGGAAAGCTGCTAAACCTGGGTTATCTAAATGTCAGTCGTAACCAATTTGCCGGCGCGCTGCCGGACACATTGGGCAACCTTGTAAACCTTAAAATACTCACTATTGAAGGAAATCATTTTCAAGGCGTGCTACCTAGCTCGCTGAGTAAACTTGCCTTGCTTAATTACTTTTCCGCAGGTAACAACGAGCTCAGTGGGTCCATTCCTATCGGCTTGGGCGGTCTGACCAAATTACAAAAACTTTACTTGCACAATAACAATCTAACCGGAGAGATTCCCACTGCAATAGGCGGCTTGGCGAGTCTTGAGATTTTGCATCTTGGCAGCAATCAATTTATCGGGAAGATCCCCGCTGTAATCGGTGGTTTGAAAAAGCTGAAGCAACTTCTATTGGAAAAAAACAAATTCAGTGGAGATCTGCCGGTAGAAATTTGGAATTTGAATAATTTGGAGGTGATTTCCCTAGGTGACAATTCCCTTACCGGAAGTCTGCCTGCCGACATGAGCAAACTCACCAGTTTGAGAGAGCTTTCCTTACCCCGAAACCGCTTGAACGGGAAAATACCAGCTTCGCTAGGGGGCCTGGATAAGCTTCGCTGGCTGACCTTAAACGACAACCAATTCAGCGGTAGTTTTCCACCCGAATTGGGGAAATTATCCTCTCTTGGTTGGCTGCGCTTGGAAAATAATTTACTCAGTGGCAGTATACCTGAAACGCTAGGGAATATGAGCCAACTACAGTGGTTTTCAGGCGGAAACAATCAGCTCAGCGGGACACTTCCTGGCACTCTCGGGAACCTGAGTCGACTTCGCTGGCTGGCTTTACAAAACAACCAGCTAAGTGGGGAAATTCCCAGCCCGATTGGTAACCTCACGGCGTTGGAATCTTTGACCCTTGGGAAGAATCGGCTGAGCGGGATTATCCCTTCGATGATCGGCAACGACAAATCGCTGCGGGTGCTCGACCTTGGCGGAAACCAGCTGAGTGGCACTTTGCCGGCGGAACTCGGCAAATTAGTATCTATCGAAAGCATAGTATTAGGCGGGAATCGGATCTCCGGACCCATACCGTCGGCGTTAGGGGAATTGAGCCATCTGCAGATTCTGGACTTAAGTTCCAACCAGCTGAACGGTACCATTCCTTCGTCTTTTAGCAAGTTGGTACTGCTCCAAAAACTGTTGCTGAATAGCAACACCCTGAGTGGAACTTTATCTGCCGATTGGAGCTCGCTTTCCAATTTGGAAGTGCTGCAGCTGAACGGCAACCAGTTCACCGGGCTCCTTCCTTTTTCCTGGGGCGGTTTAGCTCGCCTGGAGGTTATCAATCTGGCTCGAAACCTGCTTACCGGAGCGGTTCCTTCGGAAGTGGGCCATCTTGGCAACCTCAGGATTCTATCGCTAGAAAGCAACGGATTCAGCGGCAGCATCCCTACTACAATGGGAAACCTGAAGGAACTGCAGACCCTTTCTCTGGCCGATAATCAGCTCAGCGGGATGATTCCTGCCGAATTGGGAAATCTGGGAAAGTTGGAGGCATTTTCCTTACGGTCAAACCAGCTGACCGGGGAAATCCCTTCCAGTCTGGCGCTGCTTACTTCTTTGCAGAACGAACAATCGGATTTAAGCTGGAACGGATTATGGACAAGCAATGCGGGGTTGCGATCCTTTCTGGATCAGAAGCAGAACGACAAAGACTGGCTGACCAAACAAGCATCCGCACCTTCCGGGCTTTCCACCGGCACTATTATTGCCACCGCAGCTCGATTCCGCTGGACGCCGGCCGTTTTGTCGTCAACCGGCATCCCCGGGGGCTATCAGATCTTTTTTCGAAGGGCAGCCGAGAGCGATTACTCCCTCGGCGCTTTTACGAATTCGCTTTCAGATGCGGCTGCCGTCGTTTCCGGCCTGCAGCCTTCCACCGATTACCGGTTCATGATCCGAACCCTTTCCAAAGCCCACGATGCCAATCAGAATCAGGTCATTGGCGTGCCCAGTCCGGAACTTACCTTAAAGACCTCGAATCTGGCCGACTTCCTCTTTCCTTTCTTTTCGGAGGATGCAATCAACTGGACCGGCTTTGCGGTATCCAACTATTCTGATATGGCAGGACATCTGGTCTTTAATGCTTTAACTGGGGACGGATCTCGAATTCCGGCACCTACGAACCCAGCGACCTTCGACCTGGCTCCCGGAAACCAGCTGGCCCAGCTCGGCAGCCAGATCTTTTCCACCCCGCCGGTAGAATTCCATACGGGTTGGGTAAAACTGACCTCCGACAATCCCTATCTTGGCTCCTTCTTTCTCTTTGGAGATACCCTTCAATCCCAACTGGATGGAGGCGTGCCCGCTACCCGACAGGCCAAAAAACTTATCTTTTCTCGCACTTTCGAGGGGCCTGCCGCCTATCGGGGCCAACGGGCCACTACGCTGATCAATCTCGCCAATCCCAACAATAGCATTGTTGAGATCAAACTGACGCTCTACCGGTTTGCGGTGAATGGGGATGCGCTCAGTCCCATGGTCACGAGCACTGCGCTGACGGCGGGCGGCGGCATGAACCAGTCCCTAACGGAGATCTTCGGACCGGATCTGGCCGTCAACAGCGGATACCTGATTGCTGAGGTTATGAGCGGCAACGGCGTGGCGGGTTTCGAGCTGATAAGTCTCCCGGATGCACGAACCATTATGGGATTGAGTCCCTGGTCGGATTTCAGTGCAAAGCAACTTTTCTCTGCTCAACTCGCCCAGATCTCAGGCAGTATCTTTACCAGCCTCAAACTAATGAATGTGGGCAGTGCGCTGCGCAAGGTCACTCTCAGCGCCATCGGGGAAACCGGGGAACTTTTGGCCGGGAATGTAACCCTCGATCTCTCCCCGGGGAGCATGATTGAAAAAGATGTCGATCAAATCTTCGGCACCAAAACATCGCTGGTCAGTTCATTAAAGGCATCAGTTGATGGCGATGGGGTGGTTGGGGATGTGGTCTTCGGCGAACCGCTGTCCTTGCGCTATGCCGCGGCGTTGTCTCTCCAAACTTCAGGTTTTACCGATGCGGTATTCAGCCAGGTGGTCAGTTTGAGTGATTTCTATACCGGTTTGGCACTTTTTAACCCCGCGGCAGAAAGTTCCGACGTAACGATCACGGTTTACAAGGCGGAAGGGATCAAGGTTGGCGAAGCAAGCCATAGACTCACTGGGGGAGCCAGGTTTTCAAAGATTATCAATCAGCTGATACCTGCCGCTACTGGATTGTCCAATGGATACATACGTATCAAGTCGACACGGCCGCTGATTGCTCAGGCAGTTTTCGGCAGCGGGGCCAGTTTTCTTTCCGCTATTCCTCCGGCGGTGATTCAATGAAGAACAAGCAAACCGAATTATTTTCTGGAATGGGGAATAAGAGGATCGTAGCCTTCCGACACGATAGTCGGTTGATTGTTCTTTTTCTTTTGTGTTGGCTGTTACTTCCCTCACTTTGGGCAGAATCCGTACGCCTGGCATGGGACCCTAACTCAGAAGGAAACGTCGCAGGCTACCATATCTACCGAGGCTTGGCCACCGGCGGCCCATATTCTCGGCTAGACGCTGTTTTGCTGGTATCATGCAATTACAGCGATGACAACGCAGAAACCGGGCAAACCTACTATTATGTGGTAACCGCCGTGAATACCGCCGGGGCGGAAAGCGCCTACTCCAAGGAATTGCATATCACAACCGGAAAGTTCGATTTGATTCCGCAGAGTCCTACAGTTATCGTTCTGACAACCCCCGGTATGGAGGCAAAGGCCGGCCAGCTGGTGGTACTGTCGGGAAGCGTTTACAATCCTGACAACAAAAGTCTCACCTTTTTGTGGACCCAGACGACGGGCCCCAACGTTCCCATTAGCGGGAAAACCAGAATGGAGGCCAGTTTCATGGCTCCTTCGCTCGCCCAGGATACTCTTTTTAACTTTACCTTGACGATGACCGATGCGGGTGGCTTTACTGCTTCGAATTCTCTCCAAGTTATGGTTCGGAAAAAGTGAAGAGAAGAATGGTTCCACGGATGAAGGCAGATTTTTTGGATCACAGCGGATTCGATTTGGATGGTTTGGGTGGTCGTGAAGGGATGATTGGATTTGCCGCTCGATAGAACCATTAGCCTTCTCCTTCATTCGGTTAGGCGATTAGAGCGAAGCCGAATACCTCAGGGAGTTCCCATCCTGATGTATCACAGCATTCGCGAAGAGCTGCATTCGGACAGGCACCCTTATTTTGAAACCGTTACCAGGCCGGATACTTTCCGAAAACAGATCGGTTTGCTTAAAAGACGGGGATATCAATGCGTTGATTTTGAAACTGCATTCGATTCTAGCGGAAGGAATCTGGACCGTCTGGTGGTCATTACGTTCGATGATGGGTTCCAAGACTGTTATACAAATGCCTTTCCAATTCTTCAAGAGTTTGGCTTTTCGGCAACGATTTTCTTACCCACAGCTTTCATCGGGAAAAACTCGAATGGCCTGGACGGGCGGGCACACCTTACATGGAACCAAGTGAGGGAGATGAAGCTTGCTGGTGTCGCCTTCGGCTCTCATTCTATCGATCATTGTAAACTGGAAAAGATTGGATTTGAGGAATTACATAGACAACTTTGGGAATCGAAAGCGGCTATAGAAGATCAGATCGCAAGAGTGGTCAATTCCTTTTCACACCCTTTCGCTTTCCCGGAAGGTAACCAGGATTACACCAAAAGGTTGCACAGAGAGCTTGAACGGGCAGGGTACCAACACGGCGTAACAACCCGTATTGGCCTGAGTAGTAGAACCGATGCCCCCCTGTTCCGAAAGCGTATCCCGGTCAATGAGCACGATGATGAGAAATTGCTGATTGCCAAGGTCCAGGGGGATTATGATTGGCTTTATTTATGCCAATCGCTCTTCAAAATAATTAAAAGTAAACTTGCCTTTAATGTTTGAGTTATTGTTACTTCTGGGAATTGGGGGCATTATTTGCATTGCGATCTATTTCAACCAGGTGATCATCGGATGGATTTTATTGGCCGCGATTATATCGTTCATGACTAATAGGCCTATATTTTTCCATACGCCGATGAATCTTTGGAACAGGGAGAGCAAATCCCCGCCCGAGAAGAAATGGCCAAAGTCGACCAACCGGAGTAATATATGAGATTCTGCTTTTTAGGAGCGACATTTTCATCATATAACATGGGTTGTTCGGCGCTTGCGGCATCGGCCATACGTTGCGCCAGACATTGTTTTCACGATGCGGAGATTGTGCTCCTGAACTATGGGCTTTCAAATACAACGATCTATTATCAAAATGCCCATGAGATAGTCCCCATTAAATGTGCGAACATGCGCCTTTCAAAAAATATCTTCGTTCGCAACCACATCGTGTCGGTTCTCATCAGAGCGATCCTAAGCCGACTTGTACCTTATAGCCCATGGCAAAAAGCCATTCTTTCCGGCAATTACTATACGAATCAGCTCTTGCATTCCGATGCCGTATGTTCCATCGCGGGCGGCGACAGTTTCAGCGACATTTACGGTATGCAACGATTCGTTTCGATCGTACTACCGCAATTCATTGCCTTGATAATGGGAAAACCATTAGTGCTTCTTCCCCAGACATACGGTCCCTTTAAGGGGATATTGGCCCGTTGCATCGCCCGGTTTCTGCTGAGACATGCTACTATTGCCTATTCCCGTGATCATTCCGGTATTGCAGAGGCGAAGCGAATAGTCGGTAAAAAAGGTACGGCTAAGGGCCGTCTTCGTTTTTGTTACGATGTGGCATTCGTCCTGGACGCCATAAAACCTCAGAACTTTTCCAGTCCTATCGTCTCAAACAGCGACGTTCATCCGTCTGTTCGCGTCGGGCTTAATATAAGCGGACTACTTTACAATGAAGGGTGTGCTCCGGAACGGACGCGTTTCGACCTTCGCGATGATTACCGGTTGGTCATTGAAAAAGTGTCGAGGAAACTTCTCGAAACGCCTGGAGTAACGGTCACGCTGGTACCGCATGTTTTCGGCGAAAAGCAAAATCACCAGGCAGACCCGCCAGCCTGCCTGGCTCTTTACCGGTTGCTATCTCCGAATTACCCTGGTCGCATTTTTATTATTGCTGATATTTACAATCAACATGAACTAAAGTACATTATCGGTCAATTCGACTTTTTTGTCGGTTCCAGGATGCATGCCTGTATTGCCGCACTGTCTCAAAGCGTACCGACTGTCGGCTTAGCATACAGCAAAAAATTCGCCGGAGTATTTGAAAGCATTGGAATGGACACCATGGTATCTGATCTGAGGACCAATGATGCGACAGACACTGTGCGTTTTGTGGATGATGCATTTGCACGGCGCGAGGAAATAAAAAAAGTTCTAAACGACGCTATGCCAGATATTAAAAAAACCGTGTTGGAACTTTTTTGCGATCTTTAGTAATTTATTTTCACGGTAACCTTCGTCGATATGAAACCAACGGAAAGCGCCTATTCCTAGGAAGTGAGTGTAATTTTACCATTATACGATCCGACTCCTGGCGGATCAAGCTCACTGTTTGCGCTTCTGCCGATTTCAAGGTCATGTTCGTAAAGCTGGCAATTCTTGCTGAGAGTGTTTGGAATGCGGAAAGCAAGACCTTCAGCTGCAGCTGGGCACAATCTACACAGCTGGTAGTAACGATCAAACGCGAAGATAAACTGGAAGCTGCTTTTCCAGCCCCCGTTGTTTCCTAAGAAACGATCTTAACTTTTTCTATGGCGGTCAACGACTTTTTAGGTTCCTCTTCTGTGAATACTATCCAGGTTAACGGTCAGCGTCGTTGATCTATTCCTTTCCCAAAAAGCATTTAGCTTCGATGCCTTTCATCCTTCTACCCAAAATACGATCCATTCCTTGGTGGTATCTTTGTTTTTCCTTTGTCAAGCCGATGATACCGCGAAGGGTGCAAATACTTATTCGTCGCGTTCGTGCACGATTGATTTTACATTTCTCGGATGTCCATTGGCCTATTGATGAATCAGCAGCTGGAAAACCCGAATTGATGAGAGGCTGGCCTGGAGGTAAAAAGTTCAGCCTGGTATTAACTCACGATGTAGAGAGCGCTGTGGGTTTGAAAAAGGTGTTGCCGCTGATGGAATTGGAAAAGAGCCTGGGGGTTCGGTCCTCTTTCAATTTTGTGGCCGCCGATTATGCGATCGATTCCAGTATACATTCTGCGATACGTAAAAACCGGTTTGAAACAGGGGTTCACGGCATACACCATAACCACCGAATGTATCGTTCGGAATCCGCGTTTCAACGGCACACCTTGAGAATTAACCGCGTCCTTAAGGAATGGGGATCTGTCGGCTTCCGCTCACCGGTAATGTTTCACAACCTGGAATGGATCCGCCACCTCAATATTCTCTATGACGCTTCCACGTTCGACACTGATCCTTTCGAGCCCCAGTCGGACGGAATGAGGACCATTTTCCCTTTTCTAGTCCAGGCCGATCATGCCCGTGAAGGATACGTGGAACTCCCTTATACCTTACCGCAAGACCATGCTTTATTTGTTGTTTTGCAGGAAAAATCGCCGGCCATCTGGAAGAAAAAACTGGACTGGATTGCTGAACAAGGTGGGATGGCCCTGATGAATGTTCATCCGGATTATATCGCTCTCGACGATGAACAACCCGTGACCGATCAATACCCGGTCGGATACTATCGTGAATTTCTATCCTATATCCGCGAAACGTATAGCGATCAATACTGGAACGCCTTACCAGGGGAAATGGCCGATTTTTGGATGAAAAACTGTACCGGAACAGAGGTCCTATCCCAGCACCATCGCGATACGCTGGATGGAAGAAAACACGTTTGCATGCCCACTTACAGCTTCTATGAATCCGACAACCGGGTTCGGCGCTATGCCGAATCGCTGGTGCGGGAGGGGCACAGCGTGGATATCGTTTGTCTGCGTGCCGAAGGGCAGCCGGCAAAGGAGATACTGAAGGGAGTCCATGTTTTCCGGATCCAGCGTCGAACCAAAAACGAAGCCCACCAACTGACCTATTTATTTAAGCTGGCACTATTCCTGGTCTCATCCAGTACTTTCCTAGCCTTTCATCACCTGCGGCGGAGATACGATCTGATCCATGTACACAATATCCCAGATTTTGAGGTTTTTGCTGCTTTCATCCCCAAGCTTTTAGGCTGCAAGGTCATCTTGGATATCCACGATATCGTTCCTGAATTATTCTGCAGCAAGTTCGAGTCCAAAGAAAACAGTTTTCTATTCCGTCTACTCTGTTTTGTCGAAAAAATCTCGATTGGTTTTGCCGATCATGTCATCGTCGCCAACGACATTTGGTATAAAAAAGTTACTCGGCGCAACCGTTGCTTAAAAAAAAGCTCTGTGATCCTGAACTACCCAGACCCGAACATCTTTTCCAACCATGGAGAGAACAAGGGGGACAACAACGGGAAGCAGGTTTTCATCTTCCCAGGATCCCTGAACCACCATCAGGGCGTAGACCTTGCTGTGGAGGCATTCGCCCGGATAGCCAACCGGTTACCGAATGCAGAATTCCACATCTATGGATCGGGACCAGATAAAGCTTTGCTCATGGAGCTCATTGCCCAAAAAGATCTGGGCGAGAAAATACAGATGAAGCCCACGGTTCCTCTGGACCAGATTCCAGGCATTATGAAAAAAGCAACCTGTGGAGTCGTTCCCAAAAGAGCGGATAATTTCGGAAACCAAGCCTTCAGCACGAAGATTTTCGAGTTTATGGCTCTGGGAATCCCAGTCATCGTCTCCGACACTGAAATCGATCGATACTATTTCGACGATTCTCTGGTTCTCTTCTTTAAATCCGGTAATGTAGTGGACCTTGCCGAAAAAATGATCCTTATTTCCGAGAACGAGGCATTGAGAGCCCAGTTACAGGCCAATAGCAGGGAATTCATCAAGGACCACAGCTGGGATAAAAAGCAATCCAAATACCTAGAACTGGTAAATAAACTTACAAACAAAGAGTTACACGGATAACAGCGGATCAGACAGATCAAAGCGGATCGGATCCGCTGTTATCCAATAAATCCGCTGTTTCCGTGTTACCGATTTGAACGCAAAAACCTACTGGATCGATCCTATCGAAGATTCCCGGTGGACCGATCTTATTGAACGACATCCGCTATCCTCTATCTTCCACCGCCCCGAATGGCTGCTGGCTCTCCAACGGACCTACGGCTTTACGCCGGTGGTACTCACCACCTCCCCACCGGGGCTTCCGCTACAAAATGGGATCGCGCTCTGCCGAGTGGTCAGTTGGCTGACCGGCAGGAGGCTGGTTTCCCTTCCCTTCTCCGATCACTGCGATCCGCTCCTCGATAGTCCCGAGAACGGGCGCATCCTACGTCAAGCGCTCCAGCTAGAACGGGATCAAGGAGGCTGGAAGTATGTCGAGCTGCGGCCGCTCGATGCCAGTCCACCCGGCGAGATATTCCGGGAATCGGATCGATTCCTTTTTCACGCTCTGGACCTGACGCCACCGGTCAATGAGATTTGGCGAGGATTCCATAAGGATTGCGTGCAACGAAAAATCCGACGGGCGGAAAGGGATCGGATCCGGTATGGCGAAGGCCGCTCCCGGATCGAAGTCGAAGCGTTTTACCACCTGCAACAGACTACCCGAGCTCGGCATAGCCTGCCGCCTCAGCCCATCGAATGGTTTGCCAACCTGGCATCCTGCCTGGGGGATCGGATCCTCTTCCGTTTGGCATGGATCGAAAATCAGCCGGTTGCCGGAATCGTCACGCTGCGGCACCGGGATATCCTGGTCTACAAATACGGTGCCTCCGACGCCCGGTTTCATCCTCTTGGCGTCATGCCGTTTCTCTTCTGGAAGACAATCCAGGACGCCAAGGAAAAAGGTTTGGTGCATTTCGATCTGGGGAGAGCCGATTTGGACCAACCCGGGCTGATCCGCTTCAAGGAGCACCTGGGAGCGATTCCTTCCCCACTTGTCTACCGACGATATCCGCCCGTCAAACCGGCAAGTGAGGGGCATTTTTTTCGAAAGATCGCTGAAGCGTGCATGGCCAGGGCGCCGCAGTCGCTCACTGCCTGGATGGGCCGACGGCTTTACAGGCATTTCGCCTGAACCCGGGAACAGTTACACGGAAACAGCGGATCATTCGGATCAAAGCGGATCGGATCTGCTGTAATCCCGGAAATCGGCTGTTTCCGTGTTACCGTTAGCGGTATGGTATCTCGGCTGCGCCCTTTACCGAATGGCAGTATCGCCGCAAAGCCGTCTTTAATGTAAAATGGACTGGAGTGGGAAGGAGCGAATCATGAACAACGCATTGCCCAAGAAAAGCGAAGCTTATACGTATGGAGATTACTGCCATTGGGAGGACGATCGGCGTTGGGAGTTGATTAACGGGGTTCCCTACCTAATGTCGCCCGGTCCCAATCGGATTCATCAAGGGCTTTTGGGAAAATTACATTTGCAGTTTGCCGCTTATTTGGAGAATAAGACCTGCGAAGTTTATCTGGCCCCTTTCGATATTCGCTTGCCGGAAAAGGGGGAGGCCGACGAGTATGTAACTACCGTAGTCCAGCCCGACCTGATGGTGTACTGCGACCTTTCCAAGCTGGACGAAAAGGGAGGTCGAGGCGCCCCCGACTTGCTCATCGAGATCCTATCTCCTTCCACGACCATCCGTGATCAAAGGGTAAAGCTTGATCTGTACGAGCGGCACGGCGTACGGGAGTATTGGGTAGTGCATCCGAACGACCGCCTGGTATATGTTTACTTGTTAAAAGAAGATGGCCGCTATCCCAAACCCCAGGTGTATTCGGCGGAAGATAAGCTGCCTGTAGCGATCCTCCCCGATCTGGAAATCGATCTGGCTCGCGTATTTCCCGTCGAGCGCAAGGAATAGCCGCCCGGATCAAGGCGGATCGGATCCGCGGCTCCCCCCCCAAAAAAAATACGCGATTGCAGGATTATTTTTCCGGCAGGCCGTTTTCGATCAGGTGGTTTAATCCCTGGACATTGATTCGGTCGGCGAGCGGATACGATCGGTTTCCCGGAACGACGAGGGTTAGGGAATCCAATGCCAGGTGTTGTAAGGCCTGATTCTGGGAAGCGGTTACCTTCGGGGTGTCCGTATACTTGATTTCCACTCCATAGCGGCGGCCGCGATGGAAAAAAAGCAGATCCAGCTCCGCCTGGTTGTGAACCCCCCAGAAAAACAGATCCTCTTCCGAAGCTCGGCTTTGACGAATGATCTGCTCCAGGGCAAAGCCTTCCCAGGAGGCACCCAGCTTCGGATGGGACATCAACATGTCTTTTTCCGCCACACCCAGCAGACGGTGAAAAATCCCCGAGTCGCGAAAATAGATTTTATGGCTTTTGATCTGTCGCTTGCGCAGGTTTTCGAACCAGGGGGGCAACCGGCGAACCATAAAGGTTCCCGCCAGAATGTCCAGATAATGGCTCACCGTTTTATCGGAAAGGCCCAGGCTTTTTCCTATCTCGGAGGCGTTGAACAGCTGCCCGTGATAATGAGCCAGCATGACCCAGAATCGCCGCAGCGTCAGCGGGGGAACGCGAAGGCCCAGAAGTGGGATATCCCGCTCCATAAAAGTCCGCAGGTAATTTTCGCGCCAGCTCCAGCTTTGCGACTCCGATTCCGCCAGGAAGGAAGGAGGAAAACCTCCGCGAAGCCAAAGATTGTCGGCAGATTCGGTCCCGACCTCCTGGAGATGAAAGGGCGCAACCTCAACGAAATGGATTCTGCCTGCCAGGGTTTCCGAACCTTGGCGAATGAGATCCCGTGAGGCACTGCCAAGAATAAGGAATCGGGCCGGGTTTTTTTCCCGATCCGCCAGGATCCGAAGGATGGGAAACAAGTCGGGGCGAAATTGAACCTCATCGATCACCACGAGTCCCTGCAGCCGCTCCAGCGCCAGTTTCGGAAACGCCAGCCTTTCGACCTGAGCCGGATCTTCCAGGTCGAAATAGTTCAGACCTTCGTTCCCCGAAAAAAGCCCGGATCGAACTACCTGGCGAGCCAATGTTGTCTTGCCGGACTGACGAGGCCCCAGAAGAGCGACCACAGGAGAATACCGCAACGCATCGGTAATTTCGTCGATATATATTTCCCGCTTCATTATTTACATTGTATCATGAAAATTCGGAGATTATATCCGAATTTTCATTTTGCGGCGGATCAATGCGGACCGGATCCGCGGCTCCCCCTCCCATAAACTCACTTGTGAGGGATTATTATTCCGGCTCGTGAAGCACTACCCAGGATAAGGAACCGGACCGGGTTGTTCTCCCGATCCGCCAGGCACCGAAGGAGGCAAAACAGATCGGGTCGAGGCTCTTCTACATAAAGAGTTGCACAGAATCGGCGGATTTTTTTGGATCGCCGCAGGATTGGATCCGCTTTACCGGCGGAGGGTTAAGATGCGCTTGGCCTCCTGGGCGTCGGGGTACCTAGGGTCCATCTCCAGGGCTTTGCGCAGCGTTTGCTGGGCCAGCATCAGGTCTCCTTTGGCGTTGTAAGCCAGGCCCAGGCGATAGTAGTGCTCGGCTTTCCCCTGACGGTGGTTGACACTGAACAGGAGCTGGTCAACCGCCGGGGCATAGTACTTCTTTTTATAATAGATCCAGCCCAGCGTGTCGGCAACTTCGGCATTTTCCGGGGCCAGTTTTTTAATTTCACCGGCGATTTTCAGGGCCTCGTCCAGATCGGCCGCCTTCCCGGTGTCGGCCAGCAGCCAGGCCAGGTTGTTTCCGGCAACCACGTTATCCGGCTCCATGTTGAGAGCCTTGCGGTAGTTTTCGATGGCTCCGGTATTGTTACGGGCCGACTGCAAATAGAATCCCTTCAGCAGATAGGCAGCCGTGAACTTTTCATTTTTGGCAATAAGTTTGTCCACCTCGGCGACGGCCTCCGGGAATTTCTTCTGCTGCAGATTCAGCTGGCCGAGAAGTATATAGGCCTGATAGTTCTGCGGATTGATCTCGATCGCCCTCCGGAACTCCTTTTCCGCTTCTCCGTAATTATTTCGGGAAGATTGGATTTTTCCGCGGAAGATGGCTACTTCATCCTGCGGAGACCGGCCGCCGATGCGATCAAGCTCCGCCAGGGCGGCGTCATATTTCTTGTCCTTAAAATAAAGGTAGAGGATGTCGTTGATGGCCGGCAGGAAATCGGGCTTGATGGACACTGCCTTTTTAAAGTGCTCCATGGCGGCGGCAGTCGCTCCCGAGGCCACCTCGGCCAGCCCGAAGCGGTGCCAGTAGTAGGCATTCTGCGGCTGCTGCGCCGTCAGGTTCTTCCAGGTATCGAGCCCCTCCTTGGCTTTCCCCTGCCC
>CAINFC010000208.1 GCA_903847975.1 uncultured Acidobacteriota bacterium | reverse complement strand
GGACGACATCCGGGTCTTTTCCAGCTCGGCAGGGACCGTGGAGCACTTCGGCTGGACGTTCGAAAACACCTGCCGACTGCTCGGCAGGAAGCGGCTGGAGATATTCGGCATCTCCGGAATCGATTACTGCGAAGAGAGCGGTCTCGATGTCTGGGGGCCTCGCGGCCTCCTCGCTTTCCTGGAGGAGATGCGCAGGGCCGGGCGCCTGAAGCACATTTTCTGCTCCACGCACGGCGCGCCGGAGTACGTCGGCCGGCTCATCGCCTCGAAACGGTTCGATGCGATCATGCTGTCCTACAATCCGCTCGGATTTCACGTGCTCTCCTACCATGGCGCCGCCGAGGGGAAAGCTTTTGAGGACCTGAAGCGGAATCGAGGGGAAATATTTCCGCTGGCCCGGAAACAGCGCATCGGGCTGCTGGTCATCAAACCCCTGGCCGGCGGGCTCCTGTGCCCCAGCCGGGCTTTTCCGGCGCACCGGCGTTTCTCGGAGGAAACGGAACCCCTGCGTGCCGCGGAGGTTCTGCGGGCCATTCTGCACCATCCGGAAGTGAGCGCCGTGGCGCCCGGCATGGCCTGCGTGGAAGAGGTCGAGGAAAATGCCCTGGCCGGCTGCGGGCCGGTCGATCCGTCCCTCGAGGAGCAGCGGAGGCTGGACCGCACCGTCGCCGAGCTGCAGCGAAGCCTGTGCAGCCGCTGCGGGGAGTGCGAATCCACATGCAGCCGCTCGCTTCCTGTTTCCTGGCTTTTCCGGGAAGGGTATATCTGGAACTATCCCGCCGACACCTTTGAGGCGCTCGGGCGGCTGCATTATTTCAAGCTGCACCCCGACGAAGAGCCGGCCTGCGCCCGCTGCGACCGCAGGACTTGCCGCTGTCCTTCGGGGATCGACATTCCCGCCGGCCTGATCCGGGTTCATGAGCAGATGCGGCGGCTGCGCCGGCAGGGCCTGATGCATGCGACACCGGAAGAGCTGGAGGGCCGCACCGTGGAGGGGCCTGTGAGGGTTCGGGTGGTCTGCCGGGAGCTCGCGCTGCCGCTCGAGGGCGGCGCGCCGAACCGGTGCCGCCTGTGGGTGGAGAACGCCGGAGAGGACAACTGGCTGAGTTTCTTTACCCAGCCTCACCTCGCCGTCTCGCTGGGGCTGGCGGTTTCCGCGGACGGGGCGCAGAGGCAGCTGCTCCCGTTGCTTCACGACGTCGGGCCGGGGCAGCGGACCCACTTCGCCTACGATTTCCAGGTGCCGCAGGGCCATGAATCCTGTCGGGTGCGCGCCGAGCTGCAGATCTGCCGGCGGAACGGTGTGACCGGCGAGTCCACCCTGCTGTTCGACGAACACGTCCGCGTAGAGTAAGAAGAGCGCCGCCGGCGCCGCTTCCGGTTTTTCGGCGGGGAAGGAGGCTATGAGGCTGAATCGTTTTCTGCGGCCGCTAAGACGACGCGTGCGGAGGCTTCTCGGATACGGGGACCGATCCGACCGGAAGTACGGGGTCCGCTATGTCGAACACAATTTACCCGATCACCTTCCTGCCCGCGCGGTCTATCCCGCGAAGATCACCCTCGAGAACGCCGGAAACTGGACCTGGCGCTCGGCGCCTCCGGATGGCCGCAGCGTTGCCCTCTTCGTCCGCTGCGGCGACACGGTGGTGGCCACCCATCCGCTGCCTTGCGGCGAAGTGGAAGCGGGCCGGCGCGTCACGGTTCATTTTGCACTCGAAATGCCGTCGGAAGCGGGACAGGTGGAGATGCATTTCGAAATGGTCGAGCACCAGGTAACCCTCTTTCGGGATCGCGGCGTCGCGCCCCTGTCGGTCGGCATACGCGCGGAGCCGCCCCTGGCCGATCCCCAGGACGAAATATGGCATACCGCCTCCCGCTGCAACCCGTGGCACTACCAGCCCACGCGCGGTATCAGCCGCGGTGCGGCCGGCCGCCGCTATCCCGTTTTCGCTTCACGTGCCAAGGGGTGCCGGCTCTGGGATGCCTCGGGGCGCGAGTACATCGATTACGTGATGGGCTGGGGCAGCACCCTGCTGGGCTATGCCGACGACCGCGTGCAGCGGGCCGTCGCCGAAGCGGTCGAGTGGACCGCTCCGGTGATTCCTTATCCGCACGTCTACGAGATGGATGTGGCGCAGATGATCTGCGAGGATTTTCCCTCGGCCGAGATGGTGATTTTCGGCAAGAACGGGTCGGATGTGTGCACCCTGGCGGCGCGAACGGCGCGCGTCCTGACGGCCAGAAAAACCATTCTCTTCTGCGGCTACCACGGGTGGCAGGACGGATGGGTGGAGCATTTCGGTTTCGACCGGACCGGCGTGCCGCCAAGATCTGTTCCCCTGACGTATCGCTTCCAGTTCAACAATTACGATGATTTCGACCGTCTCTACCGGCAGCATCGCTCCGACCTGGCGGCGGTCATGCTCGAACCTTCGGGGCCGATGGGTGATGACGGCATTCACTTCGGGGAGGACGCCGACCGGGAGTTCCTGCAACGGATCGCCGGGGCGGCCCGCAACGCCGGCGCGCTGCTGATCTTCGACGAAATCGTGACCGGGTATCGCTATCCCGGGGGCAGCGTCCAGAAGGCAACGGGAGTCGTTCCGGATATGACCTGTCTGGGTAAAGCCCTCGCATCGGGAATGCCCCTTTCCGCGCTGGCCGGCCGTGCCGACGTTTTCAAGCAGGGGCTGCCGCGCACCTGGTACGGACCCACGTTCAAATGGGAGATCTACTCCTTTGCCGCGGCCCGCGCGGCGATTCCCATCTATCGACAGGAGCCGGTGGCTGAGCGTGTCTGGGAGCACGGGCGGCGATTGAAAGAGGGCATCAACCGGGCATGCCGTGAGGCGGGCCTGGCCGCCGAGTGCAAAGGCCCCCCGTTCCGGGTGCTGCCGGTATTCGCCGAGCCGGACGCCTATCGGCTGGCCTTGAAGAAAGCGCTCTACCAGCAGGAGCTTTTGGCGGCCGGCCTTTCCACATACAACGGGATCATGCTGCCCAGCTACGCCCACGATGAGGAAGTGCTGGAACGGGCTTTAACGATCATCGGCGGGGCGCTGCGAACGGTAGCCGAGGCCGAGGAAAAGAACGATTTCGATGCGCGCCTGGACATCCCTCCGCTGTTCGAGTTCTGATCCGGGGGGCGGACCGGGAAAAAATCATGAGCGTGTGGCTGGAAAAAAAGGGGCGGGAAGAGTGAGTGAGGAAATCTGTTTTTCGGAACAGCAGGCGGCGGAGACACTCCGCTGCCGCTCGCTGACCGCACTGGTGGATACCACCAACCGCTGCAACCTCCGCTGCCGGATGTGCTGGTTCAGCCATGCCAGTCACGCCGGCCGCGCTCCTCATTACATGACCCGGGAGACCTTCGAGGCGGTCGCCCGGCAGGTGTTCCCCTTTGCGCGGACCGTTTACCTCTCGGCGGCTACGGAGCCGCTGATGCACCCCGGTTTCCCGGCCCTGCTGGAAATTGCCGGACGCTACCCGATCGAGGACCTCAAGTTTCTGACCAATGGGCAGTTGCTGACCGGCGAAATCGGCGAGGCATGCGTTCGGCACGGGGTCGGCGAAATTCACGTATCCATCGACGGGGCTACGGCGGAAACGTATGAATGGATTCGCCGGGGTTCCCGTTTTGACCGGCTACTCGGCAACCTGGAAACGCTGGCGGAAATCAAGCGCCGGATAGGGAGCCTGCGGCCCCTGGTGCAGTTCAATGTTACCCTCATGCGTCGGAACATCGCCGAACTGGCCGAATTGGTTCGACTCGCTCACCGCCTGGGAGTTCGCCGCATCGCCTGCCGGCACCTGGTCGTCTTTGAAGGGCTGGGGATGGAAGAGGAATCATTGGCCCGGGACCGGGCTCGCGCCAATGAATGGATGGGCCGGGGTCTGCGCGAGGCGGCTGCCCTGGGAGTCAGCGTGGTACAGTTCCCCGATTTTTTCGCCGACGGGAAGGCGGAAGAGCCGCCCTGGGGGAGGGGGAGTTTTGCGGCCGAGCCGATCCTCCCCTCCACCCGGCCGCGGTCCGGCCCGGCAGAGAGTTTATCTGCGGGCGTGCGTCTGCGGACGCGGATCGGGAGATGCCTGCCTGCCCGTCATCGCTGGTCGTGGCAGGCTTATTGGATGCGGCCCCGGGGGCGGCAGCAAAACAAGGTTCCCATCGGGCGATGGGATGAACCCCGGGAAGCCGTCGTGGAGGCGCAGGCAGGGAGGCTGCTGGAGGGCTGGGCCCTGCACGGGAGAGGAATCGACCGGGTTGTCCTATGCCGGGAACTGTTGCCCGGAGAATCCGCGCCGGAGATCAATGAGCTGGGGCTGGTTCCTCTCGGGACGGCAAGGCGTCACAACGGCACCCGCCCGGATGTGGCTCTCCGCTGGCCGGACTTTCCCGAAAGGCACCAGGCCGGCTGGTCATTCCGCCTGTCCGCGCAGGGGCTGCCGGAGACCGATGTCCCGCTTCGTCTGCATGCCATCGGTTGCGGCCGGGACGGCCGTATGGGGCTGCTGGGCAGCCGTACCCTGGTCGGCCGGAAGGAACATCCAGGTCTGCTGCCGCCCTACTGCCGGAAGCCCTTCGACTTCATTTATATCGATCCGTATGCCGACCTGTTTCCGCACCCGGAATGCCGGATGGCGGAGCCATGCGGATCGCTGGCCGGCCGGGAAACCTTCGAGGCCATCTGGAACGGCGGGGCTTTTCGCGAGCTGCGCCGCCGGATCGTCGCCGTGAATCCTCCCGCCATGTGTGCCGCCTGCCCTGATTTTATCAACCGCTGCGTGAACGATCCCCGCTACTTTTCCACGCGGCCGCTGGCGGAAGACCGTCCGCGCTGAAAAGCCCGTAAAAATAAACATTTTGTTCTTCCATCCCTTACGGGATCAAGGGTGATAATCTCGTAAAACAGCTTCTTTCTTTCTTCCCTTCCTGACCTTCCCGTCTTCCTGCGAAAAAAATGGGCTCACAGGAAGAAAGGAAGAGCGGGAAGAATGGCGGAAGGGTCTGTCGATACCAGATGATTTGTTTCGGGCTTTCTACCCTTAACCCTTCAGGCAAACCGACTCGGGGCTCCGCTGCGCTCCCTGGCTGCGGCGACTCCAGCCCCTGCTTCTCTCCAGCAATATGTCCAGATTGCTGCGCATGACCAGCAGGGGGGGCAATAAGATGCGTTCCGCCGGTCGGACTCCGGTTACCAGAAACCGGTGCAGGGCGTCAAAGGCAATACGCCCCTGGGAAACGGGGTGCTGATAAACGGTGGCCAGGACCTTGCCGGATCGCAAATAGGGCAAAAGCTCCGGATAAATATCGGTGGTGATGACCGGGATGCGGCCCAGCAGGCTCCTCCGGTCCATGGCCTGCAGCACCGGCAGAGAATTGGCGGTAGCGACGTAAACCGCATGAAGGCCCCTGGAAGTATCCAGCAGCTTTTCCGAAAGATGTTGCGCTTCTCGGGCATTGTCGTGCGCTTCGATGACCTCCCAGGTTGTTTTGAGGCGGATGTGGCGAGGGACTGAATCCTGAATGCCGCGCAGCTTTTCGGAGTGGTCGGAAGTCCCCCGGGATCCGATAAAAACCGCCAGACGGCGCAATGGGCGATTCAGGCAACCGAGAAATTCTCCGACCAGGGCACCGCTGGAGAAGGAATCGGTGGCCACGTGCACCAGCCTTCCGGTTCCGTCGGCATCCGAGCCGATGCAGACCACCGGAATATTGCACCGGCTGGCCTTCCCGATCAATGGTCTGGCGTGGGACGGTCGGCCGGGAACCAGAATGATGCCGTTGACCCTTTTTTTCAATGCCTCCTCGACGGCGGCTGCTTCTCCTTCTTCAAACCGGGAGAAGGAGTAGTCGATCAGCTCCACCATCGCACCATGGGCCTCTGCGGCCCGATGGACACCCATGCGTACATCGTCGAAAAAATGAGCAATGGCCCGGGGAAGGCAAACGGCGATGGTCAGGCCTTTCCCGGACTTGAGGAACCGCGCCGCCAGGTTGGGCCGGTATCCCAATTCCGCCGCCGCAGCCATGACCCTTTTTTTGGTATCCGGATGGATTCCCGGCCGGTCGTGAAGGGCACGATCCACCGTACCGATGGAGATACCCAGTTTCTCCGCTATTTTCTTGATGCCCGGGGACCTTTCTATCCGTTGAGGCGTTGTGGCTCTTTTTGAAGATTGCATCGCTTCCTTCTTCTCCGTTTCCTGCGACGGTAGCCGACACCTGTTCTTTGTCTCCGCCGCCTTCTTGACTTTCCCCTTGGATTATTACATACTTTCTGGATAAACGGTAACGTACACGAGATAACGATAGGACTCAAAGGAATTCTTTATGAGATTTCTGCTTCTTTTATTGGTTTTGACGGCGTCCTCCTTTGCCCAGGGCACCGTTACGATTTACGGCACGATCCAGGACGAAACCAAAGCGGTGATTCCCGAGGTGCAGGTCACGGTGACCAACACCCTGACGGGCGTGACGCGAACTCTCAAAAGCAATCAGGCCGGCAGTTACGTCTGTTCGCAGCTGCCGGTCGGCCGATATGCGGTACGCGCGCAGATCGAGGGGTTCAAGGCCTTCGTCCAGGAAGACATCCAGGTGCAGGTCGACGAGAACCGGCAGATCAACATCACCCTTTCCGTGGGCGCTCCCAGCGAGACCGTGGAAGTCCGGGCCGACGAAATTCAGGTGGAGACCCGCATGGGCAGCATCCGGGAAGTGGTCGACTCGGACCGCATTGTCGGCCTGCCGCTCAACGGACGGAATCCTTTGCAGCTCACCCTGCTGGTGGCCGGTTCCGGAGGCGTGGCTGCCAAGGACCAGGGCCAGAACGAAACGGTGTCCATCAACGGCTCGCGCACCAATTCCAACAACTACCAGCTGGACGGCGGCGACAACCACGATCCCTACTTCAACGCTCCGGCCATCTTTCCGAACCCCGACGCCCTGGATGAATTCTCCATTCAAACCAATGCCTATGGCGCCGACCGCGGCCGAAACGCCGGGGCCTTCATGACCGCCGTTACCAAGTCGGGAACCAACCAGTTTCACGGCACCCTGTTCGAGTTCGTGCGCAACGAGAAAATGAACGCCCGCAACTTCTTTTCCACCACGGTGCCGCCCTTCAAGCGCAACCAGTACGGCGGCACCCTGGGAGGCCCCGTTTTTCGGGATCGGACCTTCTTCTTCGGCTCCTTTCAGGGGACCAACGAGCGCAGCGCGCCCGGCGCGGTTACCACCCCGGTTCTTACCGAAGCCCAGCGCCGGGGGGATTTTTCCGCCTACAGCAAACCGCTGAAGGATCCCAAAGGGGGCACCTTCGCCGGGAACATCATTCCCACCAGCCGCATCAACCCGGCCTCCCAGAAGTTCCTGGAAACCTTCGTTCCCCTGCCCAACATGGCCGGAGGGTTGCTTTCCACCGCCAGCCAGCAGAAGGTGGACGACTACCAGCTGGTGGTCAAGATCGACCACCAGATTTCCCAGGCCAACAGCCTGAGCGGCCGTCTCCTGCGCAACAAGAACGACTACCAGGAAGCGACCGGCAACCTGCCGGGCTTCTTCGCGCTGATCAACTATCAGAACTGGAATGTGGCCCTCAACGACTCGCATATCCTTTCGCCCACTCTGCTCAACAGCTTCGTGTTCACCTATAACGACATCGACCGGCGCCAGATCTCGGTGGTGCCCGGCAACAAGACCTGGAACGATTTCGGTGCCGGCTTTACCCGGACCTTCAGCGGCGACGCGCCCGCCGGGATGCATACCCAGGTGGACGGATACTTCAACGCCTTTTCCCGGTTCCCGCTCAACCATTTCCGCAAGAACTACCAGATCAGCGAGATGATCAGCTGGACGCGGGGAACCCACTTCCTGAAGTTCGGCGGGGAAGTGCGCCGCTCCATCCTGGATCTCCAGGAACTCTTCCGCGGCGATCCCTACCTGCGGTTCGGGAATCAGTGGACGGGGGAAGCGGCTGCCGACCTGCTTCTCGGCCTGCCCACCCAATACGAGCAGATCGCCGAGGCGGCCAACAAGCCCCGCGTCCTGGAGCTGGGATTTTTCGCCCAGGACGACTGGAAAGCCACCCGCCGGCTGACCCTGAACCTGGGCATGAGATGGGACCCCTGGTTTCCCTTCATCGACGTGGTGGATAAGTTTGCCCAGGTCTGGCCCGGCAGGCAGTCCCAGAAATTCCCCACCGCCCCGGCCGGGATTCTTTTCCCCGGCGATCCGGGCACCACCCGCTCCATGCTGCACACCGCCTGGGGAAATCTGGGCCCCCGCTTCGGTTTCGCCTACGATCTGTTCGGAAACGGCAAAAGCAGCGTTCGCGGCGGTTACGGGATTTTTTATTCCCAGGTGCGCCAGCAGGCCAACAATCAGATCGCCACCAACCAGCCCTTTTCGCTGAAGCTTACGGTGAACAACCCGGTCGGCGGCATAAACGATCCCTACCAGGGCATCGGCAACCCGTTTCCTTTCGTGGCTCCCACCAGCGCCCAGGAGAGCCAGAAGTACAAGTGGGTGACCCCGCTGACGGTTACCCAGTGGAATCCCGACTTCCGGAATGCCGTGGCCCAGCAGTGGAACCTCAGCGTGCAAAACGAATTCTTCGGCTCCTGGATCGGGACCCTGGCCTATGTGGGCAGCAAGGGGAATCATCTCTTCATGTCGGCGGAGGCCAATCCCGGCGTATATGGCCTGCCGGGAACGCTGAACCAGCGCCGGCCGATGGCTCCCAATTTTGCCCAGGTGACCGACATGTCCTCCCGCGGCAATTCCGTGTACCATGCCTTGCAGGTCAACATCAACAAGCGTCTGACGCGGGGCTTGACGGTGCTGGCCAACCATACCTGGAGCAAGCTGATCGACGACTCCTCCGGCGATTCGGATCAGCCCAACAATCCCTTCGATTTTCGTCAGAACCGGGGCCGCTCCAACCAGGATATTCCTCATCGGTTCGTGGTTTCCTATATCTGGCAGCTGCCGGCGCTGAAAGGGCAGAGCCCCCTGCTGCGGTATGTTTTCGGGGATTGGGAGACCAACGGCATCGTCACCCTGCAGAACGGACGGGGGCTTACGGTCCTGAGCGGACGCGACAATTCCACTTCCGGCACCAACCAGGATCGCGCCGACCTGGTCGGCAATCCGCTGATTTCCGGAAATCGCAGCCGGGATGAAGTACTGGCGAAGTTTTTTAACACCGCCGCTTTTACTCAGAATCCCGCCGGTACGTTCGGCACCTCCGGGCGGAACATCGTCAGCGGACCTGGAACCGCCACGGTGGATTTCGGGCTGGCCAAAACGTTTGCAGTGAAGGAGTCGGTGCGACTGCATCTGCGCGGGGAATTCTTCAATCTATTCAACCGCGTCAATCTGGGAAATCCGAATACCAACGCCGCATCGGCGCAATTCGGGCGAATCACTTCGGCCGGTTCACCCCGGGTGATTCAGCTGGCTCTCAAACTCCAGTTTTAGCGACCGGTAAACCTGCCACAGTAAAATCGGGAGAAAGAAACAAGAAGGACGAAATTCGATCCCCCCGGGGGGGCGCTGATGGAAAACAGCCGAAGAGGAGGCAGAATGCATAGAGGCAGAGAAGGATGAACCGAAGGCACTTTCTGGCAGCCGGCTCCGGCATTCTGGCCGGGGCGGAGGCTTTTCCGCGGAAACCGCCCAACATCGTTTTTATCCTGGGCGACGACCTGGGCTACGGGGACCTGGGCTGCTACGGGCAGCAGAAGATCCGCACGCCCCACCTGGACCGCCTGGCCGGGGAGGGGATGCGATTTACGCAGTGCTACGCCGGGGCCCCGGTCTGCGCTCCGTCGCGCAGCGTGCTGATGAGCGGACTGCACGGCGGCCACGCGCCGATCCGCGCCAATGCCGGCACCCAGCCCCTGGCGGCCGAGGATGCCACTTTGGCGGATCTCCTGAAACAAAGGGGTTATGCCACCGGGGGATTCGGCAAGTGGGGGCTGGGCGATGCGCAATCCGACGGGGTGCCCTGGAAGCACGGGTTTGATACCTTTTTCGGGTATCTTCACCAGGTGCATGCCCACAGCTACTATCCCGATTTCCTGTGGGACAACGAGCGGCGCTTCGAGATGCCCAAAGGGTCCTATTCGGCCGACGTCATTTTCGAGCGCTCGCTGGAGTTTGTCAGGAAAAACCGCGATCGCCCCTTTTTCCTTTACCAGTGCGGAACCCTGCCCCATGCCCGCTTCGAGCCGCCCGATGTGAACCCTTACTCGGATATGCCGTGGACCGCGGGACAAAAGGCCTATGCGTCCATGGTGACGCGCCTGGATACCCAGGTGGGGCTGCTGCGGGCGCTGCTGCGGGAGTGCCATTTGGAATCCGACACGCTTCTTTTCTTTACTTCCGACAATGGGGCTCATTCCGGGGAGGAGAAGGGGTTCGAGTTTTTCCGGAGCAACGGCAGGCTGCGCGGGGAAAAAGGCCAGCTCTACGAAGGAGGCCTGCGGGTGCCGATGATCGCCCAGTGGAAGGGCCGCATCCGGCCTGGAACCGCCAGCGACGTTCCCTGCTCCTTCTGCGATGTGCTGCCGACCCTGGCCCAGGCTGCCGCGACCGGGATTCCGGAAGGGATCGACGGCGTATCCCTGCTTCCCGTCCTGCGGGGGGAAAAGCCGCCGCCGGACCGCTACCTCTACTGGGAAAACGACGCCTGGATTGCCGGGACCAGACAGCTGGACGAATCGCGCCTGGGCCAGGCGGCGCGATGGGGAAAGTGGAAGGCGATCCGCCATCGCCCCGAAGCGCCCCTGGAGCTATACGATCTGGCCGCCGACCCCGGGGAGACCGCCGATGTCTCCGGGGCCCATCCCGATATCGGCGCCTCGATGGAAACTTTTTTGCGGAAGGCACGCCGTGTGCCGCGCCCGCACAACCTGGGAGACATGCAATTCATCAAGTAGGAGGAAAGGGAGTCGTTTATGAAGAAGTATTTCGCTGTCTGGGGTCTCCTCTTTATTGCTTCGCTTACCTTCGCCGCGGCACAGGTCACCGGGGTGGCCACCCTGCAGGGGGTGGTGACCGACAAGTCCGGTGCGGTGGTGGCCGGCGCGGAAATCACCGCCACCAACCTGGAAACCGGCGTAGCCACCCGGGCGCAATCCAATGAAGTCGGGCTCTACCGGGTGCCAGCACTCAATCCCGGCCGCTACAGCGTGGAGGCCCGGGCCGCCGGCTTCTCCCTGGCGCGCGTCGGGGAGGTCCGCCTGGAAGTGGGCCAGACGGCCCGCCTGGATATGAATCTGCAGGTCGGCGGAATCACCGAAACGGTGGAAGTGACCGCCCAGGGCACGCTGCTGAACTCCGAAACCACCGACGTCGGCCAGGTGATCGACGGCAAGCGCATCGTGGAAATGCCGCTCAACGGGCGCAACTACCTGCAGCTGGCGCAGCTCACCGCCGGCGTTCTGCCGGCGGGCAACAGCCGGACCTCCGATGAGGGCGGGTTCCTGGCGTTCGGCCAGCACACTTATCAGAACAACGTCCTGCTCGACGGGCCGACAACAGCTCCCGGGCCAGCGGCGGGCCGCTGGGCTACGAGTCCCAGGCGGTCAAGCCGCCGGTGGACGCCGTGGGGGAATTCAAGGTGCTGACCAACAACACCTCCGCCGAATTCGGCTACACCACCGGAGCCAAGGTCCTGGTGACCACCAAGGGAGGGACCAACGAATTCCATGGCTCCCTGTACGGCTTTCTGCGCAACGACAAATTCGATGCCACCAACTTCTTCGCCAACCGCTCCGGGGCCAAAAAGCCGGTCTTCAAGCAGAGCCAGTTCGGCGGCACCATCGGCGGGCCGGTGCTCAAAAACAGGGCTTTCTTCTTCTTTAGCTACCAGGGCACCCGCCGGCGTATCGGCCAGACCTGGCTCTCGACCGTTCCCAGCCGCGATATCAAAGAGCGCGGCGACTTCTCCAAGCAGCCGAGCATCCGCCGCAACCTTTTCGATCCGGTTACCTTGACCGGCACGGGAACCGCCGCCTCGCGAACCCAGTTTTCCGGCAATATCATCCCGCTCAACCGCTGGGATCCGGTCGCGGCCGCCCTGATCAAGCTTTACCCCGATCCCAATGTCGCCGGGCGGGAAAACGACACCAGCAACTACTTCTACTCCCCCAGCGACAAAGACGATGCCGATCAATACGACGTCCGCGGCGACTACACCTTCAGCGACAAGCACCGTTTTTATGCGCGCTACTCCCGGCGGAATCAGAATAAGCTGGCCTCCGGTCCTCTGCCGCTGCCGGCCGATGGCGGATTGTGGACCATGACCGTCCTTCCCGGGCAGAATGCGGCCGCCAATCTGAACAGCTCCCTGCGGCCGACCATGACCAACGAGCTGCGATTCGGTATCACCCACTTTCCGTCCCGCTTCGATATTCCCTACACCGAGAACCTGAATGCCAGGTACGGCATTAAAAACGCCCCGGGGGACAAGTTCGGAGACGGGCTGGATCACGGCTACTCCCGGATGTCGCCCAGCGGATTTGCGGAGATCGGCGCGCGCTCTTTCTGGCCCAATCTCAACACGCTCGACAACCTGACCGTGGCCGATACCTTTGCCTGGCAGCGCAACAATCATGTCCTCAAGTTCGGGGCGGAATACCGCCGCCTGCACGTGTTCCGCGAGGCGCAGCGATTCCGGCGCGGCAATTTCTCCTTCAGCGGGGTGTACACCTCCGAGCGCCCCAACGACGCCGCCAGCCGCGCCAACACCGGCAACAGCCTGGCCGATTTCCTGCTGGGCGATGTCGCCGGCGGCACCTACGGCCGCGCCCAGGGGGAAAATGTGATCGCTCCCTATTACGGCATTTTTGTGCAGGACGACTGGAAGATCGGCCCCTCCCTGGTGCTCAATGCCGGCCTGCGCTGGGAAGCGACTTTGGGCTCCTACTATCCCGATCCGGACAAGCAGTCCGTGGCGCGCTACTGGCTGCCGGAGTTTTACGGCACCGCCATGGCCGAAGGGATTTACTACCCGAAGGACGGCAAGGATTGCGGCTGTAACAACGATTGGAACAACTTCGCTCCCCGACTGGGGATCGCCTGGACGCTGAACAAGAAGATGGTTCTGCGGGCCGGCGCGGGGATTTTCTACGCCCAGCCGGACGGCTTCGATTCGCAGTTCAGCAGCTATTTCACCGGTCCCCCGCGGGCCAACGAGCTGAGCTTCAATGCCAACGTCACCACCCCGGTGGCCATTCTCAAGGATGGCTTTCCCGATCTTCCCGTGGGAACCACCATTCCGGCCAACTCCTCGATCGATCTGGCCTATATCGACCGGACCACGGCCTACTCGCAGCAATGGTTTCTGGATCTGCAGTACAACCTGCCGATGGATACCGTCCTGACCCTGGGGTATGCCGGAGCCGGCACCCGCAAGATTTTCACCTCCCGCAACATCAACTCCCCGCTCACCCCGGATCCGGTCATCCTGGCCAACAACCGGCGCCGCCTGCGCACCAATTTCAACGCCATCATCGCGCGGGAAAATTCGATGAGCGCCAATTACAACTCCTTCACCGCCAAGGCCGAGCGCCGGTTTGCCAGGGGGCTGACCCTGCTCAGCTCCTTCACCTGGTCGCACAACATCGATTTCGCCGGCGAGCTGCTCAACAATACCGAAAGCATCAGCCCCTTCCGCGATTTCTACAATCCCGGGTGGGAGCGCGCCAGCAGCAACCAGGACCGGCGGCTGATGTGGGTGACCAGCGCCGTGTGGGAGCTCCCTTTCGGCAAAGGGAAGAAGTGGCTGGCGACCGGGCCCGGGTCCTGGATCCTGGGCGGGTGGCAGATGGGCGGCATCCTGAATTTCATGGCCGGGCGCCCGCTTTCCAATACCATCAACGTCAACCGGCAGAACAATAACGGCCAGGTGCGCGGCAACTGGGTGAGCAACCCGAACCTGCCGGCCGGGGAGCGCACCATCGACCGCTGGTTTAATACCGCATTTGTCGAGCCCACCCCGGCGGGCGTGGGAGCCATCGGCAACGCCGGCCGGAACCTGATCATCGGCCCCGGAGTGAAGAACTTCGACTTTCTGCTGTCGCGCAGCTTCCCCATGCCGAAGGAAGGCCACTTTCTGCAGTTCCGCTTCGAGTCCTTCAACCTGACCAACACCCCGGCGTTCGGCAATCCCAATACCAGCGTGGGTACGGTCGACGCGGGCAAGATCACCAGCGCCGGCGACCCGCGCCGGATCCAGTTTGCCCTGAAGTATGTGTTCTAGGAGGATTCCATTCCACTGAACCGGCGGATGTTTTTATCCCGGGCTCTCCCGGCGGCGTCGTGGCGCGGGGCTTTCGTTACGGCGGCACGCCGGCCGCCGCTCCTGGGCTCCGGGGAGCTCGGCTATTTGCGGGAGCTGGCGGCGGCCGTCATCGAGTCGGCCCGGGTCCGCCCCGGGGAGGCGCGCGGCGGGCAGGGGCCCAATCGTACCGGGATCACGCTGATTACCCCCGGGGGGAACTATCCCGCGTTGTGGGTCCGCGATTTCGCCATGTCGCTGGACTGCGGCCTGATCCCGCCCGCCGAGGTGCTTCCGCAGCTGCGCCTGATCGCCCGCTGCCAGAACGGGGCCGGGGAAAGGCGGCTGCGCAGCGGGGCGATCGTTCCGCCGTTTGCCGTGCCGGATCACATCACCCTGCGAGGGGAGGCGGTCTTTTATCCCGGAACCTATTCCCCCGGGGAAGACCAGGGCGCGCCCCCCTGGGGACCTCTGCCGCCCGCGGACGATCATTACTACCTGGTGCACATCGCTCATGCCCTCTGGCGCGACACGGGAGACGCCCGGTTTCTGGCGGAAGCGGTAGACGGTTATTCTCTCCTGCAGCGCCTGGAAAAAGCGTTTGCGGCGCCCGACAGCGATCCGGACACCGGGGCGGTTGTCGCTTCCCGGGAGCGGCGCGCGGTGGGCTTCGGCTTCCAGGATTCGGTCTACCTGCTCGGCGCCATGTCCTTTGCCACCCTGCTGCGCTGGCGGGCCGCGCGGCAGCTGGCCGGCCTGCTGCGGGCCGCCGGCCGGGCGGAAGGGGCCGGGGAATATGAGCGGATCGCGGAAAAGATCGGCCGCCACCTCGGGACGCTGTTCCGGGATCCGGCGCCCGGTTCCGGGTGGCTGCTGGCGGCAACCGGGGTGGGGCGGCAGCCGGATGTCTGGGCCACGCTCTTTGCGCTGCACCTGGGGGCGCTGCCGGAGAAGGCGGCCCGAGGCGCCCGGCAATCCCTGGTTTCCGCGGTGCGGGCCGCCGGTCATACGGTCGAGTACCAGGGGGCCATCCGGCACGTGCCCTCCGACCGGTACTTTCGCCCGGAGCGCTGCTGGGAGGAGGGAGGCGGGAGAGCAAATACCTATCAGAGCGGCGCCTTCTGGCACACGCCGACCGGATGGCTGATCGAAGCGCTGCGCCCGGCCGACGGTGGGCTGGCCCGCCAGGTGGCCGACCGCTTTCTGCAGCACCTGCGGGCCAACGATTTCCGGCAGGGTCGCCAGGGCCGGGCTCCCTGGGAGTGCTTCGGGATCGAGCTGCAGGGGGCGCAGAACCCGGTCTACATGACCTCCGTGACGCTGCCCCTTTCGGTTTTACAGGCCCGCTGACCGTTTGTCGCGGCGCCGCACCGCGCTCTGCCCCGAAAAGCTGCCTTTCGGGCCTTCGGCCCTTTCGTGGTCTCTCCGTCTTCCTGTACAAAGGGGCCTGCCGGGAACACAGGGCAGGGCGGTAGGAAAAGCGAAAGAAACCATCGTCAGCAGATTTCTTTTAGCCGATCCCGATGATGCTCCCTTCAACGGGTCCAGGTCAGCCGGCGGCTTTTGAAATGGAAACGGACCTGCTTCAGGCCCAGATTCCCCACGCTCAGAACCACGTCCCAGGGCAGCTGGACGCCGCTCACCGCCATGGCCTTAAAATTGTCCCATTCCGAGGATCCGATGCCGAACCGGCCCAGGGTGACTCCCCTGGCCGAAGCATGGCCGCCCAGATGGGCAACCAGCGCCGAGGTTCCCCGAAAATCCATGGGGCCGAGGACAGGGGATCCCTCGGTAATGATGTGATAGGCGGCTCCGGTGTCGACCAGGGCGCGGATGGTCTTTCCGCGAATCTGCAGGGGAACCAGGATCAGAGACGATTCGGGCTCGAAAGCTATGGCCGGGCCGGGGTCTTCCGCCGGATGGAAGACCATGCGGCTCCGTTCGTAATCCAGGGAGAAGTCGTGTTTATTCAGGACATTCAGCCCGAGAATGATATCCACCCCCGGCGTCGGTATCCGATGGACGATACACGCCAGGGAGGTGGTGATCGAACCGGCCCGCAGCTCCTCCACCAGGGCCAGAGGGGCTTTTTCCGTTTTTCCCAGAGCGGCATAGTGGACGGTCCGGTCCCGCAGGCGGGCCCCGATCCGCCGGGCGGTGCGGTCGTCCACCACGGTGCAGTCGGCGCCGGTATCCACCAGCATCGTTACCTCCTGCCCGGAAAACACGGTTCCCCGGATCACCGCTCGATTTCCGGCAATCAGCCGCATGGGAAGCTCCTCGGCCCGGAGGGCGGCTGCCGCCGAAAGGAAGCAAAAGTAGAAAACCGCAGGTCCTTTGGCAAAATGCTTTTTCAAGGGGGTCATCCCTTCCCGGGCGGCGCTGTGCCGCCCATGACCCCTAATGCGGAAACGGTCGGGAAATCGGTTAACCGGGGGAAATCATTTTTTCAGAAAAAACCGGACTGGCAGCCGTGGGAATGGAAAGTAAGGCTTTTTGCCGGTTCATTTTGTATAATCAAAATCAGCATCCGCTCCGTTGTTTTTCAACTCGACATGGTAGGAAGCAGTTTGAAGCAGGGCTCACCGCAGGAGGCTTCTCAATTGCTGCAGGCCTGGCGCCGTGGTGATCCGGAGGCTCTGGGCCGGATCATTCCGCTGATGCAGCGCGAGCTGCGCCTGCTGGCCCATCGCTACATGGCCCGGGAGCGGGCCGGCCATACTTTGCAGACCTCGGCCCTGGTGAACGAGGCCTACCTGCGCCTTCTCGATGCCGACCAGGTGGACTGGAAGGACCGGGCGCATTTTCTGGCTATCGCCGCCAATCTGATGCGCCGGATACTGGTTGACCACGCCCGCTCCCGCAGCAACCGGAAGCGGGGAGGCGACCGGAAGGAGGCCTCCCTGGAGGTGGACTTCCTGGCGGCCCCGACGGCCGATCCGGACCTGGTAAAGCTGGATGATGCCCTGACCGCTCTGGCGGCCTTCGATGGCCGCAAGGCGCGTGTGGTGGAGCTACGCTATTTCGGGGGGCTTGATCTGGATGAAACGGCTGAGGTTTTGAAGGTCCCCCGGGATACCGTCAAGCGCGACTGGAGGCTGGCTCGTACCTGGATTTATTGCGAAATGACCGGGAGTCGTGACCATGACCAATAAAGAATGGCAGGGGATCGAGCGGATTTTTCACTCGGCCGTGGAACTGGAGCCGGGTCGGCGGGAGGCTTACCTCGACGAGGCTTGTCGCGGGGAGGAGGGTTTGCGGCGGGAGGTGGAGCGTCTTCTCAACGGAGAAGCGGATGCCCGGCGTCAGATCGAAACGCGCTCCATATCGGTGCCGGCTGACCTGACCGGCCGCACGCTCGGAATCTTAGAGCGCCCTCCGGATACCGACTGCGATATCATGCTGCCCGATGCGCAATCCAGGCTGGTTGCGCCTTTTTTACAGACTCCAGCGGCAGAAACATATCCGGAATTTTCTCCGGGCGGCAACTGGATTGCTTATTCCTCCGATCTGAGCGGTTGCCCGGAAGTGTATGTGCAGTCGTTCCCCGGTATGGGAGGCAGGTGGCAGGCCTCCAATGGAGGCGGGTGGGAGCCGCTGTGGGCGCCGGACGGCAAGAAACTCTTCTACCGACGCCGCCCAAATCAGGCCTGGGCGGTGGATATTCAGGCCGGATCCGGGTTTTCCGCCAGCAAGCCTCGTCTGCTGTTTGAAAGGAGCGGTTACGGTATCGGCGATCCGGTCCGCCATTGGGATATTTCCAAGGACGGTGAGAAGTTTCTGATGGTTCAACTTGATCCGAATATTCCTCCGCCGGTGACCGGGCTGGTCCTGGTCCAGAACTGGTTCGAGGAGCTCAAGCGCCTGGTGCCCGCTTCCCCCCGATAAAGCATGTGGACCTGGAAATAATCGGATTAACCTGTAAGGGCGTCCCCCGGACGCCCCTACAGGTGGCAGAGGGCAATTCGAGAAGGGGAAGGAGAGCAGAAACAAAGGAAGCAGGAGCGGTGGCGGGAATTCGGGCGAATTTGCGCTCGACATAAGCCTGCCGATGAAATCCGCCCGACCGATTTTCGTCCCGGCGCGGATCAAGGTTCGACCCGTTCGCACCAGCCCTCGCGCACGTCGCCGAAGAGCTCGAACTGAACGCGCGACGCATTTTCCCCGTCCTCGAAAACAAAATGCACGGCGGATTCGCTTTGCGGCCAGTCGGGAATCGTCATTGAAAATGTATGGCCGTCGAGGTGGGCTAACGGTAGTTCGTATTGCTTGGGTCCGACGACGGCCGCCAGCCCGCCTGCCTTCAAGCGGATTTGAATCGTTTCATAGGCGGGATTGGAATAACGGCCGGTATAACGGGCGAGAGGAAGCGGCGGGGTCATGCCACGCGTGGCGGAAGCAAGCGGCGGAGGCTCGCGCGAGTCGATAAGACCCGGAAGGGCGATTCGGTTCAGGGCCGCCAGTTCGGCCGGCGTGGGAGAGAGCGCCCTCCCGGCGGCACCGGGAAACAGCAGCGGGTAGAGCCGGGCATCCATATCTTCCGGAATGGAGTTGCTGTCGGTGTTGGTCAGTACGACCAGCCCGGTGTCGGCTGCGGGGTAAAGGGCGACGATGGAATGCATCCCGGCGGTGCCGCCGTTGTGCCAGATGACCGGACCGGCGGGCCGTACGTCGTAACACCAGCCTTGCGCATAGCTGAGCGTGCGTGCGCTTTCGGCGGACATCAGGCTTCGCGGGGCGTGAAGGCGCGCCAGAGTCGCGGCGGTCAGGATCCTTTGGCCCTCGAAGGTCCCCTGGGACAGATGCATGCGCACCCACTTCGACATGTCCAGAACGTTGGAGCGGAGGCTCCCGGCCGGGCCGAAGGTATCCAGCCACCCGCGATAAGGCCAGTCGGAGGGAATCCTCCAAACATTGCCGTCCGGGAAGACCATGTGCCCGGCGGCGGCATCGTTCAGAAAAGGAACGATCCGCGGATCGACGGTGCTATCCCGCATGCCCAGAGGGGTCAGGATTTCGCGGGCCATGGCTTCCTCCCAGCTCAGTCCGCTGTAGCGCTCGACGAGACGACCGGCCCAGATCCAGAGGGTGTTCACGTAAGAAAACTGGGAGCGCGGGCTGTAGACCGGCCGGACGGAAACCACCGCGGCGGCCAGATCGTCGCGGGTCCAGCCCAGGAGTGCCATCATATTCAGAGAATACCCCGGCATTCCGCTCCACTGGGCCATGAGGTCGTCGACGCGGAACTCCCGCGTAGCCCACGAATCCCAGAGGCGGAAGCGGGGAAAGGAGGAGACCACGCGGTCGCTCCACTGCAGCCTTCCGCGGTCGACCAGGATTCCCAGGAGGGCGGAAGTAAAGGCTTTGGTAGTGGATCCTACCTCGAAGACCGTGCGCGCGCCGACCGGGTCCGATCCGCCCAGCGATTTGACTCCGTAGCCTTCCGCGAAAATCACCTTGTCCTTCTGAACGAGGGCAAAGGCCAGGCCCGGGACTTTCTGCGCCTTCATCTCTGCCTGGGCGAAGGCGGAGAGATCGGTGGCGATCCCGGCGACTTCCGGCGATGCCGTTCCGGTGCGGAGCGGTGCCGCTCCCGGCAACGCCGAAGCGATATAAAAGAAGATGGAAAAAGAGATTGGAAAACAACGATTTTTCATGATGAAATCCTGATTGTTGATGGTATGCAATATCGGGCCCTCCATTGTGTTTTCACCCAAGGACTACCCCATTTATATAATAGCGGAAAAGGGTGGAGTCGTGACGGTAATTATCGGGAGGGGGAGTTTCCAGTCATCGCCATTTTCATCCGGTGCTCAACAGGCAGACTCGCCAGTCCTCCGGCCCTGCACGGGGTCTTAATCTTGTATGATAATCTCGCAAAAAGTCCGGAATTCTTGCGAAAGCCATGCAAGGGCTTCGGATCGCAGCCCAGGGTTGGCGCGCTTCGCGCCTACCCTGGGTAAGGATATTCGGATAGGACAACCCTGCAGGGGTTGCGCAAAATCCAGCATTGGCAGGTGTTTGCGCAGCCCTTACAGGGCTGCTTGTGAAAAATCCGCTCACCCGGGGTAGCGCCTGGGCGGCGCAACCCCGGGCTGTGTTCCGGAACCCCTTCAGGGTTCCCACGCTTTTTCACGAAGCCATCTTGTATAATCTGCTGACGAACCTGTCCCGTTTTTTTTCGAATCGTCATTACGAGTGGGAGTGTGCCGTCGAGTTCTTCACAAAAAAATCGAAACCGTTTTCCTGCTGTTTCTAACCCGTCTGCCGGATGGATTCGTCCGGGTGGATGACGTCGTTCTTGAGGGGAAGCAGGTCGTTTTGCAGGATTACGCTTCCGGACGGAAGCTGATCCTGCCGGCCGACCTGACCGGGCGCACCCTGCTGCACTTTCAGGTCCTGGGGCAGATCGGCGCCGGGGGGATGGGCGGAGTCTACCGGGGGGCGGGACGTGCGTCTCAAGCGGGATGTGGCCATCAAGGTGCTGCCGATTATTTCCGCGAAGATCCCGAGCGGCTGGTCCGCTTCGACCGGGGGGCGCGGCTGCTGGCCTCGCTCAACCACCCCCATGTGGTCATGGTCCACCGGGTCGAGGTGGCGGAAGCGCTGTCTGCATAAGGATCCGGCCTGGCGGCTGCACCGCATCGCCGACGCCCGCATCGAGTTGTCCCACGGCCCGACCGACGAAACCATCCCAACCTCCTCGCAACCGCAGCGGAGGCCGGCGCAGCAGTAAAAACGGAGGCACGCCTGAATAACACGCCCGGCGGGTGCGGATCTCCAGGCCCTGTCGAACGCCCGCCGGATGGGAGCTAGTAGGCGTACCTGTCGTCGGGGCTGGTCAGCCCGGCCAGGCGCGGATCGCCGTCGGTTTCCGCCAGCAGCTGCGCCAAGCGGCTCTGCAGCCCCTGCACCAGGGCCTGCACCGAGGGCTCCTTCACGTGATTGGCATAGCGCCCCCTCATGCGCGGACCGATGCGCGCCTCGGCCAGGAGGTTGTCGATCTGCTCCGGATCGCTACGGATGTCGTAAAGCTCGGGGATATCCCAGGTCCCCGGATAGTTCATCAGGCTGTGGGTATCGGTGCGCAGGCCGACGATGTTCGGGGTGTACGGGTAGTCCTGCTCCCAGGCATATTGATAGAGAAAATCCCGGCGCCAGTCTTCGGGCGTCCTCCCCGCGCCTAGCGGCAGCAGCGACCGCCCCTGCATCCCGGAGAGCGGGCTCAGTCCGGCGGCATCCAGAATCGTCGGGCCGATGTCCAGGTTGAGCGCCATCGGCGTCACCTGCCGACCCGCGGTTCCGAACAGGGCCGGGCAGTGTGCCAGGAGGGGAATCCGAATGGAGGCCTCGTACATGGCCCTTTTGTCGATCAGACCGTGCTCCCCCCACATATAGCCGTTGTCGCCCATGTAAATGACGAGGGTGTCCTCGAGCCGGTTAGTTGCTTCCAGCCGGCCCAGGATCTGCCCCAGGCTTTCGTCCAAGGCAATCAGGCACTGGCAGTAGCGCCGGTAGTGGACGTCGAAAGGCTCGTCGCTGTCCATCATGCCGTCCACGCCGTGGCGCGAAACACGGCGCCGGCGCACCCATTCGGGCCACCGGCGGTAATAATCCTCCTTGTAAAGCATGGTGCGCGGCCGGGGTGCGGCCAGATTTTCGAACAGGCGGGCGTGGCGCTCCGGAGCCTGAAAGGGGGCGTGCACCGCCTTGTGCGACAGGTAGGCGAAAAAGGGCTTGGGGCCGCTTTCGTCCATGAACCGCAGGACGGATTGGGTCAGGAGGTCGGTCATGTTGCCCGGCACTCTCTGCCGCATGCCGTTGAGATTCAGCTCCGGATTCTGGTATTCCCCCTGCCCGCGGAAGCTGAGCCAGTGGTCGAATCCCGGACGGGGCTCGTCGCCCGTTCCCCCCATGTGCCATTTGCCGAAAAAGCCGGTACGGTATCCTGCACCCTGCAGGGCCTGCGGAAACTGCGGCAAAGCGGGGTTCAGAGCGGAGAAATTATCGGTCACCCCGTGCTGGTGCATGTAGCGGCCGGTAAGCACGGTGGCGCGGCTGGGCGAACAGAGGCTGCTGGTAACGAAGGCATTCCGGAAGCAGACCCCCTGGCTTACCATGCGGTCCAGGTGGGGCGTGTGGCCCTTGAGCCAGGGGTGCCCCAGGGCTCCGATCATGTCGTAGCGGTGGTCATCGGCCAGAATGAAGATGATATTTCGGCGTGGCTTTTCCAGCCGGACGGCGGGCGCAAGGCCGGCGGCGGCGGTTTTCAGGAAATGGCGTCGGATCATGGATACCTCCTGTTCCGTATCAGGCAGAAAAAGAGAGCGATGCGGTTCACACGGACCGCTTTCATGGGACCGCAGAATGGGATTGTATTCCGGGATTCCGGGAATTTCAACCGGAGATGCCGAAGACCGGGTGCCCCATTCTATAAACAAATCGTTTCCCTCTTTCGTGGCGTACTTCGGCCGAATATCATAAAATCAATCATGGATGGAGTCATGAGACCGCCGGTCGAAAAACGATTCCTGTTCGTGCTGGCCATGTGCATTCTGGCCGCAGTCCCGCGAGCAATGCGCTCCCAGCCGTCTGCACCGTTGACCGCGCAGGAGATCTTCCAGCGCGTGGAACAATACGGTCCCCTCCGCGACGCCGCCCTGCTGGAATATGTGAACGAACGGAAATACCGGCTTTTAAAAGAGGACGGCAGCCCGCGTTCGGAGTCGGGCATTCGGATGACGTTCCGCAAGGGACAGGGCAAGGAATTCACGACGGTTTCCCAGAAGGGATCGGGCTGGGTTCGCCGATTTGTGTTCCAGCGGCTGATCGACGCCGAAAAGGAAGCCTCCCTGGGCAGGCAAAAGCAGGACAGCTCCATCACCGCCCGCAATTACACCTTTACTTTATCCGGAGAGGAAACCGTGCGAGGACACTCCTGCTGGGTCCTGGATGCCAGGCCGCGCATCCCCGCCAAATACCTGTTCAACGGCCGGGTTTATGTCGCCAAAAGCGACTACGGCATCGTTCGCGTGGATGGCAGTCCTGCCAAAAGCCTATCCTTCTGGGTCCGAAAAGTGCACATCCTGCGCGATTACCGGAAAGTGGGCCCTTTCTGGCTGCCGCTGCAGGATCATACGGAAGCGGAGATCCGCATTTTCGGAAAGCATGTACTGGACATTTTTTACGACAGCTACCGGGTGAGCTACGGGGAAATGGAACTTCCCGGGATTCCTGACTCCCATTACCCGGCGGGGCAGGCGGAAGAAATTCAGGGTTCCGCACAGGGGGAAAGCGCTCCTTCCCCGGAGGAACAGAAAAGGCCGGAATAGCGAGGACGGGTTCATGGCCTGCTTTCCTTCAGGGGGAGCCCGGCAGGGCGTCGCCGGCATAGTGCCGGCGCGGCTGCAGCTCCGGGGAATCCAGATTCCGCTCCTGTACCAGAAACCGCCGGATCGCGTAACACAGATGGCACTTCGAGGCGTATCCCGCCTCATCCGGCAGAAAGCCTTGCTCCGCGGAAGCGTATGCCAGCACGGCGCCAATTCCTCTGCCGGCGGCCCGGGTGAGCAGCGGGTATTCGGTTTCCGGAAGAGGCGCTCCCAGATCGGTGTGGCGTATGGCAAACCCGGCGCAAAGCCCCGGTACATAGTTGCCGTACAGGTCGACGTGAAAGTGGCCGACCTCCCGCAGTTCGCCGCATCCCCGGTTCTGTTCTGCGGCGATGGCCGCCGCGCTGCGCCGTGGGCGGAACCGCCCGAATGTTTCCAGCGCCCGGCCGCCGCCTGCGATCCAGTAGCGCTGCGGCAGGCTTTCCAGGTAGCCTTCGCCGAAGAGCTCCGCGTATTCCATGAGGCGGTGCGGGCGGTCGGGATCGAAGGCGCCCAGGTCGCGCAGGAAATCCGGGATCCAGGGAAATACTCCCATGCCCGTGTCCCGGCAGGCTTCCAGGACGCCGCGGACTTTGGCCAGGGGAATAAATTCGTTGTGGAAGGGGCTGATCGACACCAGCAGGGTGTGCAGCCCGTGCCGGCGGAGGCGCTCCAGGAAAGAGCGGGCCTGCTCCGGGGAACGGTACCAGGAGGAATTGGTTTCCACATATTCCACGCCGATGCCGGTTTCGCGCGCCGCGTCGAGCACCGCGCAGAGACCTTCCGGCTGGAGGCACGGCTCGCCGCCGCCGATGTGGATTTCGCGACAGCCCAGCCGGAGCACCGTCCGCAGCAGGGACCGGGCGCTTTCCGGGGTGATGTAGTCCCTGGGCCAGGCCGGGCTGCAGCGGTAGAGGCAGTGCCCGCACTCGCTGGTGCAGTAATAATTGGTAATCAGTCCGCCGGAGCGGAGCCGGTTGATATGCAGGGTCATTCGTTCTTTATTTGCTTTTGGGATTCCGCATCCGGCTTATGACATTATCACAAAGGGGCCATCTGCGGCTGGACCGCAGATGGCCCGGCGGCGGGGAAGGGCTTATCGCCCGGCAAGGCAGGCTATTTCAGCCCGGCGGCAATCCGCTCCGCTTCGGCCCTGGTAAACTTTCCGGTGATTACCGCCGCCGATCCGATGGCCGAACGGATCGTCGGGGCCATGACCACCTTCCCGTCGAGAAGGATGGCCATCCGCCGGCCGATCTGCTTTTCGGTGGCGGTCTTCATCTTCTGCGCCCCCGACGGGGTGAACTCCACGCTTACGCTGAACTGCGACGGATCGCCGCCCGGCACCACTTCCGCCCGCTGGATATCGCCGTTGGTGACCACGACATCCTTGCTCAGAAAGACGGTCCGGTCCGAACCGGTCACCCGGGCCTCCTGGCGGTCCGGGAGGGGCTGATCATCGGCAAGCCGGACTTCGAACTGCACGGCGGCATGCACCTCGGCCACAAAAAGCGGCCGCAGGCCGGGAAGAAGGAGAGCGGCGACGATAGCGGCCAATGCAGCGGCGGCAAGCAGTGCGTACCTCCGCGCAACCATTTTCTGCGGCGGCCGGTCCGCGGTGCGTACTTCCGCCAGAAGGGCCCGGCGCTGCCGTGCCAGGGTTTCCCGGGGTGTGGCGTCTTCCCAGCGGACCGGGTCCGCATCCTGCAGTAGCGTATTAAGATTTTTCATGGCTGTCTCCCATATGCGCCCGGAGCGCAATATTCAAGTCGCGCCTCCCCATCCGCAAATGCCACCGGACGGTGACCTGGTGCATGCCCAGAAGCGAGGCGATTTCAGAATCACGGAGCCCCTCGAGCTCCGACAGAACAACGATGGCGCGCCGACGCGGAGGAAGCCGCTCCACCGCCTGCCAGATCGAGGTGCGCAGGATCAGCGCCGCCTCCTCGTCGCGCGGTTCGGCAACCGGCCGCCCGTTGCCGAGTTCGGCTTCGCGATGGCGCCGGCGAACGGACTGCATGCGCCACTGGTCGCGCCGGGTATTGACCAGGACGCGCACCAGCCAGGCTTCCTCTCCGCGGGTATCCGCCGGGACCGACGGCAGCCGGCGTGCTGCCTTGAGAAAGGTTTCCTGGACGAGGTCCCGTGCTTCGTCGGCGTTGGGGCACATCCGGCGCGCCAGGCGGTACAGCCGGGTGTAGTGCCGGTCAAAGAGCGAGGCCAGGCGGTCCGAAGGATTTTCGGTTGTGGCCGCCCATGCGGTTTCCTCCAAAGTCTTTCCGTTCATACCCTGTTAAACGTACGGCACCTCCGTTTTGTTGGTCTGCGCATGAAATCTTCAGATATTTTTGGGGAAGCCCCTCCTGATAGCTTCACAAAAAAGACTTCCGCTTTTCTTCCCGCTCTTCCTTTCTTCCTGTGATGTTTTTTTCGTCGACAGGTACTATGTATGATGTATAATCCTGGGCGGAAAAAAGGCAGGGTGCCTGTTTTACCAAGGGTCCGTGGGAGACGGATCCACGAATCCGGTCCATATCTAAAGTGGAAAAGGTTCTTGCAAGGAGATCGCGGAAATGATCAGGAAATCGTATTTTGGTTTTTTAGTGCTTGCCTGCCTCCTGTCTGCGGCCGACGGCCTGCGGGCCCAGAGCACCACCGGGCAGCTGACCGGCGTGATCAAGGATGCCAGCGGGGCGGTGGTTCCTGCAGCGCGCGTCCAGGTGACCAACCCGGAAACGGGCATCACCCGGCAGATGGAAAGCAACGAGCTGGGGTACTATACCGTGGCTCTTCTGCCGCCCGGTACCTATACGGTTCGCATCGAAAAGGAAGGGTTCCGCACCCTCAGCCGGCCCGGGGTGCTGCTGAATGTCGATCAGACCGTGCGTTTGGATTTTCAGCTGGAGGTCGGCGGCTTGAACCAGACTGTCGAAGTGAGCGCTTCCTCGCCGCTGCTGGAGTCCAGCACCTCCTCGCTGGGCCAGGTGATCGACTCCAAGCAGTTCAGCGACCTACCCCTGAACAACCGCTCCGCCCTGGGACTGCTGAGTCTCAGCGACAATGTTTCCACCGGCAGGCAATTTCAACCGGACACCTTTAACTATGCCAACTCATTTAGCGCCAATGGCTCCCGCCCGGGGCAGAACGAGTTTCTGCTCGACGGGGCTCCCAATACCACTCCGGGAGTTTGGCCCGGCCGCGGCATTCTGGGGACGCCCATGGTCGTGGATGCGGTACAGGAGTTCAAGGTTCAGACCAGCGTATTTTCCGCGGAATACGGGCGCACCGGGGGCGGGCTGGTCAACATGGTCAGCAAGTCGGGCAGCAACCTGGTGCACGGCAGCCTGTTCGAATTCCTGCGCAACAGCGCCATGGACGCCAATGATTTCTTCGCCAACCGCGGCGGCGTGCCGCGCGGCAGCTTCAAGCGTAACCAGTTCGGCGGAACCCTGGGCGGGCCGGTCCTTCTGCCGCACCTTTACAACGGAAAAAACCGCACCTTCTTTTTTGTCAATTACCAGGCCACCCGCGACCGCACCGCCACCAACACCGTGTGGACCACTCCGACGGAGGCCATGCGCAGCGGCGATTTCTCTCAGCTGACCAACGCCCGCGGCCAGGCGATTATCCTCTACGATCCGCTGACCACGCCGGTCAGCGGCACTCCGACGCGCCAGGTTTTTGCCGGCAACCGGATTCCCGCCAACCGCATCGATACGGTCGCCGCCAAAGTGGCCTCCTACTACCCCAAGCCCAACCAGCCGGGCACGGTGAGCAACCTGGTGCTCAGCGGGGTCACCAAAACCACCGACGACAACTTCGGCATACGGGTGGATCATTCCATCGGCACCCGGCACAGCATGTATCTGCGCTACAACCGGGTGCGCAACGACGGGCGCGATCCGGACTACTATGGCAATGCGGCCCGCGGCTATATCGGTCTGGATCAGGACGTAAAATCCCTTTCCGCCGATTACGTTTTCACCCTGTCCTCCACGCTGCTGATGAACTTCCGCTACGGCTACACCAACCGGACGCACAACAACATCGATCCGTCGCTCGGCTACGACCTGACCTCGCTCGGCTTTCCGCAATACATCCAGTCGGAAGCCAAGCTGCGGGTCTTTCCGCGCTTTGCCGTGTCGGGCTACGCCACCCTGGGCAACAACCAGGGGATCAACGCCTTCAGCTACCTGATGCATTCCTTTCAGGCCAGCGCCACCCGGCTGTCCGGGGCCCACTCCCTGAAATTCGGAGCCGATTTGCGCCTGGCCAAGGTTCCGCAGGACCGGGCTATCGATCCCAGCGGCACCTACAACTTCTCCAAAACGTTTACCCAGGGCCCCAACGCCCTGACCGGCGGAACCACGGCCGGTGACGCTTTCGCTTCCTTTCTGCTGGGCACCCCCGACACCGGCACCTTCGGTACCCGAATCCAGTCCGAATCCTCCAATCCCTATTACGGCATTTATGTGCAGGATGACTGGAAGATCAGCCCGAAGCTCACCCTGAACGCGGGCCTGCGGTACGAGCTGGAGCTGCCGCGCATCGAAAAGGAGAACCGCCTGGACTGGTTCGACTACAATGCCGTCTCGCCGCTGAGCGGCAAGGTGGCGGGCCTCGGGGAAATTCGCGGCGGGATGCAGTTTGCCGGTGCGGGCAGCAATCCGGTTCGGCACTTCGACACGGATGGCAACAATTTCGGGCCGCGGATCGGCTTCGCCTACCAGATGGCCCCGCGGTTCGTGGTCCGCGGCGGCTACGGAATTTTTTACGGCTCGGGCAGCATCGGGGCCGGCGGCTGGAACATCGCCTCGCTGGGATTTGCGCCTTCCACTCCCCTGGTGGGAAGCCTGGACGGGCTGCGGCCCAACGTCTACCTGCGGGATCCCTTTCCCACCGGGTTCTCGCAGGCGGTGGGCAGCTCCCAGGGTCTGATGTCTTTCGTCGGGCAGGATATTACCACTCTGTTCGACCGCAAGGCGCCGCTTCCCGTCAACCAGCAGTGGAACCTGAGCCTGCAGCACCAGCGGGGAGCCCTGCTCCTGCAGGCGGCATACAGCGGCTCGCGCGGCGTGAACCTCGGCGACGGTGCGGGCTTCAACCTGAACCAGCTGCCGGCCAGCGCTCTGGCTCTGGGCAGCGCCCTGCAGACCCTGGTGGCCAATCCCTTCTACGGGCTGGTTAAAAATCCCGGGGTGCTGGCCAGCCCGACCGTAGCCCGCGGCCAGCTCCTGCGGCCCTACCCGCAATTCGGCAACCTGACCGTTTTCAATCCGGCCGCGGCCGGTTCCATCTATCATTCCTTTTCCGTGAAGGTGGAGCGGCGTTTTTCGGCCGGGATCGGTTTTCTAGCCTCCTACACCACTTCCAAAAACCTGACCGACGGACCGGCCACCCTGGGTCCCTCCTACGGGCACCAGGATCACTACAACCGGGCGGCCGACCGCTCGCTGGTGGAAGAGGACATCGCCCAGCGCTTCACCGGCAGCATCAACTGGGAAGTCCCGGTGGGCCGCGGACGCCACTGGGGCGCCGGCTGGAACCGCGGCCTGAACGCCGTGGCCGGCGGGTGGCAGATCAACCTGATCACCGTCCTGCAGAGCGGCGCCCCGCTCAACATTACCGCCAGCCCGAATACCGCCCGATCCCTGGGAGGCACGCAGCGTCCCAATAACACCGGGATTTCCGCGGCGATGGAAGGCCGGGTGCAGGACCGGCTGACCGGCTACCTCAACCCCGCCGCTTTTTCCGCGGCTCCGCTGTACACCTACGGCAACGTCAGCCGGACGCTGCCCGACGTGCGCGGCCCGCGCTACAGCAATGTCGACCTGTCGGTTTTTAAAATTTTCCCGATTACCGAAAAGGTGAAGCTGCAGTTCCGGGCGGAAGCATTCAACTTTATGAACTCGCCGATGTTCGGGCTGCCCAACGGAGCTTTCGGCAGCGCCAACTTCGGGCTGATCACCAGCCAGGCCAACCGGCCCAGGCAGGTGCAGCTGGCGCTGCGCCTCTATTTTTAAGGAACCCCAGAGTTTCCGGATCGCAGCCCTTCCATGGCTTTCGCGAAAACCTGATAATTTGCGAATCCGGCTTCCAGAAAAAGTGATAGATGGGTCCGGTTCTGCCGTCCCGACGGGACTTGATCTGCGCCTGGAACCAACCCGGCAATTCATGACCGGATTGGCTCCCGCAACAAGTCCGGGAAACACCCGAAAACAGACTTACAAACGAAAGCCGTTCTGAGTACAGCCTTCAGGCTGCGAGCCACGAACCACGGGCGGGATTCCGCTCGTGCCACGCAGGCTTGAACTCGAAACGAAGATGGGAGACTTTATTTTCGGGCTTTCTGCTCCCTTCCGGTTCTTCCTGTTTTCCTGTAGGAAGCTAGGCTTCGTGGTCCGTCCCGAAGCCGTAGGGGTGATCCGGATACGGGCCTCGAACATTTCCTGCGACGCTGTCGCCGCGCTCGTCTTCGCGGGTAAACAGGGCTACGCAATCCTTGGCCAGCTTGCGCAGCTGCTCCTTGTCTTCCGTGGTGGCTGCCGTGTAGCCGGCTGCGGCGTCGACCGTTTTGTTGAGCAGCTCGATATAGCCGGTGGGAATCCCAGCCACTACGCCGCGCAGCGAAAGGGCGAAGCGCAGAGCCAGGGCGAACTCCTCGGGGGTTTCCGTGGACCGGTACCAGTTGGGATGGCTGCGGACGGCCCCCTTGGGCCAGGCTCCCTTGCTGGTGGGCTTGATGGCGATCACCGCAGCCTCTCTTTCCGCCGCGGCCTCCAGCACGCGCGGCCCGAAGTCGCGCAGGTAAAAATCGGCGAAGGTCAGCGGAAACATCACCGTATCGAATGCGAAGACCTTCAGGGCCTCCACCGCCGAGCGGGTGCTGTGGGCGGAAAAGCCGATCCACTTGATTTTCCCTTCCTCGCGGGCGGCCCGGAAGGTCTCGATGGCTCCTCCCGGCCCGAAGGACCGCCGGACCTCTTCCGCGGTCACCAGGTGGTGCATCTGGTACAGGTCGAAATGGTCGGTCTTCAGCCGCTCCAGGGAACGCTCCAGCTCCGCCCGGGACCCCTCCTTGTCGCGGGCCTTGGTCTTGCAGGACAGGAAGATTTTTTTCCGGTCAAGGCTTTCCAGCGCCTTGCCGAGTTTGATCTCGCACTCTCCGTCCTTTCCGTAGGCCGGAGCCACGTCGAAATAATTGATGCCCCGCTCCCAGGCCTGCTGGACGGCGGTGCGGGAGCTTTCCTCCGTTTCCCGGGCCAGGGCCAGTCCGGGAAAGCCGATGATCGATACCTCCTGCCCCGTTCGCCCCAGGATTCGGCGGGGAAGGCCGGCCACCTTGCGGGTGAACTCATCGCCGGTTTTAAAGTTGGCCAGGAGGCGCTCCATGCCGCAACCGGCAATGCCTCCCAGAAGTCCTACGAAATTTCTTCGCTCCACAATGACCTCTCCTGTCTGTCGTTTAAACGGGTTATGCTCTCCCGGACTGCTCTACCGCCTTCCTGCGGTTTTTACGTCCTTTGATGATAACATTAGGGTAGTATTGTACCTTCATTTCAACCGGGGAAAGGCCTTCCGCCATGCGCGATGGGGACTTTTTCCTGCAAACAGGGGCCAAGGAACGAATCGGATATGCAAAAGAAGAAACTGGAAGAGTTGCTGCAGAAAGTGCAGCAGGGGACCTGCGGGGTCGAGGAGGCCGTCAAGGAACTCCAGCACCTGCCGTTTGAGGATCTGGGATTCGCGCGCATCGATCATCATCGGACCCTGCGGCGCGGATTTCCGGAAGTCGTCTACTGCCAGAGCAAAACCACGGAACAGGCGGCGGCCATCATGCGCCGGCTGGCGGAAAAAGGAGACGTCCTGGCCACCCGGGCGCGGCCCGAGATCCAGGAGGAGGTGCAGAAGACCCATCCTCACTCCGATTACAATTCCATGGCACAGACCATCGTCATCCGGCACCCCGAAAGCCAGCGGGAAACGGATCCCTCCCGGATCATTCTGGTCATCAGCGCGGGAACCTCGGATATGCCGGTCGCGGAAGAGGCGGTAGTCACCGCGGAAATCATGGGCAACCGCGTGGAGCGGCTTTACGATGTCGGTGTGGCCGGTTTGCACCGCCTGCTGAGCAACCGGGAGACGGTGGAAAAGGCCAACGTCATCGTAGCCGTAGCCGGCATGGACGGAGCGCTGCCCGCGGTTCTGGCGGGCCTGGTGGGAAAGCCGGTCATTGCCGTGCCGACTTCCGTCGGCTATGGCGCCAGCTTTCACGGGGTCGGACCGCTGCTGACCATGCTGAATGCCTGCGCTCCCGGGATTGCCGTGGTCAATATCGACAACGGCTTCGGCGCCGGGTATTTCGCCTCCATGATCAACCGCTAACCGAGGACCTTAAGTAAACCTATGAAGATTGCCTATCTGGATTGTTTTTCCGGTATCAGCGGCGATATGCTCAACGGCGCCATCCTGGATGCCGGCGTTTCCCTGGCAGACATCAAAAAGGAACTGGCCAGGCTGTCCTTTGCGGATTTCGATGTGCATGCGGAAAAGGTCATGCGCTGCAACATCTCCGCCACGCACTTTGAAGTGGAGGACCTGGAGCACCACCACCACCATGAGGACGAACACGGGGAGGAGGAGAACAGCCACCACCACCATCATCATCACGGTCACCGGCACCTGGCCGATCTGCAGGAGCTGATCGACCGGAGTGCGCTCGACCTGCCGCTGAAGGACCAGGCCAAAGAGGTTTTCTTGCGGATTGCGGAAGCCGAAGCCAAGGTACACGGCGTGCCGGCCGAAGAGGTCCATTTTCACGAGGTGGGCGCCGTCGATACCATCATCGACGTGGTCGGCGCTCTCGCCGGGTTGCGGCTTCTCGGCGTGCAGAAGGTGGTATGCTCCCCGCTGAATGTAGGTAGCGGAACGGTGACCTTCAGCCACGGCACTTTTCCCGTGCCCGCCCCGGCCACCATCGAAATTCTCAAGGGGATTCCCACCTATTCCACCGATTCCCAGGCCGAGCTGGTCACTCCCACGGGCGCGGCGATTGCCGCCGTGCTGGCCGGCGGCTTTGGAGACATGCCCGCCATGCGGGTGGAGCGGATCGGCTACGGAGCGGGGGGGCGGGACCTGCCGCGGCCCAACGTCCTGCGGATCCTGGTGGGAGAAGCGGAGTCCGCGGAGTCGGAGGACCAGGTCACCATTCTGGAAACCTGCCTGGACGACCAGAGCCCGCAGCTGACAGCCTTCCTGGCGGAAGAGCTGATGGCTCACGGGGCCCTGGACGTTTACCTCATCCCGGTGCTGATGAAAAAGGGGAGACCCGGGGTGCAGTGTACCGTCCTGTGCGAGGAGGGGAAGCAGCAGGCCCTGCTGTCCGTTCTTTTCCGGGAGAGCACCACGCTGGGCGTGCGGATTCGCCGGGAGCGAAGGCGGATCCTGCTCCGCGAGGTAAAGACCGTTCCCACGCCCTATGGGCCGGTGCGGGTCAAGTACTCCTATTGCAACGGCGAAGCAGTCAATATCCTGCCCGAATACGAGGACATGAAGAAAATCGCCCGCCAGCGGGGCGTGCCTTTGAAAGGCATTTACACGGAAATTCATTCCCTGCTGCGGTCCGGAAATGGAACGCCGCGGGACTGAAATTCGAATAACCAGCCAATGGAGGGAGATTTCATGAAAATACCGACGGCCCTGTCGCGCCGGCGCTTTTTATCGGCGGCGGCCTCTGTGCCCTTTCTTGCGGGAAGCGGGGAAGGGAAAGAGCCTCCGCCCGGCCCGGGCGCTTTGATGCGCCTGGGCGGACCGGTGCAGCAGAAATATTCCTCCCCGGAGGAGTGGGTTGCCCTGGTGCAGGGCCTGGGCTATAACGCCGTATACTGCCCGGTGGCCGACGCCCGCGATGAATCGCTGCTCCGGGCTTACGTGGAAGCGGCACGCAAGGCGAACCTGGTCATCGCCGAAACCGGCGCCTGGAGCAATCCGATGGCTCCGGATCCCGAGGAGAGGAAAAAGGCCCTGGAAAAGTGCAAGGCCCAGCTGGACCTGGCCGAGCGGGTCGGCGCCCGCTGCTGCGTCAATATCAGCGGAAACCGGGGCAATCCCTGGGCGGGAAATCATCCGCTCAACCTGACCGGCGAGACCTTCAACATGATCGTGGAAATCACCCGGTCCATCCTGGATGCGGTTCGCCCCACGCGCACTTATTACGCCCTGGAAACCATGCCCTGGTCTTATCCGGACACGGTGGATTCCTATCTGCGGCTGATCAAGGCGATCGATCGGAAGCGGTTTGCCGCTCACATGGATCCGGTCAACCTGGTCAGCAACCCGCAGCTCTATTTCCGGACCGCCGACCTCCTGCGGGACGGCTTCAAAAAGCTGGGGCCCTACATCAAGAGCTGCCATGCCAAAGACATTATCCTGTCTCAAAAGCAGAATGTTCACCTGGATGAAATTCTGCCAGGGCAGGGGAACCTTGACTATCGGGTTTATCTGCAGGAGTTGCGAAAACTGAACGATGTGCCGCTGATGATCGAACATCTCCGCACCCCGGAAGAGTACAGGCAGGCGGCAGATCACATCCGCAAAACGGCCGGGGAGGTCGGCTGGGCGGCCCCGACGGGCCGGTCCTGACGTACGGATGACGGGATCGGCGCCTGCGAATGAGCTCCGCAAACGAAGAGAGCCGGCTTTTCCGGACCGCAAACCGCCTGGCGGTGTTTACCGTCATCTATAACCTGGCGGAAGGGATCATCTCGCTCTGGCGGGGAAGCGCCGATGAAACTCTATCGCTGTTCGGTTTCGGGATGGACTCCCTGATCGAGGTGGTTTCCGCTCTCGGGGTGTGGCACATGATCCGCCGGATCTCCGCGGGGCAGGAGGAGAAGAGAGATGTCTTCGAGCGCCGCGCCCTGCAAATCACCGGATCCTCCTTTTACCTGCTGACCGCCGGGCTGATTCTGACCGCGGCGGTCGACCTCTATTACGGGCACCGGCCGGAAACCACTCTGTGGGGAACGGTGATCTCCCTGGTCTCCCTGGGCTTCATGGGGGAACTGATCCGCCGGAAAACCAGGGTGGGCCGGGCCCTGCACTCGGACGCCATCCTGGCCGACGCGGCCTGCTCCCGGGTCTGCGCCTACCTTTCCCTGGTTCTTCTGGCCGCCAGCGTCGGGTATCAGGTCACGGGAATCGGCAGCCTGGATTCCCTGGGCGCCCTGCTGCTGGCCTGGTTTTCCTGGCGGGAGGCACGGGAGTCCTTCGCCAAGGCCAGGGGCTTGTGCTGCTCCTGCGGCTGCGCCCCGAAGGGGGCCTCCGCGTAATTCGACAGGATCCTTTCCGAGAGGAGAAAAGGAGAAAGAAAATGCTGCTGCTGTTAGCTATTTCGGTCATTATCGGTCTGCTGCTGCTGATCTCCTATTTCAAGATGAATCCCTTTGTCGGGCTGATCCTGGCCAGCCTGGTTCTGGGGCTGGCCAGCGGCATGGGCACCACCCGGACGATCGCCTCCATCACCGCAGGCATGGGCACCACACTAGGGTACATCACCATTGTCCTGGCCCTGGGGATGATGATCGGCAAGCTCATGGCCGAATGCGGCGCGGCCGATGTCATCGCCCGGCGGATCATCGAGGTGGTGGGCGAGAGCCGGGTGCACTGGGCGATGATGTTCATCGCCTTCATCATCGGAATTCCGGTGTTCCTGCAGGTCGGCGTGGCCCTGCTGATTCCTATCCTGTTCACCATCGCCCTGCGCACGGGGATTTCGCTGATCACCCTGGCGGTACCCCTGATCGCCACCCTGAGCACCATTCATCATTTCGTCCCGCCGCATCCGGCGGTCATGGCCCTGATCGCCATTTTCAAGGCGGACCTGGGCAAAACGCTCCTGCTCGGGCTGCTGATATCGCTGCCCTGCGCCATTGTCGGAGGCCCCCTTTACGGCCGCTGGATCGGGAGCCGCATGATGAAGACGCCCCCGGCAGACATGGTCTCCAAGTTCTGCGGGAACCGCCGCGAGTTTCCGAATCCCCCCGGGTTTGCCGTCTCGGTCTTTACGGTTCTCCTTCCGGTCGGATTGATGCTGCTCGCCAAGGTTGCCGATGTAGGCCTGCAGCCGGGCACACCGGTTTACAACCTTTTCAAATTCCTGGGGGAAGGCTCGATCTCCCTGATGACCGCCCTCCTGGTGGCCCTCTGGACCTTCGGATTTTCCCGCTCTTTTTCCAGGGAGCAGCTGCAGAAGCTTACCTCGGAGTGCATGGGGCCGGTGGCCATGATCCTGCTCGTCATCGGCGGCGGCGGGGCTTTCGGCAAGATCCTGGTCGACAGCGGAATCGCCGGTGAGATTGCCCGCCTGGCGGCCGTCTGGCATATTCACCCGCTGATGCTCGGGTGGCTTCTTTCCGCCCTGGTGCGGATCAGCGTTGGATCGGCAACCGTGGCCATGACCACCAGCGCGGGCCTGGTGGCTCACCTGGTCGGGCCGGGCGGCATTTCCGGCGAAATGATGATCCTGGCCATCGGGTCCGGCTCCTGTGCCCTGTCGCATATTAACGATTCCGGCTTCTGGCTGGTCAAGGAATTTTTCGGCCTGACGGTTCAGGAGACCCTGCGGACCTGGTCGGTGGCCATCACCGTGGTCGCCTTTACCGGGATTCCGTTCCTTTTCCTTCTGCACGCCCTCGGATTCTGAAAGATCCGGCCGGAACGATGCGGAACCGACTGGCAGCGGAAATCAGCCCCTATCTCCGGCAGCATGCCGGAAATCCGGTCTGCTGGCAGCCCTGGGACCGGGAAGCCCTCCTCCGGGCGGAGGCGGAGCAGAAACCGATTTTTCTCAGTATCGGCTATGCCGCCTGCCACTGGTGTCATGTCATGGAAGAGGAGTCTTTCCGGAACAGCGGGGTAGCCGAGCTGCTGAACCGGCACTTCATTCCCGTCAAAGTGGACCGTGAGGAGCGTCCGGACCTGGATGAGCTTTACATGCGGGCCACCATGCTCTTTACGCAAGGGCAGGGCGGCTGGCCGATGAGCGTTTTTCTTACGCCGGAGCAGAAGCCCTTTTTCGCGGGTACCTACTTCCCCCCGGAAGACCGCTACGGCCGGCCGGGGTTCCTGCGGCTGCTGCGGCATGTCGCCGCTCTCTGGGCGGATCGGCGGAATGACATAGGCGTGGACGCCGCTCGCTTCGCGGAGCTGACCTGCCGGTCGCTGACTGCGGGGTGGGGGCAGAGCGCCGAAATTCCCGATATCCGCGAGATCGGCGAAGCGGCAGCCCGGCTGGCGGCGCAGATGGAGGCCGAGTATGGAAACGCCGCTGGAGGAGGCAGTCGATTCCCTCCTTATCAAAGCCTGGACCTGCTGATGCGGTACCAGCAGGTAGCCCCCGGGGAGCGCCGGCAAAACCTGTTTGCGGGCATCCTGGAGCAGATGGCCGAGGGAGGGATCACCGACCACCTGGGCGGCGGCCTTTTCCGCTACAGCACGGATCCCTTCTGGCATATCCCGCACTTCGAAAAGATGCTCTGCGACCAGGCCCTGGCTTCGCGCTGCTTCCTGCAGGCCTTTCAGGCTGCACGCCGCACGCTCTTCTCGGAGGCGGCCGAAGCCATGCTCGCCTATGTGCTGCGGGAAATGAGGCATGCGGAGGGAGGTTTTTTTTCCTCCCAGGATGCCGACAGCGAGGGGCTGGAAGGGAAATATTATGTCTGGACCCGGGAAGAGGTGGACGAAATCCTGGGAGAGGCTGACGGCGCTCTGTTCTCCGAGGTGTACGACATTACGGCGGAGGGCAACTGGCAGGCGCCCCCGGACCGCCACATTCCCCCGGGCCCCAAAAACGTGCTGCACCGGACGTGCGGCCTGGACGAAATCGCCATCCGGTCCGGCATCCCGGTCCGGGAGCTGGAGCACAAGCTGCCGGCCTGGCGAGGGCGTCTGCTCGAGAGCCGTTCCAAGCGGGTGCCGCCGGCTACGGATACCAAAATTCTCACCGACTGGAACGGCCTGATGATCACCAGCCTGGTACTGGGCGGCCGGATACTGGGCTCGGAGCGCTTTGCCGATGCGGCCGCAAAAGCAGCCCGGTATCTTCTATCGCAGCGGGCGGCTTCGGGGCGGCTTGCTCATGTCTGCGGGAAGAGTGAGGCCGAGGCGGTCGGTTTCCTGCCGGACTACGCTTTTCTGATCGAGGCGCTGGTCCGGCTTCACCAGGCCGACACGGGTGGAGGCTGGCTGCAGGAGGCCGAGTTACTGGCCGACGAAGTCATTCGCTTCTTCTGGGATGAAACGGAGGGCGGCTTTTTCCTGACATCTTCGAGCCAGGAGCCGCTGTTCTGTCGCTGGAAGAGCACGGAAGACCACGTCCTCCCCTGCGCCAATGTGGTTCTGGCGGAGACTTTCCATGTAATTGCCGATCTCCGGGGAAGGCCGGACTTTCGCGACAAAGCCCGCATCGTCCTGCGGTGTCTGGGCGGCCAGGCGCTGGCCTCTCCGGGTGCATACGGCAGCGCGCTCAGCGCCTGCCTATCCTGGCGATAAGTCAAAATAAGCAAGGTGCAAAAAGTGCCCGTTTGCCGGCCGCTGGCCCTTCTGCGTTTCTTCCCGCTCTTCCCGCTCTTCCTTTCTTCCTGTAAGTCTAATATTTTCACAGGAAGACGGGAAGATCAGAAAGAAGTAAAATCAGGGAAAAATCAGGGACACCCAAAAATCAGGGACACCCATTGATTGCTGGAGAAAAGTGGGTGTCCCTTATTGGTGTGCCTGATTGCTGCTGATTGGTGCCTCCCTGATTGCTGTGGGTGTCCCTGATTGCTGCTGATTGCTGTCCCTGATTGGTGTCCCTGATTGCTGTGTTTTCGATAGCGATTGCGATTGCGGAAAATCAGGGACACCCATTGATTGCTGGAGAAAAGTGGGTGTCCCTGATTGGTGTGTTTTCGATAGCGATTGCGATAGCGATCCAATCAGGGGGACGGGAGGAAAAGTGGGTGTCCCTGATCTTGTTTCCCTGATCTTGAAGATTACGGATCCAGTCGTTGGAAAATGTAGACCTGGCGACTTCCGGACCGGGTTGAATTGAAGCCGATCAGGTCTCCCCGCGGGCTCCACCGGCAGTGCAGATCGCATCGCCAGAAGCCGTTGAATTCCGCCGGTTCCCGAAAACGTCCGAGTGGCAGGACCGCTTCCGTGCGCATGTCCATCAGGTAGATTTTCTGCTCCCGCAGCGCTTGGCTGGGATAGGTATCGGTGACCATCCACTTACCGTCGGGTGAGAAGGTCCCATGGCCATCGTAATCCAGCAATCCGTTGCCCAGACGCCTGAAATCCTGCTCGCCGACAGTGAACAGAATGTGGGCATCCTGTTTGCCTTCATACCTGGCCGTTACCATCAGTTCGCGGTCGTTGAGCCAGTCGAAATGAGATCCGCCCCACTGGTCGGGAAAGCAGCGCCGGAGATCGCTGCCGTCCGTCCGGACGGTAAAGGCGGTCGTATTCCAGTCCGGAATGGACCGGGCCAGCCAAAATATCTTTGTTCCCTCCCGGCTGAAGCGGGTGTGGCAGAAGTATTCGATCCCCTGAGCCGGAACCGGAGGAATCCTGTCCTTTACCTGGTCCATGGAGACCAGCAGCCTGGCCTTCCCCGTCCTGAGATCCAAGAGAAAAAGACCGTCATCGGCCGGCAAGGGAACATTTTTCCGCGCGTCCTGCCCGCCACCGCCATAGCCGTAATCGGGCCGGGTGATGCGCATCCGGGAAAAATTGATGCTGACCGCCTGGGTCCCGTCCGGAGAGACCGCGCTGACCGGGTAGGGGAAGACGTTCACTTCCTTTCGCCTGTGCACATCGAGAATCACCGAAACGTATCTGCCGTCCCGGAAATCGTTATAGATGACAAGAGCATCGGGCGAACTACCCAGCCAGTGAGCCATGCACCCTTCCTGGAAATTCCAGGCCCGGGTCTGAGCCAGGGGAATGAACCGGCGGGCTTTCCAATCGACCAGACCCAAAGTGGCCGGATCCTTCTCATCCGGAAGCCTGTACTTCAAATCGGTCTCCAGGACCGTTACATACTGCTCCGACTGGCTGAAGGAATTGATCCCGTAGTAGCTGGCAAAAAAATGCTCTTTGCCGCTGTCGGTAATCTGGATCGGTTCCGAGAACCGGGGAAAAACCACCGTGGTGCCCGGCTGTCCCGGGAGGCCCGGGATCAGCGGGAGAGAGCAAAGCAAAATCAGGAGCGACCGGACTTGTTCCATGGAAATATCCGTTGAAAAGGTTCTAAAGGAAAGCTAAACCCGAAGCATGGGATACAACCTTGGCGCCTCCGGCTCTCCCTGGGAGAGTTGGAAAAAGACGGACCGGACCGGACCGATGCCGGCCGGACCGGTCCGATGCCACCGGGATCCCTCTTACCGGGTCGACAGCCCGAGCTCGGTGAGCTTGCGGACAATTTCCTTGCCGTGCTCGGCCGGCTTGACGTTCTGGTCGATATGCAGAATCACGCCCCTGGAGTCGATGTAAAAAGTCCAGCGCTCCGCCAGAGCGCGCCCCTCGTGAACCACGCCATAGGCTTCGGCCGTCTTTTTGTCCGGGTCGCTGAGAATGGGATAGCGCAAGCCCAGGGATTCGGCGAACTTCCGGTTGGTCTCCGGGTCATCCGTGCTGGCCGCAAAATAGGCGATATCGAACTTTTCGATTTCCGCACCGCTGTCACGCAGCGATTTGCATTCCAGCGTTCAGCCACCGGTAAAAGCCTTGGGAAACCAGGCGATGAGCACCGCCTTCTTGCCGGCAAACTGCTTCAGGGTATAGGTTTTTCCATCCGATCCCGGGAGCTGGAAGTCCGGCGCCCGGTCTCCGGCTTTCAAAGCCGAAGTTCCGGGCTGGGCGGCTCGCACCCCGCCCAGGCAAAAGAGCAGCATAATAGAAATACTGTAAACAAGAAGTTTCATTCGGCTGCACCTCCGTTGGATTGGTGTGGCGGATCAACCGGGGAAGCAGCGCTGTATCCAGCTGAGGTCCTCCTCCGAGATCGAGGTGAACTGGATTCCCATGCCCACCTGCCGCTGATCCCAGGCGACCTTTCCTTCTCCGCTGACGATTCTTCCCTGGGCCGTGTCCGGTAGCCGGAAGCGGAAGAATATTCGGGAACCCTCCGGCCAGGGGCTCATCGTATCGATGAAGATCCCGTTGGGGCTGATGTCGGCAATCCTGCCCCGGTGGTAGAGATCGTGGTCACCAAACTGCACTTCCACGACATAGATGGTGCGTGGGGAAGATCGCTTGTCAATACCCATACCGCAACTTACTTTCCTGCCGGCCGCCAATCACCGGATTTGATTCATATTACATTAGGAAGAATACCCTGCCCTGTGGAAAAATGTGTGAGAATGGTCACTATAAAAAAGGTATACTCCGCGGCGCACAACTTCCGGCTTGACTCCGCCGCCTTTAACATATAGTATTTTGATACTTTATGGGGGTAGTCATGGTAATGCGGGGGGGTGCTTGCAGGATGGAGCGCCGGCAGTCGATCCAGCCGGCCTGGATTCTTTTGTTCATCGGTCTTTTTACCGCTCTTCACGCGGCTGCCCCCGGCCAGGCGCGCCGTGAGAACCAGGCCGCTTCGGCCAATCCCCGGGATACATCCTATTTGAAGCTGGTCAGCGGGCTGGTCAACGGGCAGAGCATTTCTCCGCTCAGCCGCACCGTGTCTGTGGAAGCGGGCGGGTCGATTTTCGGCCAGTTCTCGGTGCTGATCAACTCCACGTTTTCCAGCGGTTCGGCGATCGCCATGGGGATGACCCCCAGCTGGGGTTCACACGCCACCAGCTTCGTGGCCCTGCCCGGTTTCGTCAGTCCGGTCACGGACCAGGTCCGCAACATCAGCCTGAGTCTGACCGCCCCTGCGACTCCCGGAACCTACTACCTGATCGTCGCCTTCAACACCGAAAATACCGCTGCCCAGGTGATGTCCTGCTCCAACTGGACTCTGGGCAATCCGGTATGGGATAACGGCGACGATGTGGCGGATTGGACTCCGGATATCATCCAGGAGGCCAACGCCAGCGGCCGCGTGCTGGTCAACTATTTGTATCCGTCGCCGGTCGGAAACCAGCCCATCAAGATTCCTGCCACCGCCATAATCCTCCAGGTTCTGACGCCGGCCACCACCACGACCACCGGCGGGAGTTCGAGCACGACGACTTCCATCGGTGGGAGCACCACCACCACCGGATCCGGTTCGACGACCACCACACAGCCCTTTTCCGGGCAGGCGCGCGGCGCCCTGGACTACCCCATAAAGGGTTTGATCCTTTCGGGAAATGTGAACTTCGTCGGCTGGGCGGCGGTGGTTACCGGCAGCCAGGCGCTGGCGGCCGGTCGTGTGGAATTATGGGTGGACGGAGTGATCGGGATGCCGCTCAGCCTGGGAGCTTCGCGAGCGGATGTGCAGCAGTCCTTCGCCTCCCAGGGGATTTCCGCACCGGGCAACCTGGGCTTTTCCGGGATTTGGGACAGCCGTACGGTGCTGGATGGGAACCATTCCCTGGGTATATGGGTGGCGGATTCCGCCGGCATGAACCGGGAGGCGATCAGGGAAATTGCCAATATCACTGTTTTTACCAATAACAATTTGTTTCCCACCAGCAGCACTTCCACCCTGGTGACCTCCACCACCGGGAGCTCCACCAGTACCACCATTCTCCTGCAGGGCACCGTGCGGGGGAACCTGGAAGGTCCGCCGGATCTGGCCGTCGTTTCCGGAGACGTCCTTTTCAGCGGATGGGCAGCGGTCGTTTCCGGAAGCGTGGCCGGACCTCCGGGCCGCGTGGAGCTGCTGGTCGATGACCGCCTGATCGGACAGCTGGACCGTGGATTTTTCCGGCCCGATGTGCAGAAGTTTTTTGCCGATCAGAAGATTGCCGCACCCGATTCTCTGGGCTTTTCGGGCCTCTGGGACAGCCGCAGCGTGCTGGACGGGTCACATTCGGTGCGGGTCCGGGCGGCCGATGCCGGCGGCATGGGCCGCGAGTCGGTGGTCGATATCGCCGCCATCGGAATCGTTACCGCCAACAATGTTACCACCACGACGACGACCACGGTCTATGTCAGCACGACCACTACGGTGCCCAATGCGGACCGGGTCCTGCGCCTGGGCTGCGGCCTGACCTCCCCGGGGAGCGCTCTGGCCGTGCCGGTGGAACTGGTTTCCCAGGGAGACGAAAATGCCGTCGGCTTCAGCCTGACCTTCGATCCCACCGTGCTGAGCAATCCCCAGGCCACCTGGGGAAGCGACGCCAGCAGCGCCCTTTTCAGCACCAATGCCAACCAGGCCGCGCAGGGGCGGTTCGGCGTGGCTCTTTCCCTGCCCGGAAACGCCGTGTTTGAAGCTGGAATCCGCCAGGTGGCCGTGGTTACTTTTACCGTTGCCTCCGGGACTTCCGCCTCCAGCACTTTTCTCAATTTCGGCAACACCCCGGTAGTTCGGCAGATCAGCAGCATGGATGCCCAGTCGCTTTCCGCCGTCTACCAGGGCTGCAGCGCCATTACCATAACCCACGGATTCGAGGCCGATGTCACTCCGCGGCCGGGAGGCAAGAATAACGGGACGATCGACGTGAACGACTGGGTGCAGGTCTGCCGCTTTGCTTCTACCCTGGATATTCCCGTGTCCGGAAGCGAATTCCAGCGGGCGGACTGTGCTCCGCGGCAGACGCTGGGAGACGGGATCATCACCATTACCGACTGCGTGCAGGCCGGCCGGTATGCCTCCGGGCTGGATCCGGCCACCCAGGCCGGCGGGCCGGCCTCTCCGGCAGCGGGAACCTCCATGCGTCTGAACCCCGCTGCGGGCGGAAAGCCGGAATCGGCCGCGGCAAGGGCTTTGCAGTTGACCGGGGCCGGTTTTTTCCGCGGCCAGAAAGGTTACCTGAGCCTGGAGCTGAATTCGAAGGGGGATGAGGCCGCCCTCAGCTTCAGCCTGGGATTCGACCCAGCCCTGCTCCGTTTCGTCTCGGCGGTTCCCGGGGCCGGAGCCGAGGAAGCCATGCTCCTCCTCAACCGCAGTCTTCTGGGCGAGGGACAGCTGGGCGTTTCGGTGGTGTTTCCGCCGGGACAGCACTTTGCGCCGGGAACCCGGGAAGCGGTCCGGATTTCCTTTCAATCGGAGGATGACCCAACGGCTTCGCTGACTGCGCTTCGCCTCCTCTCCGAACCGGTGCCCATACGGATTGCGGACCAGCGCGCCGGATCCCTGCCGGCCAGCTTCCCGGAAAGCACACCGGTACGGATCGGCAGCCGCCCGACCGCGCTTTCTTTCCCTCATGTCATGGATGGCGGGGGGTATTCCACGGAAATCATCCTGGAGAACCTCACCGGCCAGGATGCCTCTGTTCAGCTGGATTTCTACTCCGACGACGGCCGGCCGCTGGCTTTCCCGATGGGCGGGGCCGAGGCTTCCGCGCAGAGCGTACAGGTCGGGGCCCGCAGCCGGATTCGGATGCACTCGGGCGGGCTTTCCGCCGGAAGAAAGACCGGCTGGCTGCGCGCCAGCTCTCCCCCGTCGGTTACCCTCGAGGTGATGCTCCGCGCCATGAGGAAGGAAAAGATCGCTTCGCAAGCGGGGCTGGCGCCTTCGCTGGCTGCCTCGCAGTGGAGCCTGGACTTTCCGAATGCCGGCGGGGAGGGAATCGGGCTGGCGGTGAGCAATCCCGGGCCGGCGGAAACCGTGCTGGTTTTAAACCTGCGGACGCCGCAGGGGACGGTGGTCTCCACCGCTTCGCTGCGGCTGGCGGCGATGGGGCATGTCTCCGGCACCCTGTCCCGGTGGTTCGGCAGGTGGCGGGAGGATTTTCAGGGCAGCCTGGAGATCCTGGCTTCCGGGCCGGTCTGCGCCACGGCAATATCCCACAACTCCACCGCCAGGGATGGCTTGCGTATCCGGGCTCTGAGGATCGAGGAGCCGTAATTATTTCCGGAGTGTCTCCAAAGCCGTCAGAAAATCCGGATTCAACCCGCACACACCTCCCAAACGAAATCTGTCGGGAGTGCAAGCTTTAGCTTGCGCGGTAGAGGTGGAATCCTGCTCGCAGCGCGCAGCCTGAAGGCTGTACTCAATACGGCTTTCATTTGTAAGTCTGTTTTCGGGTATTTCTTTTGACGCATCCATCCGGCTTGACAAGTTTGTGGAAAAGTTCCATTTCCCTTCCCGAATACCCGGATGGCTTCTTCCTTCCTTCCGGATCTTCCCGTCTTCCTGGGAGAAGATAGGACACACGGGAAGAGGAGCGAAAGGGCCCGGGCCGATCGGCATGGCAGCCCGGCGATGAGCGGATCGGGTTATTTCCTTTTGCCCAGGTAGAAAAGGATGCCTGCCGATGCCCGGAGCCGGTCGCGGTCGGTGGTGAAGTAGCTCGTCCGGTAATATTCCACCTGAAAGGCACGCAGGGCAACCGTTTTGCCCAGCCGGAGGTCCAGCCCCCCGGCGGCTGTGGCGGCAAAGGAAAATTTGGAATCGTGGGGCCCCGTCGGCGTAGCTTTCGACTGCAGGTGCGCTACTCCCAGCAGCACGTGAAGGAAGGGCACCACGCCGTGGAATCGCGCGGAAAAGCGCGGACCGTAGAGCACGGAATAAATGTTCCCCCGGGTAGCGGTTCCTTTGTAATTCAGCGTGTTGTAGTGGCCGGAGACCTCGGCCGTCCCTCCCAGCCAGCGGTTGGCGTTTTCGGTGACCGAGGCCTTCCACCCGTGAAGGGTGACCCGCTGGTTGGTGACCGAATAAACAATGGAGGAGGATTTGTAGTAGCCCCGGACTTCGGCTTTTTCCAGGGCATAGCCGCCATAAAACTCCCAGGAGGGAGTCTCCTGAGCCGGGCATCGGGTTGCCAGGAGAAGGAAGAGAAGAGGGAGAAGGCAGGTGCCGGCAGCGAACTTATTTTGTTTTGTCATGGATTCTCCTGAATAAAGGTTCAGCCGGCGAGGCGGGCTTCTGCCCGTCGATTAGTGAACGGGTGCCTTCGGCTCGAAAATCTCCGGGGGGACAGTCAGTCCTAAAATGTTCAGGTGGGCCATAAAACCGGGAACCGCACCGGTGCTTTGCAGCTGGCCGAGCACTCTGCCGTCTTCGGCCACCCCGGTCTGTTCGAAGTGGAAAATGTCCTGCACCAGGATGCTCAGGTCGTTCATGCCTGTCACTTCCGAAATATGGGTAACTTTCCGGGTGCCGTCGCTCATCCGCGCAGTGTGGATCAGCAGATGGATTACGGAGGCCATCTGCTGGCGGATGAAGCGGCTGGGCAGCTCCAGCTTGGCCATCATGACCATGGTTTCCAGGCGGCTGAAGGCATCCGCCGGGGAATTGGCATGCACCGTGGTCATGGAGCCCTCCACGCCCGTTCCCATGGCCTGCAGCATGTCCAGGGCCTCGCCGCTGCGCGTTTCCCCCAGCAGAATCCGGTCCGGCCGCAGGCGCAGGGCCGTGGCCAGCAGCTGGCGCTGGGTAATGGCGCCCTTGCCTTCGATATTGGGCGGGCGGGTTTCGAAGCGGACCACGTTCTCGATCTGCAGCTGCAGCTCCGCGGTATCCTCGATAGTAATTACCCTCTCGTAGGAGGGAATGAAGCGGGAGAGGCAATTGAGGAAGGTGGTCTTTCCGGAGCCGGTGCCTCCGGAAACCACGATATTCAGCCGGGCCTCCACGCAGGTGTTCAGAAAAGCCATGGCCGGAGCGGTCAGCGTCTGATTCTGCAGCATCTCTTCCGTAGTGAGCACCTTGCGGCCGAACCGCCGGATCGACAGGGAGGGGCCGTCCACGGCCAGCGGGGGAATGATGGCGTTGACCCGCGAGCCGTCCGGCAGCCGGGCATCCACCAGGGGAACGGACTCGTCGATCCGCCGGCCCACACTGGAAACGATTTTTTCGATCACATGCATCAGGTGGCGGTCGTTCTGGAAGGTGATATCCGTTTCCAGCAGTTTGCCGTACCTTTCAATGAACACGTGGCGGTGGGTATTGACCAGGATATCCGAAATGGTAGGATCCTTGAGCAGCGGCTCGAGCGGCCCCAGCCCGAAGACTTCATCCAGGATTTCCTCCGCCAGTCGGGTTCGTTCGGTCAGGCTGATGGGAAGGCGGTCTTCGCGCAGAATTTTTTCCAGCACGTGCTGCACTTCCTGGTGCAGCTCTTCGCGGCTTTCCGCCTTGACGGCATCCATGTTCAGGATGCCGAGCAGCTTGCTGTGAACCCGGGCCTTCAGCTCGACATTCCTCGCCGGCCCTCGCGCGTTCGGTGCCGGGCCCTTGGGCAGAGGCCGAGGCGGAGGAGGATAGGCGCCCTTCACTTCCTATGTCCTTCCGGAGTTATCGTACGGCTGCCAGCGGAGCGCTGCCTGTCGGGCTGGAAATTCCTCCCGCGGTGACGACCACCGGCAGGTCGGACCCCTGAACCCGGCCGCCGGGAACATACAGATTGATCTGATAAACGCCGACCCGCCCGGGGGCCAGCCCGGACCAGAGGACCTGGTAGGCGTACCCTCCGATCAGGACGCTGACCGGATTCACCGTCGTGGAAAGCGGGTCGTCGGAGGCGGCCAGACCCGCGGCTACCGACGGGGTTACCGGGCCCAGCCCGGTGGCGTACAGGATCAGCTCCTCATCCCGGTCTGCCGGGTAATCGGGGATGACCAGGTTGTAATCGCTGCTATGAAAAAGAGCGGCCCGTTTTTCGTTGTCCAGGTCCAGAGAGAACACTCCCGGACTGGTGGCGCGCAAGGTAACCTGGGCGCCGCTGCTGGCCAGTCCGAGCTTGGGAGACCGGATGGTAAGGGTGATCCGGCCGACCGCCAGTTCCGGTGGCAGCTGGGCGTCGATCTGCGTCGGGGAGGTCTTGATCAGAGGAATGGTGACTTCATTGGCGGTGACGCAGACTCCTCCGAGCTGCCGTGGAAGCGGAGAGCCGCTCCCTTCGTCGAGGTCCGCCAGGTTGGTTCCTTTGATGGAAACCAGGCACCCGGGAGAAAGAGAGGTGGTGCCGCTGGCGCTATTGATGACTCCGCCGGCGGTGAACGACGGCACCTTTCCGGTGGAGGCCTTCAGAGATACGACGCTCAATCCCGAATAGGTCAGGGCGTATGTATTGCTGTTGTTGTCCACCACCAGGCCCTGGCGCAGCAGCGTGGTGGCGCTGGAGACTCCCAGCTCCAGCGCCGTGGGCCGCGGCGGCCACTGGCGCGTGCCGGTGGCGGTGCCGATCTGCGCCGGACTGATGTCCATGATGGGCTCCGGCAGAGCCACCTGGATGTCGAGCCGCGTCGGGGAGCTGTAATTCTGCAGGCTCTGAACCGTCGAGGAAGTGGCCGCCGCCTGCACCCGCACCAGGGAATTTCCAGAGGTGGTCACCCCGAAGGCCTGACCTCCGCTGGAAGATACGATCGTGCCCTGCAGCTGCAGGGCGGAATTGAAAATCGAATTGTCGATGATGAAGTAGCTGCCGTCGCCGGTCGCCGCGGCGGTGCCGCGCAGGCCGGAAACCGCTCCGGCAGCCGCGACGGGAAAGGCGTCCAGAATCGGATCATACAGCCGCAGGTTCCCGTTTCCTTCGATGCTCAGAATGGAACTGCCGTCCGCCGGGGCGATCAGCAGGTTGCGGCCGTTGACCACATTGTTGACGCCGCTGCCCAGGTTCAGCCTGGGGTAGGCGGTCTGGGTGGCCAGGCTGAGCTGCCACATGGACCCGCTTCCGGGTACTACGCCGGAAGCCGACAGCGGCACGGCCGTAAAGAGAATCGCGTTGGAGGAGGCGGCAATCGAAAGAGGGAAGATGGGCGTGGCGTTCATGGGGATCGGTCCCATGGCGATCTGCGCCACTTCCTTGCGGGTGTTCAGGTTGATCACCGAAACGGTTTCCGCGCCGCCGTTGGCCACTACCAAGGTGTCGGGATTCGGCATGGCCATGGATCGCGGGCGGTTGCCGACGGGTATGGCCGATGAAAAGGACAGGGTTTTCATGGAAAAGACTTCCACCTGGTCCTGGGTGTAGTTGGCGATATAAAGCAGCTGCCGTGCGGTATCCGGTACCAGGTCCACTCCCACTCCGCTCATCGGGACGACGGTGCCCCGCTGTACTACATCCCGGTAGCTCAGGTTGACCAGGATGGCCGGCTCGATATTCACCGCTTCCGGAGAGACCAGGATCACCACGTATTGCAGGGTGCTGAGCGTGGTTACGTTTCGCGGGTCGAAGGTAATGGTCAGGGTGGTGGTGGTGGTGCCCGGCTGGTTGCGCAGAACGATCGGAGCGGCCTGGATGTTCGGAGTGGCGGCGACGGTCATCCTGCCTCCCCCGGCATTGCGTATTCGGACGGTGGCGGTGGCCACCGTCCGATTGCAGGGATCCACGGAAAGAATCACATTGCCGGCATCCGTCTCCAGCACCGGCAGCTTGCTCAGCTGGCCGATGGGCAGCACCTGAATCCCGGAGGAGCAGTTGGCAAAAAGATATTGTCCGTCCGATGAAAGAATGATCTTGGAAATGACCGTTTCCGCCAGGCGCAGCCCGAGCTGCGGAGCCAGGCTGGTGGAGCGAAGGCTCTGCAGCACGCCCCGGGTGATCACCGTGGGCGTCTGTCCGGAAATGGCTCCGGGGATGGTGGCACCGCCCGCGTTCTGCGGGTTGTTGCTGTTGAGCGGGTGGATCGGAGACTGGGTGCTGAACGTGGCGTACACCGATTTTCCGTCCGCAGAAAAAACGCTGCCGCCGGTCAGGGTGGTGGATACGGTTCCGGTCCGGCCCAGGATCGCCAGGGTCTGGGTGTCGAAGAGGAAGGGGCCGGCCATGAAGCGGGATCCGTCCGGCGCCACGGATAGAATGGCCCGCAGCCCGCTCACATTGCGGCTGCGAATAACCGTGCCCGAGGCCACGTCGTAGACAAACAGGCGGCTGGTGGATAAGCCGATGATGGTGTCTCCGGAGGGAGTAGCCACCAGGCCGGCAAGAAATCCGGCCGGCGTGGGGCTGGTGGGGGTAATCGGCAATCCGGCGGGCGGGGTGGCCGGCGGACTGATGGTAACGGAAGTGATCTTGCCGTCCGCAGGATTCAGGCGCTGCAGGCCGACGGTGCCCAGGATGAGGATCTGGTCATCGGCGCCTACCGCAATGCCGTCCGGACGGGATCCCACGTAGTACTCCAGAACGCTTTGCTGCAGGGTCAAATCGATGGCGCTGATGGTAAACGAGCCGACATTGGCGACATAAAGGGTATTTCCGTCGCGGCTCAACGCCATGCTGGCCGGCTGCGTGCCGGCGGGTATGTTGGCGGTCAGCTGGCCGCTGGCAACGGAATAAACATCGACCCGGTGCCGGGACGTATTCGCCAGGTAAACCAGGTTGCGCAGCGGGTCGTGAACCAGATCCACCACCTGACCGACGACGGGAACCACCGTGCCCAGATTGGCGCCGTATCCCTCCGGCGGGCCAGGGAAAAAGAAAATGGTGAAATACAGAAGCGGCAGGATCGCCCTGCGAACAGATTGTCTAGAAGAAGCCCCCATGACCCTTCACTCCTCTAAATATCAAATCGGCTTGCTCGGAACCGTGATAATTGGTTCTTGTCGTTGCTTTATTATAATGTATTATTTATTGAAGCGTGTCGAGTTAAAAGGTATACCTTTTTTTGGATTGGCAAGCAAAGAAAATCGGAGAATAACCATCGGCGTGGAAGGATTATTCGTGGTCAGCAATCGCAGCCGGGAAGTGGTTCTGGCCGAAAAAGTGCGGCTGGCGGACACGCCCGGCTCGCGCCGGACGGGCCTGTTGAAACACAAAACCCTGGCAGGCGGGGAGGGGTTGTGGATTTTTCCCACGCAGGCGATTCACACCTTCGGCATGCGGTTTCCCATTGATGTGGCTTTTCTTGACCGGCGCTTGCGAGTAAAAAGGACGTATCACAACCTGGCACCCTGCCGGATGACCCGGCTGGTTTGGGGAGCGCGGAGCGCGCTGGAACTGGCGCCAGGCATCCTGGCCGGTTCCGGAACCAGAGTCGGAGACCAGCTTCATTTTTCGGCTGGCCCAAACAAGGACGATTTGTCGTGCTGCCCGGAAAAAAAACATCAAAATCGGTCGTAGGGGCGCCCGCCGGGCGCCCTCAACGCGGTGCAATGCAAGTCCGGGTATCAACTTCGAGGTGACAGGGAGCAGGAAGGGCGCCCCTGCATTACATTCGAAAGATGAAAATGGAAAAGGTTCAACACAGTGCCGGGGAACGGCTTGCGGTTTTTCCCCCTTTTTCTATCCATGATCCCGCCCGGCGCTTGCCTGCCGGGACTGCGCTGCTTCTGATTCTGGCCATGCTGGCGACTGCCTGCGTGCATCGCGCTGCGGTAAAGAAAGAGATTGAAATTCCCGTGGAGGGGCCAAAGGTTCCCTCCACGGCCGGTGTACCGGCGAAATCCTCCGCCGATGGCACCTTTCAGACCATCCTCCACCAGCAGGTCCAGGGAGCCCTCGATCCGCTCAAAGAAGATCCGCGCATCACCACCCTGCAGGACCAGGTCAAAGGAAACCCTCAGGATCCGTCGGCGCGTATGGATCTGGCCCAATCCTACGAGAGGTACGGGCTTTTCGATCTGGGCCTGGAGCAGTACCAGGCTGCCCTGCAGGCGGTTCTGGCCGCCCCGGAAGACAAGGAAGCCCAGGCCGAACGGGCGATTCTCGGTCTGGGCCGCTGTGCGGCGGCATCCGGCCGCATCGAGGAGGTGCTCCCGCGGATGGAGGATTCCGTCCAGCAATGGCCCGGGCCGGCGGCCTGGAATGCCCTGGGAATTTTGTACGACGAGACCGGACGCCTGGAAAAAGGGGAGAAAGCCTTCCGGGAGGCCATCGCCCGGAACGGGCCTTCCTCTCTCCTGCAAAACAATCTCGGCTACAATCTATTTCTGCAAAACAGGGAAGAGGCCGCCGAAAACCAGTTGCGGTCCGCCCTGCAGCTGAATGCAGAGTCGGTCGTCGCCCGAAACAACATGGGTCTGCTTCTGGCCCGCCGGGGCGACTTTTCGGGCGCCCTGGCGCAGTTTTCGCGGTCGGCCGATATGGCCTCCGCCCATAATAATCTGGGTGTGGCTCTGCTGGAAGCCGGAGAATACGAGCGCAGCCGACAGGAGCTGCTGGAGGCCCTGGCCCTGCGCCCTTACTTTGCGCCGGCCCTGGCGAATTTCCGACTGGTGCAGGAGCGGATCTGCGAGCGTTCGGGGGCCGCCAACTGCGGAAACCAGCCGCTGGCGACCCCCCCTCCGAACGATGATGAATGAAGCGGCGCCCCTGCTTCCCCGGATCGTTTGCCGGCAAAGGAAAATGGGGCTCAATCGAAAATCCCTGGAGGATCGGAATATGAAACGGTTTTTGAAACGATTTTGGAAAGAAACGGAAGGCCAGGACCTGGTGGAATACGCCTTGATTGTGGCGGTCATCGCCCTGGGCCTGATTGCCGCCGTGCGGGCGGTGGCCGCGGCGCTGGTGAGCCTGTATGAAAGCATTTCGGCCGCTCTGGCGCTGACCCAGTAGAGCGTTTTTCCCCTGGGGGGAATTCCCCTGCTTTGACCCCCGGCTTGCCGGCCCCGAAGCGATCCCAACCATGCGGTCCATGGTACAAGCGATGTCTGTCCCGGGTTCTGCTCCCGGATGCGGTCCCGGTGTGTCCCGCGTGGCCGCGGCCCTGCTGCCCAGTTTCGGCCTGGTGGTATTCGCGGTGACCCTTTTTCATGTCCTTTTTCTGGCCCGGGGAACCGAAACGCTTTTCCGCGACAGCGATACCGGCTGGCATATTCGCAACGGGGAGGCTATCTGGGATTCGGGAGCCGTTCCGCGCGTAGACCGTTTTTCCTATACACGGCAGGGGAGTCCCTGGTTCGCCTGGGAGTGGCTCTCCGACCTGGCGTTCGGAGTGGCTCATCGGGCCGCCGGACTGGCGGGAGTGGCATTTCTGGCAGCGCTCAGCATTTCCCTGACCGCCTGGGCGGTCGCCCGCGCCGCGCTTTTTATGGGAGGCAATTTTTTTCTCACCGCAGCGGCCATGGTCGTGCTGCTCAGCGTGACCAGCATCCACTGGATGGCCCGGCCGCATATTTTTTCCTGGCCGATGTCGCTGCTGTTTCTCGTGGCGGCGGAGAGCGAGCGGCAGCGTCCGGGGCGGATTCTGTACGGAATGCCGCCGGCCGCCTGCCTTTGGGCCAACCTGCACGGCAGCTTCCTGGTGGGTCCGGTCATCCTTTTCCTTTATGCCCTGGAGGAAGCCTGGCGGAACCGTTCCCCGCAAAAGCTGTGGAACCGGTTTGCCGCTGCCGGCGTTGTCTCCCTGGGCGCCACACTGTTCAATCCCTACGGCTGGGAACTGCACCGGCACATTTTTGCCTATCTCCGTAACCATTACCTGATGGACCACATTGCCGAATTTCGAAGCTTCAGCTTCCACTCGCCGGGTGCGTTTTATGTGGAGCTGTTTTTGGTCGGGGCGATCCTCTGCGTCCCGGTTATGGGTGGGCAGGGCCGCTGGGCCGCCGTTCTGCTGACCCTGGGGATGCTCCATCTTTCTCTTTTTTCCGCGCGCCACCTGCCGATGGCGGCGGTCCTGGTGCTGCCGCTGATGGCAGCGGCCCTGACGCAGGAAGCGCGCCGCCGGTCCACGCTGCTCTCCCTGATCAACTACTCGGAGCGTCTGTTGCAGATCGACCGCCGGGTCCGGGGGCTGGTTCCTCTGGCGGCGGTGATTTGCGCGGCGCTGCTGGGGCTGGGCGCATCGGAGCGCGCCGGGCGCCTGGGCTTCAGCCCCGGAAAATTCCCCGTGGAAGCGGCGCGCTTTTTGGAAGCCAGCGGGCGAAACGACCGCCTTTTTACCAAGGATCAGTGGGGCGGCTACCTGATATACCGGTTTAACGGCCGCACGCAGGTTTTTCTGGACGGGCGGAGCGATTTTTACGGTCGCGAGATGCTGGAAACCTATGCCCGGGTCATGGAAGTGAAACCGGGCTGGGAATCGGTCCTGAAGGAGTATAAAGTCGGTCTGGTCCTGACGGCCCCCGATCAGCCCCTGGCGGCCGTACTGCATTTAAGCCCGGAATGGAAGCGGATCCATGAAGATCCGGTGGCCGTTGTTTTCGAAAGGTCGGCCTGAGTCATGCCGCCGGGGATAACGGTCACCCTGGTCGCGCTGGTCGGTGCCGCCGCGTGGAGCGACTGGCGGACCGGAAGAATTCCCAACTGGATACCTTTGCCTGCCGCTTTGCTTGGAATTGGGTTACAATCCTGGCATGGAGGATGGGCGGGGGCGGTCCAGTCCCTGACCGGTGCTGGGCTTGGGCTGGCAATATTTATGGCCTTTTACCTCCTGGGCGGTATGGGCGCCGGTGACGTGAAACTGTTCGGTGCCGTCGGGTCGCTGGTTGGGCCTCAATCGCTGGTCCTGGTGTTTGTGATAACCGGGTTGCTCGGAGGGGCGGCCGCCCTCCTTCTGGCAGCAGCCCGGGGGAAGCTGAGGATAACCCTGCAGCGGACTGCGGAACGGATGTCCGGTCTGGGCCGGTTGCAATGGAAGGAAGTTAGGGAAACCACTTTGGCGGAAGAGCCTGACTCGCTGCGCCTCCCCTATGGTGTCGTGATTGCGGGCGGAACTCTCCTGTCTCTGCCGGTCATTTTAATAAGATAAAACGATGCAGCGTCACCGCATACTGATTATTTTCGGAGTAGCCTGGATCTCGGCCCTGGTCCTCAGTTGGTGGGTGTTTACCAGGAGTTCGGCCCCCCAGAGCCGCCGGGATCTGGTTTACGTGGCCGCGGCGGCGCGGGATCTCCCTCTCGGCCGGCGGCTCCAGGCGGAGGATGTCAAGCTGGTTGCCCTGGAACGTAAGGATGTGCCCAAAGAGGTATTCCTCAAGCCGGCCGATCTGGTTGACCGCTTTGTTGCCGTCCCGATGGCCGCCAGCGAAACCATTCTGGGCAGAAAGCTGTCCGCCAAAGGAAGCGGGGAAGGGCTCAGCGCTCTCATCGAACCTGGATTCCGAGCCATTTCCGTGCAGGTGAACGAAGTCTCCGGTGTGTCGGGATTCATACAGCCGGGATCGAGAGTGGATGTTCTGTTCACCCGGGTTTTCCAGAACGGAGATGCGGCGACCACCACCATTCTCCAGAACGTCAAGGTCATTGCCTTCGGGAGGAAGGTGGATGCCGGCGCTGCCGCGGATCCCCGCGATAACGCCAAACCGACGGTGGCCACTCTGCTCGTTACCGGGGAGCAGGCGGAAAAGCTGGTGCTCGGGGGGCAGCGAGGGCGAATCCAACTCGTGCTGCGCAACTCCCTGGACGAAGAAGTCAAAGACCTGCAGGAGCCGATCCGCTCGGAGGACCTGGGTATCGAAGAACCGCCCAAAGCGGTTGCTGCGGCGCCTCTGCGCAGCCGGCTGGTGCCGGTGGAGATGAATTCGCCGCCGCCGGTGCAGAAGGTCGTTCCCCCGCCGGCGGTTAAAAGCGATCCCAGGGAGCAGAAAGAAGATACTCTGGTTCGCATCTTCCGCGGGGAAAAAGTGACGGAGGTAAAATTCGAATGATATCCAGGGCCGCCGCCTGCATCCCGGTGCTCCTGAGCCTGGCCATGGTCCTGCCGGGGTTGTTGAGTGCCCGGGCGCAGACGGCCCCTTCCGGCAACCCTCCGATTGAGGATTCGGCCGCGGCGACCGATCGCCGTGCCATCGTGAAAAACATCCGTGTTTCCGACGCCAGCGGCGAGCTGACGGTTACCATCGATGCCGGCGCCCCTTTCGAATTCCGGCAGTCCATGGAGCCGAATCCGGCGCGACTGGTGCTTGAGCTGATCGATGCCCGGAACGGCCTGCTGATGAGCGGCTTTGAGGTGGGTACCGCCGCGGTGAAAAAAATCAATATTGAACCTGGGTCTCCGGAGGGGAGCCAGGGTATCCGGTTGGTTTTTGAGCTGGGTCCCGCCTACAGGAATCATGAAATCGTAAAGGACGACAGTTCCTTCCGGATTCATTTTTCGGCCGGGGATTCGGGCGTGCCCGGTTTCCCTCCCGCTTCCTGGACGGAAAAGCAGGAGGCGCCGGAAAAGGAAGATGCCGTCAGTCAGGATCACTGGAAAGTAACCGAAGCCTATGCGGCCAGCTCCGTTTCGCCATTGGCCTCCGCTCCTTCTCTGCTGATTCCCAATGCCATTGCGGCCGGTTCTCCGGCTGTCCCGGCGGCACCGGGCACGGAGCCGAATCCGGCGGGCAGCCCGCCTCCCGGGCACTCTGCGGCGGCAACGGCACGCCCCGCTGCCCTGCTGCCGCTCAAACCGATGACCCTCCTGGTGGGGCGTGGCCAGTTGTCCCAGTTCCCGGACCGCGCCACCCGCGTCTCGGTCACCGATCCGGCAATTGCCGACGCGGTGGTGGTTTCGCCGCATGAGGTGGTGCTCAACGGCAAGTCGCCCGGAATCACCACGGTGATGATCTGGCACGGCGAGAGTGTCACTCCCTATGAAATCACCGTGGAGCCGGACCTGAGCCTGATCCAGAAGCAGATGCTCATCGCCTTTCCCCACGAGCCGATATCGGTGCTCCTCAGCAAGGATGCCATCCTGCTGACCGGCGCGGTCAGCCAGGCGGAGATCGCCCGTCAGGCGGCCTCCATCGCCGCCATGCACGCCAAAACGGTGGTCAATCTGCTGCAGGTGCCTCCGGCGGAAAGCCGGCAGGTGATGCTGCAGGTCAAGTTTGCCTCCGTAGACCGGGTCAGCCTCAGCCAGCTGGGAGTCAATCTGTTCAGCGTGAACAACAAGCTGATCGGAACCTCCACCACCCAGCAGTTTGCGTTCCCTCGCCTCGGCCAGCTGCAGTTTACACCCGGCGAGGACGGCCGCCCCACTCTGGGGAACCAGTCGGTGAGCGTCACCGACCTGCTGAACCTGTTTGCCTTCCGGCCGGACCTGAACCTGGGCGCCATCCTGCGGGTGCTGCAAAGCAAAAATGTTCTGGAAATCCTGGCCGAACCCAACCTGATCACGGTGAGCGGCCGCGAGGCCAGCTTCCTGGCCGGCGGCAAATTTCCTTTTCCGGTGATCAGCTCCACGGGAGGAGGCACCCAGACCGCACCGGTGGTGACCATCCAGTTCCGTGACTTCGGCGTGCGGCTGGTATTCACGCCTACCGTGGATCCGGGCGGAATGATCCACCTCAAGGTGCGTCCGGAAGTCAGCTCGCTCGATTTTGCCAATGCGCTGACCATTCAGGGCTTTCTGATTCCGGCCATCAGCACCCGGGAGGTGGAGACCGAGGTGGACCTGCGGGAAGGAGAAACCTTTGCCATTGCCGGCCTGATCGACAATCGGGTCACCCAGGTGGTCAGCAAGATCCCCGGGATCGGCGACCTGCCCATTCTGGGACACCTTTTCCGCAGCCGGGACCTGAAGAAGAGCCAGTCGGAGCTGCTGGTGCTGATCACTCCCAGCTTCGTGAAGCCGTATGCCCCGGGCGAGCAGCCCTCGCTACCCGCCTTCCCGGAAAAATTCCTGGAATCCGGCCGCCCGGAGTCCAAGGCCGGGAAGCCCGCTTTCGTCGGCCCCCGCGGCCATGAGTCTCCGGAAAAAACCCCATGACGTGGAACCGTCGGCCGCGCGGTGCGGTTACCATTTATTTTGTTCTTTTCCTGGTGCTCTTCTTCGGATTTCTGGTCATGGCCGTCGATGTGGGCCGGATGTATTTGATCCAGGGCGAGCTGCAGACGGCGGCCACCGCCGCCGCCATGGCTTCCGCGCTGCAGCTGGTCGGAACGGCCAACGCCACGCTTCGGGCCGGCGAGCGCATGACCGCCGCCTTCGATGCCGGCACGGGCGGCGACAACCGCTTTAATCTGCGGATGAACCGCGTGGGCGGCGATTCCCAGCTGACCTCGGAAGCGACCATCGATTTCTATGCCAACCTCCTGGATGCCTTGTCCGGGGTCAACGGCGGGCAGGGAGGCGGGATCGACTGGGCCAGCGGGATTTACCCGAAATATTCCCGCGTGCAGGTCACGGCCCAGGCGCCGGTGCTTTTTGCGCCCCTGCTGGGCGCTTCCACCCAGACCCCGCCGACGGTCGCCGTATCCGCCGTGGCGGGGATCAGCGTGCCGCTCTGCACGGTTTGCGGCATCGACGCTCTGGCCGTCGAAGATCTGAGTGCCGGGGCGGACGATCAGAACTTCGGTTTTACGCCGGGAGGGTTTTACACGCTGTTTCTGACCCAGACCCAGCAGGGACGGCCCCGGCCCATTACCCAGGCGCCTCTCGGCGGGACGCTGGCCTCGGTGCGCTATGCCCTTTTGTATCACCTGCCCAACGGACCTTCCGATCTGGATCTCGACAACAGCCTGTTCGCCCTGGCGGCCGGCGGCGTTTCCACCCGCCCGGACGACAGCCTGCCCGGCTTCCTCTCCATCGGTACGGCGGAGACGGCCTACGCCATTCCCGGAGGGACCACGGCGGGGCAGGACATTCTGTGCGGATTGAATACCCGCTTCGGTGTGGACCTGGCCGACAATCTCTGCAACACGCTGGCTGGCGGGACTTTTTCCAGCCTGGCTCCCCTGTTCCAGGCCGACACCGATGCGGGCCGGGGGACTTTTTCCGCCGGAGAAGCCCTGCAGGATTTCTCCAAGGAGTACGAGGGGAATCAGCGGCGCATCCTGACGCTGGCGGTCATCGATTCGACGGACGCCGGAAACGTCCTTAATTTCCGGCAGTTTCTCCTGCAAATGTCCGCCGGCCAGGAGGCGGGCCTGAACCTTTCCCTGGCCAGCGGCGCCTTTGTCGCCCAGTACATCGGCACTCCGGTGCCGGTACGCTGCGGCACGATCGGCGGCCCCTGCCGGATTGCCAGCGGCGTCGGCCGGGTGGTGCTGCATTCCTAGAACACCATGAACAGGCGGGCCAGGTTAGAGAGCGATCGGCGGGGGAAGGGACAGCGCGGGCAGGCGGCCGTGGAGCTGGCCTACCAGATACCTTTGATGCTGGTGATCCTGTTCGGCGCCGTGCACCTGGCCCGGGTTTTCTACATCTACCACATATTGCATAACGCCCTGCGCGGGGGTGCGGCGCTGATTGCCCGGTCGGCCAACGTGAACCATTGCAGCCCGGAAGACCTGGTCCTGGCCGGGGCCCGCAATTTCATCGTCTACGGGAACCTGCAGGGGGAGGGAACGGCCGTGGTTCCCGGCCTGCTCCCCGAGATGATCCGCATCCTGCCGGAACGTCTCGCCACGGGAACCACGGCGGTTGCCGATTGCGCCTGCGCCGCCGAAGCGGAAGGCTGCGACGTCAGTCTCGGCGGCCGCCCGCCGGATTTCATTGTGGTGCGTATCGACGGAGGATTTTCCGTGCCGGTGCCGTTCCCTTTTGTCAACCTGGGAGCCATCCTGCTGCAGGTATCGGTGCGGATGCCGGTGACGGGAGGATGACATGAAGAGAACCGGCCCATCCTTCCACCTCCGCGGGCAAGCCAGCCTGGAAATGGCTCTGGTTCTGGCCGCCGGCATTATTCCTCTTTCCGTGGGGCTGATCGTTTTTGCGGAAATTGCCTGGACCTATCACGCCCTGGTTACCGTGACGCGTCAGGGGGCCCGCTATGCCGTCACCCACTGCTGGCAGGATGAAACCGGATCGAACGTGATCCTCTGGATGCAGGCCAACGCCCCGCCTTTTCCCGACCGTCCCATGCTGGTCTCCGGGGAAATACCCATCCAGGTGCAATACTGGACGCACGACACAGCCGGCGGGCAGAGCGTCCCTTTTTCCTGCGCCGGCGGATGCAGCCCGGAATGCGTGCCGGACTCGGTGACGGTCAGCATTCGCGGGTACCAGTTCAACCATTTCTTGCCTCTGCTCCGTCTGCAGCCGCTCTCGTTTCCGCCTCTCTCCACCACGATCGAGATGCAGAGCGCGGGCGGGGTGCCGGAGTCGGGGGTCTCCTTACCGTAAGGAAGCTATGTCGATCCAACTGATCGTGGCCAGCCCCGAACCCCACTTTTGCGATTTTGTGCGCGAGCAGCTGCCGCTGACCCCCAACAGCGAAATGGTCAGCGAGCATGAAGACATCGGACCCAACCTGCCGGTGCGCATCCAGAGCGATCTGAATCTCCATCCCTGGGCGGCCGTGCTGCTGGACATCAGCTCCGACCGGGCCCTGGGCCTGCGGACCCTGGAGCAGATGAGCCAGTCGGTGAGCGGGATTTACGTCATCCTGTCCGATGGGCAGTGCAGCGAGGAATTTCTGCTGCAGGCCATGCGCCTGGGAGCCACGGATTTTCTGCGCCAGCCGCTGAAGCGCTCGGAGTTCAGCGAGGCCATGGCCCGGCTGGAGCAGCACGTGCAGCGGATCCACCGCCAGGGCCGGCAGATCGGCCGGATGTATTCCTTCGTCGGCGTCAAGGGAGGCGTGGGCACCACCTCGGTGGCCGTAAATTTTGCCGCCCTCTGCGCCCGCCAGAACAAATCCACGGTGCTCCTGGACCTGGATACCGATTCCGGAGACACCGCCTGCCAGCTGGGGATACGCCACCCCTATTCGCTGGCCGACGTGGTGGAAAACCTGGAAGACCTGGACCAATCCATGCTGGAAGGATTTCTGGCGCGGGATGCCCTGGGCTTTTCGGTGCTCTGCGCCCCCACCGATCTGGACAAGTCGCGGATGATCGACGAGCACCATCTGCGGGCCGTCGGCCGTTTCCTGATCGAACATTATGACGTGGTCATCGTGGACGGCTCCCGCGCCCTGGACGGGCTGCTGCTGAGCTGCCTGGAGCTTTCGGAGTTCATTTTTCTGCTGCTGACCGAGGAATTTGCGGCGGTGCGCAACGCCCAGATTTACCTGAGCTCCCTGGCCCGGGCGGGATACGGGCACGAAGTGGTCAAGGTTCTGGTCAACCGCCATGAGAAGCGGGGCCCGTTCCATGTCAGCCTGGACCAGGTCCGTCAGACTCTGGGGGCGCCGCCCTTCTGGGTTTTCCCCAACAGCTATGAGGACGCCATGCAGGCGGTGCACAATGCCCGGCCGGTCGTCATCCGCGGCCGGTCGGAGCTGGGGCGTTCCTTTCGCGAATTCGCGCGGAAGCTGGGCATTGAAAGCCCTCCGGAAGCCGCCAAAGGCCGGAAATAAGGGAGTGGTTCCGAGGTAGCCCCAACGTCCTATGGTTGCTCCATCCCCCATTTCCCCCCGCAGCCTTTCCGGCAGCCGGAGCGCCGGCCTGAATGCCGAGCGCCACGCCGAGCTCAAGACCAAGGTGCACCGCAAGCTGCTGCAGTCCCTCAACAGTGAAATCCTCCGGCTGATCAGCAAGGAGCGCCTGCGCGGCGAAATCGGCCGTGCGGTGGAAAAGCTGCTGCTGCAGGAGAATATCCCCATGACTCTGCCGGAGCGCGATCGGGTCATTGAGGAGATTCTCGACGAGGTGTTCGGGCTGGGCCCCCTGGAGACGCTGATGAAGGATCCGGCGATCACTGACATCCTGGTGAACGGCTACAACAAGGTTTACATCGAGCGCCGCGGGCTGCTGCAAAAAGCCTCCATCCAGTTCAAGGACGACAAGCACCTGCTGCACATTATTGAAAGGATGGTGGCCGCGGCCGGACGGCGCATCGACGAGGCCAACCCGATCGTGGCCGCCCGGCTGGCGGACGGCTCGCGGGTCACCGCGGCGATTCCCCCGGTGACCCTGGGCGGTCCGGCCCTTTCCATTCGCCGCTTCGGGGGGCGGGTGCTGACCAGCGAGGAGCTCCTGGCCAACGGCTCCCTGAACCGGCCCATGCTGCAGCTGCTGGAAGGCTGCGTGCGAGCCCGGCTGAATCTGGTGGTTGCCGGCGGCAGCGGGACCGGCAAAACCACCCTGCTGAACGCGCTGTCGCGCTTCATTCCCGAAACCGAGCGCATCGTTACCATCGAGGATATCGCCGAACTTATGCTGCAGCAGAAGCACGTGGTGCGCCTGGAAACCCGGGAGGCCAATATCGAAGGCCATGGGCGGGTGACGCAGCGCGACCTGATGATCAACGCCCTGCGCATGCGGCCGGATCGCATCATGGTCGGCGAGGTGCGCGGAGCAGAGGCCCTGGACATGCTCCAGGCCATGAACACCGGGCACGACGGATCCATGACCACCATTCACTCCAATTCGCCGCGGGATTGCTTTCACCGCATCGAGACCATGGTCCTGATGGCCGACATGGGTCTTACCGAGCCGGTCATTCGTCAGCAGGCGGCTTCTGCCATCCAGGCGGTGGTGCAGATGGTCCGCTTCCGAGACGGATCGCGCATAGTGTCCAGTATTTGCGAGGTGGGGCATATCGGTCCGGAGGGAGTGGAGCTCGAGGAAATTTTTCGCTTTGAGCACATCGGCCTGGATGAGAACCGACGGATGATCGGGAAATTCGCGGCCACCGGATACCGGCCGCAGTTTCTGAAGCGGCTGCAGGCCCGCGGAATTCACCTTCCCGACGCCGTTTTCGAGTAAACCGGAGCAAGTCGACCCAAGGGCACCATGATCCCATTTCTGACCCTGCTGATTTTTACCGGGGCCTTCGCCCTGGCCGCCGAGTACGCCTGGTGGGGGCCGGAGCGCCGCACTCGCCTGGAAATGGAGCAGCGGCTGCGGGGGCTGCGCGTGGAAAGCGGCCGCCGCTCGACCTCGCTGCTGCGCCAGCCGCAATCCAGCGGAGCGTCCTTCCTGCTGCGGCTGGAGGTGATGAAGCGGCTGCAGTCGCTGATCGACCAGGCCCGGCTGCCGTATCGCGCCGGGAACGTGCTGGCCTTCAGCGGCCTGCTGCTGGTGGCCGGCTACCTGACGGCCGACGTTGTTCTGCTCCTTCCTTTTTTCATTCTGAAGGTGCTGTTCGGCATCGGCTGTTCGCTGCCGCCCATCGCCTATATCCGCGTCAAGCGCCAGGGCCGGATGCGGCTGATCGAGGAGATGCTTCCCGACGCCATCGACCTTTTTACCCGGGCGATGCGCGCCGGCCACAACATCCACGGCGGATTGCAGGTGCTGGCCGAGGAAACCCCCGATCCCCTGGGGGGCGAGTTCAAGAAGCTGATGGAGGATCTGGCGCTCGGCTCGGCGGTCACCGAAGCCCTGCACAGCCTGGGGGACCGGGTGCCGCTGCTGGACCTGCGCTTTTTCTCCACCGGGGTCATCCTGCAGCGCGAAACCGGGGCGAACATTGTGGTGGTCATGGAAAACCTCTCGGCCATCATCCGCGAGCGGCTGCAGCTGCGGGCCCGGCTGCGGGCCCACACCGCCCAGCAGCGCTTTTCCGCCGTGCTGCTCTGCAGCCTGCCGATCGTGACCGGCACGGCCTTCTACTTCCTGCGCTACGAATACATTTCCGTGCTCTGGCTCACGCCGCTCGGCTCCCGCTTTCTGGTCTATGGAATTCTCTCCGAGATCATCGGGATCCTGGCGCTGCGTAAAATCGCCGCGGTGAGGCTCTGAATGTCGCTCCCCATGCTGGCCCTGTTTTTCCTGAGCACCCTGACCTGCTTTACCCTGGCCGGGGTGGGACTCTACTACTTCCTGCACACCCCGCAGAAGGCGCTGAACCGGAGAATCCAGGAGCTGCAGGAGCAGTCGGCGCCCGGCAGCGCCATTCCCCTGCGGGGCGGCGATTTCTGGGACTTTCTGCTGCGCTGCACCTACGGGGCCCTTTTCGGTAAAAGCTGGTTCCGCCAGAAGGAGCTGGACCTGATGCGCGGAGGCTTCCGGGGGCCCAAGGTGGTGAAGTGGTACGGGGTTATTTCCCTGTTCTTCGTGATCGGGCTGACGCTGGCCGCCGTTGTGGGGATGCAGGGAGAGGCGCTTTCCCTGCGGATCCTGGGTCTGGCGGCCGCCCTGATTTTCGGCTATTTTATTCCGGAGCAGGTGCTGGTGTCGCTGCGCAACCGCCACCGGATGAAGCTCATGTCCGCTCTCCCCGATACCACCGACATGCTGAGCATCGTTCTGGGGGCCGGGCTGTCGCTGGATCAGGCCATCGCCCGGGTCAGCGAGGAAATCCGCTTCGTGTACCCCGAACTGGCGGATGAATTTTACTGGATGACCCTGGAAGTGCAGGCCGGCCAGGAGAGGGCGGTGGCTTTCCAGCACATGGCCCAGCGGACCGGCCTGCTGGACATCCGTTCTCTGGCCGGGATGGTGGCCCAGACGGAGCGTTTCGGCACCAGTCTGTCGCAGGCCCTGCGCATCTATGCGGATTCGGTGCGCAGCAAGCGACGCCTGGACATCGAAGCCACCATCAACAAGGCCGCGGTCAAAATGGTTTTTCCCATCGTGCTGTTTATTCTTCCGGCGCTGTTTATCGTCATTTTGGCGCCGGGTATAATTTCGATTCTGCGTGATCTACAACTATTGCAATGATCAGGAGGAAGGTATGTCTTTTTCTTATTGGCTGATGCAGGCGGCGCCGGAGACCGGCTCCGATTCCACCATGACGGTTCAGATTGTGGCCGGCGTGCTGGCCCTGGCTCTGGTGGTGATTATTCTGGTGCGGCGCAAGCGCAAGGCGTCCAAGGACGACTGGAGCTGAGCCCGGCGCCCGCGCGTTTTCTTTTTCACAGGAAGGCGGGAAGACCGGGAAGGAGGTCGAAGCGAAGCGCTCGTCCTTTGGCCTGTTTTCCTCCTCTTCCTCCTCTTCCCGTGAATGCTTTCTCCTTCCCGGGCAACCCGCTTTTCGTCCGGCAAATGTAAAATTAAAATTGTCCCCATTCCGCCCTTTAAGGTATTATCCTTGGCAATCACAGGAGCGATTATGCCCACAGAACAGGATACGGTTGGAAAGAAAAAGAAAAAGTATTCATACAAGGTTCACCTTATTCCCAAAAACTGCAAGGGATGCGGAATATGCGTCGAGTTCTGCGCTGCCAAGATCCTGGCGATCGACGAGTCCAAGGGAATCGTAAAGGTAATCCCGGACGCCAAGTGCACCGGATGCATGCTTTGTGACCTGCGATGCCCCGATTTTGCCATCCAGATCGAGCGCATTCCCGCCAAGGAGACCGACGAGGCCCCACCAGGATCGCCGGCCTGACGGTTCCCATTAAAATTCATCCTTCACTCTGCTGAATAGCTAAGGAGGTCATTAATTCTATGGTTGCACCTCAATCGGCTGCTGCCGCAGCGAAAGGCGGTTCCGCCCCGTCGCCTCGCGGCGAGTGGCAGTTTCTCCAAGGTAACGAAGCCTGCGCTCTGGCCGCCGTCGCGGCCGGCTGTCGATTCTATGCCGGCTATCCGATTTCTCCTTCTTCCGAGGTGGCCGAGTACCTTTCCTCTCTGCTGCCCAGATGCGGCGGGCGGTTTATCCAGATGGAAGATGAAATCGCCGCCATGGGCGCCATCATCGGCGGCTCGCTGGCCGGGCTCAAGGCCATGACCGCCACCAGCGGCCCGGGCCTGTCCTTAAAGCAGGAAAACCTGGGCTATGCCTGCATGGCGGAGGTTCCCTGCGTGATCATCAACGTCATGCGCGGCGGTCCCTCCACCGGGGCGCCCACCTCCCCGGCGCAGGGGGACATCATGCAGGCCCGCTGGGGAACCCACGGCGATCACCCGACCATCGCTCTGACTCCCGGCTCCGTGGATGAGATCTACCGCAAGACCATCCGGGCCTTCAACCTGGCCGAGCGGTTCCGCACCCCGGTGCAGCTGCTGCTGGACGAAATCAACGGTCACATGCGCGAAAAAGTCTGGGTGCCGGCCGCCGAGGATATCGAAATTGTAAACCGCACCGCTCCTCCCCCGCCCTCGCCAGGCTACCTGCCGTACCGGCTGGACAACAAGCTGGTTCCCCAGCTGGCCCCCTTCGGTACGGGCTACCGCTACCACGTCACCGGCCTGGATCACGGCGAGGACGGCTTCCCTACCAATGATCCCAAGGAGCGCGCCCGGCTGCACAAGCGCCTGATGGACAAGATTTCCAAATTCGAAGAGGAGCTCGAAGACTACGAACGGGTGGACGTCGAGGATGCCGATACTCTTCTGGTGGCCTTCGGCTCCACCGCCCGCTCGGCCATGGGGGCCCTGCGGACTGCGCGGAGCCAGGGAAAGAGGGTGGGGCTCTTCCGGCCCATCACCCTGTGGCCTTTCCCCGAAAAGGCCTTCCGGCAGGCTGCCTCCCGGGCCAAACGGATCCTGGTTGCCGAGATGAATCTGGGTCAGCTGATCCTGGAAATCGAGCGCCTGACCGCACCCGGCCAGGAAGTTTCCGGCGTGCAGCGCTCGGACGGCGAACCGATCAACCCCTTGCAGATCCTGGAAAGGTTGTGAGCAGCTATGACAGTCAACGCAACGAATATCGCCGAAGTGGAGATGGCGTCCTACGACTTCTCCAAATACATACGCGGAAGGTATATCCCGCACATTTGGTGCCCGGGCTGCGGCAACGGCATCGTCCTGAAATCCCTGATCCGGGCCATCGCCAGCTCCGGGCTGGACCTGGAAAAAGTCTGCCTGGTGTCCGGAATCGGCTGCTCGAGCCGGACCACCGGCTACATGGACTTCAACACCCTGCACACTACCCACGGACGGGCCCTGGCGTTCGCCACCGGGTTGAAGTTCGCCCGGCCGGAGCTGCCGGTCCTGGTAGTTTCCGGGGACGGAGATGCCCTGGCTATCGGCGGCAACCATTTCATCCACTCCTGCCGCCGGAACATCGACCTGACCCTGGTGCTCTTCAACAATCACATTTACGGCATGACCGGCGGGCAGTTCTCCCCGACGACGCCCCGCAAGTCCTTCGCTTCGACGTCTCCCTTCGGAAATATCGAGCCGGCTTTCGACATCTGCCAGCTGGCCATCGGGGCCGGCGCCACCTACGTGGCCCGGGGAACGACCTACCACGCCCTGGCGCTGGACAAGCTGATCCTCGGCGGAATTCACAACAAGGGCTTTTCCATCATCGAGGTGGTTACCCAGTGCCCGGTGTACTACGGGCGGAAGAATAACCAGAAATCGCCGGCCGCCGCGCTGATGTGGCAGCGGGACCACGCCGTGGCCGTCGACCGCTTCCGGAAAATGACCCCCGAGGAGCAGGAGGGCAAGTTTGCCATCGGCGTCTTACACAATCAGCCGCGGCCGGAATATAATGAGGAATATCAGAAGCTGGTGGATCGAGTTTCAGGGAGAGCGTCATGATCGAGAGATATGAAATCCGTTTATCCGGAAGCGGCGGACAGGGGCTTGGAATGGCCGGGCTGGTTCTCGCCGAAGCCCTGGCGCTGGAGCAGAACATGCAGGCGGTAATGACCCAGGCTTACGGCCCGGAAGCCCGCGGCGGCGCCAGCAAATCCGAAGTCGTCGTGAGCCAGGTCGACATCCATTATCCGAAGGCCATCTCTCCCGATTTCCTGCTGGCCCTGAATCCCGAATCCTTCCGCAAGTTCGGCAACGATACCAAACCGGACGCCCTGGTCCTGGTGGAAAGCACCGCCTACCAGGGGGGGTACGCGCTGCAGACCGACCGTATTTACTGCGTGCCCATGGTGGAGATCATCATGAAGCTTTCCGGGCGGCAGACGGCGGTGAATGCCGTGGCCCTGGGAGTGCTCGCCGAAATGCTGGATTTCGTGGATGCCAGCGCCCTGGAGCGGGTGATGGTGCGACGGTTTCCGCGCAGCTTTGAAGCCGCCAACCGGCAGGCCTTTCTGGCCGGCCGGCAGTACATGCTGGAAAAGAGGCAGGAGGATCTCCATCCGCGGCGCTTCGCCGAAGACGTGCTGGACAGCGGCTGCGAAGACCTGGAATTGCATCAGAGCGAAGAGTAGTTCTTTCTGGCTATGAACCGGACCGGCAAATTTTGGAGAACGCCCGCTGCCGCGGGTCGATTCTGCGTCCCGGGGAAAGCGGCCGGTATGTGCGCGCTGCTGCTCTGCGGCTGGATGCTCTGCGCCTGCGAGCTGAACCAGGAATACCGTCCGATTCATATCCCCTCGGTGATTTCCGAAGTGCGCCAAAAATACCAGCCGGACAAGCGTCTCTCGGTTTTCCAGGTGCGTTGGGGCGGCCACGGCGAAGAGTACGACCTGAAAGGGGAAGTCGACAACCCTCAGGCCAAGGAAGAGCTTCTCGTCGAGCTGAAGAAAGCCTTTCCGCAGCGGCGCTTCAAGGACGAAATCGTCGTTCTGCCTCATCCCGACCTGAAGGGGGCCGTGTGGGGAGTTGTACGTAACAGCGTGGCCGGCCAGTATCAGGAGAACCGCTACACCTCCACCCTGGTGAACCAGGGGCTCATGGGAATGGAGCTGCGGCTGCTGAAGAAGTGGGAGGGGTGGTACCAGGTGAAGATGCCGGACGGCTACCTCGGCTGGATGCCCGGCGGGTACTTCGTGTCGGGGGACGAAGAGTGGATCCGGAACTGGAAGTCCAGGCCCAAGGTTCTCGTGGATCGGCTGTTCGATCTGATACGCACCCGGCCCGCTGCCGATGCCCCGTCCCTGGGAGATGTGGTTCGGGGCTGCCGGCTGGTCCGGATCGGCGAGAAAAACGGCTGGGTGGAGGTTGAAACCCCGGACGGGCAGCGCGGATTCCTGGAAAGCAAAGCAATTTTAGACGAAACCGCACTGGCGGCCAAAAAGCCGACGGCGCAGGACCTGGAAGAAACAGCCCGGACCATGCTCGGATTCCCCTACCTCTGGGGAGGAACCTCCACCAAGGGAGTGGATTGTTCCGGATTCACTTTCTCCGTTTTCCGCTTCAACAACCTGGTTCTGCCAAGGGATGCGGACATGCAGTCCCAGGTCGGGCAGAAGGTGGACATCCAGTCCGGAATCGACCTCCTGAAGAAGGGGGATCTGCTGTTTTTCGGTTCGGACTCCGCGGATGGCATCAAAATCACCCATGTGGGGCTCTACCTCGGGGAGGGGCGGTATATCCACTCTTCCGGGTTCGTGAAAATCAACAGCCTGAAGGAGGGGGATCCCGATTTCAACGCCGAGCGGCGCAGCACCCTGCGCAAGGCACGGCGATACCTCTAAGAGGCGCGGGCAAGGCTTTCGGGAAAAACCCGGGCCGCGGAAGGAGCAGTATGCACATCAGTCGAAAGGAGTTCCTGGGAACGGCACTGGCTTCGGCCGGCAGCATGGCGGCCGGAGCGGGGCGCCAGGCGGAGCCGAAAGGGTCGGCCCGCAAGGGCGGCCGGATGAAATGGGAGGTCCGGCGGCTGGACCTGAAGCACGCCTGGACAATATCCCGCAATTCCAGCACCTTCAAGGAAAACGTATTCGTGTCTCTTTCCTCCGGCGGAACGGAGGGAGTCGGAGAGGCCGCCCCGAATGTCCGCTACCAGGAAACTCCGGCCTCCACGACCGCCTTCCTCGAAAAAGCCAGACCCCTTGTAGAGCAATCCGACTGGTGGCAGTTCCAGGATCTTATGCTGCGGGTCCATGCCCTGGAGGAGGGGCAAACCGCGGCCAAGGCGGCCATCGACATCGCCCTCCTGGACTGGGTGGGAAAAAAGCTGGGGATTCCGCTCTACCGCTTCTGGGGGCTGGATCCGGCCAAGGTACCGGTCACCACCATGAGCATCGGCATCGATACGCCGGAGATCATGCAGCAGAAGGTGGCGGAAGCGGAGGCCTTTCCGGTCCTGAAGATCAAGCTGGGGACCCCCGACGACCGGCGCAACATGGAAGCCATCCGGCGCGTAACCCGCAAGCCGCTGCGGGTGGATGCCAACGAGGGATGGAAAACCCGGGAGCAGGCCCTGGAGAATATCGACTGGCTCGCCGGACAGGGGGTGGAGTTCGTGGAGCAGCCCATGCCCTCTTCCATGCTGGAGGACATCCGCTGGCTCAAGGAGCGCTCCAGGCTGCCGCTGGTGGCCGATGAAAGCGTCAGGAAAGCCGCGGATATTCCGCAGCTGGCGGCAGCCTTTCACGGGATCAATATCAAGCTGATGAAGGCCGGCGGACCGCAGGAAGCCCTGCGGATGGTGCAGATGGCCCGGGCCCTGGGAATGAAGATCATGCTGGGCTGCATGGTGGAAACCTCCGTGGCGATTGCCGCCGCGGTGCACATGGCCCCGCTGGTCGACTGGCTCGACCTGGACGGCAATCTGCTCATCGCCCGGGATCTTTTTACCGGCCTGACGCTGCGCCAGGGGCGCTGGATTCTGCCCGATTCATCCGGGCTTGGAGTTCATCCCGTGTAAGAACCGATATCGGAGGGCATTATGCTCCGCGCCGTTTCCAGGATAAAATGGAAAAAGGTTTTTTTTTCGGTTCTGCTCATGAATTGGGGATTTCTTACCAACTGCCGGTCCCCGGTACCCTCGGCCCCCGAGAGGCCGGCGCGCCCGGCGGCCGCCGAGGATCGTCTGTCGGAACGGCTCCACATGGTGGAGCAGCAGCTGGCCGGCCGCGATATCCATAACCGCCAGGTCCTGGAGGCCATGCGGCGGGTGCCACGGCACCTTTTTATCCCGGCGGAAAACCGCCCGGATGCCTATGAGGACAACCCGGTGCCGATCGGCTTCGGCCAAACCATATCCCAGCCCTATATCGTCGGCTTCATGACCCAGGCGCTGCGGCTCAAGGGCGGAGAAAAGATCCTGGAAATCGGCACCGGCTCGGGTTACCAGGCTGCGGTTCTGGCGGAAGTGGGCGCCCGGGTATATACCATCGAAATCATCGAGCCGCTGGCTCGGGAGGCGGACGCCCGCCTGAAATCGCTGGGGTACGCCTCCATTCAGGTTCGCTGCGGAGACGGATACCAGGGATGGCCGGAGGAGGCACCCTTCGACGCGGTCATTGTCACCGCAGCCCCCGAGCGAATTCCCCAGCCGCTCATCGATCAGCTGGCCGAGGGCGGATCCATGATCATTCCGGTCGGAGTTTTCACCCAGGACCTGATTCTTCTGCAGAAGACCCCGGAGGGCCTGCGGAAGAAAGCGATCCTCCCGGTCCGTTTTGTTCCCATGACCGGAAAAGCCCAGATCGCCGCCCCGCCGAGATAATGGCTCCCGCATCCGCAGCCTAAAGGGCTTTTGCGAGACGATCCGGATCCGGTTCGCAAATTAAATCCGTATGGAGTTCCACCTTTAAGCTTGCGTGGCACAAGCGGAAACCTGCTTGCAGCGCGCAGTCTAAAGACTGTACTCAAAACGGCTTTGGTTTGTAAGTCTGTTTTCGGGGGCTTTTCGCGGCTGTCTGGCTCATTCCCTGGAGGCGGCGGTCAGGGCAGGACGGCAGCGTCCAGAAGCCGTCCCACGTCGGCCGTTGTGGCCCGGAAGCCGAATACCTGCTCCCAGACCCGCGGGCTCTCCATGCACAGATAGACGGTCTGGGCCGGTCGGACGGCCCGGATCCACCCGACCATCTTCCGGAACATCTCCACGCGCAGCGGACGGAAGTACCGCAGTTTTCCGTCCACGCCGGGAAGCAGCTCTCCGAGAGGCAGCGTGCTGTCGGGGAACCGTTCCCGGACCGTGTCCAGCAGCCCGGCCGGCCCCCGGAACGCCCCCAGGCTGATCCAGGCGATTCTTCCCGGGCCCACAATGTCGAACATCTGCTGCACCGTTTCCCGGTACTCCGATTCCCATCCGGCATACCAGACCAGAGGATCAAAGTGGAAGCCGACCGGGTAGCCCCAGTCCGAACACCGACGCGCGGCAAGCAGGCGCTCTTCCAGCCGGGAGGCTCCCCACTCCTCGCCGGCGATCATCCGCGGAGTGTTCAGCGACCAGCTGATCACCGTTCTTCCGCGGTGCTCCAGACGACCCAGGCTGTCGATTTCCGCGGTCTTGGTTTTGAGCTCCAGGGCTGCGGTCGGATACCGGGCAAACAGCGGGACCAGTTCGCCCGAAAGCAGCGTGTAGCGGTCCAGTGCCAGGCTGTCCGTCAGCTCCCCGGTCCCCACCCGGAGAACGGTTGAACCGAGCCGCTGCAGCCGGCCCTCCAGCTCCTGCAGCATTTCTTCCGTATTGACATAAACCCGGATCAGCGGATGGTTCAGGTAGTTCTGCAAAAGGCAATAGGAGCAGTCCAGGGGGCAGTTGCAGGCGAAGTCCACCACATGGTAGAGGCAGCAGGAAACATGAGCGCACATTCCCTGGCAGGTTTTCAGCACCTGTCCCTGGTGCCGCGTCAGGTAAAGGATTTTTTTCCCTGCCCGCAGGGGGTCGCGGCTGTTTCCCACCTCCGACAGCCAGGAATCGACCCTGTCCACCGGCAGAAACGGAACCTCCGGAAGGCGCTCCCGGATCCGGACCGACATGGGCAGAGATTCCACCTCCCGCTCCACCAGAATGAATTCGGGGCGGTAGGCGGAACCGTCGGTTTGTGTCGAGGCGCCGGTGCGGGTCATACCAATCGAAAAAGGTTGTCGAGCTCTTCCTGTCGGGCCAGACGCGCGAGACTTTCGACGGCACGGTCCAATTCCCGGCGGCTGCGAAAAGAAAACTGGATCCGGTACTTCTCCCCGTCGAAGTCCGGCGGCTCGGCCAGGCGGATCTCCGGGGGCAGGCGCAGCTTGCGGCGGCAGGCCTCATACTGCTCCTCCGCCTCCCTCCGCCGCGGATACCTTAGCCGCAGGAGATGAATCCGTACAGCCTCCGCCCTCTCCGGTCCTGCCGTCTCCCCGGGAAGAGCGGATTCCACCTGCCGGCAGTCGGCCACGATGTCAGCCAGGCATGTCCCCTGGATTTTCGCCAGGTCGAGGCAGATCCGCACCACTTCCTTCTGGCGGCTGTGAGACCAGCGGTGCCGCTGGAGAAAAGGAACGATGGCTTCCGCATCGCTGCAGGGCAGCTCCGCAAGTTGCAGCAGCACGGCCGGATTGATTTCTGCCTGCTCGGCGATCGGGACCAGGGGTTCGGGCCAGGATGCCAGGCGCATCATCTTTTCCACGGTTGTCGGTCCGGGCGGGAGTTCCAGGGCTTTGAGCCACGTACCGGCCAGTTCCTCCGGCCGATACCCGCCCGTCTCACAGAGCCTGCGGACCAGAAACGCCTTTTCCATCAGAGCCAGGGGGCCGAATCGGCGGCGGAAGCCGTAAGCCAGATAGAGACATTTTCTTTCATCCGCTTCCTCGGGCATCAGGCAGAGTGCCGAAATCCATTCTCTGCTATGGTTTTCAGGATGGCTCCAATGGCTGTGACCGAAAACCATTGTCCAGCTGCCGGGCCGGAGTCCCGGGCGCAGAATTGCCGGGAAAGGAACATCCTCTTCCCCGAAAAGCACTTCCGGCCGGGGGAGATTCAGGCTGAGGCAGAAGCGCCGGTCGCTCCAGTCCAGATCCCTGCTAGAAACCGTGATCCACTGCATAAAAACCCGCGGCAGGAAGGGAATCAGAACCGGGAAATGAGGAAAAACGGTCCTGTTCTGAAAAAATATGATTCCGTTTGCATCTTATTTCATTGAATGGTAAAAATGACATGAATTCCATAATTTCCTGGTTTTCATTATTGCACATTTTTTTAGGCTATATTAATATCACGAACCGTACCTGGGTGGCGCATATAATCATGACCGGGGCAACTATAGGTTTGAAAAACTTTTATTGATTCCGTTTTGGAGGCTATCATGCAACTTCGAGGCAAAACATCTTTTCTTTTGCTTTTAAGCATCCTGTTCCTGTGCACCGCGCTCAATCTTCCCGCTCTTTTTGCCGGGCCTTCCCTGGTACAGTCCCAGCCTCCTGCTTCCCAGCAGCAGAAAAAGGATGAAGTCGACACTCCCTACACGGAAGAAGAATATGCCGCCTATGAAAAAGCGGTGAACGAACCGGACCTGATGAAGCGGAAGCAGGCGATCGCCGCTTTTACGGCAGCCAATCCCAAATCGGCGCTGCTCTCCTATGTGACCCCCGTCTACCTGCAGTTGATGCAGCAGCTCCTGAAAAACGCCCTGGACGGCAAGAAGTTCCAGGAACTGGCGGATCTTTCCGAAGAGTACCTCAAAGCCTATCCCAACGATCTTCTCGGCACCGCCATGGCAGCGGAAGCCTACCGCGAGCTGAAGAACTACCCCAAGTTCATTGACTACGGTCAGAAGGTTTTCACCGCCAAGCCGGACCCGGCCATCGCTTACTACCTGACCATGGCTTACGAAGCGACCAAGGACAACGTCAAGTACATGGAATGGGCCCTGAAGACCATGAGCCTGTCCCCGGATAACATTGCCTACCAGCTGGAGTTCATTCCCAAGCTGTCCAAGATCCATACCGACCAGAAACAGCTGGACAAGGCGGCGGTCCTGCAGCAGAAAATGCTGGTTGCCCTGGACAAGGCGACCAAGCCGGCGACCACCAGCGACGCCGAATGGAAGGATTACCTGAGCCGGGAGAAGGGGAGAGCCTGGCAGGTGATCGGTGAAAATCTTTTCCAGAAGGACAAATGGCAGGAATCCATCAATGCCTATACCAAGGCAGCCACGTTTATCAAGAAAAACGATTTTGCCTATTTCCGGATCGGTACCTGCCACTGGAGGTTGAATGATCCGGACAGCGCCATCGAAAATTTTGCCCGTGCCTATGTGATCAACGGGGAAGTCGCCAAGTCCTCCTACGAGTATCTGGAGAAGCTGTATAAGTCGATTCACAACCAGAGTACGGTCGGTATCAACAAGGTTCTCGACGAGGCCAAAAAAGAGCTGGGAGTCAAGTAAGAGCATTCCGCGGTCGGCTTACTCCTGCCCCTGGCCAGCGAAACAAAGCAGACCTTTCCGGAGGATGAGCAGCGAATTTCCACTATGGATTTATTATCCGGTCTGAACTCGGCACAGAGGGAGGCGGTGCTCCACGGAGAAGGCCCTGTGCTGGTTCTGGCCGGTGCCGGAAGCGGAAAGACGCGGGTGATCACCTGCCGCATCGTACACCTGGTCCAGTCGCGGACCGCCTTCCCGGAGCATATTTATGCGGTGACCTTCACCAACAAGGCTGCCGAGGAGATGAAAGCCCGGGTTCAGTCCGTCCTTCCGGGTGAGGGCCGTTCGGGCCCATGGGTTTCCACCTTCCATTCCCTTTGTGTACGGATTCTCCGCCTGCATGCCGGTTTGCTTGGCTATACCCGGGATTTCACCATTTTTGATACCGATGACCAGATGCGCCTGGTCAAAGCCTGCCTGAAAGACCTGGACATGCCGGAGGGCCTGTTCACGCCCCGGAAAGCCCTGTCGATGATCAGCCTGGCCAAGAACTCCGGGGAGGAACGGAAGACTACCCAGGCCTATTCCGGGGGGCGGCTGGAAGGGGAGGCTCTGGCTCGCATCCGCAACGAGTACGAGCGACGGTTGCGGCTGTCCAACGCCATGGACTTTGACGATCTGCTCTGCAAATCCCTGGAGCTTCTGCAAGAGAACGAGTCGGTCCGGCTGAGCTACCAGAATCGGGTGCGCCAGCTTCTGGTGGATGAATACCAGGATACCAACATGCTGCAGCACCGGTTGATGCAGCTGCTGGTAGGCGAGCCCTGGAACATATGTGCGGTGGGCGATGAGGACCAGTCCATCTACTCTTTCCGGGGAGCCCGGATCGGAAACATCCTGTCGTTCGAGAAGGATTTTCCAGGGGCCCGGATCCTGAAGCTGGAGCAGAACTACCGCTCCACCGGTCATATCCTGGAGGCTGCTTCCGCGGTGGTCAGCAAAAACCTGCAGCGGCGGGGCAAAGTGCTGTGGACCGAAAACAAGCCGGGCGAGCTTCTGCACTGTTTTTCGTGCTCCAGCGGCAGCGAGGAGGCCCAGCGCGTAGCCCGCAAGCTGACAGATCTGCGTGCTCAGCACCCGCGCTGGAGCTTTGCCGTCCTGTACCGGACCAATTTCCAGTCCCGCTACTTCGAAGAGGAACTGCGGAGGCTGCGCATCCCCTTCCGGCTGGTCGGAGCCCTGAGCTTCTATGCCCGGGCGGAAGTCAAAGATCTTCTGGCCTACCTGCGCTTCCTGCGCAACCCGGACGATTCCCTGGCGCTGGAACGGATCATCAACACCCCTTCGCGGGGGATCGGAGAGCAGACCATCGAGAAGATGAAATCTCACGCCAATCGGGAAAAGCAGAGCTTCTGGCTCTCGCTGCAGGCCTTTGCCGAGGATTTCGAGCTGGGCGGCCGCACCCATAAGCGCCTGAAGGAATTTGCCGGAATGATGAAGGGGCTCCGGGAGGAAATGGAATCCATACCTCTATCTCTTCTGATCCGGCGGGTGGCCGAATGCAGCGGATACCGCCAGATGCTGCAGGAGGAAAAGACCCCGGAGGCCCAGTCGCGGCTGGGGAACATCGAGGAACTGGCGGCCGCCGCCCAGGAGTGGGAAGCCCAGGGCTTTTCCGCGGCCGAATTTCTGGACCGGGCCAGCCTTTCCAGCGACACGGACAGCTTCGACGAACGCTGCCAGGTGACCCTGATGACCCTGCATGCGGCCAAGGGGCTGGAATTCGACGCCGTCTTTCTGGCGGGGATGGAGGAAGGGCTTTTTCCACACATGCAGTCCCTGAACCAGACCGCCATGGAGGAGGAGGAGCGGCGGCTCTGCTACGTCGGGATGACCCGCGCCAGGAAGCAGCTCTTCTTAAGCTGGGCCCTTTACCGGCGCACCTTCAGCAGCGGCGGCGAGGGGCAGGAAATGAATGTGCCTTCCCGGTTTCTGAAGGAAATTCCGGACCATCTCGTCCGCCGGGACGGAAGACCGGCCGCCGGGTTCCGGGAACAGCCCTGGGACGATGGGGATTCCGCCTCTGCGCCCAGGCGCTCCGCGGTTCCCTTCGCCGGCAAGACATACAACAGCAAGGCCAGCGTGGCCCAGTTCCTGGAAGGGCTGGCCGAAAAGCAGGCTTTGCACAAGGCGGAAAGCTATTCGGCCCATTCTGCCCGGGATGGGAACCTGGCGCCGGGAATGCGTGTCCGCCATCCGCAGTTCGGCACCGGCCGGATTGTGACCGCGGAAAAGCAGGGAGAAGATGTCAAGCTCACCGTCCAGTTTGACCTGTACGGCAGGAAGAAGCTGCTGCAGAGCTTTTCCAAGCTGACGAGGGTTTAAACTCCTGGACCTGGAGGACAGCAAGTAACGTGAACTGGCAAAAACTGACTCGCAAGAAGAAGCTGGAAGACATCCTGACCGAGATGCACAAGGCGGAATACGCCGAAAGCAAAACCCATGGCTTGAAGCGGGCCCTGCGGGTCGTGGACCTGACCAGTTTCGGAATCGCGGCCATTGTAGGGGCCGGCATCTTCAGCACCATCGGCAATGCCGCCGCCAGCGGCGGTCCGGCGGTTTCGCTGCTGTTTGTGTTCACGGCGATCGCCTGCAGCTTTTCCGCCCTTTGCTACGCGCAGTTCGCTTCGATGATTCCGGTGTCCGGAAGTGCCTATACTTACGCCTACACGTCGTTCGGAGAGCTGGTGGCCTGGATCATCGGCTGGGACCTGCTCCTGGAATACGCGATCGGCAATATTGCCGTTGCCATCTCCTGGTCCGATTATTTCACCGGGCTGATGGAGGGTCTGGGCTTGACGATTCCCCAGTATCTCACCATGGATTTTCTCAGCGCCATGCGCGGCCATGAGGCCGCCGCCCGACTTCTGGCAGAAGGGAAATCGCTGGAGCAGATCGACCCCCTGGTCGCCTCCGCCCACCTGGCCTGGCAAAACGCTCCGCGCATCGCTTCCGTTCCGCTGATCGCCGACTTCCCGGCGCTGCTGATCACCGCGGCGATTACCGCCCTGGTCTACGTCGGCATACGGGAGTCGCGCAACGTCAGCAACTGCCTGGTGGCCCTGAAGCTGGTGGTGATTGCCCTGGTGATTGCCGTCGGCTCCTTTTACGTGCAGCCCTCCAACTGGAACCCGTTCATGCCCAACGGAATCGTCGGGGTGCTGCAAGGGGTTTCCGCCGTTTTCTTTGCTTATATCGGCTTTGACGCCATCTCGACCACCGCGGAGGAATGCAAGAATCCGCAGCGCGATCTGCCCCGGGGAATCATCTACTCGCTGCTGATCTGTACGGTCCTGTACGTGCTGATTTCTCTGACCCTCACCGGCATGATCCACTATTCGGAACTGGGCGTGGGCGATCCGCTGGCCTATGCCTTCAAAAAGATCGGCATGCCGGGGCTGAGCGGGATCATCGCCGTCAGCGCCGTCATTGCCATGTCGGGAGTTCTGCTGGTCTTTCAGATGGGGCAGCCGCGCATCTGGATGAGCATGAGCCGCGACGGACTGCTGCCCCGCGCTTTTTCGCGCATCCATCCGCGCTTCAAGACCCCTTCTTTTTCGACAATCATGACCGGTGTGATGGTGGCCATTCCCGCCCTTTTCCTGAATCTGACCGAGGTGACCGATCTGACCAGCATCGGCACCCTGTTCGCGTTTATCCTGGTATGCGGCGGCCTGCTGGTTCTGGAGGGCGATCCGCAGTTGAAAGCCGCCAAATTCCAGATTCCCTTCGTGGACAGCAAATATGTGCTCCCCTGGCTGCTGGGCGGATCGGCGCTGATTCTGTATTACTTCTTTCCGGATACCTGGCAGCTGCTGTTTCGCGTCCGGTTCGAGGACGCCAGTCTGAGCTACTGGCAGAAGCTGATGAACCGCGGTCCCATGCTTCTGTTTCTGGCGGTCTGCATAGACCTGACCTTTCTGTCCTTTTTCCGCCGCCTTTCGCTGATCCCGGCGCTCGGCCTGCTCAGCAGCCTTTACCTGATGACCGAGCTGCACATCACCAACTGGATCCGCTTTCTGGTCTGGCTGGCCATCGGCCTGGTGGTCTATTTTACCTATTCGATTTCCCACAGCCGCCTCAACCGTCACCGGCAGGCGCCCGCTCATGCCCACGGGCACCACCACCACGGGCATCACCATCACGGGCACCACCACGGGAAAAAATAGGACAAGGCACCACAGGAAGACGGGAAGATCAGGAAGGAAGAAAGAAGCCATCCGGGTATTCCGGATAGGGAGCGGGACTTTTTGCGGTACCGTCAAAAAAGAGAGCTTCGCAAAAAGAAAAACAGGAAGTCAGAATACAGTAGTCAGAATACAGAATATAAAAGACATATTTTCAACAGGTTAACCCTATTCTGAATTCTATCTTCTGAATTCTATCTTCTGCTTGTAAATGAAACTAATGGGTCCTGAGGACTTTTCGCGCCTACGGCCTTCCTGATCTTCGCGTCTTCCTGTGAAAAACCAGGGCGACCGAACGCATTTGCCAGGGGGGCGCGCGGCGCGTCTAGAAAGTGAAGGCCGTTCCCACCGTGAACCGCTGCTGGCGGAAGAGGCCCGGGTCCGTCAGCCTCCTGACGTCGAACGTTCCCACATCCGTAGCACTGTGGCCGGGTTCCAGGGATCCCTCGAAGAGGTTGGGATGCGGCCCGACGGTTTCCCGGAAATCGAAGCGCAGCGTCCAGTGCGGATGCAGCCGGAGCTTGATGCCTCCTCCGTATTGCGCGGCCAGCTGATAAATCCCGCCCCCGTTCAGAGGGGGCTCGTTGTGGAAATTGTAGGCGGCCTCCAGCCATCCGATGTAATGCAGCCCGTACCGGAAAATGCCTCTTGCTTTCTGAAAAGGATGATCGGTCAGGTGGATCAGCTGCACCACCGGTCCGGCGGCAACGTAAGGCTGGACTCTTTTTTCCCGGGATCGAAGGCGGAGCTGCAGATCGTATTGAAACTGACGGGTTACCAGGCCGGTGGACTGGGTAACCGCCAGAGGCTCCCCGCCCGGATCCCCGGGAGAGGAAAAAGCCATCGAATACCGGCCGTGCTGCAGGGTGTAGCTGATCTCATGGGAAATAAAACGGCTGCGGCTGATGGTCAAAGAGAGGCCTGCCGCCCAGCTTTCCTGAAGCCGGCTGGTCGTATCGATGGTGAAGCCTTGTACGGCTGGATCGCCGGGCCTGTAATCCAGCTGCATGATGTCCAGGATGTTTTTGCCGTAGCGGGATCGGCCGCCAAGGAGTTCCAGTTCGTAATAAGGAGCGTCCCAGATACGCCCTTTTTCCCGGCCGGACAGCGGCGCCGGTGCGATCCCTGTATCCCGGGAATTGGCAACGGCGGGTGTGGCGGTGTGAAAAATGGAGGCGATCTCCTCGGAGGGGGGCAGGTAAAGGGCGCCCTCCATCGCAATGGTCCTGGGCTCTTTGCCGGTCCGGGGCGGCGGGGAAATTTTTCGCGCCAGGAAGCGGACTCCCATGGCTCCCTGCCAGACGATGTTGCTGCGCAGAAGGTCGTTGCGGAGGATGAGGATGCCCTGCCGGAAGCCGCGCTGCACCGCGGCGGGTTCGACCGGGGCTGTTTTGGGAATCGGAGTGCCCGGTTTCCGGGGAGACAGGCAATCGTTCAAGCGGATGACGGCGATCGCGCCGTCGGTAAGCAGCCGGTCCCCGGTTGCGTTCTTCGCGGCCTTCGGAATCCAGGGCCGATCCACCATCTGCAGCGCATCCACGCAGCCGGTGAGCTGCAGGTCGTTCACCACCTTGGCTCTTTCGTTGTCGATGTTTTCATCGATCAGGTGGATGAAGTTTTTTTTCTCCCGGGAAACGGCCACGCCGATATCCTGTGTGGCGGAGGCGGTGAAAACCGGCTGGCTCCTCCAGGGAACGGGCTGTTCCCAGAGGCGCATGTGGTGCCTCCTGGCGAATGTATTCAGCGTCTTGGAATAGGCCAGATCCGGCGGCTTTCCGCCCAGCAGCAGCACGGACATGGGTGCCTGCCGGTATCCCTGGTCCTCCGCCATGGACTGAATCACGCGGAACTCCGTCCGGGAGGAGAGCCGGTCGGCCTCCAGCCAGCCGGCAGCGGCGAGTGCCGCGGTCAGGGCCGGGCGGGAAGCGATAATAAGAAGGCTGGTCAGATCCGAAGGGATTTCTTTCCCCTGCGTGGCGGTGCGGAAAGGCAGGGCGGCGACGATCCGGGCCAACTCCCTTTGCTCTTCCGGGCTCGCCGCGACGGGCGGCCGGGTCGCCTCGGCCGGCGGATCCACGGAAACCGGGGAAACGGTTTTGATCCAGAGCTCCGTGCCCGCCGGCAGAATAATATCCGGCTGGGAAAAAGGGATTAGGGACCGGCCGGCGACGTTGGTGTAAAGGTAGGCGATCGGGTCCAGCATCGCCAGGCTGCCGATAAAATTCAGAAAACGGTATCCGGGAGTGGCCGTGGACCGTATGCCCCGGATGCCGCCGGCGGTGTCGACCTTCTCACGGGCATTTTCCACTTCGGCTACCCGGCTTTCAAAGGATAAGACCCGGCCGTCCGGCAGCCGGATCCGCCCGAAGGCCAGCTGCAGGTAGGCGGTCTCGTGCCAGGTTCCCCAGCGCACCGGATGGACGTGCGATACCTTTCCTTCCACGGCAAGATTCAGCGGAAGGACCAGCCGGTCCTGGATTCGGACCGGGGCAATCAGCAGGGCGGAAACCGGATCGCCTTCCCTGGCGGAAAAGGAGCTGACCGGGGCCAGCAGCCTCAGCTCCATCGGGGTGCCCGCCGGGATTTCGACGGCACAGAAAAGGTCCGGAAAGAACAGGCAGCCGCACAAGCCGAGACAAAGAAGACGCGGGCGAATAAAAAGAGAATTCAGGTGCATGAAAAATCAGGAAGTATAGGACAGGGGTGGAAAAGCTGCTGTGACGTGAGGCACACCTGCCCTCTGCGGCAGGATTCGAAAAGAAACAAACATTCCGCCGATCTTAGGATTTTTTTGCTTTGGGGGCGTAATAGCCCATCCGGGTCCGGGCCACCAGATCCGGCTTTTTGAGCTTTACCTGGACCTTGCGGAACTTGCCGTCCTCTTTGGTATTGGTGGAGTAATAGCCGATGCTGTACTGGCTCGAAAGCTCGCGGGCAATCTGGTCGAATGCCGGGCCCAGGTCCTGCATCGACAGGGCATCGAGGACCAGACCGCCGCTGTATTCCGCCAGGCGGGTCAGGTAATTGTGCCCCCGGCGATAGTCGTCGCCGTAAGACCCGTAGCCGCCCGGACCGCCCATCGGCGGTCCGCCCATCGGCGGATAGCCGATTCCGCCGACTCCGCCCACCCCGCCGGCGGTGGAGCGGCGCGGACGGTAAAAGTTGTCCTCCTCGGTGTTGTAGTAGACGCAATAAATGGTGGTGTCGGCCTCCTTGGCCTGTTCCAGGGTTTCCTTTTCGGAAGCCTTGCGGCTGCAGGTATCCACTCCGTCGCTGAACAGCACCAGCGATTTTCGCTCCTGGACCGGCTTGAGGACCTCCTCCATAGCCAGGTAGACCGCCTCGTAAATAACCGTGCAGCCTCCGGGCCGGGTTTTCTTGATGGCGTATGCATTGCGGTTGGGGTCGATGCTGAAGCCGCCCTGCAGCCGCACGTCCTCGGCGAAGGAAAGAACGGCGACGGAATCGTCCGGGTGGAGGCTGGTACAGAACTCAATGGCGGCATTCTGCATGCGCCCCAGCTGTTCTTCCGTGCTGCCGCTGGTATCGATGGCCAGGGCGATGGAAACCGGTTCGTCCGTACCGCGAAAACCGGCAATGGACTGCTCTACACCGTCTTCAAAAACCCGGAAGTCCTCCTGCTTCAAGTCGGTGATGCGCCGTCCCTCCCGGGTGGTGACCACCACCGGCAGGGAAACCATGTTTACCTGCGCCCGGATAGTGGGCCGGGGTTCCTCCGCCTGCTTTTTGGATTTGGAATCCTGTCCACCCGAAAAAGCCGACCAGGCCCCGGAGCCGACCAGGAAAACAAGGAAAACGATTGTCTTTCTATTTAACATGTTCACACCGTCCGTTCCTGATTAATCATACTCCATATCGATCGACAGGCCCCCCATATCTTGGATGACCCGGGAGCGGGAACGGTTGCGAAGTACGGGGATATTCCGGAGTCGGCCCTACTCCCCTTACTCTGGCGGCGCCAGGCGGTAGCTGACAAAGGCCAGCTGCCGGCTGTCCGGCGACCAGGAGGGAACGTTGATGGTTCCCTGGCCGCCGAAGAGCCTGGCCAGAACCTGCGCTTCCCCGTACCCGTCGGGGGTTACCGGAATCAGCCGGAGCATCACATCCTTATTGGCCGGATGCCCGGTCACCTCCTTTTCGTAGGAAATCAGGACCAGCCATTTGCCGTCGGGGGAAGGGTGGGCGAACCAGTTGTTGTACTCGTCCCGGGTGATCCGGGTCTGTTCGCTGCCGTCGGTCTTCATCCGCCAGATCTGCATCAGGCCGGTGCGCACCGAATTGAAGTAGATGAACCGGCCATCCGGCGAGTATTCCGGACCGTCGTCCAGCCCCTCGGCGTTGGTCAGCCGGGTCTCGGTGCCGCCTTCCGCCGGTATGGTGTAGACATCGTAGTTGCCGTTCCTTTCCGCACAGTAGGTCAGGGTTTTTCCGTCCGGCGACCAGCCGTGCCAGTAGGAAGGCCCCAGCGGGGTAATCCGGCGCGGCGTACCCCCGCCGATGGGAACGATGTAAATCAGGGAGCGACGCGGCTCCTGAGACTGGTCGCTGATGGCCATCTGCGTCCCGTCCGGCGATAGGCCGTGATCGTTGTTGCAGCGGATGGCAAAGCCGGTGTCGATGGCCTGGGGCTCGCCGCCCGCGACCGGTATCCGCATGATTCTCCCGCCCTGGTTGAAGTACAGGTCCTTTCCGTCCCGCGACCAGTTGGGCGCCTCGAAATGGGCGCGCCTGGTATGCACCACCCGACGGTCCCTGGAGGCGATGGAGACGGTTTCCAGGGTGCTTTCCACGACGGGTGCCGGGGGCTGCCGCAGCTCCACGCGGGAGAAGACGGCCTTTTCCGTCACGCGGTTGTCGTGGGCGCAGACTCCCAGCCCGATGTAAAAGGGATCGGAGAAACGGATGCGGAAGGAGCCGCCTGCCGACTGCAGCGGCTCGCCCTCGCGGGCGACGGACATCCAGACATAATCCCCGCGTTTCTCGATCTGCAGCCGGCGGGGTCCCTGGACGGCGGACTGGATCTCGCGCGTCGGGCCGCCTTTGGCTTCCCGGTATTGCAGGGAGGTGAGCCCGTCGCCGTGCAGGGCGGCATCGGCATAAGGCGAATCGGCATCCAGGGACTGCCGCAGGATCAGGACCGCCTTGCGGTGGGCGTTGCCGCCGGACTCCAGGAAGCGGATGTCGGCCGACAGGGCCAGGTCGCCGCTGATCCGTCGGTAGACGAAGTGGAAGCCGTCCGCCGACGCCCACATGTTTTCCCCGCTGCCGGTAATGGTGTAAGTCGAAGCGGCGGTGTCATGGAGGACCGCCCCGGGGTGCTTGACTGCGCCGACGTCGGCGGATGTTTCAAACAGTCCGTATCGGTAGCCGGGAGCGTTCCCTTGGGAAAAAGCGAGATTCCCGCCAGACAGCAAACAGCCGGCCAGCAGGGCGCTAAACGACAGGCGTTTCATGGTTATGCCTCCGAAGATCGTCCAAATTGCTTTGCGACCGCAGTCGGCCGGAGAGGGTTTTGAGAGGCCGGCCGCTCCTGGATCAAAGTTAGAATCCTAAACGGTTTTTCATCGGACTGCAAGCTTTTCTGCTTGCCGAGTCTCGAGCCGCACTGTAAAATCACCCTTCGGGGCTATCCCTGAAAGCGTGGCAGCAACTTTTCTTAGCCGGAGGGCAATCATGCCGGATTTTGATTTCAATCGATATTTGCAGGTGAGCGTCGATCCCGAGGGGCAAGTCGTTTCTTTTCATTTCCGCGGCCGCCTGGATACCGAAGTCAGCACGGAACTCTCCTCCCGGGTTCTCTCGGTGCTCGATCGCGAGATGCCGGCGGGCGAGGAAAGGAGGCAATGGAAAATCGTCTTCGACCTGGACGAAGTGGTTTTTGTGTCCTCGCTTTTTCTGCGAGTCTGCTTCATCGCGGTCAAAAATGCGGAGAAGGGCAATTTTTCCATTGTCCACGCCTCCCAGCAGGTGAATTCCATCCTGAAAATGTCCGGGCTGGAAAAGGTCACCCGGATCCTGAACAAGGACGAAGACGTCCGCGTTTTCCGTGCCACGGAAGAATTCGCCCGGCAGGCCAACGTCCGCTCCCTGGAGGAGTTTCAAAGGTCCTACCGTCGGTCCCTGGAGGATCCCGAGGGCTTCTGGCGGGAGAAAGCTCTGGCGCATATCGAGTGGTTCCAGCCGTTTGACGAGGTCCTGAAATGGGAGCTGCCCGTGGCCCGGTGGTTCCGCAACGGGAAGCTCAATGTCTGTTACAACTGCCTGGACAAGCACCTGCCCACGCCGGTCGCCGACCGGACGGCCCTGATGTGGGAGGGCGAACCGTGGGCCGACGGCCGGCCCCTGGAGAAAAGGGAGCTGACCTACCGCCAGCTGCACTCCGAAGTGTGTGCCTTTGCCAACGTCCTGAGGAACCTGGGAATCGGCAAGGGAGACCGGGTTCTCCTGTACCTTCCCATGATCCCCGAGGCGGTGATCGCCATGCTGGCCTGCGCCCGCATCGGTGCTATCCATTCCGTGGTCTTTGCCGGATTTTCCTCGCAGGCCATCGCCGAGAGAGCGGAGGACTGCCAGGCCTGCCTGATCATCACCGCCGACGAAAGCTTTCGCCGGGGGAAGCCCGTTCCTCTGAAAGTCAATGTGGACAAGGCTCTCGAGCTGGGTTCGGGGAGCGCTGATTCCCGCCTGGCGGTCAGCCGGGTGCTGATGATCGAGCGGACCGGCCGCGCGGTTCCCTGGACGGAGGGAAGGGATTTTCTTTACAGCCGCGAGCGCCGCAAGGGGATCGATTCCTGTCCGCCGGAGGCGGTGGACAGCGAAGACAACCTGTTCATTCTCTACACCAGCGGATCGACCGGGAAACCCAAGGGAATTTACCACTCCTCGGCCGGATACCTGCTGGGCGCCCACCTGACCTTCCGGAACATCATGGACCAGAAGGAGCAGGATATTTTCTGGTGCACCGCCGATATCGGCTGGATTACGGGGCACTCCTATGTCGTGTACGGCCCGCTTTCCAACGGGGCCACGATTTTCCTGTACGAGGGGGCGCCCGACTTTCCGGAATGCGACCGCTTCTGGAAAATCATCGAGTCCAACCGGATCACCATTTTTTACACGGCGCCGACGGCCATCCGGGCTTTTATGAAGTGGGGAGAGAGCTGGCTGCAGGGCCGGGACCTCGGCAGCTTGCGGTTGCTGGGAACCGTGGGCGAGCCGATCAATCCGGAAGCCTGGCTCTGGTACTATGAGAATATCGGGAAATCGAATTGCCCGATCGTCGATACCTGGTGGCAGACGGAAACCGGGAGCATCATGATCAGCCCGCTGCCCGGGGCCACCTGCATGAAGCCGGGCTCGGTAGGGATTCCCTTCTGGGGTATCGAGCCGGACATCGTCGACGACCAGGGAAATCCGCAGCCGGTCAATTCCATCGGCAACCTGATCATCCGCCGGCCGTGGCCCAGCATGACCCGCGGGATCTGGGCTTCCGCCGAAAGGTTCCGCAAAGTCTACTGGAGCGATTTCCCGGGATCCTATTTCACCGGGGATTGCGCCCGGCGGGATGCCGACGGTTTTTACTGGATTGTGGGCCGTACCGATGACGTAATAGTGGTCAGCGGGCACAACATCGGCACCGCGGAAGTCGAAAGCGCCCTGGTGGCCCATCACTCCGTGGCGGAATCGGCGGTAGTCGGCCGGCCGGACGATCTGAAAACCACGGTCATTGTCGCCTTTGTGGTGCTGAAGAGCGGGGTTCCTCCTTCGGACCGTCTGGTGGGCGAGCTCCGGCAGAAGGTGGTGGAGCTCCTCGGGCCACTGGCCAAGCCGGAAGAGATACGCTTTTCGGAATCCCTTCCCAAGACCCGGTCCGGAAAAATCATGCGCCGGCTGCTCCGCCAGATCGCCTCGGGGACCATGGTTTCCGGGGATGTAACCACTCTCGAGGATTTTGCCGTACTCGAGAAGCTGGCGCAGGGCGGCGGGCCCTCCGCCGGCAGCGAATCGTAACCCGGTCATCACGAGTTTTCGCGGAAGCCCTTTGGGGTTCCTTGAGAACCCATGACTTTTGGCGAAGCTGTCAACCCTGACAATCTCGTAAAAAGTCTTTGTTCAGAGTACAAGCTTTAGCTTGCGGAGCACAAGCGGAAACCTGCTTGCACCACGCAGCCTGAAGGCTGTACTCTGAACGGTTTTCGTTTGTGAGTTTGTTTTGGGGTGTTTTTGAGACTTTTTACGGGATTGTCAACAATGCGCGGGCGTCAGGCTCTGGCCGCATTATTGAGGACCCGGAAGGCGGCCTGTCGGACTACCCTGGGCATGCCGTTGCCGGTCAGCTGCTCGTACAGCTCCCGTGACTGCTTCCGGTCGGGAAGGGTTTCGGCGCAGAGCAGGGCGGCGCGGGCCACCACCGGCAGGACCGGGACGCTCGTTCTGGTCAGCCCCTCCTGTAACATCCGGGCCGCCTGAGGTCCGCCGATGCTGCCCAGGGAGGCGGAAGCCGCCTGGGCCACTTCGGGATCGGCGTCATACATCAGCTTGCCGAGCGCTTCCACCGCCTTGAGATCCTTGCGGACTCCCAGGGTGTGAATCACGCCCACCAGCAGCCTGCCCTTCAGGCCGGGCAGGGCGGCGCGCAGCGCCTTGCCGGCCGCCGCGTCAGGGTTGGGCTCCAGCCCGAAGCGGCCGTAATGGGCCAGCTGCGGGTCGCCGAGCAGCGCGGCCAGGGGTTCGATAGAGGCTTTCCTGCCGATGACCGCCAGGCGCTTGCAGGCGATGGCCTTCTGAAAGTAGGTCGATTGGGGATTCTTAAGCAGGGCCAGGGCTCCGCTCTCGTCCAGCTTCATGATCGGGCCGGCTTCGAACTCCGGGGGAATCGGCGGATTCGGATTGGCGGGGCGCGGGCTTTGTGCCTGTGGGGTGGTTCCGGCCGCGACGGCTCCGGCCGGCTTCTGTGTTGTGGTCGACTGCATTTTCTTAACTCCTGTTCTTTGGAATCTCAAGGGCTACATGCTGGTGGCCAGGGCATCCAGGCGCCACGGCTCGCGGTAGGCGCGGCTGCGCATGCGGTTGGCTTCCTCGTCACCGGGGAAAGCCCGCCGGGCGGGATCCCATGTGACCTTGCGCCCCAGCTGGCAGGCAATGTAGGCGCAGTGCGAAGTGACGTGGGCATTGCAGGTCGATTCGGCGTTGGCCCGGGGCTGCATGCGGGAGCGGATGCAGTCCAGCCAGTCCTGGATGTGCAGGACCGGGTCGGTCCCGCGCATGTTCACCGGCTGCCAGTATTTCCGGAGATTGTCCGACATTTCCATCTTGCCGGTGTCGCCGGTTTCGATCCACCCCTCGGAGCCTTCGAACCGGACCCGGCAGGTTCCCAGGTCCAGCCAGCCGTCCCCGCGGAGGACCAGCTTGACCCCGTTCGCGTAGGCGCAATAGACGTGGCTGGTGCCCGGCTTGGGTTCATAGCGTATGGCGTGGGTGTGGTCGCAGTCGGCGGCCCACTGGCACAGATCCGCGGTGTGCGAAGCCCATTCCAGGATACCGGCATGGAAATCCCAGAACTGCCCGCGGCCGCGGTCCGGATAGGCGGAGTGGTAAGGGCGCCAGGGGCAGGGGCCCAGCCAGCCGTCCCAGTTCAGAACCTGGGGGTCCGGCTCCGGTTTCTCCTCCGGCCACCAGCTGTGTCCCAGGGCCGTTTCCGTTCGCCCCCAGTCGTCGGCGTGGACCGTGTGCAGCTTGCCGAGGATGCCGCGGCGGGCCAGCCCCACCGCCAGCTCGAAATTGGGAACGTTGCGCCGCTGGCAGCCCGCCTGGTAAATGACCCCGTAGCGGCGGACGTTTTCCGCCAGGGCGAAGCTTTCGGCAATGGAAACGGCGGCGGGCTTTTCGCAGTAGATGTCTTTCCCTGACTGCGCAGCCCAAACGGCCATGCAGGCGTGCCACCGGTCGCTGGTGGCGATGTGCACGCCCTCGATATCCTCGCGGGCCAGCAATTGGCCGGCGTCCTGGTACATGACGCAATCGCCGTTCCCGTAATGCTGGTCGACCACAGATTTGACCGCCTCCCGCGCGGACTGCCGAATGTCGGCGATGGCTACGAACTTGACCCGCGGGTCGGGCAGGGTGGACTTCAGGTTGCCCAAGCCGCGGCTCCGCAACCCGATCCCGCCGAGGATGATCCGGTCGCTGGGGGCCACAGTCCCGGGCCGGCCCAGCGGCTGGGCGGCGGGAGCGGCGGAGCCCGCGGCCTGGCCGACGGCCTGGCTTTTGGCCCGGCCCAGCACGGAACTGGCCACGATCATCGGAGCGGCGATCACCGCCCCGGCTCCTCGTCGGCCGAAGGTGCGCCGGGAGATGGTTCCATTTTTATCTTTCATAGCGGTCCTTTCCTGGAGTGAAAGAAGTTGAATTCAATACGGATAAAAAATGAAAAAAAGCAGTGACAGGGCGGCCAGGACCCACAGTCCCGGCTTGATTTCCCGGGTTCGGCCTGCCAGAACCTGGAACAGCGGATAGGCGACGAATCCGGCGGTCATGCCAATGCCGATATTATAAGTGAAGCTCATCAGGGTGATGACCAGGAAGACGGGGATCGACTCGCTGAGATCATCGAACCGGATGCGGACCACGGAGCCGATCATCAGGACACCCACTACAACGAGCGAGGGTCCGAAGGCAAAAGCCGGAACGGCGGTGAAAAAGGGAGCGAAGAAAAGCGAGGAGAGAAACAGCAGCGCCGTGACCACCGCGGTCAGTCCGGACTTGCCCCCGGCGGCGATGCCGGTGGCCGATTCGATGTAGGCCCCGGTGGTCGAGGTGCCCAGGAGGGCGGCCAGGGTGGTAGCCAGGGCATCGCAGAGCATCGGCTTTTCGCTCTCCGGCAGGTTGCCTTCCTTGTCCAGCAGACCGGCTTTGGACCCCAGGGCGATCAGCGTTCCGATGGTGTCCAGAAAGGCCAGCACGAAAACGGTCAGCACCACCGAAAACATTCCCCAGGTGAGCGCGCCGCGAATATCCAGCTGCAGGAGGACCGGGCTGAGGTCGGGCGGAAGGCTGACCAGCCGCTCGGGAACAGGGGTCAGCCGAAAGACGAATCCGAGGATGGTGACGATCAGGATGCCCAGGAGCATTGCGGCCGGGACCTTTCGAATCATCAGGAAGCCGATCAGTACGAAACCGAAAATTCCCAGCAGAACCGTCGGCTGCAGCAGCCGCCCGACGTGAACCGGAGCGCCGGCTACCCCCACCTGCACCCATCCGATCTCGTTCATGCCGATAAAAGCCAGGAACAGCCCGATGCCGACGGCGAAGCTGATCTTCAGCGGCTCGGGGATGGCCTCCGCCAGCCGGCTGCGTATTCCCAGCAGGGTAAGCAGGGTAAAAAGAACCCCGCTGATGAAAATAGCTCCCAGTGCCGTCTGCCAGGAATAGCCCATGACCTTCACGACGGTAAAAGCCATGAAGGCGTTTTCCCCCATGTAGGGCGCGATGGCAAAAGGCCTCCGGGCATACATTCCCATCAGCAGGGTTCCAAAGACCGCGCTCAGAATGGTGGCCACCATGGAGGGGCCGAAAGGCATCCCGGCCGCTTCCAGGATCTTCGGATTCACCACAATGATATACGCCATGGTTACAAAGGTGGTGAGTCCGGCGACCAGTTCCTTCTGCACCGTGGTTCCCAGCATTTCCAGCTGGAAATAATTCTGCAGCCAGCGAGTCATACCTTTTCCTTCCGTCAGACCGGCAATTCGGATTCGGAACTTAAAACCGGAAGAATCTTGTGCAGGCCGCTGACCTCGATCACCTCGCGGACGCTCTGCCGGGCAGACAGGAGGGCGATGCCGCCGTTCTGCTCCAGGAGCAGCTTCTGGCAGAAGATGAAAACCCGCAGCACCGAGCTGTTGACGTAGTTGACGTCGCCCAGGTCGAAGGCCAGCCATTTCCTGCCGCTGTCGATCAACTCCATGCAGGCTTTTTCCAGCTCCCGGCTGGAGTAGTCCTCACTGAGCCGGTCTTTGGGGTATACGAGGGTCCATTTGCCGCGCTGTTTCGATGCTAGGTCCATACGATTTTCTCTAATAATAAATTGCTTTACATCAGGACACGGTGATCATTACAATAACACACCGCCGCGCATATGGGAAATGAATCGTTACAATCCTTGCTTTCCCGTTCCTGTTTCCTATATGCTTTCGGCTGCAGGAAAAAAACGAATCGACTCATTTTTCCAGGAAGGACAGTGGAGGTGCACCATGAAAGGTTGTTTTCGGACAGGGATCGTGCCGCTTCTCGGCGCAATTGGATTCTTTCTTTCCGCCGGATTGCAGGCGCAGCCCGCCTCGGACCCCCCGCCTGCGGAAGCCATGCCGAGGGCCTGCAGCATTGCCGGCAAGGTGACGGCCTCGGGCCCGGCCGGCCTGGCGGGAGTGCAGGTTGTGGCTATGAGCCGCGCGGATCACGGCCGTTATGAAAGCCGCTCCGATTCGAACGGCAGCTACAAGCTTTCCGTGCCTTGCGAAAGCTTCGATCTCGGTTTTTTTATCAGCGGGTACAACACGCTCTATTACGGGCCCCTGACCCTGCTCAGCCGCGGCAGCCAGACCCTGAATGCCTCCCTGTCCAAGCAGGTGGCCGCCGGGACGATCACCGGGGAGGTCCGGCGGGAAACCCTCTGGGGCCTCGTGCCGGCCGCCCGGGTGACGGTTACCCTGCGGGCGAACCAGGGGATGGCGCGCTACGCCAAGCTTCCGGTGGCCATCACCGATGCCGAGGGAAAATTCCAGCTGGACGGCGTGCAGGAAGGATTTCAGGATCTGGTCTTTTCGCGGACCGGTATGGAGGACGAGCGGTTTGACCTGGTGAAAACCAAGGAGCCGGCGCATGTCCAGCTGACCCTCGGAGGCGTGCCTCATCCGGTTTTCGTCGGTATGAAGGAGTCGGCGGTGGAGCTGCCCTCCGCGACCCAGCAGTGCGATGTGGCCCTGGAACGATCCATCCCGGTCAGCCAGGACGGGACCACCCGCTACCTGCTGCAGGGCTGCGGCAAAGGGACCTTCACCAAGGTGCTGGGGCAGTCGGTTATCAGTACCGGCAGCCCCTGTCCGAGCGGCTGTCTGGAAGTGTCGGTGAACCGGGACGGGATCTGGAATACGCCCTACTCCATCCAGGTGTGGTACGTGGGCCGGCAGCAGAGCCAGAGCCATAGTGTGACCTTTGTGGACGAGGCCGGGCAAAGCTACCGGATGCATTTTACCACCGACGATTTCGGCCAGCACCAGCTGTTCTACGACAGCGCCAAACCGGCGATCAAACAGATTCTTCACACCTATTCCTATTAATCCCGGGCAGGAGGCTATTATGAAGACCAAATTCTTTTTTCTGGTGGTGGGCCTGTTACTCGCTTCAGTGGCGCCGGCGCCGGCCTACGATACCGATATTCATTTCTACCTGACCTACTACCTGGCGCGCATGTCCGGCTTCAACGCCGATGAAGCGCTGCTGGTGGCCCAGACGGCGGAGTACACCGACTGGAACGAAAACACCGAGCCGGTTTACGTCCGGCCCTCCACGCGGCGCATGTACCACTTTCCGAAGTGGTATCCGGTCAACTGGGTCATGGATGCGGTGGATATCGGCCATCAGGCCAAGCGGAACAATTTCTTCGGGCGATTCAATATGCTGCGGGCCATTGCCGACGCCGGATCGGCCGACAAGACCATCCGGGCCAACAGCCTGTATCGCCTGGGGATGGAAATGCACGTGCTGGCCGACACCTGGGCGCACGAAGGCTACGGCATGGCGATCGGCCACATGCTGGACGGGCACGACCCGGACCGGATTTACCTGAACGAAAACAACCGGACCAAAACCATCGAAACCGCCAGGGCGCTCTATGATTTTATGCGCCAGTTCCGACAGGCCTACTCCGGAGGCGATCTGCCGGCGGATCAGTGGGAAGCGGTGCAGGCGGTAATCAAGCCGCTGATCGCCGCCCGGCCCAAGAGCGCCGGAGATTACGACAAAGAGATGGTGGAGCGCCTGGCCGCCTGGCGGGCGGCCCTTGTCAAAGCCAGGCTGGAAAACGTCAGCTTCGACGCCGGCGCTTATCTTGCCAAGGAACAGAACCAGAAGGGCTTTGCCTGGGCTTACGGCTGGCACTGCATGCCGTACGACGATCCGGCCAGTCCCCGCGCCACCGGAATCAAGTCCGCGGCGGACCCGGAAAAAGAATCGGTTTCCAGCTGGCTCCCGGTTGCCCCCGGTGACCCCTGCGCCCTGCTGCTGAACCAGACGGGCGGCCGGCCCGAGGAGGTGGTCAACCTGGTTCTGGACCAGGCACCCTGGATGCGCCAGGTTACCTGCGCCATGCAGAAAGTGGCCACCGAGGAAGGGCTCAAGCAGATCATGGAGCGCGCCGACGACTACAACAACCCGTACGGCCTGATGGACCTGATCGAAAAAAGCGGGGCGGCGGAAAACATGCGCCTGACGGTCTTCCGCCGGTACCTGCACGATGCCAACCCGGACACCCGTCTGCTGGCGGCGCAGGCCGTGTACCGCACCAGCGCCCGAGCCGAAGCCGCCGTCGTTTTCCTGAACGAGTTCGCCAAGGCGGACGCGGAGCAGGAACTCAACAAGCTGCTGATGTACGCTCCGGCCGGCCCGGAGCTGGACCTGATGTGGTCGGAGCTTCTTTCCCGTGGAACCGACGGGCAGAAGGAGCGCGCCGCCCAGGCTCTTCTGGGGGGAGGATCTTCCAAAGGACTGCTCCTCCTGCAGGCCAACGCCCGCGCCGGCCTGGCGATGCCGGGTCCGCGGGAGCCGCAGAAGCCCTGGATTTCCGGACTGGCCCACTACCAGATTCTGTCCTTGGGAACCGGACTGGCCGACCAGAACCAGATGGTGCGGCTGCGCCACCTGGACCTGCTGCTCGACCTGCTCGACAGGCAGGCAACCTGGGGTGAAACGCTGATTCCCCTGTGCCAGGCGCTTCGCGCCCATAGCCCCTACCTGAACAAGCCGGCGCAGATGCAGCTGGCCCTGAGCCTGCTGCGGGCCGCGAAAGTTTCGGATCCGGGCTTGCGGTGGTTCGTGGCCTATACCCTGGAAGAAATCATGCAGGATATACTGGATTTGACCCCCAGGGGCCTGGAGAACCTGCCCCGTCAGCTGGAAGAGCGGCTCGGGCAGGCATCGGGTTCCTGAATATATGCTGTGAACGGAGACAAACAATGAAAATTACTATCGAATACTGCGGCGTTTGAAACTACCTCCCTCACGCTTCCCGGGTGGAAGCGGAAATCAAGGCAGGCTTTCCCGATGCCCAGGTGCAGCTGATTCGGGGAAGCGGAGGCATTTTCGATGTAAAGCGGGACGGAAAGCTGATCTACTCCAAGTACACCATCGGCGGCGACCGCTTTCCCCGTGAAGGGGAAATCCGCGCTCTGATCGCTAAAGCGGGAGGATAAGCGGCATCAGGCCGGGCTGCTCCTTTGCGGGTTCGACGGCACTAATGCAGCGGGCCCACGCGCTGCCCGGCCTCTTCCAGCGCCTCGCGCACGGCCCGCGCCACGGCATCGGCATGGGGCGTGTCGCCGTGTATGCAGAGGGTCCGGGCATCCACCGGAACCTCTACCCCGCTCGAGGCGGTCACTTTGTGCCGGCAGGCGACCGACAGCGCCTGCCGGGCGGCTTCCAGGGGATCCAGGATCAGGGCATCGTTGAATTGCCGGGAGCGGAGCGTGCCGTTGGCCTCATACCGCCGATCGGCAAAGGCTTCGGCGGCGGTTCGCCATCCGCCGGTTTTCCAGACCTCGAGCATGCGCGAACCGGCCAGACCGACCAGCCAAAAATCCCGGCCGGTCCTGCGGATTCCTTCGGCGATGGCCGCGGCGGCTGATTCATCCACGGCAGCACGGTTATAAAGAGCTCCGTGCGGCTTGACATGGCCGACGCTTCGCCCGTCTTTTTCCGCCAGCTCGAGCAGGGTGGCAACCTGCCGGTAGACCGTTTCCGTGATTTCCGCGGGAGGCAGGAGTATCTCCCTGCGCCCCATGGAAAGCCGGTCCGGGTATCCCGGGTGGGCGCCGATCGACACTCCGTACTGCCCGCAGAGCTCCATGGTGCGGAGCATGCATTCCCTGTCCCCGGCATGAGCGCCGCAGGCGATACTGGCCGAGGAGATCCAGCGCATCAACCGTTCCGCGGATCCGTCGGCGAGCGCTTCCGGGACTTCGCCCATGTCGCAATTAATGTCCATCGTCTCTTTCCTCAGGTCAGCCGCGCGCCCCTGGTTTCCGGCAGCAGGAACATCAGCAGGGCTCCCGAAAGGAAAAAGCCGGCGGTGACGGCCAGGGCGCTGCCCAGTCCGAACAGGTCTGCCAGGGCTCCGACGGTGTAAGGGGCCAGGGCGCTGAAAGCCCGGCCGACATTGTAAACCAGCCCCTGGGCCGTGCCGCGGATGGCGGTCGGAAACAGCTCGGCCAGCAGGGCTCCGAAGACGCTGAAATAGCCGTGTCCCAGGAACCCGACCAGCGGGCCGAGCAGCAGAAGCCACAGCTCGTACCGGGCGATCTGCCCGTAGACCGGCACAACCAGGGCGGCGCCCAGCAGGAAAAGCTGGAAGACCGGCCTTCTCCCGAAGCGGTCCGCCAGGAAGCCGAAGCAGAAGTAGCCGAAAAAGGCGCCGATCTGCATCGGGACAATCCAGGTGGAGCTTTTCAGGATGCCCAGTCCGGCGCCGCCCTGCTCCAGCGGCCGGGCCAGAAAGGAGGGCAGCCAGGTAAAGAGGCCCCAATAGGCGAAAAGCACGCTGGTGGTGAGCAGCGAAGCGGTCAGAACGGTTTTGCGGTGAGGCTTTCGCAGGCAGGAGAAAAGAGAATCGAAAGCGCTGCCATGACGCCGGTCCCGGCTGGCCGCCCAAAGGGCGGGCTCGGCGACGTTCCGCCGGATCCAAAGGGTGAAGAAGGCCGGCAGAATGCCCACCAGAAACAGCACCCGCCACCCGTAGACGGGCAATATCAAAGCCGCCAGGAGGGCGGCCAGGATGTAGCCGATGGCCCAGCCCGACTGCATGATGCCGACGGCCTTTCCGCGGTGCTCCGCCGGCCAGGTTTCCGAGACCAGCACCGAGCCGGCGGACCATTCTCCGCCCATGCCGAATCCCACCATCGAGCGCCACAGCAGGAGGGCGGCCAGGGAATGGGCGCTGGCGGTCAGGGCCGTGAATCCGGAGTAAAGAAGGATGGACAGCATCAGCGCCCTGGCTCTTCCCTGGCGGTCGGCCAGAAAACCGAAGCAGATTCCTCCCAGCGCGGAAGTCAGCAGGGTGACCGCCGCCAGGCCGCCGGCCTGGGCCGAAGAGAGATGGAATTCCGCCTGGATGGCGCCCAGTGCAAAGGCATAAAACATAACATCCATGGCGTCGAGCATCCAGCCGACCTGCGCGGCAAAGAGCGCCTGCCACTGGGGCCGGCCGACCTGGCGGTACCAGGGAAGTTCGTCGGATTTCATGCGTCCTCCTGCCCAAGAGACCGGAGCAGCGCTTCCTGCTCCTGCAGCAGAGACCAGGCATCTTCCAGGGTCGCGAATTCAAACCGGACCTGGTCGCCGGGTCGGAGTTGGCCGATCCGGTGCAGATCGGCGGAAATAACGTTGGCGATCTTGGGATATCCGCCGGTGGTCTGGTGCTCCACGAAGAGTAGAATCGGCCGGCCATTCCCGGCAATCTGAACGGCTCCCAGAGATACTCCTTCGGTTACCATCTCGGAGCGCTCCCGGGCTGTAACAGCCGGGCCGCCGAGCCGCAGTCCCATCCGGCTGAACTCCTCACTGACCTGGTAGAGCGAAGCGGAGAACAGCGCCCGGGCCTCCGGGGGAAAGAAATCCAGCTGCGGCCCTGCCGTGACCCGGAGCCGGACCGGGTTCCCTCCGAATATCATGCTTTCCGGAGGGCGGGCCGGCTGCGGGGGCGCCCCGGTCCGGACGGGTGCATATTCGAGCAGGTCCCCTTTTTTCAGAGCGCGGCCCTGATAGCCTCCCATGGCGGAAAACAGGTGGGTGGAAGCGCTGCCCAGGACCGGCGGAATCCGCAGGCCGCCGCGGATGCATAAGTAGCCGCGGGCTCCCCGGCGGCATGCCGAAAAGCAGAGGGTCTGACCTTTTTCCACCTGGACGGAGGTCCATGGCGGAAAAGGCGATCTGTCCATGGTGGCGGCAAAGTCGGCGCCGGCCGCCGCCACCACGGCCGGTTCCTCAAATTCGAATTCTCCCCCTACCAGTGTCATTTCCAGGGCGGGCGATCCCTCCGGGTTTCCTGCCAGCCGGTTGCCCAGCCGGAAAGAGACCGGGTCCGCCGCGCCGCTGGCGGAGATGCCGAAGTGGGCAAAGCCGTACCGGCCCAGGTCCTGGACCGTGGTCTGCAATCCGGGGCGGACTACCCGGAGCCTAGCCAATTGCTTCCTCCCGGCTTTTCAACCGCTCATAATCGCCGGGGGAAATCGGCACGAACCGGACCCGGTCGCCCATCTGCAGCAGCGTGGGAGGGCGCTGCCCGGGAAAGAAAAGCGTTCGCGGGGTCCGTCCGATCAGCTGCCATCCACCGGGAGACGACACCGGGTAAATGCCGGTCTGTTTCCCGCCGATGGCCACGCTTCCCGCAGGAACCTGGCGCCGGGGGGCGGCCAGGCGAGGCGCGGAAATTTCCTCCGGCATCCCGCCCAGGTAAGGGAATCCCGGTGAGAAACCGAGAAAGTAGACGAGGTATTCAGCCCCGGAATGAAGCGCGACCACTTTTTCGGCCGTCAACCCTGCCAGTTCGGCGACCTGCTCCAGGTCGGGTCCCATCGGGTTCCCGTAGCAGACTGGAATTTCCACCAGCCGGCTCTCCGGCAGCGGAAAGCGGTCCGGGAGGCGAACCAGCGCCTGCAGCGTTTCCAGAAGCTCCGGCCCGCGCGTTACACGGGGATCGAAGGAGACCAGAAGGGAGTTGTAGGCGGGGTGCAGGGAAAGAACCCCGCCTATATTTTCGGCGGAAAGCAGGGCCCAGAAGCGGCGCACCTCCCGGTGGCAGTCGGGGGAAATTCCCTCGCCGAATGCCACCCGGATGGAGTGGTCGCTGGCAAAGCGGACGGTGACCACCCTCTACGCCCGTGCCGGACCGCGGTCCGTTCTGTACCTGGCCATTTCGCTCCTTTCCTGTCTTCCGCACATCCTGCTGCGGAGATTCTAACCCGGAAGGGAGGTCGGTTGGATGGCTTTTCGATGCTTTCCTGGCGCAGCTTCTCTTCAGCCCCGGGCGATCCAGCGCACCAGTTCCGGGAAACTCGGAATTTTCCCCTGCGCCAGGATTCCGATCCGGAAAATACGCGCCCCCACCCAGACCACACCGAGCGTGGCGGCGATGACCCCGGCCAGTCCGACCCAGGGCTGCCAGGCCGGAATGGACTCCATGGTTGACATCCGCAGCGGCATCAGGATCGGGGTGAAAAACGGGATCAGAGAGGCGACGGTGGCAAACGTACTGAGCGGCTGCTTGACGACCGGCAGCCAAATGAACATCGGGATGATGGCCGGCAATATGCCCGGCAGAGTGAGGTTCTGGGCGTCCTTGATGTCGTTGCAGAGCGAGCCCAGCGACGCCATGATCGAGCCGAACATGCAGATATTCAGCACCAGATAGACCAGAATCCAGGGAACCAGGAAGGTGGGGACATCCAGGGCGGTTCCCATGTTCGACAGCGCGGAAAAACCGAGAGAAAGGTAAACGGCCATTCCTGTGAGGGAGACCCCGATCGCCCCGGCTACCTTGCCCATCATCCATTCAAAAGGCCGCAGGGAGCCCAGAACCACCTCGGCAATCCTCTGGTTTTTTTCTTCCATGACCGCATTGAGCAGCGGGGAGGCACCCATCATCAGCAAAAGGAAGGAGAGGAACATGACCGCCATGGGAAGTCCGATGGCAGTCAGCTCGCCGCGCGGCTCCGCCTTGCGGATGGTCCCGTCCTTGGGGTTCAGCTCCACCAGGCCCATGCCATCGATCGGCCGCCATTGAAACAGATCTTTGACCTGCGTGGCGTCGATCCCCACCTCTGCCAGGCGTACCCGGCGGATCTGGTCGTTGACCGGGTTTCCCAGCCATCGTCGAATGTCGTCGAGGCCCGGATTCTTGGCATGGTAGGAGACGTTTCCTTCCGGCTTGTCCTTGACCGGATGAAATACTTCCGGGCCGATCACCAGGAAGGCATGCAGGTCTCCCTGCCGCACGCGGTCCGAGAGGGCCAGATACTGCCGGTCCGCGGATCCGGTTTCCGGGTTTATTTTTTCCAGCAGGTAGGCCGGATTGATTTTCTTCTTCTTGTTCGTCTCGTCGTATACCTCCCGCGCGTTGCGCTCTGCGGCGCCGGCCAGCAGCGCGTCGGCCACCTTGCCGGTATGATCGACGATGGCGATTTTTTTGTCTTTGGTGTCCACCTGGTCGCGCAGGGTGGCGATGGCGATGATCCCGCCACTCATCATCAGCGGAGCGATGATCAGACCGATCAGGAATCCCTTGGTCTTGACGGCGGCTAAATATTCCCGGCGGGCGACAATCCAGATTTTACGCATGGTGGTTCTCCTTGGCCTGGGGTCCGGCAATCCTTAAAAAAATGTCGTGTAATGAGGGCCGGGTAAGTTCGAAGCTGCGCACCCGGGTCCGGTCCAGCAGCGCCTTCAGAATGATCTGCGGGTCCCCCCCCCGCTTCAGGTGGATTTCCTGCACCTGCCCGTAATCATTGATGCCCTCGATTACGTCAAGGTCCGGGATCGCCGCCTTGCCGCCATCCACCTGCACGCGGACGGTATCGTCGCCATACTGGTCCTGGATGGAATGCAATGTCCCGTCCAGCACTTTCCGGCCCCGGAAGATCATGAAGATATAGTCGCAGAGAGTTTCGGCCACCGACATGTCGTGGGTGCTGAGAATCACCGTGACTCCCTGGGAGCGAAGGTCGAGGATGGCCGATTTGATACCTTCGGCATTCACCGGGTCCAGGCCGCTGAAAGGTTCGTCCAGGATCAGCAGTCTCGGCCGGAAGATGACTGCGGAAATGAACTGCACCTTCTGGCTCATCCCCTTGCTGAGGGTTTCCACTTTTTTGTCGGCCCAACTGCTAAGTTCGAACCGCTTGAGCCAGCTTTTCATTTCCGCGCGCACATTCTGTGCCCGCTTCAGATTTCCATAAAACTCCAGGATTTCGCCCACTTTCATTTTCTTATAGAGCCCGCGCTCCTCCGGCAGATAGCCGACCTGCTCCATGCACGGGCCTCCGTTTTCCCGGCCGAGGACGCGGATGCTCCCGCTGTCCGGGTAGAAAATATTCATGATCATGCGCAGGGTGGTGGTTTTGCCGGAACCGTTCGGGCCGATAAATCCGTAAATGCTGCCTTCCGGCACGGTCAGGGAAAGATCGTTCACCGCCTTGAGCTGCTGAAAACTCTTGGTTACGCCGCACAACTCCACCGCGGGTGTCATTGCTTCACTCCCATCGTATTACGCTCCGTTTCCGAGGTATTCTGGTTTGCTTTTTCGGTGTCCATTCCAATTCGGGAATTCCTATGATTATACTCTTCCCGCTCCGGAGATATTCAACGGCGTGGCATCAAAAATATTTTCGCTTCTTCCTTAAAAACATTTTGTACAGGAATCGGAATAAGCCTTCCCTTTACCGGCAGGGGAAAGGGCTAAAAAATAACGGATTCGTAAATGCAGGGCGGGACTTTGGCCTTTGGCTTTTTCCGGAAATTAAACTGTGCGACTTTTTGCCGGGTTGTCAGAAGAGACAATCTCGTAAAAGGTCCCACATCTTCGGATTTCCGCTGGGGAAAGCCCTGCAAGGGCTTGGGTACACAGCCCGGGGCAGGCGCGCTTCGAGCCTACCCCGTGTAGAGACACCCGCAGGCGACAACCCGGAAAGGGTTGGGCAAAATCCAGCAATACCAGGTGTTAGCGCAGCCCTTACAGGGCTGATTACCAAAAAAATCCGATTACCCGGGGTAGCGCCTGCGGCGCAACCCCGGGCTGTGTTCCGGAACCCCTTTGGGGTTCCTGCGACTTTTTGCCGGGTTGTCAGAAGAGACAATCTCGTAAAAGGTCCCTTTTCATTTCCAAAATATACGGATGGCTTCTTTCTTCCTTACCTGATCTTCCCGGCTTCCTGTGAGCTCTTTTTCCGCTCCGCATTTTTTGCACAGCCGTGGAATGGTATCTGCAATCTTTGCACAGCGGATACCCGGGCAAACCATGGAACCAGACGGGGTAACTCGACTAAATACATGATAACAAGCTAAATAATCTGTCAATTGCCGGCTGCCGTTTTCTGGCACATGGAATGCAAACAATTTTACGAAATATTTGAACCTTTGAGAGTAAACCTGAATAAACCTGAAATGGAATGTAAAACGGAGTTGTCATGAAGTTTAAATTGCTGCGATCAGTCTTATTGGTTCTGGCTCTTTGTGGAGTTCTGGTTCTTGCTGTCGCTGCCCAGGGGATGCGAGGCGGGTATGGAAACCCGGCTGGAATGGGTGGATGTCAGATGGGATTGGGGGGGGGTGGAAACCAGACTCCGGTTCCCCATGCGGCTCCGGTTTACACCACGGTATCGGGAACCGTGACGGCTGTGAACACCAGCCAGGATCGTCCGGTTTCCAGCATCAGCCTGAAAGATAAAGACGGAAAGGTCTACAACATCCAGGTGGGTCCCTTGCGCTATCTGGACGAGAAAAAATTTACCCTTTCGCTCCAGGACAGCCTGGTGGCCGTTGTTTTCCCCGGTTTCCGGGACAGCAATCTTTGGGCCGCCAAGGTGATCACCAACAAGACCACCGGCCAGGCCATTACCTTGCGCGATGAGGACGGTGTTCCCCTGTGGGTGGGGGCGTATGGTATGGGAATGCGCGGCGGTCGCGGAATGCGCCGCCAGGGTTCGTGCCAGGGACAGCCGGGATCCTGCAACGGCACGCCCGCTGTGGATTTGACGGCCATCAAGGAGTATGGAGGAACCGTTGAGAATACCGCTTACGGTTATGGAACGGGAGCCCCGACTCTAACCGTCAAGGTCGCCATGGTGAACGGAAAAGCGCTGGTGACCCCAGCTTCCATGGCCTTCCGCCTGGGACCCTACCGGTTGCTGGAAGAGAAGAAGTTTCAGGCCAAGGCCGGCGATGCCGTGACCATAAAGGCCGCTCCCGGCACCAGTTCCACCGACTACCTGGTGGTGTTTGAGGTCGGGATCGGCAATACCGTCTGGGTCATCCGCGACGTCAAGACCGGACTGCCGGTCTGGTAGAAAAAATTCTTTCCCTTCCGCTGTGCCCTTGCTCTGATCGGCTCTCCGGCTTCTTTCGGGAGCCGATCGCGGCCAACCTCCTCGTTCCCCTCTCCTTTCCCGATTCCATGGTACATTAAACACCGGACATGGCAGCAGAACTAAAATGGAACTACGCGCTTTGAAGAATAAAAAGCTGATTCCGGCCCGCCTTTTCGGCACGGCAGGGGAGAAAAATCAAACCCGTACGCGGGAGCCGCTCCCCCTGTTTGTCTGGATTTTCTCCCTGGTATCCTTTCTGGTGGGCTTGCTGGTCGTCCTGCTTTCTTCCTTCCATTATCCGCTCGATATACGGCTGCGCCAGGAGTACCTGTTCAACAAGGCGCAGATTGTTGCCGGATACGTGGAATCGCAGCTCCAGGGTCCGCAGCGAAGATCCCTGGAAAGCCTGCCGAGTCTTCTTTCGGAAGTGAACCAGCGCTACCAGAGCCAGGTTCTTTTTCTGGGGATCTTTGACCGCGGCGGAAACTACACCCACCACACCGACTCAAATCAGGTCGGACGGCCTTCCGCTCACCAGTCTTTTGCGATGCCCGCCGGCAGTGCACCGTCCCGCGCATCCTTTCTCTACTCCTCGGAAGACAGCCAGAAGAAAGTATTTTTAGTGAGCACCTCGCTCATGATTCCCGGAGTGGGCGGCATGGGCCGGGGATTCGGGATGGGGGGATCCTCCACCCGCATTCTGGATGTGGCTATTCCCACGGAAATCGCCGATTTTATCCTCATCCAGGCCCGGTGGCAGATCCTTTTTTCGGTTATGGCTTTCTTTCTGCTGGTCGGTTTTTCCTTCTTTCTGCCGGTAGCGGCCCGCCGCTTCCTGGAGATGCAGTCCGAACAGGAGCAGCACCGGCATTGGGCCCATATGGGCCGCCTTTCCGCCGCGCTGGCCCACGAGATACGCAACCCGCTGGGGGCCATCAAGGGTCTGAGCCAGCTGCTGATGGGCCGCATGAAGCCGGCGAGCCAGGAAAGGGAATTTGCCGATACCATCGTCAGCGAGACCCGGCGTCTGGAAGACCTGGTTCACTCCCTGCTTTCCTTTGCGCGATTGCCGGAGCCCCGGAAAGAAAAGACGGACCTGGTCGCCCTGGTGCGGCAGGTTCTGGAGGATATCCGCATCGAGCTGGAGAAGTCCGGCATCCGATCCGGCTTCCAGAGCGCTCAGCCCCAGGAATGGGCCCTGGTGGATTCCAACCAGATCCGACAGGTTCTGTGGAATCTGTTCCTGAATGCCCGCGATGCCATGTCCTCCGGGGGCAATCTCGAAGTTTCCCTGCAGCCTTTGCGGGGGAAAGACGGCGTTACTCTGCGCGTTCAGGATTCGGGCTCGGGATTTTCCGCCGAGGCCCTGGCTCACCTGTTTGAACCCTTTTTCACCACCAAGGCGCAGGGCAATGGTTTGGGGCATGCCATCTCGCAGCAGATCATCCAGCGCCACGGGGGCACCATTTCCATCGAGAACGTCCCCCAAGGCGGAGCGCTCTGTACCATTTACCTGCCCCGAGGGGCCTCCGAATCCAAAAAATAGCAACGACAACCGAGGAAACAATGGCAAAAAAGAAAGTATTGATTGCCGACGATGAGCCGGCCATGAGACAGCTGCTCGGGGCCATCATGGAGGAGGAGGGATTCGAGGTCACGCGGGCCGCCGACGGGCAGGAAGCGGCCGATCTGATCCGCACCCGGCACTTCGACCTGCTGCTCACCGACGAGCGCATGCCACGCATGGACGGGCTGCAGCTTCTGCAGGTGCTGCGCGAAGTGAGCCCGGATACCCCATGCATTGTGATCACCGCCTTCGGCACCATCGAGCGGGCGGTCGAAGCAGTGAAGAGAGGTGCATTCCAGTATCTGCTCAAGCCCCTGAGCAGTCCGGACGAGCTGCGCGCCCTGGCCGCCAAAGCCCTGTCCCATCGCGAGCTGCTGCAGCAGAAGGAAATCCGCCGGCGGGAGGAGGAAAGCAGCTTTCCCTTTGAAGATATGGTGGTGGCCGACCCGGCGATGCGCGAAGTGGTGGAGATGGCCGCCAGCGTGGCCGGAGGGCAGAGCACCGTGCTGCTTCTGGGGGACAGCGGTACGGGCAAGGAGCTGATCGCCCGGCTTATCCACCACCGCAGCCCGCGCTCGGAGAAGGTGTTCGTGGCTGTCAATTGCGCTGCCCTGCCGGACACCCTGCTGGAAAGCGAGCTGTTCGGGCACGAGAAGGGGGCCTTCACCGGCGCCGCCCAGCAACGGGCCGGCCGGTTTGAGCTGGCCTCCGGGGGGACTCTGTTCCTGGATGAAATCGGGGAAATGCCCATGCTTCTGCAGTCCAAGCTGCTGCGGGTACTGCAGGAAATGAAGTTCGAGCGGCTGGGCGGCACGCGCACCCTGGAAGCCGACGTCCGGCTCATCGCCGCCACCAACCGCAACCTGGAGGAGGAGGTGAGGGCGCGAACCTTCCGGGAAGACCTTTTCTATCGCCTCAATGTGTTTCCCATCCGGATTCCCGCCCTTCGGAACCGGCCGCAGGACATCCTGCCGCTGGCGGAACATTTTCTCCGGAAGCTGGCTCCCCGGGTAGGCAAGGGAACCAAGCCCCTTTCCGCGCAGGCCCGCAAAATGCTGCTGGAGTATTCCTGGCCGGGAAACGTGCGCGAACTGGCCAACATGATGGAAAGAGCCCTGATCCTGTCCCGGGCAGAAGCCATCCAGCCGGAAGATCTGGCCCTGCGGACCAGGACGGGATCCCCGGGGATTGCCGAAGAGCCGGATGTCCGGGCTAAAACGCTGGCCGAAGTGGAAAAAGATACCATCCTGGAAGCATTGAAAAACAACCAGCAGCACCGGGGCAAGACCGCGGAAGCGCTGGGAATCAGCCTGCGCACCCTGCAGTACAAGCTGAAGGAATACGGAATGGCCCGGGGCGACCTGTAAATCGGAATTCCTTTCTTTTCTCCGCCCCGGAAATGTGGTATTAAACTTCCGGCTGCCGGAGGGCAGCCGGGGGCCAAGATATCCGCAAAAGAAGGGGGGAAAGGGATTCGCATTTATGGCAGGCACGTCTCTGGATAAAAGCCAGATCCGGATTTTGCTGCTGGAGGGGATTCATCCCTGTGCGGCAGAACTGTTCCGCGAGGACGGGTACAGCAGCGTCGAGGCTCATTCCAAGTCGCTTCCTGAACCCCAGCTGCTGGCCGCCATCCGCAACGTTCATTTTGTGGGGATACGGTCTGCCACCCGTTTGACCGCCGGGATCCTGGCGCATGCTCCCAGGCTGATCGGAGTGGGCTGCTTCTGCATCGGCACCGACCAGGTCGACACGGACGCCGCCCAGGAGCGGGGCATCCCGGTATTCAATGCCCCTTTCTCGAACACCCGCAGCGTGGCGGAGCTGGCCGTGGCGGAAATCATCCTGCTGATGCGCGGCATCCCCTATCGCAACGCCATGGCGCACCGCGGACATTGGATCAAGAGTGCCGCGGGCTGCAACGAGGTGCGCGGCAAATGCCTCGGCATTGTCGGCTACGGCCACATCGGAACCCAGGTGGGGCTGCTGGCCGAGTCCATGGGGATGCGGGTGGTCTTTTACGACATTCAAATGAAGCTGGCCCTGGGCAACGCCCGGCCGGTTCCCTCGCTGGAGGCCCTGCTGGGCATGTCGGATGTGGTCACCCTCCATGTTCCCCAGACGCCGCAGACCTTCCGCATGATCGGGGCGCAGCAGCTGGCTCAGATGAAGCCCGGCGCCCACCTGATCAACGCCTCCCGGGGAACGGTGGTCGATGTGGACGCCCTGGTTCAGGCCCTGCAGTCGAACCATCTGGGGGGCGCGGCCATCGACGTTTTTCCCCTGGAGCCGCGCACCGCGGATGAGGAATTTCTGAGCCCCCTGCGGGGGATGGACAACGTGCTGCTCACTCCTCACATCGGCGGCAGCACCGAAGAGGCCCAGGAAAATATCGGACGGGAAGTGGCGGAGAAGCTGATCAAATACAGCAACAACGGGTCGACCCTGACCGCGGTCAACTTTCCCGAAGTTTCGCTGGCTTCCCATCCGGGCAAGCACCGCCTGCTGCACGTGCACCGGAACCAGCCGGGGGTGCTTTCGGAGATCAATGCGGTTTTTTCGGAGCAGAGGGTCAATATTGCCGGTCAGTATCTGCAGACCAATGCCCGAATCGGCTACGTGGTGATCGACATGGAAACCACGGAAAAAGCGGCCACCCTGCGGATCAAGCGGGGCATCGAAAAAGTGGCCGGCACCATTCGCACGCGTATTCTCTATTAGGGCGGTCGGGTTCCGTCCGGGAGCGAACATGAAATATGTAGTGATCGTCGGCGACGGCATGGCGGATTATCCGATCGACTCTCTGGGCGGGAGAACTCCGCTCATGGCAGCCCGCAAACCGGCCATGGACCGGATTGCCCGGTCGGGCCGCAACGGTTGTTTCCTGACCATCCCGGAAAACAGTCCCACCGGATCCGCGGTGGCCAACCTTTCGGTTCTGGGATACGACTCCTACGAGCTTTTCCATGGAGGAGAGGGACGCGGAGTTCTGGAGGCGGCCAGCCTGGGCGTGGACCTGCAGGAGCGGGATCTGGCCCTGCGGGTCAACCTGGTCACCCTGCGGGATGGCCTCATGATCAGCCATAGCGCCGGTCAGATCCGCAGCGAGGAGTCGAGGCAGCTGATTCGGGACCTGCAGCGGCACTTCGGGGAGGAGGGCATCCGGCTGGTTCCCGGACTCAGCTATCGGCATCTGCTGGTCCTTCCCGAGGGGGAGGAGGCCCTGGACTGCGTCCCGCCTCACGACCACCTGGAAGAGCCCTGGGCCCCTTTGCTGGTCAAGCCGGTTCGCGAGGAGGCCCGGCCTACGGCCGAGTTGCTCAACCGGTTGGTCCTGCGCTCCCAGGAGTTTCTGGCCAGTCATCCGATCAACACGGAGCGCGTGCGCCAGGGGAAGCTGCCGGCCAATTCCCTCTGGCCCTGGGCTCCCGGAAGGCGCCCCCGGATGCGCACCCTGCAGGAGCGCTTCGGGATCACCGGTGCGGCCATTACCGCCGTGGACCTGATCAAGGGCCTGGCCCTCTATGCGGGCATGAAAGTCATTCCGGTGGAGGGCGCCACCGGCAACTGGGACACCAACTACGAGGGGAAAGCGGATGCCGCCCTGGATGCTCTTTCCAGCTGCGATTTTGCCTACATTCACGTCGAGGCTCCGGATGAAGCCGGCCATGAGCGCAACCTGGATCTGAAAATCCGCTGCATTGAAGATCTGGACCGGCGCCTGATCCAGAGGCTGCTCGACGGACTGGAAGCCCGGCACATCGAGGCGGCAGTGGCGCTGCTGCCCGACCACCCGACCCCGATCGCCCACGGCGCCCACACCCGCGACCGCGTTCCCGTGGCTATCTGGAAGCCGGGGGAGGAGCCCGATCCGGTTTCCTGCTACGACGAGAGCAGCGCCCGCTCGGGCGCCCTGGGGTTCATGCAGGGCGCGGAATTCATGGAACAACTGCTGGCCCCGGTTTCAGGCCGGCCGCCGCTCGCCGGAACCCCTCGGTAAAACCGAGGCTCCTCCTGACCTTCCTTTTTTCGGGCGAAGGCGGGAAGATCCGGAGGAACCGAACGCAGGGCGCACCCTACATGGGGAAGAAGGCGATGACGCTGAAAACGGCCTCGGTCGGATCCTGAAGGACGGAAAAGCGTCCCGTACCCGGCACATCCTGCGGCGGCACCAGAACCCTGGCCCCCAGCTCGAGAGCCTTTTGCACGCTGGCATCGCAGTCGGCCACCGAAAGATAGGAGGCCCAGTGGGGCGGAACGCCCTGAAACTGCGGCCCCTGCATCTGCATCATTCCCGCGGCCGGCTTCCCCTGGCACTGAAAAACCGTGTAAATGCCCTGGGCCCCCATCGGCACTTCGGCATAGGTCCAGCCCATCAGCTCCGAATAGAAGTCCCGGGCCGCGGCGGCATCCACGGTCAACAGCTCGGTCCAGGAAAAGGCACCCGGCGCGGGGGCCAGATCTACCGCTCCGGTATGCGCTTGGCCCCGGAACAGGGCGCAGGGCGCCCCCTGCGGATCCTGGACGAAGGCCATCCGGCCGATATCACCGGGAATATCCATGGGCGGAGCAATAACTTTGCCTCCTTTTTCCACCCATCGCGCGGCGGTGGTATCCACATCATCCACCCAGAGGTAGGGCATCCAGTAGGGCGGTATTCCTTCGAACTGGGGTCCGCTCATCTGATAGCCGGCGGCAACCTCGCCGCCCTCTTTTTGAAAAATATAGTAGGTGCCGGCTTCTCCCATTTCGTGCTTATGGATCTGCCAGTCCATCAGCTCCGTGTAGAACCGGACCGCTGCGGCTATGTCCCGCGTGCCCAGTTCGTACCAGCAGAACTCTCCGTGTGTGTAGACTCGCTCTTTCATAGGGTACCTCTCTTGTTTCACGTATACTTCCTGAACATGCTTTCCGGGTATGGTAACCGAGACGGTGAGTTCCCGCAAGCGATGCGCCGGCTCCGATATAATTAGAGCATCCGTAATCATTTTGACGAGGGAAGAAAAAGGAGGATTCGATGCAAACCGAGAGAAAGATCTGGCTGGCCGTGCTGGGATTCGTGTTTTTCTGGAGCACTCCGGTTTCGGCCCAGGAAGAGCAATGGTACAAAGGCAATACCCACACCCATACCAACTATTCGGATGGAAACGAGTATCCGAGGCGGGTGGTCCGCTGGTACCTGGACCACAACTATAATTTCCTGGTGCTGACGGATCACAACAAACTAACCGCTACCCGATATCTGGACAGCGATCCGAACGACGATTTCATCCTGATTCCCGGGGAAGAGGTGACCAATTCCTTTCAAAAGACGCCGGCCCACGTCTGCGGCCTGGGAATGAAGAGCGAAACCAGGCCGCAGGAGAAAGGCTCCCTGGTGGAAACGCTGCAGAGCCATATCGATGGAATCCGACAGGCGGGAGGCATTGCCCAGATCAACCATCCCAACTGGAAATGGGCCTTTGACCACCGGACCCTGGGCGCCCTCCAAAACTACCGGCTTTTTGAAGTTTACAATGCCGGCGCGGACTGCAACAATTTCGGAGCGGGCGGCCGGCCGGGAATGGAAGAAATATGGGACCGGGTGCTGTCGGGCGGCCTGTCGATCTTCGGGGTCGCTTCCGACGACACGCATGAGTACCTGGCGGAGTTCCTGCCGATGCAGCCCGGCCCTGGCAGAGGCTGGGTCATGGTGCGCGCCCGGGAGCTTTCCGCCGCGGCCATTGTCGCGGCCATGGATCGCGGCGACTTTTACGCCAGTACCGGCGTGGTCCTGAAGGACGTTCGCATAACCCCGCAGGAATATGCCCTGGCCATTGAGCCCCTGGGAGATACCGCCTACACCACCCAATTCATTGGGGCCGAAGGAAAGGTCCTGAAGCAGGATTTCAGCCTGACGCCCTCGTACCGCCTGCAGGGGACGGAACGCTACGTGCGCGCCCGGGTGGAATCTTCCAACCGCGAACTGGCCTGGACCCAGCCGGTTTTCCCGGGCGGCAGCCGGGCCTCATCCCGGTGATTTTCTGATGGCGCCGTAAAAAAAGGCGGCCGCGCCCCTCTTGCCTGGTTCCTGCTCTTTTTTCGGGAAAGGCCAGAACGGGAAAAATAAGGCCGGGCGAGATGTCCGGGTCAGCGCACCGGGTTGGCCGCGGCTTCCCCGACCACCGTGTTCCAGGTGCGGATCCGCCAGCTTCGCACCAGGCCGTGCAGAACATAGGGATCCTGCGCTACGAAAGCCTCCACCGCCGCCGCGGACTCTGCCCGAAACAGGAGCAGGGCTCCTTCCGGGGTGCCCTCCATGACGCCTCCCAGGAGCAGTTCTCCACGTTCCACCGCCTGCCAGGCCAGAGACAGGTGAGCGGAACGCAGGGGAATCCTCCGCTCCAGGTAATCCGGGACATACTCGTAAAAAAGAAGATAATGCATGGCTTCTCCTGTATCGATGAAAAATCCTACCTGCCTGCACTGGATTTTGCTTCAGCCCCTCAGCGAAGTCAATCCGCGGAGAGTCGCCGGCCGACCTTTGCGGGCGGTTCAATTCAGGTTATTCTTTCCGCATGGTTTTATTCTCCGGTTGGGAGCAAGCGGCGCCACGGGTGCCTTCACGGATTTGTAGACTTGGCAGGGGATGCTGACGGATGTCCAACGGCCTGCCCTACCTGGAACTGCTGCACGCCAAACATGGCCGGCGCTTTGCCCTGAACAGGCCCTCGATGGTCATCGGGCGTTCGGTGGAAAGCGACATCGTTCTGCCTTTCCCGCAAGTATCACGACGGCACGCGCGGGTATTCAGCGAAGGAGACCAGTTTGTCGTGGAAGACCTGGGAAGCGCCAACGGGGTAACGGTCAACCAGGTGCCGGTCCGCCGGAAAGTGCTGCAGCACGGGGATGAAATCTCCCTGGGGGCGTTCCGCCTGCTGTTCTTCAATTCCCGGCAGACTCCGATCCGGCTGAGCGACGAGTACCTGACCGATCCCAACATGACCATTTCCTTCCCGGTGGCCGAGAGGGGAATCGAGGCACGAGGAAAGGCCGGTCCGGACGGCCGGCAGGCCAATGAGATGGCGGCCATCATATTGAATGCCGCCAAATCGCTGCTGTCATCCCATGACCTGAACACGGTACTTTCCGGAGTGATGGACCTGGTTTTTGAATACCTGCACGCCGACCGCGGCTTTCTGATGCTGTACAATCCCGAAACCCAGGACCTGGTGCCCTGCGTAATCAAGGTGCGTTCCTCCCCGGAATCCGCCTCGGGGAAGGAAGGGATCAGCTTTTCCCGGACGATCGTCAACAAAGTATTCCGGGAAGGGATGGCGGTTCTGACGGCCAATGCCATGTGCGACGAGCGCTTCGATGCCAAGGGGAGCGTGGTTCTGCAGCAGATCCATTCCTGCATGTGCGTGCCTCTCTGGGATGAAAAAAAGGTCAAAGGGATCGTTTACGTGGACAGCCGCTTCCGGGAAAACGTGTTCCAGGAAAAGGATCTCGATCTGCTGTCGACCATTGCCATTATCTCCGCCATCGCCATCGACCAGTCGCAGCTTCGGGAAGCCGTCGAGCGGGAGAGGCACCTTCGCGAGCAGCTGGAGCGCTATCACTCCCCGGCGGTGGTCAACCGCATTCTGCGATCGGGCAAGCAGGGCTTCCGGGTCAGCGAGGAAAAGGAGATCAGCGTCCTTTTTGCCGACCTGACAGCGTTTACTTCGCTGACCGAGAAGCTGGAGCCGCAGGAGGCCATGAACCGCGTCAATACCTTCCTGTCGGCCATGACCGATGTCATTTTTCAGAACGAAGGGACACTGGATAAATATATCGGGGATGCGGTCATGGCGGTCTTCGGTGCTCCTTTTTCCCAGGAGGATCACGCCCGGCGGGCCGTGCGCACCGCCCTGGAAATGTTCCGGGCGCTGGAGGAGATCAATCGGATTCACAGCTTCCCGGATCCTTTACGGATGCGCATCGGCATCAACAGCGGGCGGGTGATCGCCGGCGATGTGGGTTCGGAAAAGCGCCTGGAATATACGGTCATGGGCAACTCGGTCAACATTGCCTTTCGCATCGAAAACCAGATCGCCCAGGCGGATGAAATCATTATCGGCGAAAGCACCAAAGAAAAGATCGGGGATCTTTTCCCGACCGTTTCGCTGGGCAGTATGCCCCTGAAGGGAATCGAGCAGCCGCTGCGGCTCTACCGGATCCTGCAGGACGCTCCGCGTCCCGGGGGGAGTGCTCATGGGCGGAAAGAAAAATGAACGAGGCGGAATTAAAAGGAATCCGGGACTGGTTTGAGCTGTACGCGGATCGATACTGCCGCGAAAACGGCTGCCGCGAATCGGTGCGCGCCATGATGGTGCTGAAAAGGGAGCACAGCCGGCGGGTTTCGCAGGAAGCCGCCACCCTGGCTTCCGATCTGGGATGGAATCGCTCCGATCAAATTACCTCGGAAGCGCTGGGGCTGCTGCATGACGCCGGGCGGTTCAGCCAGATGGCCGAGTTTGGAACCTTTCGGGATGTCGAATCCGTAAATCATGCCCTGCGGGGGGTCCAGGTGGTCCAGGAGTCAAAAGTCCTGGACCGCTGCCGCGGCGGGCGCCGGGAGCAGATTCTGGACGGTATCCGGCTGCACAACGGGTTGCGGGTCCCGGCGGGATTGAGCGCCGGAAGCGTACCGTTTCTTCACCTGATACGCGACGCCGACAAGCTGGACATCTTCGAAATCTTCCTGGATGCCTTCCGGAATAATCGGATCCACGACTATCCGGAGATTGCCCACCATGTTGACCTGGAGGGGCCGGTATCGCCGGAGCTGGCGGCGGAGGTCCGGGCCGGCCGGATTCCCAGCTACCGCATGATCCGCTCCCTGTGTGACTGGAAGCTGCTGCAGGTCAGCTGGGTCTTCGATCTGCACTATCGGCCCTCCTGCCGTCGCGTTGGGGAGCGCCGGGTCCTGGAACGGTTAAGGGATTCGCTTCCGGACACCGCGGAGATCGCCGGCACGTTCGAGGGCGCCCGCGCCCACCTCGAGATGCGCTGCCGGACGGGGTAGCGGGCGAGTGCGTTTGCCGTGGTCTTGGCGTGGCGAGCCTTTCGTGGCTCCTGTCCGGCGGAGGCACGGGACGGGGACAAACCGGTAAAAAGTCACCGCATTCCTTTCTTCCTGTAAGCCAAATCATTTCAAAGGAATAGGGGAAGATCAGGAAGGAAGGAAGAAGCAATCAGGGTATTTCGGATGGGGAGAGGGACTTGTTACCGGATTATCATTTTTGATGGCTTCGAAAAAAGTCCGTTTTGGAATTCAGAATCCAGAAGATAGATTCCAGAATAGGGGTAACCTGTTGAAAATAAGTATATTATATTCTGGATTCTGGATTCTGGCTACTGCATTCTGCCTTCCTGTTTTTTGCGGGACTTTTTATGAAGCTATAAAAAATGATGATCTCGCAAAAAGTCTTTGCGCAGAGTCCAGGCTTGCGGAGCACAAGCGGAAACCTGCTTGCAGCACGCAGCCTTAAGGCTGTACTCTAAACGGTTTTCGTTTGTGAGTTTGTTCTGGGGTGTTTTGGGTCTTTTTTCGAAGGTTTCATTTTTGACAGGCTCCAAGCAGTCGTGTTACAAACTGATTCTGACCGGATCATGGAAACGAAATACTTGGCATTCACAGAAAGCAATCCAACTACTATGAAAAAAAATTACCTTTCTATCGTAGCCATCTGGATCGCAGCGATGCCTGTTGCCATGGGACAAGGGACAGCCCCCGCCACTTCCTCTTCGGCGGAATCCCCGGAAAAGCGGCCGGATCCCCTGCGCATCCAGGTGGTGGTTACCGACTCCAAGGTGGAACAAGCCCAGAAGCAGGTTACCCAGAAGGTCCTGGTGCTCGATTCCACCGACATCGAGCGGTCTTCGGACAGCCGCCGCAATGCCGCCGAACTGCTGCAATACCAGCCCGGATTATTCGTCAGCGTGCTCTCCCGCAACGACGCCAACTGGGGATCCTATGGCGGGCTGGGGCCGAAGTATAACAGCTACCTGCTGGACGGCCTGCCGGTCGATTCCTTCATGGACACCATGAGCCTGGATCCCTGGGTTTTCGAGCGGGTCGAAGCGCACCAGGGGCCGGCGTCGGTTCTTTATTCCAACTACCTCAGCATGGATTTTGCCGGGAACCAGACTCCGCTTTCGGGAACCACCAATCTGATTCTGAAAGACGAGGTGGAAGGGCAGGCTTCGCGCATCCTGCTGGGCGGAGGTTCCTGGGCCACCTTCAACGGCCGGCTTTACCACCAGAACCGCAAAGGGCGGCTGCACTACTTTTTTGGCGCCGGCTACGAGCAGTCCGATTACACAGACTACGGCACCCCGGGCTCCTGGCTCAACATCCTGGAGGATCCGGCTTACCAGAAAACGAAATTGTATGCCAAGGCCACCTGGCACCTGGGAAAGCCGGGGCACAAGCTTTCTATTTTCGCCCAGCACACCCTCCACGACGGGGCCGCGGGGCGCCCCAACCGCGACTACTCCCACAACTATGACACCGTCAACCTTCGGTACGACCATCCCTGGTCCTCCGGATGGAACCTGCAGTTCCGGACCGGATACCGGCGCTATGACCGGCGCTGGGGGGAAGACCAATACCCGGCCAGCCTGGCGCTGCGGGAGCATGACGGCGTGGTGCAGGACATCGTGCCGGTCGACCTTACCTTGACACGCCGGCACGGCGGCAACAGCATCCTGACCTTCGGCGCCGACGGGCAGGCCGCGCGGTACGAAACCTACGCGGAAATCGACGGAGTGCAGCGGATCGGCAACGATGCCCGCGCCCTGGCCACCGGCCTTTTTCTGCAGGAAAAATATGTCCGCGGCCGCTGGACGCTTCGTGCCGGAGGGCGCTTCCAGCACACCGGCAATACCTTCGACCTGCTGAGCGGCTCGAAGCCGGGAGTGCGCGAGAAAAGCTGGGACCGGGGCTTGTGGAGCGCCGGAGTACGGTACGAGCTTTCCGATACGGCCTCGCTTTACAGCAATGTGGGCACCAGCTTTACCGCCCCGGCGGCCAAATCGGTGGGAGGGACGCTGCGCCTGGAAGACCGGGGCGTTCCCGGGCGGAACGGGCAGCTTCCCAATCCGGATCTGCGGCCGGAGAAAGGGCTGGGCTACGACGCAGGGGCCGACCTGCGCCTTCCGCATTTCATCACCACCGGCCTGCGGCTTTTTTACAACCGGATTCAGGATGCCATCGTGGAGAATACCGTCAGCCGCAATCCCTCCCAGAGCCAGTCGGTGAACGCCGGGGAAGCCCGCTCTCTCGGTTTCCAGATCCCCTTCGAACAGGCTCCCAGCCCCTTTTTCCGGTGGTTCGCCAACCTGACCTATACCTCCACCCGCATCGAAAACCCGCTGGACCGGGATCAGGACGGTGCGGATATTTCCTTCGTTCCCGATTACGTCCTGAACGCCGGGTGTACCTTCCAGCTGCAGACGCGCTTCAGCCTCTCGCCCTATTTCCAGGCCACAGGGAAATATTACGACAGCACCTCCTGGAGCGGGCGTCGGAGTTTCGGCTCCTACCGGACGGTGAATTTGAAACTGACCCGGGAACTTTTCCGCTCCCCGGAATATGGCGTCGAACTTTTCCTGGATCTGAACAACCTGACCAACCGCCGCTATGAAATGCCCTGGCAGTTTCGGGATCCCGGATTCAACTTTTTCGCCGGCCTCCAGCTGAAGCTTTAGCCGTGAGCGGCATGAGAACACCGTCAGGAAAAGGGGGCGGTCTTCGGCTCCGGTGGCGGCTGCCTGCCGGACTGGGGGCGGCCCTCTTCCTGTTTTTGTCGGCGAGCTCCGGATGCCGGAGGATGGAGACGAGGGATTCCCCTTCGCCGGCCGCCATAGAAGAGACGGACTTCCGGGGGAAAACGGTGGCCCTCCGGGAGCCCGCCCGGAGAATCGTTTGCCTGATCGAAAGCGCCCTGAGCGGCCTGTACATGCTGGGAGCCGAATCCCGCCTGGTGGGTATTTCCACCAACATCTACCAGAGCGGCCTGTTTCGCTGGTATGCGGCCCTGGACCCCCGCATCCGCAGCCGTGAGCTTCCGGCTCCCGGGAACTGGGACTTTGTTCACCTGGAAAGCGTTCTGGCCCTGCGCCCGGACCTGGTGATTCTATGGGCGCACCAGAGCGAGGCCATCGCCGCCCTGGAGGAGCATGGCATACCGGTATTCGGAGTTTTTCTGAAAAGCAGGGAAGAGGTGTACCGGGAGATGCTGGCCCTGGGCCGGCTGACCGGCAGGGTGGATCGTGCCCGGGAGCTCGTCCAATGGACCCGGCAGGAACTCCTCCAGTTCCAGGAAAGCCTTGCCGGGAAGGCCCAGGAGGCGGTCGGACCGAGGGTCTACTTCATCTGGGCTCAGGGGAGCCGGGAGACCTCCGGGCGCGGCAGCCTGGTCGATGAGCTGATCCGCCTGGCGGGCGGCCGCAACGTGGCCGCGGAAATCGACCGGGAGCATGCGCAGGTCTCCATGGAAAAAATCATCGCCTGGAACCCGGAGGTGATTCTGATGTGGCCCAATGACCGGATGGACCCGGCGGACATTCGCAGCGATCCGCAATGGCAGACGGTCGATGCCGTCCGGAAAGGGCGGGTACACGAGTTTTCCGATATGTTCCTGTGCGACCAGTGGACCCTGAAATTTCCCCTGGCCATGAAGATCTCCGCCCGGTGGATCCATCCGGAAGCGCTCGCCTCGCTCGACCTGGAAGAGGAGCAGAGACGGGTGCTGGCATGGCTTTATGAGGGGAAACTATGAAGCGGCTGCTTTTCTTTCTGGTTTTTCCCCTGCTGGTTCTCGGGGCCGCGATGCTCCTGGGCCCCCCGGGAGGTCCTGGGGCTCTTCGCATCCTGCGCTGGGCCTGGGACGCAACCTTTGCATCCGGCCGCTGGCCCGCCCCCGACGACCTGCTGATCCGGACCATTCTGCTGGAAGTCCGACTGCCGCGCGTCCTTCTGGCTTTCCTGGTAGGTTCCGCCCTGGCTTCCTCGGGCACGGCCCTGCAGGCCCTGGTCCGCAACCCGCTGGTTTCCCCCGATATCCTCGGCCTGAGCGCCGGAGCGGCCTGCGGGGCGGCCCTGGCCATGACGGTTTCCTGGATTCCGCTGCAGCCCGCGGCCTTTCTGACTGCTGTTTTGGCGGCGGCTCTCTGCTATTTCATGGCCATGCGGAGGCGGAGCGTATCGGCGCTGTCCCTGGTGCTGGCCGGGATCATCGTCAATGGTATTTTCACCGCCGCCCTGACCCTGATCCAGGTTGCCAACGATCCCTTCAAGCTGCAGACCATTGTTCACTGGACGATGGGCAATCTTCACAATGCCGGCTGGGGCAAGCTGCAGTCTGTGGCGCTGCCGGTGCTTGCCGGAAGCGTCATTCTCTTTTTGTTCCGCTGGCGGCTGGATGTCCTGGTGCTGGGGGAGGAAGAGTGCCGCGCGGTCGGATTGCACCCGGAGCGGGAAAAGATTCTTTTCCTGCTGGCGGCCATTCTGTCTTCGGCCGCCGCCGCGGCCGTGGCAGGCATCATCGGGCTGGTGGGGCTGGCCGTTCCGCATATGGGCCGGATGCTGGTCGGGCCGGGGCATCAGCGGCTTATGCCTGTTTCCTTCCTGCTGGGAGGCGTTTTTCTGGTGGTGGTGGACACTTTCGCCCGCTCCGTGGCGCTTTTCGAGATTCCCGTCGGGGTATTCACCACTCTGGTCTGCGCTCCGTTTTTCATTGTGCTGCTGAAAAGAGCCACCGCGGCCTTCGGGGAGGGGTAGCGTGCCGATCGAGATTTGCGATCTCTCCCTTTCCTACCGGGAGCGGCCGGTATTGCACCGCATCTTTCTGAAAATCCCGGAGGGCCGGTTCAGCGTTCTCCTGGGGCCCAATGGCTCCGGCAAGTCGACGCTGCTTAAGGCAATGGCGGGGCAACTGCCGTCCCCCGCCGGAGCGGTGCGCCTGTTCGGACGAAACCTCAGCGAGGTGCCCGTCCGGGAACGGGCCCGCCTGGTCGGATACCTGCCGCAAAGCCATCATCCCGTTTTCCCTTTCACCGTCGAAGAAATTGTGCTTACCGGCCGGGCCTCGTATGTGTTCTCCCAGCCCGGACAGGCCGACCGCCGCAAAGCGGAGGAAGCCATGGAAACCGCCGGCCTGACGGACCTTCGCCGGCGGCCCTACACGGAGCTGTCCGGGGGAGAGCGCCAGCTGGTGCTGCTGGCCCGCCTGCTGGCACAGGATTCGCCGGTCCTGCTGCTGGATGAGCCGGTGTCCCACCTGGATCTGGCCAACACGGCGCGACTCCTGGCCATGGTCCGGAGGCTGACCCAAGCAGGGCGCACCGTCCTGGCAGTCCTTCATGAACCCAACAGCGCCTTTCTGTATGGAAATCATTTTTTCTTTCTGAAAAACGGCACTCTGCAGCAGCCGCCGCATCCGGACCGCCCGTGGGATGGCGGATTCATTTCCGGTCTTTACGGCGTGCCCCTGGAAGTAGTACCCTTTCAAGGGAAAGCCTTCCTGACTCCCGGGCTTTTCTGAGACCGATTCAGGAGAAAAAAAGAAAAGGTTGGGCATGATCGAGAAAAACGTTCCGGCACGGATATCCCTGGCGCCATGGAAGGAATCCGCGGTGTGGTCACGACGCTCCGTGCTTCTGCTCTTTTTTTCCGGCACCGCATTCTCCCATGCCCAAGATGAGAAATACTGCCGGGTATGCGGGAGGCGCATAGAAGCCGGCGAACCCTTCTTTGCCGTGCCGGACCGCACCGAGGCCATTTGCGCCCGCTGCAACCAGGCGGCTCCCCGCTGCCGCTTCTGCAAGCTTCCGACCGCTGCCCAGGCAATCCATCCCTATTCGGGGGCCTGCCCGTCCTGCGAAGCGCAGCTGATACACTGCCAGGCCTGCGGCCGAGCCATCCTGGGAATCCGCTATTCTTTCGCGCTGCGGGAAGGATTTTTCTGCCCGGCCTGCAAGCGGAACAGGCCGGCTTGTTTCCTGTGCGGGGCGCCGGTCGGAGACGACCTGTGGCGTTATCCGGACGACCGGGTGGTATGCGGGGCCTGCGGAGAGAGGGCCATATTCGACATCGACGACATCGCCCGGATCATGGAAGAGGCCGGCGCCATTGTGCAGTCCTCCTACGGGCTGGCCTTATCGACTGCCTATGTTTTACGCGTGGAGAAGCTCAACAGCGCCTCTGCCACAACCCGGGAGCTGCGTGACCGGATTTTTTCCGACCGGAGCCCGCTCTTTGGAAAGGAGCTGGGGCTTTATCGCCGGGTTGGAACCCTTTCGGAAATTTATCTGCTTTTTGGCCTGATTCCCGAGCTCCTTTATGAAGCGGCCGGCCATGAGTATGCGCACGCCTGGCAGGCCGACCATAATCTCCTGGATGCCCACCCCGAATGGGTGGAAGGATTTGCCCAGTGGGCGGCAGCCGAAGTGCTGCGACAAAAGGGCTTTACGGCCGCCCTGGAGCGGCTGGAGCGCCGCGGGGATTCCCCTTACGGGACCGGCTACCGGCAGATGAAAAGACTCTATCGCGGCAACATACGCGATCTTCTGCCCCGCTGAATCCGCCGCCGCATGATCTAACTCTCCCCCTTTTTTTCTTTTTTGGGAAAGACGAAGGAGAGAATTGCCGCCGCGCCAATCGATACGGTGATGATTCCCAGCGAAATGCCGATCGGAAAATGCCCGCCGAAGAACCGGTCGAGAATCGCCATTTTGAGACCCACAAAGGCCAGCACCACAGAGAGCCCGTAGTTGAGCAGATGGAATTTATCCATGGCGCCGGTGAGCATGAAGTACATGGAGCGGAGACCCAGGATGGCAAAGACATTGGAGGTATAGACAATCAGCGGCTCCCGGGTAAGGCCGAAAATGGCAGGAACGGAATCCATGGCAAAAAGGACGTCCGTCATTTCCAGGAAAATCAGAGCTACCAGGAGAGGGGTGATGTGCGTCCGGCCGTCCTGCCGGATCAGGAAATGGCGGCCGTGCAGATGGTTGGAAACAGGGAAAAAGCGTCGTATCAGCCGGAGAACCGGATTTTTCTCCGGCTCCACATGGACCTCCGACTCCTTTACCATTTTTATTCCGGTAAAAACCAGAAACAGCCCCAGCAGCTCTTTGACCCCGGGCAGGTCGATGACCAGCGAGCCGGCGGCAATGAAAATGCCCCGGAAGATCAGGGCACCCAGAATGCCGAAAAAAAGAACCCGGTGCTGGTGCATGGAGGGGATGCCGAAGTACCGGAGGACCACGACGAACACAAAGATATTATCCACAGAGAGGGAATACTCGGTGAGATACCCGGCCAGGAATTCCAGGGCCACGGATGCCGCCGACCGGGAAGCCTGAAATCCGGTGATGGCCAGGAGGCGGGGATCCTTCTGAAATGTCCAGCTGGCATAGAAATAAAGAAAAAGATTGAAAACCAAGGCCAGGGAAACCCAAAAGAGGCTCCAGGCGGCCGCTTCGCGAAAGGAGATGGAATGCGATTTGCGGTGAGCCAGACCCAGATCCAGAGCCAGCAGGGAAACGACGAAAAAAGTAAACAGGGTATAAAACCACCAGTAGTCGGAAAAAGGGAAAAGAGTAGTGCTTGCCATACGGGATTGTAACCTATTTTTTCAAATACGATCTTGCCCGGTTGGGCAAAATCTGCCATTATTGAGCTGCATGAAACACGAAAAGGTAATGGTGCAAAGGGAGCCGGGCAGGTGAGTTGCGAAGTGCCCAAGGTTTCCTTCATTATCCCGACTTTGAATCAGCTGGCCCGATTGGAGCGCTGTCTGGTTTCCATCTACCGCCAGAATGCCGGGGATTTTGAGGTCCTGGTGGTCAACAACGGTTCGACCGGAAGAATAAACTATTTATTGCCAAAGTTTGCCGGCCTGAGAATCCTGGAGATGGGGAAGAATGTGGGCTTTGCCGCAGGGTGCAACCATGGCATCCGGGAAGCCCGGGGGAAATTTATCGCCCTGGTCAACGACGACGTCCGCTTGCACCCGGCCTGGCTCGATCGCATGCTTCAGAGCATGGAATCGAACCCGGGGATCTCCTCCTGCGCTTCCAATCTTATCTACCTGGACCGGCTGCTGGTGGACTTCGAGAAGCGTTCGGTCAGCTATCTGGTCGACTGTCAGGGCGACGGCTACATGGCTTCCGGCTTCGGGTACAAGCGGAACTGGGGAAGTTCCCTCTCCTGCCAGCCGGCTCCTGCGGAGGAAGTATTCGGAGCCAGTGCAGCGGCGGCCCTCTATACCCGGGAATTCTTTCAGGATGTCGGCCTTTTCGACGACCATTTCTTCTGTTTTTGTGAGGATGTGGACCTCTGCTTCCGAGCCCGGCTGCTGGGGCATCGCTGCCTTTACGTACCTACGGCTTTCGCCTACCATTCCGTTCGGGCCACGGCGATCGAAAATACGGCATTTACTATTTTTTACAGCTACCGGAATTTCCTGGCTGCCTGGACCAAAAACATGCCCGGCCGCCTGATTCTTCGAAATTTTCCCTTTTTCCTGGTGCATCAGATCCTGGTGTTCTTTCGCTTCCTGCTGTTCGGCCCAAGGGTGGCTTATTTCCGTGCGCTGGGTGCTTATCTCCGGGAACTGCCCCGCTATCTGCGGTCCCGCCGGGAAATCATGCTGCGGTGTAGAATTCCGGCGGAAAACCAGTTGCTTCTTCTGGATGCAGACTGGTTTACGACTCCGTGGCGAATTCATCAAGGGCGGAAACAATTGAAAAAATCGATCGTTTTGCCGATCGACGACAGGTATTTGGATCATGAATTTCCTCAGGCGCCCGATTTTAATACCGCTCTGGCGCAACGAATTCCGGATCTGGAGCCGGATGTACATCCGTAAAAGTCGTGTTCCCTTTTTGTTTCATAAAGTGATGGTCGTATGATAAAGCTACTGCAACCACAGAGTCCTTACTGGTTGGGATACCTGCCGGCAGTGATCTGGCGGCACAAAGCTCTGGTCTGGACGCTCGTGGAAAGAAATCTGAAAACGCGGTATAAGGGCTCGATTCTCGGGTTTTTTTGGTCGTTTGCCAATCCGCTGCTGCTGCTGGGGATTTACGTTTTGGTATTTTCCTATTACCTGCGCCTGGGGAACGAAGTCGGCAATTATCCTGCGTTTCTGATCAGCGGATTATTCCCCTGGATCTGTATTTCGCTGTCCGTACAATCCGGAACCAACTCGATCGTCGAAGGGGCCGGATATATCACCCAAACGGTTTTTAAAAGTGAAATACTGCCGATTGTGACCATCCTTTCGGATGTCACCAATTTTGTCTTGACCGTGCCGATTTTACTTCTGTTCCTGTCCCTGCTGAAGGTTTACCCCTCTGCCGCCCTGTTGGCCCTTCCCCTGATTCTGGCGGTCCATTTCCTGCTGATCAGCGGAGCGGTTCTGGTACTGGCGACCTACAACGTCTTTTTCCGGGATATCGCCTACCTGGTGACCCATGTGCTTTCTCTGGTCTTTTTCGCTCTGCCGATTATCTATCCCCAGGGCGTGATCCCCGCCGGTTTGCGATTTACAGTGAAGTGGAATCCCATCGCCCGATTGATCATTTCCTACCAGGATATTTTTTATTTCCGGAGAAGTCCGGACTGGACCTCTCTCGGCTGGGTGGCCCTGCTGGCCGTGGTATTGATTCTCCTGGGTAATTGCGTCTTTCAGCGCCACAAGGATGTTTTTGCCGAGTACCTGTAAGCCTTGGAGAAAAGGAAAATGGATGCCATTATTGCCGAGCATGTCAGCAAGCGTTTTAGAAAATACAGTACCCGGCAGCGGGTTGCGCTGAAGGAGGCCATTCTGCATCCTGGGCGGCTGAGGCGAGCCGCCGCGGATCCCGCCCTGCAGCTGACTGCTTTGCACGACATTTCCTTCCGGATTCCCAAGGGGGTTACGGTTGGCATCATTGGTCCCAACGGCTCGGGTAAAACCACCCTGCTCAAGCTGATCAGCGGCATTTACCGCGCGGACTCCGGGCGGCTGCAGGTATTCGGAAAACTCTCCAGTCTGCTGGGGCTGGGAGTCGGATTTCACCCGGAGCTTACCGGTCGTGAAAACATATTCGTAAACGGCATGATCCTGGGCCTGACCCGCCGGGAGCTGCAGTCGGTCTACCCGTCCATCGTCGAATTTTCCGGCCTGCATGAGTTCATCGATGCCCCGGTGCGCACCTATTCCTCCGGGATGCACGTCCGGCTGGCGTTTTCCATTGCCGTCAGCCTCTCTCCGGATATCATGCTCCTGGATGAAGTGCTGGCCGTGGGCGATGCCGATTTCCAGAAAAAATGCCGGCAGCGGATGGAGGAATTTCAGCGCGCCGGCAAAACCATCCTGCTGGTTACCCACGACCTGGCTTCCGCCGAATCCTGGTGCGAGCGGCTGCTCCTCCTTCACCGGGGTCGCATGGCCGCGGACGGCAATCCGTCGGAAGTGGTGCGCTATTACCTGGAGCGTTTCGTGAACCAGCCGGATGTTCCCGCCGAGTGAGTACGGATTCCGTTTTTTTCCCTTCTCAGGTAAAATACAGGTATGAGCAAGCGATTGATTTTATTTAACCTGATCCTGATGGGAGCCTGTTTTTATATAGGCAAAACCGTATACCGGGACTACATGCTTTTTGAAAGCGTTCACCAGGATCAGGCGGCCGCCGTACCGGGTGACGAAAAGCTGCGCGACCTGCTTCCCCGCGTTCCGCTTTATGACCCCAAATCAGTGATACCCCTCAACCAGGTCAATTTTCTGACGGTTTCCGAAAAAAACCTTTTCCTGGAAAGCCGTAATTTGACCAAAGATGCATCCACGCCGGCCTCCGAAGCGCCGCCCCCACTCGAGCCCCGGCCTGTTCTCCTGGGAGTTACCAAGGTGGGCAACGATTCCCGCGCGTTCCTGTTTCAGCCAAAATCGGCCCAGGGCCAGAAGGCTTCCCGGATGGTTCGGTTGGGGGATGATGTCCTCGGCTACCGCGTTTCGCAGATCACTGCCAACAAAGTGGAACTGGCATTCACCGCTCCTTCGGGGACCGTCTCCACGCAGGTCCTGGATCTCAGCGATCCCTCCACGCGGATGATGCGGAGCCCGGTCAAAACGCCCATTGCCGAGAACCAGGTGATCAATATCGGGGCTCGCCCGCAGATTCCGGTCAATCCGACCATGAATAATCCGGCGGCCAACACCCCTCTGCGGCGCAACGAATTCATCGACGACCAGGGCCGGCGGATCGCCCGAACCCCTTTTGGCGATAAGGTGATATCCGGGCCCGAAGCGGGGGCAGGTGGCGTGGTGGGCGGATCTTCCGCCGGAGCTGTGAGCGGGTCGGGCGGCAATCGCGCCAGCAGCCAGACGGCTTCGCCGATTCAGCCGCAGAGGGTTCCCGGCAGACCCTACCCCTGAGCCGGATCGGCATGAAGCTCGTTATTCAGATCCCCTGCTACAACGAAGAAACAACGCTGGAGAAGACTCTTCAGGACCTGCCCGCATCCCTACCCGGGGTGGACCGGCTGGAGATCCTGGTGGTCGACGATGGGTCCACGGACCGCACTGCCGAAGTGGCACGGCGCAGCGGAGTTCATCATGTGGTTCGCTTCCGGTCCAACCGGGGGCTGGCCGCGGCTTTTTGTGCCGGCCTGGAGGCCGCGCTGACCGCCGGCGCGGATATCATCGTCAATACGGATGCCGACAATCAGTACTGCGGGGGCGATGTCGGCCGGCTGGTTCAGCCCATCCTGGAGAAGAAAGCCGACATGGTAGTCGGCGACCGCGGTGTCGCCGCCCAGCAGCACTTCCCCTGGTGGAAGCGGCGGCTGCAGACTGTGGGCAGCAAAGTAGTGGAAACCGCCTCCGGTTTTCCCATTCCGGATGCCACCAGCGGATTCCGGGCTCTCAGCCGGGAGGCGGCCCTGCGGCTGACGGTGCTCAGCGATTTTACCTACACGCTCGAAACTCTCATTCAGGCGGGCGCCCGGAAAATGGCCGTCTGCTATGTCCCCATCCGCACCAATCCCCAGCTGCGGCGCTCGAGGCTGATGCGTAATGTTCCCTCCTTCATTTCGCTGTCGGGTATTACCATCCTGCGCTTCTATGTCATGTACCGCCCGCTGCGGGTGTTTATGGGCCTGGGTGCTGCTTTCACCCTGTTGGGCAGCCTTATAGGTTTTCGCTTTTTATACTTCTGGATGATCGGCTCCTCTGCCGGTCACGTGCAGTCCCTCATCCTGGCAGCCATCCTGATTATTATCGGTTTTCAGACCAGCCTGATCGGTCTGATCGCGGACCTGGTTCGCCTCAATCGCAAGATGATCGAGGAGGCGCTTTATGGAATACGCTCCCTGCAGAACTCGTCCTTGCCGGGGGACCGGAGGGAGCCCGGGATTGCCGTCCGGGAAAAGTGAGCTCTTTTTTCACAGGAAGACGGGAAGATCAGGAAGGAAGAAAGAGGCATCCCGTGTATTTGGGAAGGGAAAAGGGACTTTTTGACGAACTCGACCGAGGAGAGGACGCTGCCAAAAACAGTGGATGAGTCCGATTCTGCCGTCCCGACAGGGACTTACCCCGAGCAGGACCGGTTGCATCGGCTTTTTAGGCGCGTGCCCCGGGGGCGCTGGGTCCGTTTTAGGCTGCGGGGAAGCGGCGATCCCCTCTTGCTGAGGAGTCACTTCGGCAAAAAAGCAGGGACATGTCGAGCCTTCCTGTCTCCGGTCCGGGAAATCCTGGGCTAAATGGGCTAAGACATCCGCTTTCGCCAGGTTACCGGCACAAGCTTCGCATGTGCTGCATGGTTGATTCCGCGGCGGTGTCGGGGTCCGGCAGCGGAAGAATTTCGGCGGAGAGCCACCCGCGATATCCGACTTCACCCAGGGTTTCGACGATGCTCCGGAAATCGAGATGTCCGGCACCCGGGTGCCACCGGTTGGAATCCGCCAGATGAAAATGAAATATTCGATCCTTTGCCTGGCAGATGCTCCGGTAAATGGAGCTTTCCTCGATATTCATATGGAAAGTATCCAGCAGCAGTCCTACATTTTCCTCCGCCAGGCGGTCCAGAAAGTGCAGGGAGGAGCCGACCGTATTCAGCAAATCGGTCTCATAACGGTTGATGGGTTCGATGGCCAGCCGAATGCCGCGATTCTCGGCGGCACATTCCCGCAGTGCCTCCCGCAGCATGGATTCTTTTGTGTCTGCCGGAAAGCCGGGCTCGCTTTTCCCCCGTATCAGGCCGATAATCACTGCCGCATCCCAGTGCGCGGCGAGGCGGATCTGCGAGCGGATGCGGTCGATCGCCCTGCACCGGATTTCGGGCCGGGAATCGGTCAGCGAAATGCCCTCCTCGCCGAAAGCCTGGCCGGTGCCGATGGCGGGAACCGCAAGGCCTGCCTCGGATATCAGCCGGTCCAGTTCCGCCCTATCCAGGAGATCGGGGTCACGAACGGCCAGCTCCACCCCGTCGTATCCCAGTGCCTGAATCTTTGCCAGGTTTTCCTGCAGCCGGCCTTTATAGGCAAGCGCTGCAAAAGAGGCCGGCTGGGTTGAAAGTACGATGCTCAGTTTCATGGTTTCAGCCCCATCTTTGGAATCGCGTAAACGGGTTTATACCCCGGAGCGAAAGGCTCCTTCCGGCAGGGCGCCGTCTCTTCCGAGGTGCGCAGGGTCGTTTTTATATGCACAGATCGTTTCGTTCCGTAGCCGGCCATTTCGACATGGGAATATTTTCCGGAGCGGAGGGAACGTGGCTAAAAATCCTTCACCGCCACGATACGATTTTCTTTTAAGGAATGGGTGCCGGCCACGGCGACCTGCAGGGCGGCGATGCCGTCCTCGATGGTAATGCGGGACGGGCTCTGGCTCTGAACGTTCCGGATGAAGTCGTCCAGCTGGGCTACATAGGCCTCCCGGAAGCGCTGGGGGAAGTATGGTACGACGTCATGCATAACCCCCGCCTCGGTCATTACCAGAATCGGGGTTTCACGCAGGTAGCCGGCCTGTATCGAGCCTTTGGTTCCCTGCACCTCGGCGCGGATGTCATATCCGTAGATTCCATTCCGGCTGATGTCGATTTCGCCCAGCGCGCCGCTTTCCAGGGTGAAAGAGAGGATGGCGTTGTCCGTGTCCCCGACCGGACCCATCTCGGGGTAAGCCAGAACGCCTCCAATGGCGTAGACCGTCCTGAATTCCCCCATGCACCATCGGGCGATATCGATATCGTGAATCGCCATGTCGATGATCTGGCCGCCGCTGTTTTCCGGAGCCAGATACTCCAGGCTCGGACGGTAGGGATCCCGTGAGGAGCCGCGGAAAAGGACCGGTGTGCCGATGACTCCCTGGTCGATCTTGCTCTTCAAAGCGGAAAATGCACTGTCGAAGCGGCGCATGAATCCCATCTGAAAGAAAACCCCGGAGCGCTCGATGGCCGCTTTCATGGCCCGGGCGTCGGAAATGGAAAGGGTCAGAGGCTTCTCGCAAAAGATGGGCTTTCGGGATGGCGCGGCATCGATGACAATTTCAAAGTGGTTGGTAGTGGTGGCGGTGATGACCAGGGCCTCCACCGCCGGGTCGGCAATGAGCTCCCGGTGGCCGTCGTACCATTTCGGAACGTCGTTGGCTTCCGCGCAGGTTCGAGCTCGCTCCGGAATCAGGTCGGCAACGGCGACCAGACGCGCCCCGGGGACGCGGTGCGCCAGGAAATCGGCGTAGCTCCGCCCCAGCCTTCCGGTTCCGATGAGTCCCACATTGACTTGATTGTTACGTGGCATGATCTCCGCCTTTCACGATTGGTTGCATTATAGGCAGAGGGAATTTTGCTGTCAAGCAGCAAGGACTTTGCGGAAATCCCGGGCTCAGAATTTCCGGGTCCATTCCTCATGCCACCGTTCCATCACAATTTTGGTTTGGGTGAAGAACTCCACCGAATGACGCGACTGGGCGTGGAGGTCCCCGAAGAAACTTTCTTTCCACCCGCTGAAAGGGAAGTAGGCGATCGGTGCGGCAATGCCGATATTGATACCGATATTGCCGGCCTGGGCCAGATGTCGAAACATCCGGGCGGCGCTTCCGCTCCGGGTGAACAGGGAGGCCGCATTGCCGTAAGCCGCCCCGTTGATCAGGGCAATGGCTGATTCCAGCGTGGGGACCGGCAGAATTCCCAGCACCGGCCCGAAGAGTTCC